>JBCBOR010000105.1:0-14435 GCA_039821125.1 Pseudomonadota bacterium
TCGCTCGCTTGTTCGCCATCTCTGATCCTCCGTTTTCCTAAACATAACCGTGGACCAACTCACTGGGGGAGGCTCACGGGCGTGAGCGCTATATCAGGACGCTTCAGGATCGCATCCAATCCGCCAAACCTCTCAGCATGTTGAGCCATCATGAGAATTGCATCGGGAGCAGCTTGGATGATCGCTTCCTGCGACATAGGCTTGAAACCACCAAATCCGGTCGCTGCGTTCTTTCCACCTGCGCCCGTGATCATGGTTTCGGCCTGAGTGCCAGATCCGGCGACGAGCGGTGCACCGCGCTCCAAGGACACAACGAACAAGACCCTCGGGCCATCCGACAGCTTGCCGACCTTGTCAGAGACATCGTTCAAATCATCGATGAACCGCTCCGCAAGCGTCTCGGCACGCTCCTCCAAGTCCAGCACGTCCCCAACAAAGCGGATCTTGTCTACGATGTCCGCAAGCGTTCCAGCCTCAGGTGCGCGTGCGACGTGCACGCCAGCCGCTTCGATTTGCGTGAGTGCCGTCGCGGGCCCTGCGTCGTGCGCTGCGATGACCAGATCAGGCGACAACGACAAAACGCCTTCCGCAGATAGACGTCGCACATAGCCGATCTGGCTGAGGTTCTTCGCATCGTGCGGATAGGATGATGTACTGTCCACCCCGATCACGTTCTCTCCAGCGCCGAGGGCAAATACGATCTCGGTTAAATCTCCACCGGCGATGACGATACGTTTGGGCGTTCCCGCAAGCGCGGTCGTAACCAAAGCAAGGGCACAGATGTACGCGCAGAAAATTGCGAAAAGCACTGCAGGATGGCGCATGATCATGTCTCCGCACACAGGTTTTCTGCGAGGGAGCGCCAGGCTTGGCGCTCGGTTTCACCGGGCGGACGTTCGCCAAAGAACTGGCAAACCATTTCCCGATCTTGATCAAAAAGCTCGATGGAGGTGATCAGGCCGCGTGTTGAGGTGGGTTTGCGCACCACCCAAGCGGATGCAACCATGTCCGTGCGCAGATGAAGGTTAAAACTGTCGTCGAGAATATTGAGCCATGGCCCGACCATCGCGACGCGTTCGATGCCACCAGAAAAGATCTGAATGCAGCCGGGATTGCCGACAAAGCACATGATTGGGATGTCGTGTTCGGCAGCGCCTTCGAGTAACCCCTGGATTCTCTCAACCTTGACCTCTTCGGCAAACTCTGGCCCCGCAAGACGCAGCGCCTGTAGTCGCCCGACCTCGAGGTCTCTGAGCACGCCAAAGAAATCATGGCTGTGTGTTAGTGTGCGCCAACGCGCGCGTAGTTCCTCGACATCTATCTCAGCATCATCCCGGTCGATTGATTTCGTGCCTGGGGGCGAGAACGCGATGACCGCTTTCGTCTTGTCAACGAAGAGCTGTGCCGCTGCCGCCCATGCCTCTTTGTCCGTCGCTTGCAGCTCAAAGATCTTAAGAACCGATTTACCTTCGACATTGAAGATCTGGAAGGAAGACTTTGTCCCCGAGTTTGTGGGCTCGGTCACATGGTACCCGACGTGCCAATGGTTCATGAACAATCGCAGATCGATCTTCCCTGTGATCTGACCTATCGCTTTGTGAACTTCGATGCTTCCAATCGGACCCTTGGTCTCGTGGACGGCACTGTCATTGCGCGTCAGCGTCATGACCGGCCCAACTTTTTTCAGCTCTTCCAACAAATTTCTGAATTCACTACCCCTGAGCGCCAGGCGAAAAACGTCACCGTGACCGCAGCGGACCTCCAGCAACTCGCCTTCAGAAACATCCAAACTACGCGCTGCATCGACAGCCCTCAGGGTCGGGTTCGCCTCGCGAAGGCGTTGAAACTCATGAAGAAGCTGGGGTTTCATTGTGTCGCCTTCATCAGAACTCTATGGCTGCCGCTGCTTTGAAACCGATACCAGGCTGGTTCAGCTCGTTTGGATGCAGGCTGTAGGTCCGGTCAGTGATGTTATCGATACCAACTGCGAAGTGTGCTCCTTCCAGGGGGCCGGAACTCGGTGCATAGGTTGCGAAAATATCGAAGACCGACGCACCCCCGGTGACAATACCGCCTGCGGGGGCATCATCCTGCCCGTCAAGAAAAGTCGCACGAATGCCAAGCTCGACATCCGGGATCGGCCGGATCCCACCGGTCAGCGTCCAACGATCTTGCGGGATCGAACCAAGCGCTCCGCCAGCACGGTTCCGTCCGCGCGGAATCGTCAGGCCCGTACCGAAAAACCAGTCCTCGGCATCATAGGCCATCTCGGCCTCGAAGCCCCAAAGCTCCGCGTCCACATTCACGTTCGTCGTGGTGCCACCGACGTCGAGCGTGAAGGTTGCCGGGTTGAATTGAGCCGTGTCGAAGTTGATGAACTCGACCTGAGTGTCGATGAAATTGTCGACCCGCGCATAGTAGGCATTGGCAGAGAAATCGATCCGATCTCCCTTCCAGACCACATCCCGCTCGCCATAGCGCCCGCCAATCTCAATGGCGCGTGAGCGTTCCGGCTCGAGATCGGGCGTCGGGACAAATTCGTTCACCCCGGTGAACACGGGTGCACCAAACCCAAAGCCCAGCGGAAAGCCAGGCACAGTGAAGTGCACGCCATCGTTGTAGAGCTCGGTCAGCGTCGGCGCTCGGAAGGATTGGGACGCTGTGACGAACACCTGTAGCTCGTCAAGCGGGCGCCATTGCAGTGCAAACTTCGGCGACAGCTCGCTCTCCTGAAGATCGGGAAAGTCACCTTCCGGTTCGACCTCGAAGTAGTCGAACCGAACCCCAGGTGTGAAGGTGAAACCACTACCAAGCTCGATATCACCTTGCAGGAATGCCGCGAAGTATCGCGCACGCGCGTCAGGTGCCTGTTCACGCCCTGCGCCATCGCGCGTTGCTTCCTGTTCGTCCTGATAGGCCTCAATCCCGTAGGACAGACGCACGGGCAGTCCGACATCGATATCCGAGCGATTGACGATCTCACCGCCAATAGTCGTGAAATTCGTTGTGTCAAACCTACCATCCCGCACTCGGTCTTCGGTGACGTCGGCTTCATTGAAGAACCCGACAATGCTGAGATCGATCAGAGCGCTGTTCGTCGGGGAACATGTCCATTCGCCCTGCAAGGTCTGGAAACTCAGTTCGCGATTGACGACAACAGCGGCCGAAGACACACCATCGGCATTGGGGGGCGTGAACCCTTCGTCGTCGTAAATCTGATAGCTGAGTTCGAACCGGTGATCGCCGGGCTCATAGCCAAGTTTGAACAAGGCGTTGGCCGAGTCGATTTCCGAGTTCAGGATGTCATCGCCATTCCCGTCAGTCAGATCTTCACCCATCGGGCGATAGGACAGAAACGCCAACGCGTCGAAATCACCGTATTGAACACCAGCGGTAGCTGCGCCGAGAAACTCACGGCCCTGGCTGTTGAAGCCGGTTTTCAGACGCACGCCCCAAAGGTCGCCCGGATCAACGATGTCCGCAGCATCCTTCGTTTCAAGCAGGATAACCCCACCAAGGGCGCCTGATCCGAACAAGGTCGACGCTCCGCCGCGCAAAACTTCGACCCGTTTCAATATTTCGGGGTCGGTAAAGAAGCGTCCACGGTGCGCAAGGTTAAAGTTTTGGCGAGCCCCATCGATTCTAAGGACCACTTGCTCGTCCTGAAAGCCGCGGATGTTTGGCTCTTGCGCGATACCGCGCGGGCCTCCTTCGATCAGAACGCCTGGCACGTCGCCAATAAGCTCTTCGTAAGTCGAAGGCTGGCGTCTTTCGATCTCTGCCTGATCTAAAACGGACACTGCGTTCGGTGTCTCGAACAGACCGCGAGCGTCGCGAGAGCCACTGTAGACGACAATCTCATCCACAGAGAGTTCACTGTCCTGGGCGTTTGCCCCGGTTGAAAGTGCACTCACAATGATCACCATCGAAAGGCCATTTCGCATATCACCACCCCCACGGTATTCAGACATCACTGACATCAGATCGAGGAGCTGCCTTGATCGTTTGGAGGTGGCTAGCAATCGACTCAGCTCCACTTGCGTAGAGTAACCTGAGCATTTCTGTCAACCATATCTTGGCTCTTTGCGCGGATGATTTCCAGCTAAGCCGCTGATTAGATGAGAATTTTAAATCGCATCAAAATTGTCGGGAACTTAGAAGTTAACCATCGGCTGCACTGGAAATCGAGACATTGGCGGGTCGATCGAGGGGTGAATGTCATGTCCGATCCGGCAGCATTCAGCCAACATCCAGAAGCACTCAGCGTCGTTTAACCAGGTGGTTGTCCCATGCGAGATTCTGCGGCTCGAACGCGTCTAACTTATGCAAATCGCCTGCATAGCCAAAACCGGTGGTTGCAACAAAGTCGGTTGGACCCTGAGCGATCCCGCAAATATCTTGCGACGTAATCTTCGCCACGAAGGACATTGAAGATACGTCAAACAACTGTGCGGCATCGCCGCGCGGCGCGGAGATGCAAAGCGTGCTGCCATCACCTGAAAACGCAACACTTCCGACATATCCCTCCAGACGCGCGTGATCCTCGGCCGGATGCTCTGCAAACCTGACACCGCCTCCCAGACGGTGGGTTCCGAGCAATGATGGCGCTGCGCGCAAATCGCCCTGCCATTGGCATCCGAATGCAACCAAAGCGTCGGAGCGAACCGCGAGATGGCGTATCGAGTTCAGGCGCATCGCGGGCGAGAGCGTTACCTGTTCAAGGAGCTCGCCCGCCGTTGTGACATAGGTCAGATTGGGTTGCATGGTAGGCAGGTTCAGTTTCTCGCGCCCGGTCTCCGGATGAGTATCGATCCCGCCATTTGCCACGGCCAGGATGTTTGTTCCCGGCAGACGGACCATATCATGGGGCCCAACACCGCCTGAGTAAAACTCACCAGTTCGACGATATCCCTGATCGGCAGCCCAGATGCCGATCCGACCTTCACCGATCTCGTACGCGTTCTCAGTCGTGAAGAGCCGCCGCCCGTCTGCTGAAAACGCCCCATGACCGTAAAAGTGGCGCTCGGCCGGGGCCGCTAGCGTTGCGATCTGTAAGCCTCGCGCACAATCGCCGATCAAAGCAAACGTGCCGGGCCTCCGCGCGAATGCCACGGCCTCTGGCCGGTCTGGATGCAGGGCGGCGGCGTGCCCACGCTCAGGCAGCGGGACTGAGAATACGGGCTGGACATGCGAGTCCAGTCCAAACAGCCGATGCGATCCGTCCGGCATGCGCGCCGCGGACAGGTAGTGCGGAGCCCCTGCATCTGCCCATGTCAACGTTGGCATCAGACCGGCGGCAGTCGATGATGCGAGAAAGGACCGACGGCTGTACAACTCAGTCTCCATCGAGCGCGTTGAAACCTTCACCAACGCCCAAAGCTGGCCCTAGTCGATTCTGGGTCAGACTGCGAATATCATCGATCCGTTGTTGCAGGACCTCGACCTTCAGGCGCCCTTGCGGGTCTGAAACCGATTTAAAAACCGGGTCATGGTCAAGATCATGCGAGACTTCGATCGCTGTTGCGAATCCAGCATCGAACCCCGCCGCAATATCGGGATGATCTTTGGATAGTTTCAGCGCGAGGCTCTGCAGCGCGACCAACGCAAGCTGGACATTGCGCAGCGACCGTCCAGATAGCCGCGCTTCCGCCCGTTTTGGGCGAGGTCGCTCGAATGTTCCCAGTGGACGGCCCAAGCGCAGTTCCGAGGTAAACTGCAATCCGGTAGAGAGCGCTTTGAGAAACTCCTGCTGTGCTTCCAGCGGTGCTCGATAGATGCTTCCGTGCCGGCCTGCCCGGATCATTTGATCCGCATAACGATCGCGCCAATCTGACGAAATCTGCGCGCTTGTCGCCGCCAGATCGTGAGCAATCGCCATGACTAGCTTACAAATGAATGGTTCTTCTTCACGCTCGCTAAACTCAGGATCAAAAAGCACGCGCTCAAGGGCATAGAGCCCACGGCCTGCCACTGAGAGCGTCGCAAAAGCAGACGGGTCACTTACGCTTGGGTCACGGTCTGCCAGCATACGGCGCAGGGTCTTTGGTGTCTTTCCCCGCGGGTCCGGCCAGAATGCGATCGCAAAAGCACGGCTGTCCACCTCGCTTGGTCCAAAACGCAAATGGCTCACCATGACCCACGCATCGAAGGCAGCATGATAGGCGTCGCGTAGAGGTCTGAAAGATGGCGTGCAGTCAGCGTTAGCGGTAGTATAGAGCTCGCGTGTCGCTGTTGCGAGAGCCTCGTATCCAGGGAGGACGTGCTCGATGACGATCCGATCGACTGTATGATCGGCGAGCGCAACAGCGCGGCCTGGGAACGTGAGAACAACCATAAAGATCCAAGCGTATCTCATAGGCTCTCCAGGAAACGGATTAGTGCGGCGCGGTCTTCGGGCGTCGCCGAAACAATGTGATCGCGCGCAGTTTGTGCTTCGCCGCCATGCCAGAGAACAGCCTCAAGCAGGTTTCGCGCGCGCCCATCATGCAGGAAATAGGTGTGTCCGCTGACGGCCTGCGTCAGACCAATCCCCCAAAGTGGAGGCGTGCGCCACTCTCGGCCATCGGCGCGGGCTTCTGGTCTATTATCAGCCAGACCTTCGCCCATGTCGTGCAACAGCAAGTCCGTGTAAGGCCAAATCAACTGAAAGCTCTGTTCCGGCTGACTGGATAGGCGATGAGTGACGAACTTTGGGACATGGCACGCCGGGCACCCTGCATCATAGAACACACGCTTGCCGTGCAGAACTTTTGGATTGGAGATGTCGCGACGTGCTGGCACCCCGAGATTGCGGCTGTAAAACGTGACCAGATCGAGACCCTTCCGGCCAATCTCGACCCCGTCATCGGCTGTGTCATTGCCGTGCCTCGCCTTGCGGCAAGCTGCTTGCAGCTTTGTACACTCCCCCCAGTGCGCTGGGAACAGCGGTGTTGAGATCCCGATGTCGCCGGCGAAGGCGCCCGCCGATTGCTCGCGCACCGTTGGCGATCCGGCCTTCAGCCCAAAACGACCGAGCATCGGTCGATCGAACTCCTTGGACCAAACGATGTTGGGCCGCCCCGAGATTCCATCGCCATCGGCGTCATCGGGATCTGCGTGCGCGAGGATATCTGCCGTTGGAACAGTCTCGAGCAAACCAAGACCGATCATCTGCGGTGCTATTCGAGGGGATAGCATCGCATCAGCTTGCATTGGTCCATACCCGAGATCTTCGGCGCGGTATGTGGGCTTGCGCAGCGACGCCGTTTCCCCGCCTGAAAGCTCGACTTCAATCTCTTTGTAGGTGATGCCCAGTCGATACTCGGCTGGATGACCTGGCAGACCAAAGTCCTGAAGTTGACTGCCATATGTCGGTTCGGGACGAGTCGCGTGATACCCCTCGATGTCCGGCTGTGCATCTTCCGCAGTGCCAGGTACGGACACGCGCAGAAACATCGAGATCGCCGCGTCATCTGACCCCTCTGGCGGATGCCCCCGACCGTCTTTCAGATGGCACCTCTGGCAGGATCGGGCGTTGTAGAGTGGCCCCAGCCCATCTGACGCGCGGGTCGATGCAGGCGCCGAGACCCAGACCTTGCGGAACAGGCCATTGCCAACCTTAAAGTCAAGCTCGCCCGCAAATGAGATGTTTGCAGATGGCTGCGAGAACGCATCTCTGGTGCTCCTTGGACGTACTGTGGCGGCTCCGGCGCTCAGTTCCTCAAAGCGTTCTGCTTGAGAGAAATCGACGGTAGGCGATGTGACCACTGCGATCCGGGCAGATTCATCCGGTGTTCGCGGAACGGTTGAAAGATGTGGATCGCTGCCAAGCGGCACGCTGCTTGCCGCGGCAATCGTCCATGCACTGAGAGCTACGAAAAGAATCACCGGTCTGAAGCTGCTCTGTCCGGTCAGTTGGCGAAGCCAACGATGGAAGATTGCACTACGCTCAGACGTCTTAGGAGGCAGATCTATGTTCCTTTCGCCCATCGGCTTCCGTTCCCTTTGAGAGAGTGCGTAAATTGCACAGTTCTGCTGGTACGTCGGCGTGAGAGGGTTTGTGGACTGCGGCGACGAACAACTTGGCGCAGCCGCCGCACACAGGTTTCTTGCAAAGCGCACGGTACACTTTCCCAGGCGTGACGACCACTTGCGGGTCAGCGGCCTTCATCCACGCCACGGCGGTCTCGATCGCGCTGGAGGAGATAACTGCACAAGAACAGACGATCATTCCGTGCTTACTCCGAATTCGTAGACAAAGAGGACACCAAGCGTGTGATTGGACTCGCCCTCTTCGCGGCCGAAACGATAGGCGACGGCACCCGTAAACCCATCGAAAAGCTCCATCTCGGCGGTTGTCGTGGCAAGGTGATCTGTATCCGCATCTTCGATGTCACGAAGCGCATAAACACCGGACAAAGTCACAGGGCCAATCGGTGCCGCCGCTCCCAGTGTGCCGATGAAGGCAGCTTCCTCGGCACCATCGAAGTCCGGGAAAAAGGCTGCTTCGGCCAGAAGTTCAACGCCATTGTCGTCTGAGAACGGGATTACATGTGTCACACCGCCGACGAACCCATATTGGTTGAAGCCTTCGCCTGGCGCGACTGATTGGAACTGGACGCCAGCGTTGTACCCGGTATCGCCAAAGGCGCCTGCAAGTGAGACTGCGAACGATGCTGGGCTTTGTGTGTTCGAGACGCCGCCATCCTGTCCGCGCAAACGTCCGCGATCCTCGACAGCTGAGCTGCTTAGGAACGTTGTGTCCGCAGAGAATGCTGCGAGAGAGAACTCGTGTTCGCCTTCGAAGGCGTCGAAGCCAAGGGTAATCGCTGCACCCAGTCTTTCTGTGAGTTCATAGTCTTCCGCAAAGTCCACGCCGAAGATCCCGGGCGCGAGGTCCCAAGCCGATCCAAACGCCGGATTGAACTTGCCGAAGATCACGTTGCCGCCTTCGAACTCCTGCGCGAGGAAAAGCTCTTGCGCAAACAGTCCGTGATCTTCGAAAAAGCGATCATCCTCGGCATCGAGCACTGGCTCGAACAGGACAGTCGCGTTCAGGCTGGTGCCAGTGGAAAACGCCAGCGACAACGCACCCTCGAGGGTCGCGAACGTGTCGTTGATCTCGGCATCGGGATCAGTCGAGGAGAACGTGAAGTCATTCTCCAATTCAAGGGCAAAATCGGCTGTGAAGACCGGCAGGTGGCCATCGGCGAAGGCTGACGTTGCAGCAATACAAACCAGCGCCGCGGCGCATGTGGGTCGGATCATTCTATCGTTCTTTCTTTGACAGGATACTGGATGGCCCGGCGGAACGATCCGCTTGGCCGAAGAGAAGGCGGGGCGTCGGAAGACGCCCCGAAATGTTGCTTACTGGAAGACGGCCGATGGGTTATCGAGGCTGTCAGACCCTTCGAATGCGATTTGCGTGAGGCCGAGCGCTGAGACAGCTCTCTCAATCGATCGGGTTTGGTCGATCAGGGCGTTGACCCCGCCCATGACCAATGCCTCGCCAGACGCGTTTCCGCGCTCGAGCATCATGTCATAGGTAAAACCTGCCTCAGCCGCGACTTTGATCCGCCCAAGAGCGAACATCGTCGCGTCAAGCTTGGACCGCATCTCGGCATCCAAGGTGGCATCTGCCGCCGCGACGAGATCCGAGACCGATGGACCGCTTACAACCGAGCCATCAACGCGAGTATAGCTGCCGAGATAGACATTTCGAATGCCCAAACCATCGTAGTAGTGGTCGTTGTGCGTATTGTCGGCAAAGCAGGAGTGCTCTTCCTCTGGATCGTTCAGCATTAGGCCAAGCCGCATCCGCTCGCCCGCCTGCTCGCCATAGGACAGTGAGCCCATACCAGTCAGGATCGCGATGACGCCCGCATCCGGGTTGACGGTGACAGCCTTACGGGCATCGCCGCCGCTTTCCCATTGCGCCGTAATCCACTCGAGATCGCTGATCAGCAAATCCGTTGCAGCCTTCAGATAAGCCGCGCGGCGATCACAATTGCCGCCAGTGCAGGCATCGCCGCGCGCATAGTCAGTCCAAGGCCGACTACCCGCGCCCGCAGCGTGACCATTCAGATCCTGCCCCCAAAGCAGAAACTCAATCGCGTGATAGCCGGTCGCAACGTTCGCCTCGATCCCATCGGCCTCGTGAAGGGTCTCCTCGAGGAGCGCTGGCGTGATATCGGTCGCGTCAATCTCCTTGCCAGACAAGGTGAACTTGGCGTTCGCCACAACATTCAGCGCGGCGAATTCGTTCTCGTCTGTCGGGCCACCGTAGGATGCATCGACGTAATCAATCAGGCCCTCATCCAACGGCCAGGCGTTCACCTTGCCCTCCCAGTCATCGACGATGGCATTACCAAAGCGGTAGACCTCGGTCTGCTGATAGGGCACACGGGACGCCAGCCAAGCATGCTTCGCTGCATTTAGCGCCTCAGCGGATGGAGATGTAACTAACGCATCAACCGCGCTTTGGAGCTTCTTGGCGACTGTCAGGCTATCCGCATACTTCGCCTGGGCGATATCAGAATAAGTTTCCACCACACCGGCCTTGTCGGCAGCAAATGCAGGGAGCGCGGCCGCAGCAACGAACGCCGACAGGATGTACTTTGCGCAAATCTTCATTGAGGTCCCTCGTTTTGTTTGTGGTCGCGAGCTAATGCACAGCCCGAGTGAGATGTGTTGGTTTCGGACGTTCGATAGGTGAGACTTCGGTGTGATTGATCTGTGCCATCTCAGCACCAAGCATCACCGCCGCCTCGATCACGGCCGGCATTCGGTGTTCTTTGACAAAACGTGCAGCGTGTACCGTCGCCGAGAAACGGTCCCCTAGTGCTGCATGCCGCACGATTGTCATTAGAACTGCTTCGTCACGCCCCAGGCATGGGCAAGCAGGCGCATGACGACAGACCTGTCGCTCGATTGAGAGCGCAACCGCAGACATGAATGCCTCGAAAGCGACCATCAGCTTGTTTGCTGATTGCGTGCCGTAGTCCATCTTAAGCATGCCAATGGTCGTTTGATGATAATCTGGCCCGTCCAGCCACAAACGCAGGCACAAGACGATCCTCTGCTCGATTGTGACGAGGCTGGTGAGATGTCCAACAGGCTCTGCTCCGTCCTCGGATCGATCACACTTGTCCACCGCGCCCTCGGATCCGGTATTTTGCCGAAACGACATTCTTGGCCGCCTCATTTGGTCAGAAGGAGCTTGTTCTGTCGGGTCAGGCGGAGCGTATAGAACGTGCCCTCGTGGTCGATCGTGATAATCTTTGCGCCTTGCAGCAACTCTTCGCTCGACACCAAGGGCCGCTCGGCTTCGGGTTCTTTCGCGGATCTCTTCCAATGTTCGCCACGTATCGCTATCGAATTCATGACTGCCTCCACAGATCGACCATCCTGTCGAGGAAGTGACTTGCGTCATCACCGTAGTCTCCATCCAGACCTGCGGGAACTTCGCGTGGCCGGAGCCCGACCACCGGCGGTATCATTTGATCTTGGGGTGTTTGAGCGCTCTGAAGCATGGCCACCTCTGTGCATTTGTGTGCTCTCCGATGGCTGCCTGAGATGGTTGGATCAGGTGGCTGCGACTCATGAGACATTATCAGAGTAAATTCATCAGATAAAGGGGTCTTCATCCTACGGCCGCATCTAACTCATTAGAATAATTCTATTTCTAAGCTTCTGACTGATCTAGTAAGAATTTATTTAATCAAATCAGTCGGGTATCTCATATGTCGCTGGAAAAAGCGAATTAGGTCGTTGACTTTTTTTGTCAGGTACCTTTCAAACGTGCCGCCGACGGCGCTCCGCGCGGTCGGACAGCCGTGCCATTCAGGGAGATGATAATGGGCATCCGAACAACAATTGCTGCACTTGCAATGTCCGCTACCGCGTTACCAGCACTCGCCGACGGTGAGCTGAACCTCTACTCGTCTCGTCACTATGATACCGACGAGCGCCTCTACGAGGATTTCACCGCGGCCACCGGGATCAAAATCAATCGCATCGAAGGTAAAGCGGACGAGTTGATCGCCCGTATGGAAGCGGAAGGTGCAAACTCACCCGTTGATGTGTTCCTGACCGTAGACACCGTTCGGATCACCCGCGCCAAGGAGCTGGGCTTGCTTCAGTCTGTCGACAGCGCGCTCCTGGAGGCAAAGATCCCGGCCTATCTGCAGGATGCAGACAACCAGTGGTTCGCCTTCTCCCAGCGCGCGCGAATACTGTTCTACGACAAAACCGACGTCGCAAATCCACCGCAGACCTATCAGGATCTCGCAAAACCCGAGTTCGCTGGCAAGGTCTGCATCAGGTCGTCTTCGAACGTCTACACTCAGAACATCACCGCAGCTCTGGTCGCGCATCTCGGCGAGAAAGCGGCAGGTGATTGGGCGAAAGCGGTAGTCGGCAACTTTGCCCGCGATCCTCAGGGCGGCGACACCGATCAGTTGCGCGGCATCGCGTCGGGCGAGTGCGACATCGCAATGTCGAACACCTATTACTATGCCCGGGCGCTGCGCAAAGGCGACAAGTCGATGTCGGCGGAAGATCTGGCGAACATCGGCTGGGTCTTTCCGAATCAAAACACCATCGGCGCGCATATGAACATCTCGGGTGGTGGTGTTGCAAAGAATGCTCCCAACAAGGGCAATGCGGTCAAGTTCCTAGAATACCTCGCGTCTGATCAGGCACAGGAATACTTCTCGGCCGGTAATGACGAGTATCCGGCGGTCCCCGGTGTTGGCCTTGCCTCCTCGGTCGCAGAGCTCGGCATCTTCCGCCCAGACGCGATCGCACTGTCGGATATCGCGGCCAATATTGGCGCGGCTCAGAAAGTGCTGAACGAGTCCGGGTGGAAGTAGCACATGCGATCCAACACGTGGGCGCGCCTCATAGGCGCGCCTTTTTTGTATGCCGCCAGTCCGCGATTTGCGCGCAGAGAATGACAACCGGGATCAAACCGATCGCAGCGATCATTAGGCTCGGGACAGCGGCACCATCGAGACGCTCGTCCGACGACAACCGAAATGCGTGCACCGCCAGGGTGTCATAGTTGAACGGTCTCAAAATTAGAGTAGCTGGTAGCTCCTTGACCGTGTCCACGAAAACTAGCAGCAGCGCTGTGAGGATGCTTGGCCTCAGGATCGATAAATGCACATCCCTCACCGTCGCTAGCGGACTTCTACCTAAAACACGCGCCGCTGCATCGATGTTCGATGAAACCGTTGAAAGACCGCTGTCATAGGCGCCAATGGCCGCGGCCATGAAACGGATCATATAGGCGGCCACCAAGAGCCAGATCGAGCCCGAGATCAACAGACCGGTCGAGATCCCGAACCAGCTCTCCATCCGGGCATCGACCCAATTGTCCAGCGTGGCAAACGGTACAAGCAAACCAACGGCGATCACGCCGCCGGGCACCGCATAGCCAAGCCGTCCGATCAAGAGCGACAGGCTGGCAATCCGGGCGTGGAACATGCGGTTGAACGTGCCCAGCGTCATCGCCGCCGCAACGGTCACAACAGCGGCAATCGAGGCGAGCATGATTGAGTTCTGAACAAAGCCGATATAGCGCGTGCTGAAGATATCCTGCTCCGACCGCAGACCCATCCAGAACAGGGTCAGTGCGGGGATGATCGCCCCGAGCAGGATCGGCAGGGCACACACGCATTGCGCTGCCACCGCTGTCCTTCCCTTCAGAACCGTGCGCGTGAACGTGTCCCGACGGCCTTGGGTGGCAAAGGTTGCAGCCCCCCTGTTCGCCTGCTCGAGCGCCGCGACCAGGAGCGCGAACATCAGCAGCCCAAAGGCAAGCTGCGCCGCCGCCGCCCGGTCGGCCAGACCAAACCAGCTGGTGTAGATCCCGGTCGCGAAAGTCTGGACGCTGAAATGCGCGACCGTGCCGAAGTCGGCGATGGTCTCCATCACGACCAGCAGTGTGCCTGCGGCGATCGCTGGGCGCGCGAGCGGCAGGCTAACACGCAGAAACGCCGACAGGGGCGAGGACCCGAGCGAGCGAGCGGCGTAGAACGGCGTGGCGGCCTGGAGGCGAAACGCGGCGCGACAAAGCAGGTAGACGTAAGGATAAAGAACAAAGGTCAGCATCATCGCGGCGCCGCCGAGAGACCGAATTTCGGGGAACCAGTAGTCCCGTGGGCCCCAGCCAGTCAGATCGCGCAGCGTCGTCTGGACGATCCCGGGATGGTCTAGAATATCCGTATAGGCATAGGCGAGCACATAGGCCGGAAAGGCCAGGGGAATTACCAGGGCGATCTCGAAGACCCGGCGGCCGGGATACGCGCACGTCACCACCAGCCAAGCAGTCGCCACCCCGATGATCGCACTGCCGGTACCAACCAACAGAACCAGTGAGGAGCCCCATCCGAGTGGTCCAACTTGATTTTTAGTGCATGATCGGGCTCAGGTCCATCTGGACGATGGTCTCC
>JBCBOR010000106.1:0-13154 GCA_039821125.1 Pseudomonadota bacterium
AGATGAAACGCAACTTCCTTTCCATGCTCCACATCTTCGCAATCAGATGCTGGCTGAATTGAGTCCAAACCCTAGTCTTAAAGTCATTCATTGCAGAATTTGAGAGCGCGTAAGCCATGTAGTAAGCATGCGAAACAGTCTTGAAGTTTAATAGTTCGCGTGGCTGCGGCGAAACGATCACGTCGGCTCCGCCACCTTCACCAGCGTCTTTCCGAAATTCCCGCCCTCGAGCATTTGCAGGAAGGCGGCGGGGCCGTTCTCGATCCCTTCGGTGATGTGCTCGCGGTACTTTAGCGAGCCGTCCTTTATCCACCCCGAGACGTCCCGCTGGAAGTCCCGGAAACGGTCGTAGTGGTCGAAGATGATGAAACCGCGCACGCTCAGCCGGTTCACCAGGATCATCCGCCAGTATTTCGGCAGCCGATCCGGGCCGTCTCCGCCCGCCATGCCCATGCCGCCGAGATTGTACTGCGAGATCATCCCGCACACGGGAATCCGCCCCCAGACATTCATCAGCGGCATCACGGCGTCGAGCGTCTTGCCGCCGACATTCTCGAAATAGATATCGACGCCGTCGGGGCACGCGGCGGCCATCTGCTCGCGCAGTGCCTTGGCATCCGGCGCGGCCTTGTGATCGAGGCAGGCGTCGAAGCCGAGCCCCTCGACGGCGAAGGCACATTTCTCGGGACCGCCCGCCACGCCGACCACCCGCAGCCCCTTGATCTTGGCGATCTGCCCGACGACTGAGCCGACGGCCCCGGTGGCCGCACCGACCACAAGGGTTTCTCCCTCGACCGGTCGCCCGTGGTCCAGCAGTCCGACATAGGCGGTCAGCCCGGGCATCCCCAGCACGCCAACGGCCGTCTGGATCGGCGCCAGCGAGGGATCGACCTTGCGCACGCCTTCGCCGGTCGAGGCCGCATGGGTGCACCAGCCGAACCGTCCCTCGACGATGTCGCCGGGCGCGAATTTGGGATGGTCCGAGGAGATCAACTCGCCGACGCATCCCGCCTCCATCGTGTCACCGATCCCGACCGCGGCAGCGTAGGATTTGTTCTCGTCCATCCGCCCGCGCATGTAGGGATCAAGCGACTGCCACAGCACCCGCACCAGCAGTCCACCGGCAGGCATCTCCGGGATCGGGCCGGTCTCGACGCTGAAATCCGTCAGCTTCGGCGCGCCCTCCGGACGGGCCGCCAGCGCCACACGGGTCATCTGGTCTGTCATATCGTCCTCCCGATATCTGTTGCGCTCAGCATGACGTCAGGAATTCGCTTGCTGCAAGAGGCAATCGAGTTGTTAGGATGCACGAAAACGGGAGGAATGCGATGCTGCCAGGGATCATGATGCACCGGCCTTTGAGGGTCTCGGACATCCTGGATTTCGCCGCCGAGATCCATCCGACCGGCGAGGTCGTCTCGGTCATGCTGGATGGCTCGGTGCATCGGATCAGCTATCAGGCCCTGCACCGGAGGGTCGCACGGCTGGCCCATGCGTTGCGCGAGATGGGCGTCGGGCCGGGCGACCGGGTTGCGACGCTGGCCTGGAACACGCATCGGCATTTTGAATTGTACTATGCGATCTCTGGGCTGGGCGCAGTGTGCCATACGATCAACCCGCGCCTGTCGGCCGAGCAATTCACGTACATCGTGAACCATGCGGGCGATCGGGCGCTGTTCTTTGATGTAACCTTTGCGGCGCAGTTGGCCGCGCTGCGCGGCAGCTTTCCAGACGAGATCGAGTATGTCGCGCTCTGCGAGAGCGGGGCTGTGCCCGAAGAAATGCCCGATGCGCGTGCCTATGACGACCTGCTGGAAGGGCAGCCCGACAGCATCACGTTGCCGGATCTCGACGAGAACGACGCCTGCGCGCTCTGCTATACCTCGGGAACCACGGGCAACCCCAAGGGGGTGCTTTACTCGAACCGCTCGATGGTGCTGCACGCGCTGATGATGGCGAACGCCGAGCAGAACATCTTTCGCGAGGGGCGCCGCATCCTGCCGGTGGTGCCGCTGTTCCACGCCAATGCCTGGGGGCTGCCCTATACAGCGCCGTTGGCTGGGGCCTCTCTGGTGATGCCGGGCATGACCCTGGATGGCCCCAGCATCTTCCGGCTGGCTGACCGTGAGGAGGTCTATTCCGCCTTCGGCGTGCCGACGGTTTGGATGAGTCTACTCGATGAGATGGACCGCCAAGGCCGCAAGCCGAAGGGTCTGGGTGAGGTGGTCACTGGCGGGTCTGCCGCACCGCGCCGCTTGGTCGAGCGGTTCATGGTCGATTATGGCGTCGAGGTGATCCACGGCTGGGGCATGACCGAAACCTCGCCCATCGGCACCCTGTCCTGTTTGCCTGTGCATCTGCGCGGTCGCCCGGTCGAAGAGCGGATTGATCGCACATTGCTGCAAGGGCGGCGCGCATTCGGCTTCGAGATGAAGATCGTCGATGAGGACGGCAATGACCTGCCCTGGGACGGCGTTTCGGTTGGCGAGTATCTCGTGCGCGGCAACGGTGTCGTGCGCGGATACTACAACAACGAGGCCGCGACCAAGGCAGCAATCACGCCGGATGGCTGGTTCCGCACCGGCGACATGGCCTCGATCACGCCGGAGGGCGAGATGAAGATCGCGGATCGATCCAAGGACCTGATCAAGTCGGGCGGCGAGTGGATCAGCTCGATCGATGTCGAGAACATGGCAATGAGCCATCCGGCAGTCGCCAACTGTGCCGTGATCGCGGTGCCACATCCGAAATGGGTGGAACGCCCCTTGCTGGTGGTGCAGCGCACTCCGGGAACAGAGGCCGGAGCCGCGGACCTGCGGGCCCATGTGGCGGCGAACCTTGCGAAGTGGCAGGTGCCGGATGATGTGGTCTTTGTAGACGAATTGCCAATGACCGCGACGGGCAAGGTCTCGAAGCGCACGCTGCGCGAGCGCTACAAGGACCATCCGATGGACGGGGCGCCGGGGTGAGTGGCGCAATGCCCCCCGTTTGTCTCGTGATCGGCGCAGGCGATGCCACCGGTGGGGCGATTGCACGGCGTTTTGCGTGGGAGGGGTATACGGCGGTCGTGACGCGCCGCCCGCGCAATCTGGACCGGCTCGAGGCTCTGGTTGCCCGTATCGAGGCGGATGGCGGTCGTGCCGTCGCCATGGGTGTCGATGCCCGCGAAGAGGACGATACCATTGCGCTGTTCGACCGTATCGAGCGCGAGATCGGTCCGATCGAGGTCTGTGTCTTCAACATCGGTGGCAATGTCCGGTTTCCGATCCGCGAGACGACGGCCCGGGTCTTCACCAAGGTCTGGCAGATGTGCTGCTTCGCAGGGTTCCTGGCGGGGCGGGAGGCTGCGCGGGTGATGGTCCCGCGCGGGCAGGGCACGATCTTGTTTACCGGGGCGACCGCCTCGCGGCGCGGTGGATCTGGGTTCTCGGCCTTTTCGGCAGGCAAACATGGGCTGAGGGCTGTGGCCGAGAGCATGGCGCGCGAGCTTGGGCCGCAGAACATCCATGTCGCTCACGTCGTGATCGATGCGGCCATCGACACGGCCTGGATCAGGGAGAACTTTCCGGATCGGATGGAGCGTGGCCCGGACTGCGTCGTGGATCCGGATGAGATCGCCGAGACCTATTGGCAGATCCACCGCCAGCATCGCTCGGCCTGGACCTTCGAGACGGAACTGCGCCCCTGGGTCGAGACATGGTGATCAAGATCGCCGCGCGCTCCCCGGCCAATGCGGCGCGGGATGGCCGACCTGCGGCATGCCCACCCACCCGCGCGCGGCGATCCGCCGGCGTTGCGCTTCAAGGAGAGATTTGATGGTGAAGACCGTGGAGTTCCTGTTCGACGTGGTCAGCCCGGCCTCGTACTTTGCCTGGCACGTTGTGCCCAAGATCGCGGCTGCCGCGGGTGCCGAACTGGTCTACACGCCTGTGCTGCTGGGCGGGGTCATGCAAGCGACCGGCAATCGTCCGCCGGGAACGGTTGACGCCAAGGCGCGGTGGATGGCGCAGGACTTGCAGCGCTGGGCTGCGCTCTATGGGCTGGCCTACACGCGAAACGCGATCTTTCCGCAAAAAACCATCACGGTGATGCGGGGGATGGTCGCCCTGCACGGCACGCCCGCCTTTCACACGCTCGGTGACGCGCTGTTCCGCGCCATGCATGTGGAGAACCGTGAGATCCAGGACCCTCAGGTGCTGGCGGAGATCCTGACAGGGATCGGGATCGACGCGGAGGCTTTCATGGCAGAGGCCTCGGATCAGGCCGTCAAGGACAGGCTTACGGCCAACACCGAGGATGCGGTGGCACGCGGCATGTTCGGGGCACCGACGTTTTTCGTTGGCGATCAGATGCATTTTGGTCAGGACCGCATGTGGATGGTGGCCGAGGATCTCGGCACCTCGATCCACGCGGCCATGGGAGAGGGCACATGAGCGATAATTTTCGCACCACCGCGGCGGTTGAGGATTATGTCGCCCGGGAAGGTCAGGAGATTGGCGTCTCGCGCTGGTTCGACATGCCACAATCGCGCATCGATGCCTTTGCCGATGTGACCGAGGACTGGTTCTATATCCACACGAACCCTGAGCGCGCGGCGGCTCAGACGCCCTGGGGCGGGACCATTGCGCACGGGTTTCTGACGGCAAGCCTGCTCAGCGCCATGGCCTATGACGTGCTGCCCCGGCTGGAGGGCTCGACCCGCGGGGTGAACTATGGGTTCGACCGATTGCGGTTTGTCGCCCCTGTCCCGGTCGATAGCCGGGTACGGGGCCGGTTCACCCTTTCCCAAGCCATGACCGAAAAGCCGGGTGAGGTGACGCTGCACTATGGCGTGGCGGTCGAGATCGAGGGGCAGGAGATCGCCGCGGGTGGGCGTCCGGCGCTGGCAGCAGACTGGATAACCCGGCAGTTCTACGATGCCTGATAACCTCTCAGAGGCAACGCTGATCACAGGCGGCTCGAACGGCATTGGTGCGGCGATTGTCGCAGCCCGGCTGGCGATGGGTGAGTGCGTTCTGAGCCTGGATCTGGCGCCGCCTGCGGAGAAGACAGCCGCCCGGCACTATCAGGTTGATCTCTCGGACGAGGAGGCGCTGCGACAGGTCATGGGCGAGATCTCCGGTGCGTTCGCTGTGACGCGCGTGGTGAACTGTGCGGGAGCGGCGCTGCTCGATCCGCTCGAGAGCCTCGTGCCCGACGATCTGCGCCGCACCATGGATCTGAACGTTCTAGCCCCGGCACTGATCGTGCAGGCCTGCCTGCCCGCGATGAAGGCCCGCCGGTTCGGTCGTATCGTGAACATCGCGAGCCGCGCTGCGCTGGGCAAAACCCTGCGCACTGCCTATGCCGGATCCAAGGGCGCGCTGATTTCTGCAACGCGCGTCTGGGCGCTGGAGCACGCGGCAGACGGCATCACGGTCAATGCGATTGGCCCTGGCCCCATCGAGACCGAGCTTTTTGCCCGCGCCAACCCGCCCGACAGTCCGGCGACGCAGATGATCCGCGGCACGATCCCCGTGGGCCGGCTTGGGCAACCTGCCGAGATCGCGCACGCCGCGGATTTCTTCCTCGATGACAAGGCCGGGTTCGTAACCGGGCAGGTGCTCTATGTCTGCGGTGGGATGACCATCGGCGTTGCCCCGACATAAATCGGGTCCAACCTGCCGGCTATCGCCTATGGGTTTGACAGCCTCGCCGCGCGGTGGGACATCAGGGCACTGAATTCGAACGGGCAGGGAGACCGCCATGAGAGAAGCCGTCATCGTCTCGACCGCGCGCACACCGATCGGCAAAGCCTATCGCGGGGCGTTCAATGACACCCAGGCGCAGGCACTGGCAGGTCATGCGATCCACCACGCGGTCAGCCGGGCGGGGATCGAGCCTGCCGAGGTCGAGGACGTGGTGATGGGCTGCGCACTGCAGCAGGGCTCGACCGGCTCGAATATCGGGCGCCAGGCGGCGATGCGGGCGGGCTTGCCGGTAACGGTCTCGGGCATGTCGATTGACCGGCAATGCGCCTCGGGCCTGATGGCCATCGCCACGGCGGCCAAGCAGGTGGTGCATGACGGGATGCAGATCGCGGTCGGAGGCGGGGTCGAGTCCATCTCTCTTGTGCAGAACCAGCAGATGCGGACCGACCGGCTGCGCGACCCGCAGATCGCTCAGGATCTGCCTGCGCTCTACATGTCGATGATCGAGACGGCGGAAACGGTGGCCGCGCGCTACGGTGTGACGCGCGAGGTGCAGGATGCGTTCGGCCTGCAATCGCAGCAACGCACGGCGGCGGCCCAGCAGCGCGGCGCCTTCGATGACGAGATCGTGCCGATGCCGTCTGTCAAAAAGGTGCAGGACAAGGAGACGGGTGAGATCTCGGATGTGCCCGTCACGCTGGACAAGGACGAGGGGAACAGGCCGACCACGACAGCCGAGGGGCTGGCCGGGCTGGCGCCCGTCTTCAAGAACGGCCTGACCATCGCCGAGGGGGCCTACATCACCGCGGGCAATGCCTCGCAATTGTCGGACGGGGCCTCGGCCAGCGTGGTGATGGAGGCGGGCGAGGCCGCGCGCAGGGGGCTCGAGCCGCTCGGCATCTATCGCGGCATGGCGGTCGCGGGCTGCCACCCGGACGAGATGGGCATCGGCCCGGTCTTCGCAGTTCCGAAATTGCTCGAGGCCCATGGGCTGGGGATGGACGACATCGACCTCTGGGAGTTGAACGAGGCCTTCGCGGTCCAGGTGCTCTATTGCCGCGACAAGCTTGGCATCCCGAACGAAAATCTGAACGTGGACGGCGGCGCCATCGCCATCGGGCATCCCTATGGGATGTCGGGCGCGCGGATGGTCGGACACGCTCTGATCGAGGGCAAGAAGCGCGGTGCCAAACATGTGGTGTGCACCATGTGCGTCGGCGGCGGCATGGGGGCGGCGGGCCTCTTCGAAGTCGTCTAATCGCCCTGTTTGAGGGTCCGAGACATAACGATGTCCAAACTCTTCATCTTGCCAAAAATACCTACAGGCTACGCGTGTTTCTTGGCGGACGGTTCGCGGATGCTTCCAGCACCCGAAGCGGCCATGCCGCTACCGCGGTACGGGGCAGTCACCCCGCCCTCGCGCGCTTTGCTTGCTCGGATGGCTGCATCGGCACCAAGCGGCACCAACACGATTAACTGAGAGGCGAAACCGTTGAAGGATAACGAGCGCGATCTGAACACTGAGTTCCTGGCCCTGCACGAGTTCATCCCCGCCGCACGCGAGCGGATGACGGACGAAGGCTGGGATTACCTGATCGGCGGCACCGAGACCGAGACGACGCTGGCGCGCAATCGCGCAGCGCTCGATGCGATTGCGCTGCGCCCGCGGGTTCTGGTCGATGTGGCAGAGATTGACAGCCGGGCGACCTGTCTGGGGAAGGATGTGCGTCTGCCGGTCTGCCTCGCGCCTGTTGGCGGGCTGGAGGTTTGCGACCCTGACGGCGCCTTGGCGGTGGCACACGGTGCCGGGGCGTTCGGGGTTCCGATGATGCTGTCCTCGGTCTCGAAACGGACAAAGACCGAGATCCGGGAAGCAACTGACAGCCCGGCACTCTTTCAGCTCTATGTCCGGGGCGGCGATGGGTACATCGAGCGCCATGTGGAAGAGGCGATCGCCGAGGGCCTCGATGCGTTCTGCTTCACGGTGGACACGGCCGTCTATTCCCGCCGCGAGCGCGATATCGTGCGCCGCTTCGACAAGCCCTGGCGCCAGCATGTGGATCAAGCGGCGGTCGAAGCGCAGGCCCGGCTGAACTGGGCCGATGTCGCGCGCATCCGCAAGGCCTATGACATCACGCTGATCCTGAAGGGGATCATGACGGCAGAGGACGCGCGAATCGCCTGCGATCACGGGGTCGACGTGATCTACATCTCGAACCATGGCGGGCGGCAGCTCGACCATGGGTTGGGCGCGATGGACGTGTTGCCCGAAGTGGTCGCCGCGGTGGCCGGGAGGGCCGAGGTGATGGTCGATGGCGGCTTCTGCCGCGGTACCGATCTGGTCAAGGCGTTGGCGCTGGGAGCGAACTGTGTCGGCCTCGGGCGTCTCTATTGCTATGGGCTGGCCGCTGCAGGACCTGCCGGGATCGTGCGACTGCTCGAGATCCTGGAGAACGAGGCGCGGTCGGCGCTGGGCCTGACGGGTGTCACCTCCTGGGCAGAGCTGACGCCCGATCACGTGATGCGCGGCGCGCCTTTGATGGGCACGCCTGGCGTGCATTCGGCGTTTCCCCTGCTCTGAGCGGAATGCCTAACCTGTAACAACGGTTACAGTTTTTTCAGACGCGGTATGAGAGTGTTAACGCACGCCGTGGTGAGGGGGCCACGATGGGCGCGGCTGCACGGTTGAGGTGTGACGATGGGGACACCGCGTGGGCGCAGGCGCGCGAGGTGATCGTCACATCGGGGAGTGCGGCCGCGCGGTCTTTCCGTGCTTGACCTGTGTTTCCGATCTTCAGCGGCTTTCACGGATTTGTCGATTGCGGGTCGGCTTTGACTGCGGCACGCATTCGGGGACCGGGAAGCCAGGGAGTCGCCGATGCGCTGGATCGCCTTTTGCGTCTGGATCATGTTGCTCGTGCCGGGGGCGCCTGCTTTCGCCTGCGGGCAGGACAGCCGATGCGAGGTCGAGGGCGGGTACTACCTTGTCGCCGAGCCGGAGGGCTGGGATGGCACGAGCCCGATCGGCGTGGTCGTCTATTTTCACGGCTGGAACGCATCACCCGAAGGCTCGTTTCGCAACCGTGCCATGGTCGAGGCGGTGACCCGGCGGGGCGCGCTGTTTGTGGCGCCCTTCGCCCGCACGGGGTACTGGCGCCAGATCGGCGCGAGACGGGCCGAGGGCGGGCGGGACGAGCTTGCCTATATCCGCGCGGTGATGGCGGATATCCGCACCCGTTGGCCGATTGATCCGGCGCGGACCATGACGTCGGGGTTCTCCCGCGGGGGGTCGATGAGCTGGAACGTCGCCTGCTATGCGGGAGATCTCTTTGCGGCCCATGCACCGATCGCCGGCGGATTCTGGGGCTCGACGCCCGAGAGCTGCCCGACCGGGCCTGTCAACATGCGCCATATCCACGGGCTCACCGATCGGGTCGTCGCCTATGACGAGATCGGGATCTACAACTCGATGCCGATCCCGGAGGGCATGGCACTGTTGCGCGCGCTGAACGGAGCGGATGATACAGTGGATGGAGCACACCGCATCGAGCACGAGAAACGGCCCCTTGATTGTGAGCGCTTCGATGGCAGCAGCGGCAAGGTGCTGGAGGTCTGCCTCCATCCGCGCGGGCACTCGATCCCTGCGGAATGGGTCGGCGATGGATTGGACTGGCTGGATGACTTGAACGGATCGGGGTAGGGGCCCGCGCCGCTCCCCCGGCAGAGAGTGTCTCGAGGCCAGATGTCCGGCAAGCCCACCCACCCGCGGCGCGGGCCCGGCAGGCGGTGCGCGCAAAGGCCGATGGGAGCAGCGCGCGCTGGCAATTTTCATCGAATTTTAGCCATCTCGCGGTAGATCCGGACGCGCTAGCAGGCGGGGCTTAAAACGTGCCGCCACCATCCCGGGAGAAGCCGGTGCCCAGCCGAAAGGCGACCTGTGGGGGCACTGCACATCCGTGGCCGGCCACATCTTGCTTTGGTCTTTCCACCGGTTGTTTGAGATTGCACCGGGTGCTGCGGCGCCCCGCCCACCAAGAGCATAAGGACCCCGCGGCCCAGATCCCTGGTGCCGGAGCGCACAGCTGTCGGGTTCTGGATCGGCGTCAGGATTTCGAGAAATGTTTCAGTAGCTTGGCGAGCGGGTTTTGCGGCCCGGCCTCAGCGATGGCCTGTTCGGTGCGCGTCTTGGCATCGCGCTGTTTCCGCCCGGCCTGCTTCGCGGCATAGGGTGCGTTCGTCGCAGCCTTGGCCTTGGCGGGTTTCGGGCCCTGTCGCGGCGGTTTGGTGCGCAGCGCCACAGCGTTCTGGAACCCCGCCTCATCGCCGTCCACAAGCTTGGCGAAGCCGTCCGCGATCCCGTCCAGCAGAGGGTCGAGCCAGTCCCGGTCGGCCCGCGCAAAGTCGTGCAGCACATAGCCCGCCACCAGTTCCTTGCGCCCGGGGTGCCCGATGCCGAGACGCACCCGGCCATACTCGGCTCCGATATGTGCATGGATCGAGCGCAGCCCGTTGTGCCCGGCATGGCCGCCGCCCCGCTTGACCCGGCATTTTCCGGGCGCCAGGTCCAGCTCGTCATGGATGACGACCACGTCCTCGGGCGGGACCTTGAGGAACCGCGCGGCCTCGCCCACGGCGCGGCCGCTCTCGTTCATGTAGGTCATGGGTTTGAGCAGGATGACGCGGCGCTCGCCCAAGCGGCCCTCGGCAATCTCGCCCTGAAACTTCGCACGCCAAGGGGTGAACCCGGTGCCATCAGCCACCCGGTCCAGCGCCATGAACCCGATATTGTGCCTATGCCCTGCGTAGGACCCGCCCGGATTGCCGAGCCCGACGACCAGGACAATGGGTCCCGGCGCGTGCGCCGGGGCCTTGCGCTGGCCCTTAGCCGTTGGCTTCGCGGATCTTGTTGGCTGCGTCCTTGTCATAGGCGACGCCCTTTTCTTCGAAGAGCTGGTCGAGCTCGCCCGACAATGTCATCTCGACGACAATATCGCAGCCGCCGATGAACTCCTGCTTGACGTAGAGCTGCGGCGTCGTCGGCCAGTCCGAAAACTCCTTGACGCCCTGGCGGTGCTCGTCCGATTGCAGGATGTTAAAGTCGGAATACTCGACGCCCATATAGGCGAGGATGGAAGCGACTTTGCTTGAAAACCCGCACTGCGGCATGCTCGCCGTGCCCTTCATGAACAACACGACGTCATTGGCGTCGACAGCTTCCTTGATCTCGGCCTTGGCGGCGGTGGTGTCGAGCATGGCGGAGTCCTCGTTCTATCCCGTGTCAGATGTGGTCTGCTGGCGCGTATGTAGTCCCTGCCGCTCAGGGGAACAAGCCACTTGGGCGGATCGTCAGGCGGTGATCAGTCCGGCGCGCTGGTGGTCAGCGCCAGCGCATGCAGCGGCGCGCCCGGACCATCCAGGATCTCCTTCAGCGCGGCATTCACCATGCGCTGTTGCTGGACCCGGTTCTTGCCGCGAAAGCTCTCGTCGATCACGGTCGCTGCAAAGTGGTTGTTGTCGCCCGCCAGATCGCGGATCTCGACCTTGGCGTTCGGGAACGTCTCCAGGATCAGGCGTTCGATTTCAGCGGCAGGAACAGGCATGGGCGCGCCTCGCAACAGATCGTCGTTCCCAACTGAAGCTAGAGTTTGCGCTGCCCGCTGGCAAGCGATAGCGAGGGGCCGTGAAAGCGCGGGAGGTGCGACATGGCGACATTGGGCGAGCGGCTGGTCGAGAGGCTCGAGGCCTATGGTATCGACACGGTCTTCGGTATTCCCGGTGTGCACACGGTCGAGATGTATCGCGGTCTGGCGGCGTCCAGCATTCGCCACATCACGCCCCGGCACGAGCAGGGCGCGGGCTTCATGGCCGATGGCTACTACCGGGCGTCCGGCCGGGTGGCGGCGGCGTTCGTGATCACAGGTCCCGGACTGACCAATATCCTGACGCCGATGGCGCAGGCCTATGCCGATTCGATCCCGATGCTGGTTGTCTCGTCCGTGGGCCGGACCGAGCGACTTGGCATGGGCGGTGATCTCCATGAGATCCGCAACCAGGGCCTGATCGCTGCGCAGGCCGCGGCGTTCTCGCACACCATTACGGATCCGTGCCAAATGCCCGAGGTACTGGCCCGCGCCTGGGCTGTGTTCGACGGCGCGCGTCCCCGCCCGGTGCATATCCAGGTGCCGCTGGATCTGTTCGCAGTGGACTGCCCGGCGCTACCCGCTCCGATCCGGGTGTCGCGCCCGGATGCTTCGCGCGACCAGATCGAGGCAGCCGCGTCTCTGTTGGGTGCGGCGGAGACGCCCCTGATCCTTGCCGGTGGCGGCACTGTCGATGGGTCTGCGCAACTGACCGCGCTGGCAGAAAGGCTCTCTGCGCCTGTCATCCTGACCACGAACGCGCGCGGGGTTTTGCCGCGAGATCACCCTCTGGCGATCCCCGCCAGCCCGTCGCTCTCTGCGGTTCAGCAAGCGATTGCCAAGGCCGATGTCCTGCTTGCTGTCGGGACCGAGATCGGGCGGACAGACTACGACATGTACGATACGGGAGGGTTCGAGATCCCGGGACGTGTGATCCGGCTCGATCTGGATGCCGAACAGGCGATCCGTTCGGTGCGCTCCGAGCTCACTCTTGTCGGTGACGCCGCGCGCACGCTTGGACAGCTTGCAGAGATATGCCCCGTAACCCGGCACCGAGCAGCCAGTTGGGCCGAAGCCACCCGGCAGGCGGCCATGGCCGAGCTCGGGCCGGACTACAGAGCCGCTCTGGACCTTCTCGAGCTTGTTCACGACACGATGCCATCGACCCCGATCGTTGGCGACTCGACCCAGGCGATCTACGCCGGAAACCTCTTGTGCCGCCCCCCGGCACCGCGGCTCTGGTTCAATGCCGCAACAGGCTATGGCGCACTTGGCTATGGCCTACCCGCTGCAATAGGCGCGGCACGCGCGCTTGGTGCGCCCGTTGCTTGCATCGCGGGCGATGGCGGGGTGCAGTTCTCGATTGCCGATCTCGGGACGGCGGTGGAGGAGAGGCTAACGGTGATCCTGCTGATCTGGGACAATTCCGGGTATGGCGAGATCAAGACCTATATGCAGACCCACCAGATCACGCCGGTCGGGGTCGACCTGCACACGCCCGATTTCGTCCAGATCGCCCAGGCCTATGGCGCTGCCGCGGAGCGCCTCGAACGCCTCTCTGTGCTGCCGGACCTGCTGCAACAGGCGGCAGGGCGCTCTGGTCCGACCGTTATCGTCTTTGACGAGTCCGTTGTGCTGCAGCCGACCTGATCGAGAGACGGTTGCACCCTCGCGCCTTCCGGCTTCGCCGAAAGACGCTCCCGCGCGCAGGCCCGCCCCCACCCCCGCCGCCGCCGCAGAGAGCGTTGAGATAAGCGGAGGCGGCGGGGGGGGGGGGCGGCGGGGGGCACAGGGCGGGGAAGCGCCGCACAGCCGAGAACAACAC
>JBCBOR010000107.1:0-13037 GCA_039821125.1 Pseudomonadota bacterium
CAGGACCGGGCGCGTGCACAGTTGATCAGCCTCTTTCATAAGGGAAGTTATCTCGACGCGGCACAACAGGCCTACCGGTGGCTCGCGCAGCACCCTGAAGACTGGGAGATCCTCGATCTGCTCTCGGCCAGTTGCCTCGCGGACGGCTATGTCGATGAGGCGGAGAAGATCCTGCTGTTCTGCCGGGACAGGCGACCACGGCCCCATCACACGCTCGGTCTCGCCCGGGTTGCCGCGGCGCGCGGCCAGAACGAGGTGTCCGAGCGCCTTCTGCGCGACCTGCTGGCCGAGAACCCCGACCTCGACGTCGCATGGTTCTCGCTGTCGGGGCTTCACAAGTTCAAGCCAGGCGATCCCCTGCTGATCAAACTGCGCAAGCAGGTGCGCCGCAAGGGACTGACACCGCGCCAGGGCCTGCACCTGAACCTCGCTCTCAGCAAGGCCTGTGCCGATCTCGGCAAATGGGATCAGGCGTGGCGGGCGGCCGAGGCAGCGAACGCGGCCGAGATGCCGCATTTCGACCCTGCTGCCTTTCGGCGCTGGGCCGACGACCCGCAGGGGGTTTTCGACCGGGCGTTCCTGCAGGAAACCGAGGGACGCGGCCTGCCGACCGAAGCGCCGATTTTCGTCGTCGGCTCGCCGCGCTCCGGTACAACGCTGGTCGAGCGTCTCTTGTGCAGCACAGGCGCCGCGGCGCCGATGGGCGAGGTTGCGACCCTCAACAATATCTGCGTGGCCGCCACCAATACCGACCGTGAGCGTGAGCAGGACGCCGCAATCAGCTACCACCGCTGGGTCCGGCGTTGGCGCCCCGCGGCGTTTACCGAAGCTGCAAATCTCTACCTGTCGGACATTGCCCGGCGCGCGGGCGGCACCTGCCCCGCGCTGTTTGTCGACAAGATGCCCGGCAACATCCTGCACCTCGGCGGTCTGGCGCTGATGTTCCCGCGGGCGCGGATCGTCCGGATGCATCGCGACCCGCTGGACACCTGTGTCTCGCTCTACATGGGCCGCTTTGGCGCCGGGCACAAATATACGGCCCGCCTCGACTGGGCGGCCTCGGCGTGGCTGACCTACCGGGATGCCGGCGATTTCTATACCGGGGTCATTCCCAATCCGGTGCTCGATCTGTGCTACGAAGATCTCGTGACCAACCCGAAGACGGAGACAAAGCGCCTGTTCGCCTTTGCGGGTTTGGAGTGGAGCCCGGACGTGCTCGCCAGCGGCGGATCAGCCTATACCAGCACGACCCGGTCCATGAGCCAGGTTCATCACAAGGTGAACACGTCAGCCGTTGGCCGCTGGCGCCGGTACCGCAAGCACCTCGGCCCGCTTGCCGACGCGCTTGGGATCGATCTCGATGATCTGGCCGAGGAACCGGATACCCCGGCTGCCACGCGCTCTAGACGTGGCGCTCGATCATCATCTTCTTGATCTCGGCAATCGCCTTCGCCGGGTTCAGACCCTTCGGACAGGTCTTGGCGCAGTTCATGATCGTGTGGCACCGGTAGAGCCGGAACGGATCTTCCAGGAAATCCAGCCGCTCACCTGTCGCCTCGTCCCGGCTGTCGATCAGCCAGCGGTAGGCGTGCAGCAGCGCCGCCGGGCCGAGATACCGGTCGCCATTCCACCAATAGGACGGGCACGAGGTCGAGCACGACGCGCACATCACGCACTCGTAGAGCCCGTCCAGCTTCTCCCGATCCTCGATGGACTGGCGCCATTCCGTTCCCGGCTCAGGCGAGGACGTCTCGAGCCACGGCATGATCGAGGCATGCTGGGCGTAGAAATGCGTCAGGTCCGGGATCAGATCCTTCACAACCGGCATGTGCGGCAGCGGATAGATCTTCACGTCGCCCTCGATCTCGTCGATCCCATAGGTGCAGGCGAGCGTGTTGATCCCGTCGATATTCATCGCACAGGAGCCACAGATCCCTTCGCGGCACGAGCGGCGGAAGGTCAGCGTCGGGTCGATCTCGTTCTTGATCTTGATGATCGCGTCCAGAACCATCGGGCCACAGCTGTCCATATCGACGAAATACGTATCGACACGCGGGTTCTCGCCGCTGTCCGGGTCCCAGCGGTAGACCTTGAAGGTGCGCACTTTCTTGGCGCCTTCAGGCTTGGGCCATGTCTTGCCCGTCGTGATCCGCGAGTTTTTCGGCAGCGTGAACTCAACCATGGTCGTCTCCCATCATGGGTCCCGATTGGGGCCTCTGACAAATAAACACTTTCTCGCCCCTGTGCAGGGCGAATTCCGTCGCGTCCGGCTCGAGCGCCGTGAATTCTCTCAAGCCGAAACCGGCGCCCGCCAGACGGTCGCGGATATCGCGCCCGTACCAGCGCAGATGCGTTGGATCGCCATAGTATAGCGCCCGCGCATCCGGGGTGTCATGCGCCGCGTCTTCGTAGGTCTTGTCGAAGCCCTCGATCATCGGCACCGTCAGAACAGCCTGACCGCCGGGCTTGAGCACCCGATAGATCTCCGCCAGCGCCCTGGCATCGTCGACGTGCTCCAGCACGTGATTGGCCATCAGCATGTCAACGCTGCGATCCGGCAGATCAAGCGCGGTGATGTCGAGTTGCAGCTCGAACTGATCGTTGAGATCGGCTGTGCGATAGTGCGCCCCGCGCGCGTCCATCTCCGCACGGACCCAGGGCTCGGCCGCGAAATGCACGACCTCGGCATGGTCCGGCAGGGTCATTTCGCGATCCATCCACAGCTTCAGCAAACGGTGGCGCGGGCGCGAGTCGCATTGCGGACACCAGATGGCGGGTTTGTGCCGAACGGCGGAGAACGGGCCGGTGTATCCACAGATCGGGCAGGTCTTCGCAACGCCGCTCCGGGCACGTTCGGTAAAATGCCTGATCGCCCGGTCGGCCCGGTGCGCCAGTATCGCGGCGATCTCGACCGTGTCGCGCGTGCCTGCCGGGGACCAGCGGCTCATGCCGACATCCCCTCACAGGCCGGATCATCGTATCCAAGCGTCGACAGCGCCTCAGCGAACCGGTCGGCATAGGCGCGGGCAACGCGTCGTGAGAACACGGAGCGCCACAGGCCCGGCTTGCCCGAGCGAATGTGCTCGGTCCCATGCGGGCGCACGGATCTCGGCTTGAGGGCGCCGAACAGGCTGTGCTGCCAGACATCCCCCAGCGCACGGTCCGTCTCGGCAGCGGTGAACCCGAGATACTCGAACATCTCGCGAAAAAGACGCATGTCGCGGTCGGCGATCAGATCCTCGTAGCGGAGTTCGCAGGCCGGAACCTTGCCATAGGGCCAGGACACCATCTCGGCGACCACACCGGTGTGATGGTTCTTCATCTCGAACATCAGTTGTGCGTCAACGCCGGGTTCTTGCGCCAACCGCTCCTGGTAGGAGAGGCCGTCGAAAGTCTCTGACGGCGCGGTCAGCCAGGGCTCGTTCGCCTCGAGATGGTAACGGGTGGCCGAGATCAGCATATCCCGCGGATCGCGGATCAGATGCACCATGCGCGCATTGGGGTCACGCTGCAGACGCGGCGGCAGGTGGGAGCGGCCCGAGAACCAGATCCGCATCGTGGCGCGGGTCGCATCGCCCTCCGCGCCCAGCCGATGCATGCGAAACCCCTCGCGCAAAGCAATTGCCCGGAAAATCCGACGAAGCCAGATCGTCCCTGACTTGTGGTGGGTTCCGACAAACACATGGCGCATGCCGACCCTCACGGCGGCGGAGGTATCCAGCATCGGCCGCGCCTCAGTAGACGCGGGCCTTCGGTGCGATCTTGGCCGGATCGATGCCGCCCTGATTGTGCGGGGTCAGCGGATCGGTGACGACGGCGCGATAGTCCAGCTTCACCTCGCCATTGATCCAGGCAAGCGAGTGCTTGCGCCAGTTCTCGTCATCGCGATCCGGAAAATCCTCATGCGCATGGGCGCCGCGGCTCTCCTGGCGCGCTTCAGCCGAGTAGACGGTGGCCAGAGCGTTCGGCAGGAGGTTGGACAACTCAAGCGTCTCCATCAGGTCCGAATTCCAGATCATCGACCGGTCCGTGACCTTGACGTCATCGAACATGGCATCGACGCGGCTGACCTTGTCACAGCCTTCCTTCAGCGTCTTCGAGGTGCGGAACACCGCCGCATCGTCCTGCATGGCGCGCTGCAGCGAGCCACGGATCTGTGCGGTCGATGCCTCGCCGCTCGCGTGGCGCAGCTTGTCGAACCGGTCCATGGCCTGATCGACCGAGTGCTGGTTGAGATCGGGGTTCGCGGCCTTCGGATCGACGATCTGCCCGGCGCGGATGGCACAGGCACGCCCGAACACCACAAGGTCGGTCAACGAGTTCGAGCCGAGACGGTTTGCCCCGTGAACCGAGGCGCAGGCCGCCTCGCCCGCGGCCATCAGACCGGGCACGTACTGATCGGCGCCGTCCTTGTCGAGGGTCAGCACCTCACCCCAGTAGTTCGAGGGAACGCCGCCCATGTTGTAGTGCACGGTCGGAAGCACCGGGATCGGCTCGCGGGTCACGTCGACCCCTGCGAAAATCTTGGCGCTCTCCGAGATGCCGGGCAGACGCAGCGCCAGTTGATCCGGCGGCAGGTGGTTCAGGTTGAGATGGATATGATCGCCATCCCCGCCGACCCCGCGGCCCTCGCGGATCTCCATCGTCATGCAGCGCGAGACCACGTCGCGGGAGGCAAGATCCTTGGCCGAAGGCGCATAGCGTTCCATGAACCGCTCGCCTTCCGAGTTCGTCAGATAGCCGCCTTCGCCGCGCGCGCCCTCGGTGATCAGGCAGCCTGCGCCATAGATCCCGGTCGGGTGGAACTGCACAAACTCCATATCCTGAAGCGGCAGTCCGGCCCGCGCGACCATGCCGCCGCCGTCGCCGGTACAGGTATGCGCCGAGGTGCAGGAGAAATACGCCCGGCCGTAGCCGCCGGTCGCCAGCACGACCATCTTGGCCGAGAAGCGGTGCATGGTGCCGTCATCCAGCTTCCATGCAATCAGGCCCTGGCACTGCCCGTCATCGGACATGATCAGGTCGGTGGCGAAATACTCGATGAAGAACTCGGCGTTCTCCTTGACCGAGCGGCCATAGAGCGTGTGCAGGATCGCGTGCCCGGTCCGGTCCGCGGCGGCGCAGGTGCGCTGCACCGGAGGACCGTCGCCAAACTCGGTCATGTGCCCGCCGAACGGGCGCTGATAGATCTGCCCTTCCTCGGTCCGCGAGAACGGCACGCCGTAGTGCTCCAGTTCGACCACGGCGGCAGGCGCTTCGCGCGCCAGATACTCCATGGCGTCCATGTCGCCGAGCCAGTCCGACCCCTTGATCGTGTCGTACATGTGCCATTGCCAACTGTCCGGGCCCATGTTCGAGAGGCTGGCGGCGATCCCGCCCTGTGCAGCCACGGTGTGCGACCGCGTCGGAAAGACCTTTGTCACGCAGGCGGTCTTCAGCCCCTGTTCGGCCATGCCGAGGGTCGCGCGCAGGCCCGCCCCGCCAGCGCCGACAACGACGACGTCATAAGTGTGATCGGTGAATTCGTAAGCAGCCATGGGTATATGATCCTAGGCAATCAAGCCGTGAAGGCGATTTTCAGAACGGCGAAGATGCCTGCAAAGCCGAACGCGGCACAGAACATCGTGTTCCCGAGGAGAAGGCCGGTGCGCCATCCCTTGTGATGGACATAGTCCTCGATCACCACCTGCAAGCCCTGCATCAGATGGTGGAACATGGTTGCGAGGAACAGAATTGCGATGATGGCGTTAAACGGGTTCGCATAAACCTCGAGAACCTCGGCGCGCTCCTCGCCCAGCGCATCGAGGAAGGGGAAGAGGAACAGAACGGTCAGCGGCACCAGCGCAACCGAGGAGACCCGGTGCTGCCACCAGTGATGGGTGCCTGCGCCTGCCGATCCATGCCCGGTCGCAAGGCCCTTGGGTGTCTTGAAGCTCATCGCGTTCTCCCTCAGCCTGCGATCAAGACGATCAGGACCGTCACCACGACGGACGCCGCCACGACAACCTTGCCAGACAGCTCAACCTGGTCGAGGTCGAACCCGTTGCCGGTATCCCACCAGAGGTGCCGGATGCCGTTCAGCGTGTGATAGCTGAGCGCCCAGGCGAGCCCGATCCAGATCAGCGATCCAAGCCAGGAGGTGAGCAGGCCGTTGACGAACTCGAAATACTCGGCATCTGTCGCAGCAGCCAACAGCCACCACACGATAAAGACCGCGCCCAGCGCCATGCCGACGCCGGTGATCCGGTTCAGGATCGACAGCATCGAGGTCCATTGCGGCCGGTAGACCTGCAGGTGCGGAGAAAGCGGGCGATTGCCCCGGTTAACGTCAGCCATTCTAGTCCCCTCACACGGTCTCTTGCCGCAGCGCAAAATGGAGCACTGAAAGTTTACGCATCATTAATGGCGAGGGCCACCCCCCATTTCTCCGCACTGCGAAACCGTGATCCAAATCGCACCGGGATGAGCGCGATGGCTCGGCGATGCTAACCGTCCCGACCCGGCTCGTTTGTATTGCTCGAGAAGAGGGCGATCTTGTTCCCGTGGGGGTCGCGCAGATAGCCTACATAGAAGTGCGGACCATAGGCGTCGCGAAAGCCCGGGGCGCCTTCGTCGCTGCCGCCTGCGGCGAGCGCTGCGGCGTGAAGCGCGCGGACCTCGCCCTGGGTTTCGGCCTCGAAGGCGACCATGGCACCGTTTCCAGCCGCAGCGGGGCGACCATCGAAGGTTGGCTTGACGTAAAAATCCGGCGGGGGCGGCGACAGATCGGGCCTTGCGGGCAGCGCATAGCTCAAACCGTCGGCACCTTCGCGGAGATCGTAGCCAAGTGCAGGCAGGAACGCCCCGTAAAAGCGCTTTGCCCGGTCGAGATTGTCAGCGCCCACTGTGACATAGGCAATCATGTAGCGGTCTGCCCTTGCATCATCCCTCGGTGATACCGGCCGTCGTATACCCCCCGTCAGCGCCATAGACATGACCTGTGACAAAGCTGGCCTCGTCAGACGCCAGGAAAGCTGCGACGGCTGCAATCTCCTCGGGCCGCCCGAACCGACCGAGCGGCATGCGGTTCTTGACGCTGGGCCACGGCTCGTCGGGTATGTGCGGTCCGGTCTTGGTCGGCCCCGGCGCGACAGCGTTCACGTTGATCCCATGCTCGGCCAGTTCGATCGCCATGGTCTGGGTGAGGTTGATCAGCCCTGCCTTCGATGCGCCATAGGCGGCCCGGCCCCGTCCGCCGAAGATGCCGGAGTTCGAGGCAACGGTCACGATGCGCCCGCCGCCGCCCTGGGTCGCCATCTGGCGCGCGGCAGCCTGACAGCACAGGAACGCACCGCGCAGGTTGATGCCGTGGACCTTGTCCCAGAACTCGGGCGTCATCTCCAAGAACGGCATCCGGTCCATGATCCCGGCATTGGCGACGAGAATGTCCAGTCGCCCCCATTCCTGCACCACAGCATCGACCATGCGCTGACCGCAGGCCGGGTCCGCCACATCCGCCTCGATCGCGCGGCTGGTCTCGAACTCGGCGTCGATCTCGCGCGCCACGCGCTTGGCCTCGAGCGGATCGATATCCGCCAGCAGGACGCGCGCGCCATCCGCGGCCAGCCGCTCGGCAATCGCCCGGCCGATGCCACGGGCCGCTCCGGTCACGATCGCTGTCTTTTCCGTCAGATCCGGCATGTCGGCCCCTCGATCTCCGCGGTGCACCACTTGCTGCAGTGCAAACTTAACCTATCTCGCCTAACGGAACCCGATCCCAGGCCCAAGCGACGGAGTGCCCCGATGACAGACACATCCGCCCCGCAGGATTTCACGATCACCCGTGCACGGCAATGGCTGGCCGATGTGCTCGATCTGCCGCTCGTGCGCAACACGGTCATGGCGGTGATTCTGTTCAACGCGGTCATCCTGGGCCTCGAGACCTCGGACAGCATCATGGCCGACTGGGGCTGGCTGCTGGGTTCGCTGGACACCGCGTGCCTTGCGTTCTTCGTGGCCGAGATTGTCGCCAAGCTGATCGCCCATGGCGGGCGTTTCTTCCGGTCCGGCTGGAACCTCTTCGATGTGGCAATCGTAGGTCTGTCGCTGGCGCCGGGCACAGGCAACCTTTCGGTGCTGCGGGCCCTCAGGATTCTCCGCCTGCTTCGGGTAATCTCGGTCGCGCCGCGCCTGCGCCGGGTTGTCGAGGGGTTTGTGTCGGCGCTGCCCGGCATGGCCTCGGTGTTCCTGCTGATGGCAATCATCTTCTACATCGCATCGGTCATGGCGACGAAACTGTTCGGCGTGGCCTTCCCCGAGTGGTTTGGCACGCTGGGCCGCTCGGCCTACTCGCTCTTCCAGATCATGACGCTGGAAAGCTGGTCCATGGGCATCGTGCGCCCGGTGATGGAAGTCTACCCGCTGGCCTGGCTCTTCTTCGTGCCGTTCATCATGACCACGACCTTTGCCGTGGTGAACCTGCTGGTCGGCCTGATCGTGAACTCGATGCAGGACGCGCACCACGCCGAGGAGGTCGCCGCCACCGATGCCTACCGGGACAGCGTGCTGACCAAGCTGGCCGAGATTGAGGCGCGGCTGGACGCGATGAAGTCGGAGCGTTCCGGCAGCTAGCGCATCTTGTAGAACGCCGTGAACCGGTTCGAGACATGGGGGCGGATCGAGGGCCAGCGGCCCTTCTCGACCGCTTCGGCCCAAGCCTCGGACTTGATCACATCAGGGCTCTCGACCTCATAGAGGGTGACATAGCGCGGGCTGGGCTCGGGCAAATCGTTCACCGCACCGCCGACGAACAACTGCGCTGCCTGCCCCGCCATGCGCTGGGCACCAAGTACGCCTGGCACCTCCAGCAGATAAGGAATGTGCTCGGTATCATAGACGTCGTTGAACAGATCCTCGTGCGCCGGATCCACATCCATCGAGACGAGCAGCAGGTAGGGGGCGGTAAGGGGCATCGGCTTCTCCTTTTGGAGGTCATACCGCCCAGTCCGGCTGCCGACGTCAAGGGGTCGTGACTCGCGTGCCCTCGACAAGCGAAGCCTTCAGCGCGGCATCAGCGCCCAATAGTCGAAGTCAAGGACAACTCCGTCCGCGTATTTGCCGTCCTCGCCCCTGAGCGGAAAGTCGGCACAGTCACGGTTCTTCACTGCGACCGATCGCAGGCGCAGCGCGCCGACCGAAGGGATCGAGGTCTCGGCCTTGTCCAGCACCTCGGACCAGGCATGCACCGTATCGCCCGCCAGGCAGGGCGCGGTATGCGCGCCGCCATTGATCGCGGCGATCCATTGCGCATTGCCCAGCCCGTTATAGCTCAGCGCCCGCGCCATCGAGATGATGTGCCCGCCATAGATGAGCCGCCCTTCGGGCCGCACCATGGTCGAGAAATGCACCTTGGCCGTGTTCTGCCAGAGGCGCGTCGCCATCATGTGCTCGGCCTCTTCGAGGGTCACGCCATCGACATGGTCGATCGTCTCGCCCACCGCGTAGTCACCCCAGAGATGCGGGCTGCCGGACAGCGCCGTGTCGTAGCCTGAGAACGCCAGCCCCTCCGGCACAACCAGATCCGCCGCGGCGACCGCATGCGCCAGATCAGGAACCACTGCCTCGGGCGCCGGTGCCTCTGCATCCCGTTTGCGCACCATGACCCAGCGCACATAGCTCAGCACATCCTCACCGTTCTGGTTGGTCCCGGTCGTGCGCACCCAGACAACGCCGGTCCGGCCGTTCGAGTTCTGCTTCACCCCGATCACCTCACTGACGGACGAGAGCGTATCTCCCGGCCAGACCGGGCGCAGGAACCGCCCCTCGGCATAGCCAAGGTTCGCCACGGCGTTCAGAGAGATGTCCGGCACGGTCTTGCCAAAGACCACATGGAACCCAATCAGATCCTCGAGCGGGCTGCGCGCCAGTCCGCAGGCCTGCGCGAACGCAACCGATGACGGCAGCGCGAAGCGGGTCGGATAAAGCGCTGTGTAGAGCGCGCGATCCCCATCCGTAACCGTGCGCGGCGTTGCGTGTTTGATCCGCTGGCCGGGGCTGAAATCCTCGAAGAAATTGCCGGAATTGGTCTTGGTCATGGCGCCCTCATCTGGTGGGTGCCGGGTGCCTGTCACATTCCCCGCGTGTTCGCAAGCGCAGCACGTGCCATCGCCGCGCGAAAACCGAGGCTGCCGGCGGGTGGGTGGGCTGCGCCAGCGCCAGCCCCAGGCGCAGCGATGCAAGGGGACGCCGGCAGCCTCGCGCCACCCGCGCCAGGGACACTCTTTGCGAGCGACACGCTTTACGGAGGCGATCCGGCAAAGGGCCAGACCGCACCCAGATACCAATGCGCCATCATCACAGCGATCGTGACCACCGCCGTTGCGGCCAGATGCAGAACCAAGCCCATGGCCGTCGACGTCAGCTCCCGCACGGGTTTCCCGTCCCGCTTGTTGCTGCCGATCATTGCGACCACCCCCCAGACCAGGAAACCGCCGAACAGCAGGATCGAGGCGAGATCGCCGTTCACCAGCAGGTGGGCAATGGCCCATGTCTTCACACCGTTCAACTGCGGATGGCGGGTCCAACGCAACACCGGGCTCGATTTGAAGGTCCCGCCAATGAAGAACAGCACCGCGATCACCATCAACAGGTTGTTGACGTGGATCAGGAAGGTCGGCGGACTCCACACCTCGATGAAGGGCGCCGCCCCATAGCCTTGCACGATCAGCACGATCGTCCCGACGCTGATCAGCGCGTAGGCAATGGTATAGCCCAGTCCGAACTTCGCCTTCAGCGCACCGCGCGGCCCGAGCGCGAAAATCGGGAACAGGTGCACAACGAACCAGGTCGCCAGCCCGACAATCAGCAGGATCATGCCACCACCTCCGCCAGTTTGATTTGCTCTGCCTGAGCAGTCTCCAGATCTGCAATCGCCTCGGCCAGTGCCAACAGATCGCGTGCCGTCTCGACATGCAGATTCTCGACAATCCGGCCATCGACCACGGCGACACCCTGGCCCGCGGCTTCCGCCTCGGCGAACGCCTCGACATAGCGCCGGGCCAGCGAGATTTCCTCGTCCGATGGCGCAAAGACCTGATTGGCCGTCTCGATCTGCGCGGGATGGATCAGCGTGCGTCCGTCAAAGCCAATCTCGCGGCTCTGGACGCAGGCCCCATGCAGCCCGGCCTGATCCTTGAACGCATTGTAGACGCCGTCGATGATCGCCAGACCATGCGCCCGTGCGGCCAGCATGCAAAGCCCCAGAGCCGTGATCACTGGCAGCCGCGTTTCGGTATGCCGGGCCCCGAGGTCCTTGACCAGATCGTTGGTGCCCATGATCAGGCAGGTCAGCCGCGGCGAGGCCGCCGCAATCTCGGCCGCTGCCAGCATCCCGCGGGGCGTCTCCATCATAGCCCAGAGCGCCGTCGTCTCCGACGCGCCTGCCGCTTCCATCCGGGCGACGACATCCTGGACCTGCGCGGCGCTCTCGACCTTGGGCACCAGGATCGCGTCCGGTCCCGCGGCAACGGCTGCTTTCAGATCGTCTGCCCCCCAGTCGGTGTCCAGCCCGTTGATCCGCACGATCACCTCGCGCTGGCCGAACCCACGGGCAGCGACAGCATCCGCCACCATGTCCCGGGCCGCAGCTTTCTCGGCCGGGGCCACCGCATCCTCGAGATCCAGGATCAGCCCATCGGCGGGCAGGGTCCGCGCTTTCTCAAGCGCACGGGCCTTGGACCCCGGCATATAGAGCACGGACCGGCGGGGGCGGATGGACATGGCTGCGGTCTCCCGTTTTCGTAGCGCCGCATACCTATCCGCGGTCGCCCGGCCGGGCAAGGTCTCGACCCGCCGCACAATGAGATACCGTGATGTTCGGCAACCCGGCGTCACCACCCGCAACGGCCCTGCCAAATGCGCCCGCTGCGATTGCCAAAGCGGTGTTGCTCCAAAGCCGGCAGGAGCGCGCGGTGCCAGACTTTACGGCATCTTAAGCCCATTCATCCACCATGAAATTCACGAATCGCAACCCGCGAAGCCGGGGGGAGACACCGACTACGGGAACGCGACGCACTGGTGAAACATTGAGAGGCTTCTCTGCCGGAACGGCGGGGGCTGACAGCCGGCCTCTCATCACGGATCGCGGCTGAGGCCCGGAAAGGTGACTGCGATGACTGGAATTTTTCGGAAGATACTTCCGCTCGGCGCGATGGCGTTGGCAACCCTGATCACGACGATGCCCGAGACGGCCGAAGCGCAGATGGTCTGCGGCCAGCGCGACGACATCGTGAAGCAATTGCAGGTGAAGTATGGTGAAACCCGGCGTTCGGTCGGCCTGCAACAGGGTCGCGGCGTGGTCGAGATCTACGCCTCGGAGAAGACGGGAAGCTGGACGATCCTTGTGACGGACCCGCGCGGAATGTCGTGCCTGATGGCGGCGGGCGAAGCCTTTGAAATCGAGCAGGCGGCCGAGCTTGAAACCCCGGCCTGAGACGATTTTGGCTGATTCGCACCCGAGAGGCCGGGCCGCGGATCAGCCGGATTGCCTGTCTCGGCCTCACTGCAAGTAAACGCTCTCGCGTTAACACTTTCCTGAAAAATCAGGTGGAATCCTCGTGGGATGATCGGGGCGGGCTGCACATCTTTGTGTGCGGTGCAACAGCGAACGCTTGCCTTTGCGTTCGAAATTTGTAAGTCCCGCGGCGGTCCGGCAAGGGGTCGACGCCCCGTGGGGGCCGGTCGCAGAAGCGGGAGATCAAGATGTCCAGAACCAAAATCGCGCTGATCGGCGCCGGTCAAATCGGCGGAACGCTGGCGCACCTCGCCGGTCTGAAGGAACTCGGCGACGTGGTGCTGTTCGACATCGTCGAGGGCGTGCCGCAGGGCAAGGGCCTCGATATCGCGGAAAGCGCGCCGGTCGACGGGTTCGATGCCAACTTCAAGGGCACCCAGGATTACGCCGACATCGCAGGCTCGGACGTGATCATCGTAACCGCCGGCGTGCCGCGCAAGCCGGGCATGAGCCGCGATGATCTGCTGGGGATCAACCTCAAGGTCAT
>JBCBOR010000108.1:0-12709 GCA_039821125.1 Pseudomonadota bacterium
GGAGACCATCGTCCAGATGGACCTGAGCCCGATCATGCACTAAAAATCAAGTTGGACCACTCGGATGGGGCTCCTCATTACCCTTGTGGCCGAGAGCAGACAGGTGCAGCGCGGTCGGCCAACCGCAAAATCCATCACCACCAAGTACAACTATGTTACGCATTTCGCTTTCCTCTCACACTGCGTTGTGTGGAGAGAACATTGCGTGCTGCGGGCGGGTTGGGCAGTCTCGCAAAGGAATGGTTAAAGTCTAAAAAGCATCGCTAACCTATCCTTTAGTATATTGATTAAGGAGCCTTTGTGGCAGGCATAGGGTTTGTGCAAAGTTTCGCCGCTTTTTGACTGACTATACTGCGGATAAGGATCGCGCGTGAAACCTTGCCCGATCAGCGGAAGCTGTGTAGCGATTGGGAGTTGAGACATGGGCGAAGCCCAGTTTGCGGGCGGGCTGCCAACCATGCAGCCCAGTTCTGCTGCCTGCACGGGTGCCTGCGTATCGAGAAATCAGAGGCTCAAGAATGCTGGCTCTAATGGACAGAGAGTGTGATCTTTTGCGCGAAAGCTGGGCACAGGCTGCGCTGGACCGAAGCCTTGCTGCGCAATTGTTCTATGGCAGATTGTTCGAGCAGCGACCGGACCTGAGGGCGATGTTCGGATCTGACATGATCGCCCAGGGACAGAAGCTGATGGATACGCTCAATTTCGTTGTCGACAATATTGGTCAGTCCGAGGTGCTGGAGAAACCTGTTGCCGAGTTGGGACATCGCCATCGTGGATATGGTGTGAAAGATGAAGACTATCAGGATGTTGGTGCGGCATTGCTCTGGACCTTCCGGAACCTTTTGGGGGACGGGTTTGACGCCGATGTCGAGCAGGCCTGGCTGTCGGTCTACACTCAGATCTCGGACCGAATGAAGACTGCATAGAACTGAAACGCCGGACCGGGGGCATCGGCATGCAGCGGAGACTTACCATGCCAAAGGCATTTGCGATCACTGGCGTGGAGCTTTGGTGGTCGTCAGGAACAAAAGGCCGCCCGAATGGCCGGTAGGGATCAGCTTGCCGATCTCCTCGGGTCCGTAAGGCCTGAGGATCAGCTTCATCTTCTCTCAATGGTGGTGGGCGGATCATCTGCAAGCATCTCGATTGCAGACACCGCCGATCCGGCACTTCCTCTTGTCTATGTTAACGAAGCCTTCGAGATCCTGAGCGGCTACAGTCGCAGTCAGGTCCTTGGAGAGAACTGCCGCTTCCTGTCCGCCGAAGACCCGGACTCGCCTGAGCGTGTGCGGCTGAGAGAGGCTGTAGCGACGCGCCAACCCGGGGTTTTCGAGCTGCGCAATCAACGCGCGGACGGCTCGATATTCTGGAACCGGTTGTCGCTCTATCCGGTCGATATTGCGGAGACCGGGAACTCCTATCTCGTCGCGACGCAGGAGGATATCACCGGCACCCGCGAGGCTCAGGAGGATCGGGACGAGGCGCGGGCACAGCTATTGTCTGCACTTGCCGGGACGCGCGAGGGATTTCTGCTGCTCGACAAGAACGGTATCGTTCAGGTCGTCAACGCCAGGTTCCGGGACTTCTATGGATCGCAGGGCAACCGCTGGAGCCGTGGTCGGCCCTTTGTCGAGGCGTGGGCGGACCGGTTGATGGATCTTGGCATGTCGCAGGATGAGGCACAGCATGCAGCGCGGGACCGGTTGGCTCTGATCGGTGAAGGCAACAAGAACCGCGAAGAGCAACTGCCCGACGGGCGCGTTCTGCATGTCAGTGACACCGTCATCATGGATGCGGGCTATGTCTCGGTGGTCACCGACGTCACCTCGGTAAAGGCAACAGAGCGACGCCTGGCCGAACGCATGCTGGCGATAGATACCGCGCAGGATGGTGTTGCCATCACAGATGACGCAGGCCGGTTCGTCTATCTGAACCCCAGCCACGTCACGATGTTCGGCTACGAGTCACCGCGCGAACTCATCGGAAACTCGTGGGAGAAACTCTATCGTCCGGAGCAGATCAAGCATCTGACCGAGCATGCGATGCCGATCCTGCAGCTACAGGGCAGGTGGCGCGGAGACATCAAAGGCATTCGCAAGGACGGATCCGAGATCCTTCAGGATGTGTCGCTCACTCGTCTCGACGAGGTCGGCCTTGTCTGCGTGACTCGGGATATCTCGGATCGGGTGCGCGGAGAGTCAGAACGGGCACGGCTGCGCGAACAGTTGGCGCAAGCGCAGAGGCAAGAGGCCATCGGGCACCTTGCGGCCGGGATCTCCCATGACTTCAACAATGTGCTCGCGGTCATCATGGGATCGGCAAGGCTGATAGACTGTGATGACAACCCGGCGATTGCCGAGCATGTCGCGCGCATCACCGCCGCTGGCGATCAGGCCCAGCAACTGATCCGGCGCCTGCTTGATTTCGGAGCCCGCGAGCCGCAGCGTGTTACGATCGATCTCTGTCGCCCGGTACGCGAAGCAATTGCGTTGGTTCGCTCAGGTCTGCCTGCCGGTATCACGCTTGAGACGAGCCTTCCGACGACACCGTTGATGGCCCATGTCGACAGGACCGATCTCACTCAGGTTGTCATGAACCTCGCACTGAATGCGCGCGATGCAATGCCAGATGGAGGGGAGTTGGCGATTTCGTTGAAAGAACCGGATACGCCAAGCCAAGGCATTGTGCCTGCGATCGGCCGACTGGTTCCCGATCACAAGTACGCCCTGTTGACGATCAGCGATACCGGGTGTGGTATATCTTCCGACGAGGTCGCAGGCATTTTCGAACCCTATATCTCGACCAAGGGTGCGGACGGCACCGGGCTTGGCCTCGCAGTGGTCGCGAGCATCGTTTCGACCGTAAAGGGTGCCCTTTGCATCGATACCCGGGTTGGGCACGGGACGGAATTCTCGGTCTACTGGCCGCTGAAAACAATCGAGGAGCGCACGCCCGAAAGGCCCGCCGCATCTCATGATCCGGAGCTTCTCAAGGGCAGCAACCTGATCGTCATTGACGATGATCAACGGGTTGCCGAGATCATCGCCGCCGCTTTGGAGAAGTCCGGCGCAGAGGTTGCGACCTGCACAGACCCTCGCGATGCACTGGAGGCCGTGGAGGAAAACCCCGACTTCTGGGACGCGGTCATAACGGATTTCGATATGCCGGGGATGACCGGGGCCGATCTTTCGCGGCGCATCAGGGAGATGCACCCACACAAGGCCATCGTTCTGTGCACAGCACTGCTGGATTGGCGGCGGCGGGCTGATACGGGTGATGCGCTCTTTGACAGTGTCCTGCAAAAACCGGTGGACCCCGACGTGCTGGTAGCGACTGTTGCCGGAGCGATCACGAGGTAGGATCGGAGTAGTGTGATGTCCAGGGTTCTGATCGCCGATGATCACAGCATGCTGCGTGACATGATGGCCGCGTTCTTGGAGCGTGAAAACGACATAGAACTGGAGACGGCGGACAGCTTTCATACCGCGTCGGACAAGATCGTCTCAGACGGCCCTTATGATCTTGTGCTGCTCGACTATGACATGCCCGGGATGAATGGTCTCAATGGGCTGGAGCGAGCAATGGAGTTGAACGGGGGCCGCCCGGTCGGTCTCCTGTCGGGCATCGCAAAGCGCTCAATTGCCGAGGAAGCTCTTGCGATGGGTGCTGCCGGTTTCCTGCCAAAAACCATGGCCGCGAAATCTCTGATCAATGCGCTGCGCTTCATGATCTCGGGTGAGAAATTCGCCCCGGTTGACTTCATGACCCATGAAGAGCCTTCGGCGCACCCGCTCGCCAGCAAGCTAACTCAACGCGAGATGGACGTCCTTGAAGGGCTGTGCCGGGGCATGTCCAACAAAGAAATCGCTCGGGAAATTGAGATCCAGGAAGTTACGGTAAAACTACACGTGAAAACACTGTGCAGAAAGCTGGATGCCCGGAACCGCACTCATGCAGCCATGATTGCAAAGAACAATAGTTTTTTTGATGGATAATATAACATACTATTTTGATTATGGGTATTTTACATATTTTATTTGCCATCTCCTAGATGTACTTTGGTATTATGCGTTTATATTTGAGTACGCGAAAATAATCGATTTGCAGTGGCGGCGATAATTCAAAATTGAAGTCGCTATGTTTATGAAAGCACAGGAGCTTCGCGCGACTGTTCGCCCTCTCTGGTTCTCAGTTTTTTAGGCGTAACATTGGATCTGCCTGGCAAGGGAGGCCTTTAACACCAGTTACTTTCACACCGACACAATCTCGTTGAATCCCTTGGCCCTCGGTGGGGGCACTCCGATTAAGGCACTCCGATACGCGCGTTTATCCTGTGAACCCTAAATCAGCCGCTGGCGGGATCAGTTACTCGACGCGTCTGTTCCGAAATTCTCGGTCGTGCCCGCCTCGGCGATCGCAAGAGCTTCGGCGAGTGTTGCCTTGGCGCTTTCCAGATCGCCTGATCCGCATTGAGCGAAGCCATCATCCAGCATTTTCTGCGCCTTGGCGGCTGCCTCTTGCGTGGTGCGTGGCAGTTGCAGGCGGATCCGGGCGCGCAGCATCAGCGCATCCACGTTGTCACACTGCTCGATCAAGGCCTGGAAGGTTTCCTCGGTATTGGTTGAGGCTTCGTTGCCGGCCTGCTGCTGCTGTGCGAGCGCCGGGCTGGCCGTGACCAGAAGAGCAAAGGCGAAGATGCGGATCATGGCGGTCTCCTGTGGGGTCAATTGGAACGCTTTTCGATGCCGATCAACATCGAGCGCAGGCGGGCGGACATGGCATCCATCGCAATGACTGTCAGCAGCACCAGCAGCGCCATGTAGGCAACGTTCTCGAAATCGTTGCCGGTTTGGAGCGCACCAAGGAACTGAAGGCCGATCCCGCCAGCCCCCATGGCGCCGATGATCACCGCGCTGCGGGTGTTCGATTCCAGATAGTAGAGGGATTGCGAGATGAAGACCGGCATGATTTGCGGCAGGATCCCGAAGCGGTGCTGTTGGACCCTGCTGGCGCCGGTAGACTGCACGCCCTCGCGCTGCTTGTTGTCTGCGTTCTCGATGGCCTCTGACATTAGTTTGCCGAGCGTGCCTGTATCCGTGAAGGCGATGGCGAAGATACCGGTGAACAACCCCGGCCCGAAAGCGCGCAGGAAGATCAGCGACCAGATCAGCGTGTCGACACCGCGCAGAAGATCGAACAGACGCCGCAGCGCAAAACGCACAGCCATGAGCGGCTGTACATTGCGTGCGGACATGAACGCCAGCGGCAGACCCACAGCAGACGCGATCATGGTGCCCAGCAATGCCATGAAGATCGTCTCCAACATCGCGTAAAGCACCGTGCCGTGCTGCCAGATCGTGTTGTCACGGAACTCGGTCCACACGAGGCGCGCGTTCGACATCTCCGGATCGATGCGATCGCCGGAGAACATCAGCCCCACGCCCTCGAAGAACCCCTTGCCGACCAGCGGGCTCTGGAAGTCGAACCAGAAATACTTCCAGCCGATCTCGTAGCGATGAACCTCGACCTTCAGCGTGCCGACTTGCAACCGTTCATAGAGCGTGGGACGGATTTCGACCTTGTTCTTCGTCTGGCGCATCCAGTCTGGCAGTTCGTCCAGACGCCCCTCATAGCCGACGACATAGGGTTTTTTGTCGGCGTTCAGGCGGAATTCGAATGTCTCAGGCTCGCCTGGCCAGTCCATCGTGACATGGTCGTCGAAAAGCGTGATTGTACCGCCATGGTCGAAGTTGATGGTGCGGCCCGCGCTCCCCTGATCGTTATACCACTCGGGGTCTTCTTTATAGACCTCGCGATGACCGCCCTCGAAGGCGATCTTGACCTCGTCCGGCGATTTCCAGCGCATCGTCACGTGGTCTTTGTGCGCATAGGTGTCGAGTACGAAGAGCGCCGCACGGTCAGGGCGCCATTTGTCAACAACGCTGCCAATCTCGAACTGGACCCAGGAGAAACCGAGATAGGTCAGGATCACTACCATCGTCCCGAAGAACCACATCCGGTAGCGTTTGGCGGCGCGGTCCACATCTGCCTGAAGCGAGGTCAGGCTCACCTGTTCAGCCGATGCGGTCATGCGCGCGTTCCAACGAGTTTCGACCGGATCCAGTCGGATAGGTAATCGAGGGCGATAATGGTGGCGACCAGCAGAAGGAAGATCGCCGTGACCCGTGCGCCGTCACGCCATTGGATCATGGTAGACAGCGCCTGCCCGATCCCGCCTGCACCGAAGAAACCGAGTATGGTGGATGCGCGGACGTTGATCTCGAGCCGTAGGATTGCGTAGCTGAAGAAGAGTGGCATCACCTGGGGTAGAACGCCGAAGCGAATACGGCTGATCCAGCCACCACCTGTGCTCTCGAGCCCCTCGAGCGGCTTGTTGTCGATGTTCTCGATGGCTTCCGAGAACAGCTTGCCAAGCGCGCCGACCGTGTGGATCCAGATAGCGATCACGGCGGGCAGAAGGCTCTTGCCCATCAGGTATAGAAAGATGAGCGCGATCACGATCTCGGGGAACGAGCGGAACAGGTCCAGCATGCGGCGCGTGACCATCACGACCGTCTGGTTCCGCATGATGTTGCGCGAGGCAAAGCAGGCCATCACGACCGCGCCGACAAAGCCAAGGAACGTCGACAGCAGCGCCATGTTCAACGTCAGGATCAGGTCGGGGACGAACTCGCCAACCCGGCTGACCCACTTCACGAAGCCCACCTCGTAGGCCATGGCCATCATGTCCAGGGGGAAATCGAAGATCTTGGTGATCCCCTGGCTGAACGGCGTCGCATTGGCCGAGTTCGCCATGTCCACGCCGATCAATGCGACAGCGACCGCGACGCAGATACCCAGTACCGTGTACATGGACTTCTTGCGTTGAAGGCGCTTCAGCTCGGTTTCAAGCTGGTAGAGATGTTCCGGAAGAACGGCGACCATGAGAGCTTACCCGGCAAGAAAAGGGACGGGGCGCGCGAGCATACGCACGCCCCACTTTTGATCGTCGAGCCTTAGTTCGACTTTGCCGCTTCGATCTTGGCCTTACGGGCCTTCACGATGACCTCGTAGAACGAGTGATCAACCGGGACCCATGCCTTGACGATGCCGTTGGCGATGTTCTCGTTGCACTCGGGATCGTTTTCCAGGATCCACTGCTTCATGCCCAGCAGCGTGTCCTTGGCCTCTTTCGGCAGTTCTTTGCGTACCACGATCGGGCCGTTGGGGATCAGGTTGGACGACCAGATCTGCTTGATGTCATCCATGTTTAGGATGCCCTTGTCGACCATCTTTCGCAGGTTGCCCGAGGTGTAGCCTTCTTCCCACGCGCCAACGCCCGATACCCAGGTCACAGCCGCGTCCACATCACCGTTCAGTACGGCCAGAACACCGTTCTCGTGGCCACCCTGGAAGCCGGTCTCGGAGAAGTACGAATCCAGGTCGCCGATTTTGTCGACCAGCTCGATCGAAGGGATCAGGTAGCCCGAGGTCGAGTTCGGGTCGGCAAAGCCAAGGCTTTTGCCCTTCATGTCGTCCAGCGACTCGATACCCGAGTCAGCCATCGTCACCATGACCGAATAGTAACCCGTGTCGCCCGTGGGCTGCATCCGGGTCATGATCGGCTCGCCGATGTCGGGGTTCTGCAGGTACAGGCCAGCATAGCCCGAAGCACCAAACCACGTGTAGTCGAGGTTGCCACCTGCAAACGACTCCATGGTGCCTGCATAGTCCTTGAATGTGAACATCTTGGCAGGGACGCCGTAGGCGGCTTCCACATAGTCCACCAGGCACTCGTTGCGCGCGATGATGTCCTGTGCAGCTTCATCGCCGAGGAAGCCGATGCGGAACTCGGGCTGGACCGTGCTGAGGTCGAAAGTCGGGCCCTTGTAGTCAACGGCATAAGCCGCCGTGGCCATGGTGGTCGCAGCGAACGCTGCTACGACGCGAGCAATCATGCGGTTCATGTTTCTCTCCAACTTGATGGGTTGGCGCGCACGGCGCCGGTTGAGTGCCCGCCTCCCCGGCGGCTGCACGACGGGGCTAGGCAGCGTTTGACGCACGGCCCAGCGACGTGGACGTGATGGATCCCTCGAACGCGGCGTCCGCCTCGGCGCCGTAGATCTCGCGGGCCATGGCGTCGGTGAGTGTGGCGGGACTGTCATCGAAGACTTTCTCACCTGCCCGCATGCCGATGACCCGGTCGCAATAGGTGCGTGCGGTGTCCAGCGTATGGAGGTTGCAGATGATCGTGATCTTTTCTTCGCGATTGATCTTGTACAGCGCTTCCATCACCAGACGGGCATTAAGCGGATCGAGCGAGGCAATCGGCTCATCCGCCAGAATGTATGTCGGCTGCTGCATCATCGCCCTACAGATGGCGACGCGTTGCTGCTGCCCGCCAGACAAAGTCTCGGCGCGCTGAAGCGCGGCCTCGGCCACGCCAAACCGGTCGAGTAGATGCAAAGCCTCGCGGCGCTCGTCTTGCGTAAAGAACATCAGCGAAGACCGCAGCACCGATTGCTGGTTCAACCGACCGAGAATGACGTTGGTGATCACGTCGAGGCGCGGGACGAGGTTGAACTGCTGGAAGATCATCGCGCAGCTGCGCTGCCAATCCGCTTTCGCGCGGCCCTTTAGGCTGAGGATGTCCGTTCCATCCACGATGATCTCGCCCGAAGAGGCATCGGTCATACGATTCATCACGCGCAGAAAGGTGGATTTGCCCGCACCAGACCGACCAATGATGCCGATGATCTCAGGCTCGGCGGCCTTGAAGGAAAGATCATCGACGGCGGTAACCGACCCGAAGGATTTAGTTACACTTCTTACGTCAAGCACACGCCCCTCCGCTCTCTGATAGAGGCGGGCTAGACTAAGTGTTTTACAAACGATTAACGCTCAGGTGACATGCAGGCGTCAGTTCCGCGTCAGTTCCGTGAATGCGCCGCATCTGGGTGGTAGGTGACAGCCCTCGGGTAGGATGCGACATTTGTGGTCTAGTCATTTTCCGGAACGGCACGCGGATTTCAAAAGCTAACCGAAACTGAGGGTGCCAAGACTGTTCGTCGTGCTGCTTCACGGCATCTCAGCCTTACCAGTCAGAGCAAGCACAGTGAGCTGGCGGAGACCAACGGATGCCGGGATCAAAAAGGCTTTGGCCACCGCATCGTTATCGGCTCTGCAGCATTAAAAAAACGGTGCTGAACCAATGGTAGCTATGTGAATCCAGAACGGGCAGTATACTGCGTGCTTGGGGTGAACAAATATCAGGACCTGATCTGAGCTTGACGATGCTTGCGTGAGCGCACTCGGTGCAGCGTGACGAGATACATGTTGTCAGTCCCATCTCGGTAAGGATCGACGGCGCATTTGCACGATGCCCAAGATCACTTGTCCGCCCTGTTGAGTTTGGTTTGTTTCAGGGGGACACGCTTTGACGATCACGACACCGACTAATGCGATCACGATCAACAATGGTGGTGGTTCGACCTTCACCGAGCAGCTCTCGATTGCCCATGATCCCGCACTGTCTCCGGAAAGCTGGACAATCGAAGCGTGGATCGCCACCGAGGATGGCGACAGCCAATTCAACCGGATCATTCGTCAGGCCGTTGGCGGGCTGCAGACATACTCGCTGCTGGTCAAGGACGGTCAGGCCCATGTCCGCTTCGATCCCGGCGCCGTGGTGCAAGAGGGACCGAACATCGCCGATGGTTTGCTGCACCATCTGGTCGGTGTTTATGACGCGTATGAAGATGCTCTGATCCTCTATGTCGACGGGGTCGAGGTCGGGCGTCAGGACACCACCGGGCAGACCCCGGTTCAAGGCACCGAACCGCTGGAGATTGGCGGGATCACCGCCGCGACAAACCAGTTCTTCGATGGTGACATTCACGAGGTTCGGGTCTGGAGCGAGGCGCGCACACACCGCGAGATTGTGGAAGGTGCCGAGGGTGTTGATCCCGCCGCCGAACCCAATCTCGAGCTGCAGCTCACCTTCCCGGATGGCGTGCCGGAAGATCAGAGCACGAACGGTTTCGTGGTGACAACAACGGGTACTCTCGATCCGGCCAGCGCTCAGATCGTCGACGATGACGTCTTCACCCCGCTCGATGGGGTCAGTGTGGACTTTGGCGATCCGGGGTCTGGCGTTTTTGTCAGGCTCACGCCCACCAATCTCGACATCGTGTTTGATGCCAGTGCACTTGGTCTTGGCGGCACCATCAGCAGAAATGGGAATGGCGAGATCACCGAAATCGCGATTCAGGGTCCTGAGACGAGCATCAATGCGTTTCTCGCCTCGCTTGAAATCCAGCCCCTCAGCGCAGGTGGTGCCCGGCTGATCTTGCAGGCCAATACGGTCGGGCAGAACGATACAGTCACCGAGACCATCACCTTTAACGGCGCGCTGGATGCCGAAGCCCAAAGCCTTGTCGTCACGACCCTTGATGATGTGGTTGATCTGTTGGACGGCGAGACTTCGCTGCGCGAAGCGCTTGACTTTGCCAACTCCGAAACGGATGCGCTCGGCGATGGCCTGCCGGACACGATCACATTTGATCCATCGCTTCAGGGTGGCACGCTTGTTCTGACCCAGGGCATGCTCGAGGTCACCGACGATGTAACGATCAGCGGCGATGTCACCATCGACGGCGATGATAGCACTCAGGTGCTGCGCATTGTCAGTGGGACCGCGACGCTCGAGGACATTACCCTCTCCGATGGGAGCATCGGCGGAAGTTCGCCGGAAGGGGGAAATCTGTTCGTCGCAGCAGCGGCGGCGGCAGTTCTCGAAGACGTATCGATAATGTCCGGCTATGCAACTCTCGGCGGCGGCGCCGGGATCTTCAATGCCGGCAGCCTGATGATGAGTGGTGGGCGGATCGACGACAACAGGTCGTATTCCGGCGCCGCTGCAATTTACTCGACCGGCTCGACGATCCTCGATGGCGTCACGATCGAGGGCAACTACAGCACTTACGGATTTGGTGCGATCGCGCAAAGCGGCGGCGCGCTGACGGTACTGAACTCGGTGCTGTCGTCCAACCAGACCGGAGCGCTGGGTTATGATGGTGGATCCGACAGTCAATCCGGTGCGATCAGCGCGATAAACGGAGCAACTGTTGAGGTCTCGAACTCGCTGATCTCGGAAAATGCGGCCTACGGGGTGCGCACCGGCGGGATCTACATCGAGCTTGGTAGCGCCGTGACTGCAGTCAACACGACGTTCTTCGGCAACACGTCCGAGAGCGGAACTGGGTCAGTCTTCAACAATCGCGGTGAACTTTCGTTGATCCACGCGACCGTCACAAACGGTGTTGGCCAGGTCGCCGGCGGTGTGCGTTCGGTGGATACCGGCAACTCCTCGGAAACGGAGATCCGCAATTCCATCCTGCTTGGCAATCGGCGGACAAGCGACGGGGTTCGCACGGATCTGCTGGCCTCTGGCGCCGTTGATCTGCAGGGCGTCAACATCCACAGCGGCCAGATGTTCGATGGCGCTGCGGTGGTCGACCCGATCGTTCTGGCCTCCGAGGTGTTCGATGCGCCGCTCAACGCTGCCGGAACGCTCGCGGACAATGGCGGCCCGCTCAGGACGGTTCTGATCCTGGATGGCGGCAAGGCGCACAACGTCGCGACCGCTCCGGCCACGCCCGACGCCACCGACGTCGATCAGGATGGCAACACTGTCGAAGACCTGCCGACCGAGGCTCGCGGCGGTCTGCGTCTGGTCGGCGGCACTTTCGATCTGGGCGCGGTGGAGCTCAGCGAAGCGACAAGCGGCAATGATATCGTTTTCTCGATCAGCGCGAACCGCACAGCGGTCGGACTGGGCGGGGATGACACAGTCGTCGGAAGCGGCGAGGATGATGCCCTCTCCGGCAATACCGGCGACGACATCGTCTACGGCGGTAGCGGCGATGATTTCATGCAAGGCCAGGGTGGCAACGACACATTGCATGGCGGGGACGGGAATGACGACATCTCCGGCGGTGTCGATGACGACATGGTTTATGGCGGCGACGACAACGACATTCTGCACGGCCAGGGCGGCGAGGATGCTCTTTACGGTGGCAGCGGCAATGACGATGTTTTCGGCGGCGCTGGAAACGACACACTGGCCGGTGGCGATGGCGAAGACAGTCTTTCAGGCGGCACTGGCATCGATACGGTCACCTACGCTGATGCCTCTTCAGGTGTCGAAATCCATCTCGACAACGCAGTCGCGGCGATCGGGGCTGCGGTCGGAGACACGTTCGCCAGTGTCGAGAATGCCGTTGGGTCGGCACTGTACGATGTCTTGATTGGAAGCAGCCTTGACAACACCATCCACGGCGGCGCGGGTGATGACCATCTCGATGGCGTCGCCGGGAACAACACGCTCGCAGGCGGTCTCGGCGATGATGTCTACATCGTCAACACGCTGTCCGATCAGGTCAACGAGAGCGCCAATGAGGGCACGGATCAGATCCGCACGGCGCTCAGCTTCACGCTTGGTGCCAATGTCGAGAATCTGGCCCTGCTTGGCAGTGGCGATGTGGACGGCACCGGCAGCAACACTGCGAACGAAATCCTTGGGAATGCGGGCAACAACACGCTGCTTGGCAACGGCGGCAACGATACGCTCGACGGCGGCGCGGGGGACGATCTGATCAATGGCGGGACCGGGGCGGATGCGATGTCCGGCGGTCTTGGCGATGATATC
>JBCBOR010000109.1:0-12394 GCA_039821125.1 Pseudomonadota bacterium
AAACCCAAACCAGTCAGCAGGTGCAGAAAGTAGCTTAATTTACGCCGGAAACTGTCCAAGCATTGGGGAGTAGCTCATTGTTCCCCATTGCGTGTGGGTCCCTATGCTGTGTTAAGGGGCATCATACGAGAGAACCGCTCCAAGCATTCGATCAAATCAAGTGTTGTTTCATCGCGTCGTTCTTAACTTCGCACGGCTTGAAAAGACTGCTGGAACCTCACTCCTCTTCAACCAGCCCGGCCCTAACTGCGGAACCTCCGATAGTCTGTCGGACTAATACCTGTCCATCGTTTGAAGGCCCGCCGAAAAGCGCGATCGTCCGAGTAGCCTAGCACTGACGCCACCATTTGGACCGACATCGAACGATCAGACAGGAAGGCTTCGGCATTGGCGCGGCGCGCCTCGTCGATCAAGTTGGCAAGCGTCGTGCCGTGCTTGGCTGCCAGCCGCTGCGCGGCGCGCAGCCTAAGGCCAAGACGTTGCGAAACGGCCTCGGCCCGATAGTCCCCCGCTGCGGCGCTGTCCGTTATGGCGCGGCGCAGGGAGCTGAGAGGGTCACGCTGGGCGAGCGTCTCGATCTGTCGGCGTAAGATGTCGAAGTGCTGTTCGATAAACGCGAACATCGACGGCTCTGCCATTCGAACTGGTGTATCTAGCGCATCGCGCTCAAGCACCACGGCATTTCCGGGTGCACCAAACCGCACAGGGCAGAGAAAGAACTCTTCATAGGCCGACACGGGGCCGCGGGCGGGATGAGAGAGGTCCACCCGGCGCAGCACGTCCTTCAACCCAAGCACTTCGCGGATGAAGCGGGCGAGCACGCCGGCGCCCATTTCGGCCGTGCAGCCGTTGTCGATGACATCGTTGGGATGCGAGGCGAGGAGCATTGCCTCGCTCGCCGTCTCGCGCAGGCTGATATCCAGCCGATCCGCGAGCACGCAGCCGTTGCGCCGGGAAAACGCGACCGCTTCGCGCATTGTCGCAGCGTATTGCATGCCGTGCGCCAAACCTCCGAGGGTCGAGAACGGCGCGGCCTTGGCAGCTTCGAGAGGGATCGGGCGGTCCGGTTGCGCCGCTGTCAACGCGTTCCACAAGTGATGAACAACGCTATCGGGGGGACGGACGTCCGGGTTGCCAAGCAGGCTGACATCAAACCCGGTCGCGGCCCGGATATCGTCGGCCGTCATGCCACGGGACAAGGCAAAGGCGACGACAGTGGATGGCATGCCGATGTGGATCGTGCCCGTCCCGCCATCCGGATCAACATCCGTCGCACCGTTGTCGCGAACTGTCCTGTATTCCTGCATTCCGGTCCTGTTTCGGTTTTGGCGGGTTCCGTACGGTATTCATGCGCGACTTGGAAGTGTTTCTCAAGGCGCCGCATGGAGAGGGGCACAGAACGATGCGGCTATGCAGTCTTCTTCTCACTGTGGCGCTGGCCGGTTGCCTTCCCGAAGACGATCAGCCGGCTGGCCCGGCACCGGTCCGGGGGCTGATCACCACTGACGTGCGGGCGGTCGAAGAGACGACGATCCGGCGCTACCCGGGTGTGCTGGAGCCGGGCGAAGTAAACGTGCTGGCTTTCGAGGTGGGTGGCAGGCTTGGCCGGATCAGTTTGGACGTGGGCCAAAGGGTCAGCGAGGGCGAGTTGCTCGCCCAGCTCGACGTCGATCAGTTTCAGACAACGATCGAGAACCGCCAGGCTGCGGTTGAAGAAGCACAGGCGACACTGTCCCAGGCGGAAGAAGACCTCGCGCGGTCGCAGCAATTGCTCGATCGCGGGGCTGGCACGGTTGTCCAACGGGACGCCGACCGCACGGCAGTGGCCCAAGCCCGTGCCCAGCTCACGCAAGCCGAGAAGAACCTGGCGGCGGCCCAGGAAGATCTGGCGGACACCAACCTTTTCGCGCCTTTCGATGGTGTGATCGACGAGATCGAGGTGGAGAGCTTCTCGACGGTGGCGGCCGGGACCACGATCGTCTCACTCTACGAGCAGACGGACTATGAGATCTCGTTTTCCGTCAGCTTTGATGTCATCAATCAACTGGTGGTCGGCACCCCGGCCCGTGTGCGTCTGGCCGACGATCCGAGCGTGACGCTGAATGCGGTGGTCAGCGAAATCGGTGAGCGGGCAGGCACCGTCTCGTCCTTCCCCGTTGTCGTCCGCCTGACTGACGTCTCGCCGATCATTAAGGCGGGGATGGCGGTTGAGGTGTCGTTCGAGTTCGCCTTGCCGGCCGCATCCGGTTTTCTGTTGCCGATCACGGCGGCCATTCCAGAGGGACAGATCCCCGAGGACGCAGGTCCGAACGCGGTAGTGCTGCTGGAGGTGTACGTCTTTGACCCAACAACCAGCACAGTGACGCGCCGGGCGGTCAAGATGGCGGGGTTGCGGGGCAATCAGTTCCTGATCATCGATGGTCTGACCGCTGGCGAGCGTGTTGCCATTAAGGGCGTCACATTCCTGCGCGAAGGCATGGAAGTGAAGCTCCTCGAGCAGGAGTTCTAACCCGATGGATCTGCTGACACGCTTTGGGTTGGAGAAGAGCCGTTTCACCGTTCTGATGATGCTGCTGATCGTCGCGATGGGCGTGCTCGCCTATGCCGGCATCCCCAAGCGGGAGGATCCTGAGATCACGATCCGCACTGCCGTCGTGATCGCCACCTTCGATGGCATGTCGCCTGAACGGGTCGAGAACCTTCTCGCGATCCCTATCGAACGCCAGATCCGCGAGATTGGCGAGGTCGAGGATATCGAGACGATCGTGACCTCGGGGCAGGTACTGGTCTACGTGCATCTCTACGACACGGTCTATGGTGTCGACATCGCAGCCGCCTGGGAAGATCTGCGCAACAAGATGGTAGACGTCCAAGCGGATCTTCCATCGGGCACCGTCGGACCCTTCGTCAACACCGAGTACGGCGATGTCGCCATCGCGACGGTGGCGCTCACGGGGGACGGATTTAGTCTGGCCGAACTTGACGATGTAGCCGAGGACCTGCGCACAGCCCTGTTCCGCGTCAGCGGCATTACCAAGGTCAGCTTCTACGGCCAACAGGATGAGCGGATCTGGCTTGAGGTCGACATCCGCAAGATCGCCGCGGTCGGTATTCAGCTGGAACAGCTTCTAAGCGATCTACAGGCACAGAACGTGATCCTTCCAGCCGGGGAGATCGACGCGGGCGGCTCGAAAATCGTGCTCGAAGCGAACGGGGATTTAGGCACTATCGATGAGATTCGCGGCGTGCTGACCAAGGTGGATGGGCTGTCGGGATTCCTGCGCCTCGCTGATCTGATCGAGGTGCGCCGCGGGTATGTCGATCCGAAGGAGACGCCGGTCTTCTTCAACGGTGCCCCGGCGATCGTCGCGGCCATCGAGATGTCGGCGCAGACGGATATCCAAGACCTCGGGGGCCGTTTGCGGCGCGCGCTGGTCGACTTCGAGAACAGCCAGCCCATCGGGATTGCGCTCAATGTCTCGACCTATCAGGAAACCAATGTGACGGACGCGGTCAACGGCGCGCTCGAGAACGTTGGCCAGACATTTGTCATCGTCTTCTTGGTGATGCTGGTGTTCCTTGGGATCCCCTCGGCTGTTGTCATTGCGTGTATTGTCCCATTCACGATCTGCTTTGCCCTGACAACGATGACCTTTATCGGTGTCGATATCGAACAGGTCTCGATCGCTGCGGTGATCATCTCGCTGGGGCTTCTGGTCGATAATGGGCTCGTGGTTGTAGAGGACATTGGCAACCGCATCGACGCTGGCATGTCACCGGACGAAGCGGCCAAATCTGCTGGGTCGCAATTTGTCGTGCCGCTGGGCGTTGCCTCGGCCACCACGGTTTCGGCATTCTTGCCGATGTTGCTGATTGACGGGACGGAAGGGGAGTTCTCGTTCTCTCTCGGCGCCGTTGTCGCGGCCATGCTCTTGGGATCCTGGCTGACGGCCCTTTACATTCTTCCATATCTCAGCGCGCGCCTGCTGCGGCGCAATCCCAAGGCGGGTCTGGGACCCGGGCGACCGCTGCGGTTCTATGGTGGGCTAGTGCGGCGGTTGTTGCCTTATGGGCTGCCGATCACGGTCATCGCGTTCGCCGCGGTCGCACTAAGCATAACCCAGTTCTCGCAACTGAAATCCGAGATGTTCCCCTTCAGCGAGCGTGCGGATTTGCTTGTCTACATGGACATGCCCAAAGACGCGGCAATCTCCGAAACCGAGGCACTGGCGTTGCGCGTGCAAGGGTGGCTGAGCAACGGTGAGGAGAACCCCGAAGTCGTCAACAGTACCGTCTACGTTGGTGACGGTGGTCCGCGCTTCAACCTCGGGCTCAACCCCGCTGACCCTGACCCGGCCAGTGCCTTCTTCCAGATCAACACCGTCGATCTCGCGGGGGCCGTCACGATGGTCGAGCGTGCCCGGCGGGTGTTCATCGATCGGTTTCCGGAGGCACGCTTCCGCGTCACGCGTCTGCCGTCCGGCGGCGCTGAATCCGGGACTGTGGATGTGGAGATCTCCGGACCCGATGCCGAGGTCCTGATCGCGGCTGCAGGTAAGATTGAAGCTGCATTCGGCGCCTTGCCGGACGTCGTGAAAAACGAAAGTGACTGGGGCAACAAGGTCCTCAAGGTCGTCGTCGATATTGCCCAGGACAAGGCACGCGAGTTTGGCGTGACGTCGCGCGACATCTCGGAGGTCATGGACGCCTACTTCTCTGGGACCGAATACTCGACCTTTCGCGAGGGCGACGAGCAGATACCCATCGTCCTGCGTGCCACCATCCAAAGCCGTGACAGCGTCGAGGATCTTGCCAACCTCTCCATCGCAGCGGGCGGCAAGATCATCACCATCGACGAGGTCGCACGGTTCAGTCCAACCTTGGAATACTCCGAAATCCGCCGCGAGAACCAGGTCCGCAAGATCATCATTTCGAGCAAGAGCGCTGCACTGAGTGCGGCGGAAACGCTCGCTCGGATCCAGCCTGCGATTGACGCTCTGGCACTCGGCCCGGACTATGAGATCTTCATCGGCGGCGAGCTGGAAGACAGCGCCAACGTCAACACCCAAATGGGGGGCAACCTGCCGCTGGCCCTGGGGGTAATGCTGGCCGCACTGGTGTTCCAGTTCAACTCGATCCGACGATCGCTTGCCACGTTCATGACCATCCCGCTGATTGTGATCGGTGCCCCGTACACGATGATCGCGCTCGGCCAGCCCATGTCGTTCTTCGCGATGCTGGGGCTGATGTCGCTGATGGGGATCATCATCAATAACGCGATCGTGCTGATCAATCAGATCGATATCGAAAGAGAGCATCTGGACATAGGAGACGCCGTTGTTGCTGCTGCACAGGCGCGCGCCAAGCCGATCCTGTTGACATCGCTCACTACCATCTTTGGACTGATGCCGATGGCGTTCTCGGGCGGGGCCCTCTTCGAGCCGATGGCCACCATCATGATCGGTGGGTTGATCGTGGCCTCGCCGCTGACGCTGATCTTCGTGCCACCGCTATGTTATCTGCTTCTGCGCCCCCGACGTGGCGCGCCAACGCCATCTTGCGCGTCCGAAGCGCACCCATGAGACATCTCGGATTGGCAACCATTCTTGCGGTCATCCTGCTCACCGCGTGCACAAGCATCTCCAGAACCCCGGCGTCCCCTGACGATATCGATGCATCGGCCCCATACGGCGTTCCCGGGGTTCTGCGCGTCTGGGGCGACACTGTGGCGGTCGAGCAGTTGGACGCCATTCGCCAATCCCTGATCGCGCGCGCCCAACGAATGCATGCCGCCGAACTTGAAGCAGGCGTGCCGATTAGCGAGACCATCCTCGCCCTATCAGGTGGCGGCGCGGACGGCGCGTTCGGCGCAGGCATCCTGGCCGGTTGGACAGAGCATGGCGATCGACCGACATTCGATATCGTCAGCGGCGTGAGCACGGGCGCGATCATCGGTCTCTTTGCATTCCTCGGGCCCGAGTATGACGACGACCTGAGGCGCTTCTACACCGAGTACTCGACCGACCAGTTGCTCGAGCCGTCACCTTTCGCGGCACTGACGGGTGGGGCGTCTCTCAGCGATAGCGCAGGTTACAACGCCCTGATCGACGAGACGATCAACCCGGTTCTGGTCGAAGCCATCGCGCGCGAGGCTGATGCCGGGCGCATCCTGCTGATCGGCACCACCAACCTGGACTACGCCCGACCAGTTATCTGGAATGTGACCGAGATTGCGCGCACTCGGCATCCTGAATCGATTACGCTGATCCGTAACTTGATCCGAGCGTCCTCGGCCATTCCGGCCTTGTTTCCGCCTGTGCTGATCCCGGCAGTCAATCCAGATGGCGAGATCCGCGACGAGCTGCACGTAGATGGCGGTGCGACCCAACAGGTCATGGTCTTCAGCCCAGAGCTGCCGATCAAGGATGTCGATCGTGCGCTAGGCGCCCAAATCGATCGCACGATCTACGTGATCATGAACAACAAGCTCGAGAAGTCCTACGAGCCGGTCGATGTCGGCGTCCTGTCGATCGCTGGTAAAGCCGTATCAAGCCTGATCGGTGGCTCGGGGACCGGCGATGTCTACAAGATCTATGCCATCGCCGTCCGCGATGGGATCGACCTGCGCCTGCTCTGGGTGCCTCGAAGCTTCGATGTTGACGCGGAGGAGCCGTTCGATCCTGCGTACATGACAGCGCTCTACAAATTGGGTCGCACCCTCGGGGCTAAAGGCGCCTCGTGGCAGAACCGCCCCCCGAATTTCACCGTCAATGCGCGTCCCTGAACTCGCCCCGTTTGCAGGAAAATTCACCATGCCCTCTACTCAGACTTTGCTTCTGAAAATAGCGAGTATCCTTTGGGTCATCTGGGGGCTGGTCCACGCCTTTGCCGGAATCATGGTGATGGCCAGCGATGCAAGTGGCGGATTTCAAACGATCAACGATGCCATCTCCCCCGATCTCTTGGCGGCCGACTACCACGCAGGTGTCGGCGGTGTCCTCAATCAGCACGCGTGGAACCTTCTGTGGATCGGTGTCGTCACGACCATCGGCGGCGTCCTGATCTGGCGGCGGAGCCTGACGGCCATTTGGGTTACAGGGATGATCGGCGGCCTGACGGATCTTGGCTACTTCATCTTCGTTGACTTGCCAGGGCACGCGAATTTCTTCCCTGGAACCGTGATGACGCTGGTTTCAGGTTCGGCCATCCTGCTCAGCGGCTATGTCTGGCTCGTCAACCGCGGGGCTGTCGGTACAGCGGCATCATCGTGACAGACTACTCGGTCGCAGCGCTTGCGCCGTTAGTCGTCTTCCTTCTCATGCTCTGGGTGCCGCTTGGACAGCAGAAGTTCCTCGCCGAGCATTGGATGAAAGTAGGTGCCTACCTCGCTCCTGTCCTTCTGTTCCTGGCGTTGACGACCCGGCCCCCTGACGCCGGTCCGTTCAGCGAGGATACCAAGCTCATGGCCACGATGTTGGCGGCGGCTTACATGCTTCATCAGGTCGAGGAACACTGGATTGACCTGCGCGGCCGGATCTACCTCCTGAGGGACCAGTTGAATGTGCTGCTGGGTCGAGCCTTCGGTCCGGAAGCGGCGTCCGCCATGACGCCCCAAGCGGTGTTCTTCATCAACACCTCCGTGGTGTGGCTCGCCGCATTCATCGCGATTTGGAGTGCACCGAGCCACTTGTTCCCGGCTGTCGCACTCGCTGGCGTGATCTTTGTGAACGGCATCGCACATATCGTCCAAGCGGTCGCTGCAAGGGACTACAATCCAGGACTTCTTACGGCCATCGCTATCTTTGTGCCACTTTCCGTTGCGTTCTACGTCGCAACGGGGACTGCAGGGTCGGTGAGGCCAATAGAAATCGGAGCTGGTATTGCCTGGGGAATCTTCGCACACGTCTTGCTGATTGGGGGATTACTCGCCGCGAACGTCCACAAAGTCATCCCGGTCGCAGCATACTATGCTCTGCTGATTGGATGGGGCGTCCTGCCAGCGTTGTTACTTAGATAAAGCGCGGATGCGTTCTACCGCTCCGTTGTTGTTTGACGACTTTGATTATTGGTCAATTCATGATCACGCAGTACGGCAGAAATCTCCGAAAGCCTCACCCTGCCGACAGGCCCGAGAAAAGACGGCTCTACGAAGTCTTTCAACGGATGAAGGTTTCAACATCTGCTTTGCGCACCGGCGGTTAGTACATGTCTGGTTTTGGCGCAGCTTCCACCTAGAACCTACAGCCATTCGTGGGAGTAGTTCGTACCTTCGCAGCTGCAACGAATGGCGGGAAACGGGAACGCATGCGCAGCACTTGGAATTGCGCTCAAGGTCAAGAACACAAAATCCGTCCATGAGTATCACGTCCGCTTCCTGCGCACGGCTGTCATCCGCGCAGATCGCAGCGCAGGTCTGCATTGCGCTTGGGCTAACGGATTTGCGGTTCAGCCCTGCCTCTCGCTCCGACGCCTCATACCTCCTGCACATTCCTGAGCACATCGGCGAGTTTGTCGTCGCCGATCGGCTTGCGCCTGGTGAGCGATGCGAGCGCTTCGATCTTCCCGGCGGTACCTGTCATCAGTTCGGCCGTCTCCGACAGGAGCTGCCGATCGCTTGCTCCGAGCTTGCCGAGCGGGATTTCCTTGATGAGCGCGGCAACGCGGGCTGTCGGCGGTTGGAGCGCGTCCGATACTCTGGTCGGTGGAGAGACCGTCGTTCCCGGTGCGAACTCACTGCTGTCGTGAGAAGCTGCGCATGTGCGCGCCTCGCCTGACGCTCCCCTTTCCTTTGGCGCTTGGACCTTTGGCTGCGGGTCCGGGTATGGCAGATCGCCGCTCTGGCTGGCGTGCCGGGCAATGAAGGTCGGATCCTCGAACCACTTCACCTTGTGCAGTTTGACCGGCATCTCGTGGGTGCGCAGCACGAGCGCGAAGTCCTGATCGAGCCGGGCGACCTCCTCGGGTTTCATGAGGCGCCGACCTTCGGCCTTCTCGGAGACCGAGCCTGTGAGAGCCAGCGGGGCCATCTGCTTGGTGCTGCGTGAGACGGCGGTACGCGTCCTGTCGCCAATAATCTCGGAGACATAACGGCAGGTCTCCATGTCATCGGTGGCGAGGAACACCTTGTTGCCAGCGTTCGCCAGCATCGAGCGGGTTTCGTCCCGGCCATAGATGGCATCCAGCCCGGCGACGTTCTGGCTGATGACCATGATGCGCCCGCCGAAGCCGCGGATCGTCTTGAAGGCGGCGGAGATCGCGTCCATGCGGCCGAGCTGGTCGAACTCGTCCAGCATCATGAGTACCTTATGGGGTTCATCGGGGCCTGGTTGGATCGTCTGAAGCTGGCCTGCCAGGTCCGAGAAGAAACAGCGGATCAGCGGCGCATAGCTCTTGGCGCGCTTCACCGGGACATTGAAGTAGACCGTCGTCGCGTCACGGCGCAGCGTGTCGAAGCCGATATCGCTTCGGCGTGTGACCCGGTCGACCATCGGGTCCTTCCAGACGGCGAGCCCGGCATTCTCGACCACCGAGATGTAGGATTTGAGGATCTTGTGCTCCTGGTTGGCAGCGGCTTCGAACTCGGTCGCGGCGTTGGGATAGGCGACCTGCTCAGCATAGGCCGCGAAGTCTTCCGATGTGGCGGTGATCAAGAGACGCCGTGCTTCGGCGACGTGAGGCGCGCCGCGCTGTATGGCGAGCATGGCGCAGGCGGCGAAGAGCGCCTTGCCCGAGACGGCGAAGCCTTCCATCTGCGCGTTCTGCGGCTCGATGATGTAATTCGAGACATCGAGGATCGCGACCCAACGCTGATCGGGATCATCGGTGGCGGCGGCCAGCGCCAGGGGATTGTACCCGCTTGACCTGTTCGGATCGCTGGGACTGAAGGTCAGGACCCGCTGGCCCATACCGCGGCAGAACCGGGATGTCTCCTCGAAGAGCTCGCCCTTGATGTCGAGCGCCACCACGGATCCGGAGAAGTGCAGCAGGTTCGGGATCGCCCAGCCCGTCGTCTTGCCGCTCTCGGTCGGGGCAAAGAGCATCATGTGCGGGAACCGCGCGGTTTTCATGTAGCGCCCGGCCCGTGTGCGCGGGCGCGCAAACTTGCCCATGATGATCCTGTCATCGCAATCAGTCGGCCCGATCGGGACCAGCTCACCCTGGCGCCTGAGTTCCCCGGCGCCGGCAAAGCGGGCATCACCGTATTCGGTGCCAGAGATCCGGAGCGCCCACGCGAGCGCGAAGAAGGACATGGCGATGACGCATGCCACGGCGATCACAGCCAGATCGAACAGGTGCAGTGGGCCGAAGATCTCGGCGTGCTGCCAGGCGCCGCGCAGGCTCATCTCGCGCACGGGATGGCCTGCGAGGTACTGCAGATAAAGCGCGGCCACCGGCACCGCGATCAGGACGCCGCCGACGATTCCCGCGACGAGACCAATACCAAACCGCTGCGGGATGCTCAGCGCATCGAAGCGCCCGCTCATAGCGAGATCCCATCATCGCGGCACTGGGTGGCGGTGCGTCCTGCCCTGCCCCGCTCGCGTGGCGATATCGACGGGATCGCGCTGGCCTCGCGGTCAAGCGCGCGGCGTATTTCCTGGCGCACGGAGAGTACCACCGCATCATAGGTCGCGAGGACCTTTTGGGTGACCGCATCGATCCTGATCTTCGCTGCGTCCAGATCCGCCGGAGTGGCGGTCTCGAGGGTCTTGCCCGCTTTGCCAAGGACACTGGCATAATCACTGGCTTCCCAGTCGCGGACCTGGCCTGCTGTCACGGGGCGTCCGAGCGAGAGACGTGCGCTGACATCCTCGAGTGCGAGGCCGATGCGGCCCGCTTTGTCCCTGAGGTGCTGCGCGGCGTTCTCGAAGCGCGCCCGGACCATGGCGCCATGGGCGCGGAGATCCTGGGCGCCAACCGGGATCTGACGTGCGCCCTGGCCGTAGCGCGCGGAGGTCTCCCGGTCACCGGTCAGATCGGCAAGCGCGCCGGCCAGATCGGAGCGGGCCGTTTGCAGAAACGTCTTGGCGACGGGATCGGAGACTTTAGCAATGTTACGGTCGATCCGGGCGAGCTCGTTCGTGATCTCGCGCAAGGCTGCGCCGGCGGTCTCGGCCGTAGCGGTCTGGTTTTTCTCTACGAAGCGCGATCCGTCACCGCGCGCTGTTGCATCCTGGTCTCGACGATCCTGGTCCATGTGGTGCCCCTTTCCCGGGTCGCGCGTATTGCGCAGGTGCACCCCCCTTCAGATCGAATATCCGTCGTCATCGTCCCGGCCGCGCCCTCTGTCACCGCGCGATCGGGTCTTGCCAGTTTCGGTGTCGTGGTCGTCTCGGTCAAGGGCACGCTCTGCGCGCACCCTTCGGTCCATCACGGCAGTATAGATCTGGCCGATGGCGCTCCTCACACGGTCGATCAGGCTCTCGGGGGCGCTCTGAGGCGTGTGGCCCTGCCCTTGCAACACCGCCGCCACATCGCGCGCCTGCCAGTCCAGCACTCGGCCCTGGCTCGGGGTCTCACCGGCGCGCAGGGCCAGCTCGGCCGGATCGAGCCCGATCCGCCGCGCCTCCCGCGCTGCTGCCTTGTCCGGTGCCAGAGCATAGATGTTCTCGGCCGGTGCCATCTCGTAGACGAGATACTCCGGCCGATCCGGCAGGAATTGCGCCACCTCGCCCTGCAGATCCGCGATCTGGCGCTCGCGGGCAAGCCGCGCGGCGGGATCCGTGATCCGGTCGAGCTCGGCGCGGACCTGATCGACCTTCTCCACGGCAGCACTGCCGATCTCGATGATCTGATCGAGCACCTGCGCCGCCTCCGGCGTTTGCGTGATGACAGCGCCACCGCCGCCCTTGCCGGTTTTGGCTCGGGTTGCCGCCCCTTCGAAGGCGTCGGCCATCTTCTTGTCGCTGCCGGACATCAGAGCGCCAAGCCCCTCATAGGCCAGCGCGGCATAGGTCACGGCAATCCGCTTCACCCGGTCGAGACCGCGCCTGTCTTCGGCCCGGCCGACGGGATCGCTGCCCTTGGCTGCGCGCCAGTAATCGGCGCTGCTCCGCCCGCGGGTGGGATACCCCCGCTCGAAGCGCGCTGTGGCGTTCAGCTCCAGCCCGACCTCGCGGGCCTCCTCGGCCACCAAACGGCGCAGCGTGTCCGGGCTCAGCGCCGCGTGCATGCGCGTGTCCATCCAGAGCCCGTGTTCCATGCCCCGGCTTTGCACCACCACATGCAGATGCGGGTTCGGCGTCTCGTCATCGCCCGCATGAAAGGCCGAGACAAACTCCCAGACATCGCCATAGTCCCCGCTCGAGAATGCGCGATCCACAGCGGCCCGCGCCGCGTCCTCGGCCCGGGCCGGATCGAACTCTTCCGGGAACGAGACGATCATGTGCCGGGT
>JBCBOR010000110.1:0-12295 GCA_039821125.1 Pseudomonadota bacterium
GTCTTCTTCCTGATCGTGTTGCCGGTGATCAAACCCGGCCTGGCGGCGGCCTCGATCTTCACCTTCCGCATCGCCTGGAACGAGTTTCTCCTCGCCAACGCCCTGGCCAACCGCGGCACCCGCACGGTCCCCGTCACCATCGTGAACTCGCTCACCGAGCATGATATCGACTGGGGCGTGATCATGGCGACCGGCACGCTTCTGGCGATCCCGCCGATCATCTTCACCTTCATCGCCTCCAAACAGATCATCACCGGCATGACCGCCGGGGCAGTCAAGGGCTGAGCTCCGCCATGGATTGGCTGCTCAGCCCCATCGATCCGGCCCGCGCGCATGACGTCGGCACCTATGTGGCCTGGCATGGCCGCCTCATGGTGCTGGCTTGGGGCGCATTGTTTCCGCTCGGGATCCTCATTGCCCGGTTCTACAAGATCACCCCGCGCCAGAACTGGCCGCGCGAGCTTGACAACAAGACCTGGTGGCATGCGCATCTTGCGCTTCAGTACACGGGCGGCGCGGCGATGCTCGCAGCGCTCGCCCTGATCCTGCTGGCGGGCGGCGCGGGCACCAGCACCCATGCCAATATCGGCTGGGTGATCGCCGGGTTCGCACTGCTGCAGTTTCTGGCCGGCTGGCTCCGGGGTACAAAGGGCGGCCCGACCGAGCCATCGCTTCGCGGCGACCATTTCGACATGACCCCGAGACGGCTCGCCTTCGAGCATTTCCACAAGACCGCAGGCTACGCGCTGCTCGCCCTCGCCGCCTACGGTGTGCTCTCCGGGCTCTGGCAGGCCAACGCCCCGGTCTGGATGTGGGCCGGACTAACCCTTTGGTGGGCGGGGCTGATCGCTGCCTTCATCGCCCTTCAGGGCCGTGGCAAGGCCATCGACACCTATCAGGCGATCTGGGGTCCGGACCCCAGCCTTCCCGGCAACCGGCGCAAACCGATCGGCTGGGGCATCCGCCGACGCGGCCCCCACCCAGGCGAATAGCGCCCTTCCCCTTCATCTTGCCGAAAATACCTCATGGTCCGGGGATGAACCCCGGACAGAGCAGCAGCACCCAGCCAAGCTTACATCGGCACGCCAGAGGTATCGCGCGGCTCGAAGAACTCCATCACCGCGGCCTGATCGGCATCGCCCAGCCCCGCCGCTGTCAGCAGGCGATGCACTTCGGCGCAGGCGGCGGTCAGCGGCATCGCGGTATCAGTCAGCCGCGCCAGATCCTGTACCCCGTTCAGATCCTTGACCATGTTCGCGATCCGGCCCGTCGGTGTGTAATCCTTCGTGGCCATCCGCGGCATGTACTCCTGCAACAAAGCACTGTCAGCCCGCCCGCCCTTCAGCGCCACAGGGACCTTCGCGGCATCGACGCCCGCATCCTGCGCCAGTCGCGTCGCCTCGGCCACCGCCATGAACCCGATCCCGCACAGCAGCTGGTTGATCAGCTTCGTCGTCTGCCCCGCACCGGACGGTCCCATATGCGTGTAGTTCTTGCAGAGCAACGACATCACCGCCTTCGAGGACTCGAAATGCGTCGCCTCCCCGCCCGCCATCACGGTCAACTCGCCGATCAGCGCTTTGGGCGCACCGCCGGACAGGGGCGCATCGACCCAAGCGAGCCCCTTGGCCGCGGCATCCTTGGCCAGCGCCTTGGTCGACGGCGGATCGATCGAGGACATGTCGATGATCATCGTGCCGGTGGCTGCACCATCTGCAACGCCGCCCTCGCCGAACACCGCTGCGCGCACAATGGCCGCCGAATTCAGCGACGTGATCACGAACGCCTTGCCACGCGCCGCTTCCGCCGCCGAGGCCGCAGCCACGGCCCCCTTCTCGACCAGCCGGGCCATCGCTTCCGGGTTCAAATCGAACACGGTCAGATCCGCGCCAACCTCCGCCAACCGGGTCCCGATCGCGCCGCCCATCGCGCCGCACCCAATCAATGCAACCTTGACCATCTCTCACCTTTCATCGCGGACCACGCGGTGCCGGGCCTCCGGCGCGGGGCGGGTGGGCAAAGTGCGCCGCCCGCCACAGGCTCACCATCGGCCAGGGAGCGCCGGGGGCCCGGCAGCCCCTTCACAAACAGGCGGTCATCCCGCCATCGACGAACAGCGTCTGTCCATTCACAAAGCTGGATGCCGCCGAGGACAGGAACACAGCCGCCCCGATCAGCTCATGCACCTGTCCCCACCGCCCCTGCGGCGCGCGGCGGCCGATCCAGGCCGTGAACTCGGGATCGGCCACCAGCGCGGCCGTCAACTCCGTGTCGAAATACCCTGGCGCGATGGCATTCACGTTCAGCCCCTTCGGCGCCCAATCCGTCGCCATCCCCTTTGTCAGATTGGCGACCGCCCCTTTCGAGGCGACGTAAGGTGCAATCCCCGGCCGGGCCAGCGCGGTCTGAACGCTCGCGATGTTGATGATCTTGCCGGCCCCGCGCGCGATCATGTGGCGGCTGCAGGCCTGTCCCACATTGAAGACGCTGGTCACATTCGTGGCCATCAGCCGTTCGAAATCCGCGGGGTCAAAATCTTCCAGGGGCGTGCGATGCTGCATGCCGGCATTGTTGACCAGGATATCGATCGGCCCGTGCTGCGCCTCGAACCCGTCCACTGCCGCCCGCACGGCACCGTGATCTGTCACATCGAAGACCAGCGGCACGCCGCCCAGCGCCTCGGCGGCCTTGACCACCTTGGCCTCGCTGCGCCCGTTCAGCACGATTTGCGCTCCTGCCGCGGCCAACCCCTCGGCCAGCGTATAGCCGATCCCCTGGCTCGAGCCTGTGATCAGCGCCGTCTTGCCGGTCAGATCGAACAGTTTGGTGGACATGGCCGCTCCTTGTCGTTACACGCTCGGCAACGCGTATATGTTATCGATAACATTTGCAAGCGGCGATACCAGGAAGCAGCCATGTCCAAACCCGAACTCCTGCAAGTCGGCCCCTATCCCGAATGGGACGAGACCCCGCTCCACGCGGCCTTCCAGGTATACCGCTACTTCGAGGCAGAGGATCCGGCGGCGTTTCTCGATCAGTACGGCTCGGAGATTCGCGGCATCGCCACACGGGGCGAGCTTGGCGCGTCCGCCAACATGATCGCGGCGTGTCCTGCGCTCGAGATCATCTCGGTCTACGGGGTCGGCTATGACGCCGTGGATCTCGATGCCGCCCGTGCCCGCGGTATCCGTGTCACGAACACGCCGGACGTGCTGACAGCCGACGTTGCCGATCTCGGCGTCGCGATGATGCTCGCCCGGTGGCGCGGCATGATCGGCGCCGAGGCCTGGGTCCGCTCCGGCGACTGGGCTGCGCGCGGGCTCTATTCCCTGAAGACCCGTGTGCACGGCAAGCGGGCCGGAGTGCTCGGCCTTGGCCGGATCGGGTACGAGGTCGCACGCCGCCTCGCAGGGTTCGATATGGACATCGCCTATGCCGACATCGCGCCCAAGGGCTATGCCGCGGACTGGACGTTCATCGCCGATCCGACAGTGCTGGCCGAGCGGTCCGATGTGCTGTTCGTCACCCTCGCCGCCTCACCCGCCACCCGGCACATTGTCGGCGCGGAGGTCCTCGAGGCGCTTGGGCCGGAGGGCCTCCTGATCAACATCCCCGGGCCTCGAACATCGACGAAGACGCCCTTCTCACGGCGCTCGAGACGGGCAGTCTCGGCGCCGCCGCACTCGATGTGTTCGAGGGCGAGCCCGCACTCGACCCTCGGTTTCTCACGCTGGACAACGTGCTTCTGCAACCGCACCATGCATCCGGCACGATCGAGACCCGCAAGGCCATGGGCCAACTGGTCCGGGACAATCTTGCCGCCCATTTCGCAGGCCGTGACCTGCTCACCCCTGTGCTCTGAGGCCATCATGAAAGCCAGCCTATGAAAGCCATCGTCATCCATGCGCCCAAGGATCTGAGGATCGAGGACCATGATCCCGGCACGCCGGGACCGGGTGAAGTCGCCGTTCGCCTGGCCGCAGGCGGGGTCTGCGGCTCGGACCTGCATTATTACAATCATGGCGGTTTCGGCGCTGTGCGGCTGAAGGAGCCGATGATCCTCGGCCACGAGGTGTCGGGCCATGTCACTGCGCTCGGCCCGGGTGTCTCTGGTCTCGCTGAAGGCGATCTCGTCGCCGTCTCGCCGTCGCGCCCCTGCGGCCGATGCCGCTATTGCCTCGAGGGATTGCCCAATCACTGCACCGACATGCGGTTCTATGGCTCGGCGATGCCGTTCCCGCACATCCAGGGTGCGTTTTGCGAGATGCTGGTCGCCGATGCCGCCCAGTGCATCAAGGCCGAAGGACTGACCCCGGGCCAGGCCGCCATGGCCGAGCCGCTGTCGGTCTGCCTCCACGCGACCCGGCGTGCGGGGGAGATGCTGGGCAAGCGGGTGCTCGTGACCGGCTGTGGTCCGATCGGCGTGCTCTGCATCCTCGCGGCCCGGCGTGCGGGCGCGGCTGAGATCGTTGCGACCGATCTAGCGCCGAGCCCTCTGGCCCATGCACGGCGTGCAGGCGCCGATCTCGCGCTCAACATCGCTGAAGACGCAGATGCGCTGGCGCCCTTCAGCACCGGCAAGGGCACGTTCGACGTGCTCTTCGAGTGCACCGGCGTGGCCGCGGCCCTTGCCGGGGGGATCGCTGCGATGCGCCCGCGCGGCGTGGTCGTCCAGCTTGGCCTCGGCGGTGACATGACCCTGCCGGTGCAGGCGCTGACCGCGAAGGAACTGGACCTGCGCGGATCCTTCCGGTTCCACGAGGAGTTCGCCACCGCCGTTACGCTGATGCAAAAGGGCCTGATCGATGTGGCGCCGCTGATCACCCACACCGTGCCGCTGGCCGACGCGGAGGCGGCGTTCCAGCTTGCAGGCGACCGGTCTCAGGCGATGAAGGCGCAGATCGCCTTTTCCTGAGGGATCTGGTTGGGACGGCGGAGCCTCGGGCGCTCCCCGGCTGGCGGTGTTCCCGTGGCCCGCTGAGCACTCTGCCCACCCACCCCGCGCCCGAGGCTCCGCCAGCGTGCATGTCAACAACAGGTGCGCCCGGTCGGACCGTTTCTGTGTGTCCTGGCAACCCATGCGGCCCGAAACGCTTCCGCCGGTTTGCAGAGCGCATGCTGATCGGTCAGAGCGACCACAACCCGGTCTCCATCCAGTACAGGCACCGCCGCATGGTAGATGCGCTTGCCAAGGTTGCCATGTGCGAATTCAACCTGCATCGCGCTCTCGCCCAGCCCATCCAGCTTGGCAAGGCTCTGCGCCAGGATCGACGCAAACCTGCCGACCGACATGAGGTCGCCGCCTGCGCCATCCAAAAGCTGCAGCGATACCTCGGTCCAGGCCGCCATGGTGGCTCCGCAGTCGATGCTGCGAACGTCGTGCACTTTCCACTCGGTCACATGATACCCGCCGGCGATCTCACCATCCCCGGTCTCGAAGATCAGAGCCGCCTCTCGCGGCAAAGCGTTCAAAGCCGTCAGCATTTCTTGCGGGGTCATGGTGCACCTTTCATTTCAAGCTATCTTGAAATAAACTGGCATGGCCTGATTTAAATTTCAAGAGGTGTTGAAATATGCAAGAGCCCCGCGCGATCGCTGCATTCTCGTCGCTGGCCAACCAGACCCGCCTTCGGATGCTGAAAGCACTGGTCGTTGCCGCCCCGGACGGGATGACCGCCGGGGCGGTTTCCGAGGCGGTCGGGGCCTCACCCTCCCGTGCCTCGTTCCATCTGGCAAAGCTGGCCGACACAGGTCTGGTCAGCGCCCGGCGTCAGGCCCGCGAGATCATTTACGCCATCGACTTCGCGGCCATGGGCGCACTGGTCGCCTTCATCTTGCAGGATTGTTGCAGCAACCATGCCGCCGTCCGCGCGTGCTGTGGTCTGGACGAAGGCCAAAGCCCGGCCAAGCCCGGGTCGCAACGCTAAATCGTAAATCCCCAGACATCGACATCGTGTCGGCACAGATGCCATACGCCATCAAGACACCTGCCATACAGAAGCGGGACGGTTGCCATACGCCTGCCATACGGGTGGCCAGCCAACGCAAGCAAGGTTACCCGAGCATATCAGACCGCGTCCGCTCCGATCGCCGCCAGGGCTGCGCGCGCAACCTCGAGATCCTGATCCGGCGCACCGGAGCCGACACCGATCCCGCCAACCAAAACGCCCCCGACACGGATCGGTAACCCGCCCGGCAGACCGGTCACACACCCCTCGGTCGCCGCCGCGATTGCGGGGCGCACTGCTTCGGGGATCGTGTCGGAGGCCACGCCGTGCGAGGCCGCCGTCAGCGCTTTAGCCAAGGCACTGCGGCGGCTGAGAAATTTCGAACCAGTCATCCGGACCTCGCCCAGCACCGCGCCCGATCCGTCGACGATCACAATGCATTGCGGCTGGCCGATCGCCTCGGCTTTGAAGACGCCTGCGGTCAGCATCTCCATGGTGCCGCGATGGGTCAGTTTTTCGGTGGTCTCTGTGAACGCCATTCTGCTTGCGCCTCTCTGACAGCGGAGTATGTTATCGATAACACACCTATCACCGACCCATTGCCAGAGGAACCGTCCGTGTCATTTTTCGAGACATTTGAACCAATTTTTAACACCTATGTGCTCGGCAATGCGCCCGTGAAACAGCTCGCCACGGGCTTCGACTGGGTCGAGGGGCCGTGCTGGTTCGGCGATGCCGATTGTCTGCTGTTCTCGGACATTCCGAACAACCGGATCGTGCGCTGGAACGGCGAGACCGGGATCTCGACCTATCGGTCGCCATCGAACTTCTCAAACGGGCACACGCGGGACCGGCAGGGACGGCTGGTCAGTTGCGAACATCTGACCCGCCGCGTGACGCGGACCGAGATTGACGGCACGATCACCGTCATCGCCGACGGCTACGCGGGCAAGCGGCTGAACTCGCCCAACGATGTGGTCGTGAAGTCCGACGGCTCGATCTGGTTCACCGATCCCCATTACGGGATCATGCAGGACTACGAAGGACAACACGCCGAGCAGGAACTGCCCTGCCATGTCTACCGCGTTGACCCATCTGGAGAAATCTCGGTGGTGGCGGACGATTTCAACTGCCCGAACGGGCTGGCGTTCAGCCCGGACGAGCACCGCATCTACATCGCCGACACGGGAAGGATCTATCAGGATGACCCGACCCATATCCGGGCCTTTGACGTGACGGATCAGGGCCTGACGGGCGGAGCCGTGCTGCACAGCGTCTCGCCCGGCGTGGCCGACGGGTTTCGCTGTGACACCGATGGGAACATCTGGACCTCGGCTGCGGACGGGGTGCACTGCATCTCGCCTGGCGGCACGCTGCTGGGCAAGATCCTGGTGCCGGAACTGGTCTCGAATGTCTGTTTCGGCGGGCGTCACAAGCACCGGCTGTTCATGACAGCGACGACCTCGATCTATGCGATCAACCTGAACCGGCGCGGCGTCTAGCGGCTGGGGCGACGCACCCGGATGGCCGAACGATCTCAACGTGATACAACCTGCGGAGTGATCATGCCGCGGGCGGGATTCGCAACCCGCCCACAATCCGAGGAGCCCCCATGGCCGACCCGGTCCGCCACCGCGTGGCCTTCTACTTCTCGGGCTATGACATTGCCGGAGTCGAGCGGTATCACACCTGGGTCCAACGCCAGACGACCTACTACGCCCGGCGGTTTGGGGTGCGGTTCAAGGTCAGTGCCCTGGACCGCGAGACGACGCTCGGCCCGGACTTTCCCTGCAGCGTGATCGAGGCGGACTGGGGCGGCACCAAGGTACACACCACGCTCTACTTCTGGGACTGGCGCGATGTGATGATCCGGGAATACCGCCGACCCCGCCTTGCCCGCCTGACCGGGTTGCTGACGGCCTTTGGACGGCAGCTTCTCAGCGGCCAATGGCGCCGTATTGCCCGCGCGGGCCCGCTGTTCTTCTGGACAATCGGCCTGCCGGTCTGGCTGGTGATCCTGCGGGTGATCTTTCTGGTGACCGGAGCCACCCAGATCGGCCCGGCGCTGTCGGGCGATCTGACCGGCCTGATCGCCACCGCCATCTGCGCGGCGCTGCTTTGGGGCAGCCTCTGGTTCGGCAAGACGTACTACGAGAAGTTCTTCGCCTGCTACATCGTCTTCCTCGACAAGCTGCTGCGCGGGCAGGAGACGGTCTATGCCGAGAAACTGTCCCGCGCGATCGGCACGACCACCGGCGCCGTGCGAGATACCGCGCCAGACGAAGCCCTGTTTATCGGTCACTCCTTTGGATCCGTGGCGGCGGCGCAGTGCTACGCGGCGGCGCTGGCGCATCCGCCGGGCCAGACGCCGCTGTCGTTCCTGACCGTCGGCTCGTTGCTGCCCGCGGTTGCGCTGTCGCCAGACGAGCAGCCCACACGCACGGCCCTTGACCAGATCCTGACGGATGACAAAACCACGTGGATGGACGTCTACGCCCCGCAGGACGCGTTCAACTTCCCTCAGACCCAACCGCTCCGCGACTTTGGCCTGCCCCGCTCCGGCGCGCAGCCAATGGGGTTCGAGGTCCGCCCGGCCGTATTCGGAGAGATCGTCAGCCCGCGCAAGATCCGCAAATTCCGCTGGAATTTCCTGCGCATGCATTTCCAGTTCCTGATGGCCAACGACAAAGCGGGCGCATTCGACTACATCCGTTACCTGACAGGGCCCGAGCCGCTTCGGGCGCAGTTCGGCCGGTGATGGTGATCGCATCTGCCCCCCCGAAGGCCCTCTACCGCCCACCCGCGCCCGAGCCGGTCTCGCTCAGATGGCTGTTCTTTCGCTCGCTCTTCTCACGGCGCAGCGATGTGCTGCACTACGTGCCTGAACCCGCCTTCGATGCGCTGTTCGTGCGGGTGCCGATGTCGCGCCGACCGTTGTATCTCGTGAACAATCCCGCCGTGATCCGCGAGATCATGGTCGATCGGATCGACGATTTCCCCAAGAGCGATATCCTGACCGACGCCCTGCGCGCGCTGGTCGGCGACAGCATCTTCACGGTCAGCGGCGAGACCTGGCGCCACCAGCACCGGATGATCGATCAGGTGTTCTCGAAGCTGCGCCTGCGCGACACGTTCGGCGTCATGCAGACGGCGATTGCGGAGTATGTCGCTCGGCTCGACCAGCGCGTCGGCGATACGATCGAGATCGACACCGAGATGGCCTATGTCACCGCCGACGTGATCTTCCGCACCATGTTCTCGCGCCCGATCACCGATGGCGAAGCGACCGAGATCTTCAACGAGTTCACGGTCTATCAGGCCTCGCTGCCGCACATGACGGGACGGGCGCTCTACGCCTCGAAACCCCATGCGGTGCAGAAGCTGCCAACCCGCGGGATCGAAGCTGCGACCCGCATCCGCCGGATCATAGCCCGGCTGGTGGACGAGCGTGTCTCGGGCCGCGTGGTCGAGGATGACATCTGCCAGATCATCGCGACCTGCCGCGACCCGGACACGGGCGCTGCCTTCACCGTCACCGAGATGGTCGATCAGGTCGCATTCTTCTTTCTCGCGGGGCACGAGACCTCTGCCAGCGCCCTGACATGGGCGCTGCTGTGCCTCTCGCAGGACACACGCTATGCGGATCGTATCGTCGAGGAGGTCCATGCCGAATGCGGGGATGGTCCGATCGGATTCGATTCGCGCACCAAGCTGCGCACCACCAATGCGGTGTTTCGCGAGGCACTCAGGCTGTACCCCCCGGTGTCGTTCATCTCCCGCACGGCGCTGCGCGATGTCACCGTGCAGGGGCGCGAGATCCCGAAGGACAGCGTCATGATCCTCGCCCCGTGGATCGTGCAAAGACACCGGCGGTTCTGGGATCACCCGGACCACTTCGATCCCGACCGGTTTGACCGGGAGGGCGGGACCGAGGCACCGCCCGGCGCTTGGTTCCCCTTTGGCGCGGGGCCGCGGGTCTGCACGGGCGCGGCGTTTGCAACGATGGAGGCCGTTCTGGTGCTGGGTACGCTGACCCGGCGCTACCGGATCGAACCTGTGGCGCCGCATCGCATCCGCCCGACCTCGCGTCTGACGGTCCGGCCAGAGGACCGGATCATCGCCCGGCTATCGCTCCGATGACGGGGCCTCGACCGGCGTGTGATCATAGTTCGGCATGGCGAGGATCGCATCGCGCCCGCCAAGTTCGTCGATCCGGCGGGCCTGATCGGCGAATGCCTGTGCGTTGACAGCGTCCGGGTCGGCAATCGCATTGAGCGCCGCCATCAGATCGGCAATGACCTTGGCATAGGCCGGATCGCCGCCAAGATCCCGTGTCTCGCCCGGATCGGCCTCGAGATCGAACAGGTGCGAGGCAAATCCGGGATAGACCACCAGCTTCCAGCGCCCGCGCCTCAGCAGGAACATCCCCGTCGCAGCGCTATAGTCATGGTATTCGGACAGCACCGCACGGTCCGGGTCTGGCGCCTTTGCGCTGGCCAAGAGCGAGCGCGCGTGGGGCGGCGGGTCCCGGGGCGGCGCCCCGGTCAGATCCAGCATAGTCGGATATAGGTCGATCAGCGACACCGGCGCCGTGCACACCGCCGGCTCGATGCCGGGACCCGCCATGATCAGGGGCACCGCTGCGGCTTCCTCGTACATCACCATCTTGGTCCAGAACCCTCGATCGCCGAGGCACTCGCCATGATCACTGGTGAAGATGATCGCCGTGTCATCGGCCTGCCCGCTGTTGGTCAAAGCGCCGAGGATCCGTCCGACCAGATCATCCACGAACGAGCAGAGCCCGTAATACGATGCGACAGCGATTTGCCGCGTTTCATCGTCAAAGGGAGCATCATAGTTGCAGGCCCGGCGGAGCCCGGCCAGCACGGGGTGATCCGCACCGCTTCCCGCGGTCGCGAGACGCGGCGTCGGAACCTCGGCCGGATCATAGAGATTATAGAAGCGCGGCGGGCAGGTCAGTGGATAGTGCGGACGCAGGAACGAGACGTAGAGGCACCAGGGCGCCTGCCCCTCGGCCTTACCGCGCCGGGCAATCCAGTCGACCGTCGCGGCGCACACCACCTCGTCATACGCCGTGTACGGATCCTCTCCAAGTCCGATATGCGCGGCAAAGCCCGAGGCATCGAACAGATCCTCACGATCGCGCAGCAAACCATGCACCCAGCCGCGCCCGTCCTTGACATGCAGCGGATGGATCTCGTCGCTGAAACCGTTGTCGTCTGCGGTGCTCCGGAAATGCAGCTTGCCGATCGAGAGCATGTCGCGCCCCGCCGCACGAACGCGGTGATGCCAGCTCTCGGGCGTGCCCGCATAGGGCTGCGCATTGCCCCAGCATCCGATCTCGTGCACGTAGCGGCCCGTCGCGATCGCGGCCCGGGCCGGAACGCAAATCGGCGAAGGCGTGTACGCCGCATCATACCGAACACCGCGCGCCGCCAGCGCATCCAGATGCGGTGTCTTGATCAGCGGATTGCCATAGGCACCGACGCAGTCACGGCGCAGTTCGTCCGTCATGATCACGATCACATTCGCTGGGGCCATGGGCGCCTCCCGCCTTTGATGCACCGTGTGACCCTGACAGCGTCGAGTTGCCCTGCGCAACGGTGTTGACGAAGGGACACTCGGCTTGGGATGAACATCGCACCAGAAGCGATCATCAGATCGCGGCTTTGCACCAGCACGAGGTTGTTGAGAGCGTGATCATCACCCTGAGACCCCTTCTCCGCCTGCTTGCGGCCATGTTGATCGCACCAGCAGCTGCGGCGCACGCGCAACCCGGCCTGCCGGATTGCGATGCAGGCGAGGTCGCAACCGCCGGGCCGGAACGGGTCGAGCTTGGCCGAGACCTGTTCTATGACCCGATTCTCAGCGGCAACCGCACCGTTGCCTGCGCCACCTGCCACCACCCTGAGTTCGCGACCTCCGACGGCGTGGCCCTGTCCCTCGGTGATGGCGGCATCGGGCTTGGTCCGGACCGGCGCGTCGATCCCGCCAATGTGCCGGAGCAGCGCATCCCTCGGAACGCACAGGCGCTGTTCAATCTCGGCTATCCCGAGTTCTCCGTGATGTTCCACGATGGCCGGGTCGAGCGTCTGCCGAATGGGATGATCCGCACGCCTTTGGGCGAGATCGCGGACGACCGCCCGCTAGCGGTTCTGACCGCGCAAGCCGCCTTTCCCGTGCTCTCGGCCGATGAGATGGCAGGGCACTACACCGAGAACGAGATCGCCAAGGCGGTGCGCCTGGGGCTGATCGAGGGACAAGGCGGGGCGCACGACCTGCTGGCACGCCGCGTCGCGGCCATTCCTGCCTATCGCGGCCGGTTT
>JBCBOR010000111.1:0-12180 GCA_039821125.1 Pseudomonadota bacterium
CTCGGCGCCGCTGAAGGTGACGCTGCGTCTGATCGTGTTCGAGGTGGACGAGGACACGGGCGCGCGCTCGGTCAAGGACATCAAGGAGCAGGACGTCTACATGGGCGACATGCCCCTGATGACGCCGAACGGGACCTTCATCGTGAACGGCACCGAACGGGTGATCGTCAGCCAGATGCACCGCTCGCCCGGTGTGTTCTTTGATCACGACAAGGGCAAGACCCACGCGTCGGGCAAGTTGCTGTTTGCGTCCCGCGTTATCCCCTATCGCGGTTCCTGGCTGGACTTCGAGTTCGATGCCAAGGATATCGCTTATGTCCGCATCGATCGGCGCCGCAAGCTGCCGATCACGACGATGCTCTATGCGCTGGGTCTCGATCAGGAAGGGATCTGCGATCACTTCTACAATCGTGTGCCCTATGAGCGCGTCAAGAAGGGCGAGGGCTGGTCGGTTCCGCTGAACGTCGATCGTCTGAAGGGGTCGAGCCCGGCCTACGATCTGGTCGATGCCAAGACCGGTGAGGTTGTCGCCAAGGCTGGCTCGAAGCTGACGCCGCGTGCCCTGCGAAAGATGTCGGAGGCCGGCGTCGAGAAGGTTCTCGCGCCGTTCGAGGCGATCTATGGCCGTTACGCTGCCGCTGACATCATCAACGAGCAAACCGGCGAGATCTATGTCGAAGCCGGGGACGAACTTGATGAGGAGCGCGTCCAGGCCCTGATCGACGCGGGCGAGAGCACGATCGAGACGCTTGATATCGATAACATCACCGTGGGCGGCTACATCCGCAACACCATGGCGCTCGACAAGAACGTCAATCGCGAAACGGCGTTGATGGACATCTACCGGGTGATGCGCCCGGGCGAGCCGCCGACGGTCGAGGCGGCGGAGGCGATGTTCCAGTCGCTGTTCTTCGATGCGGAGCGATATGACCTGTCCGCCGTCGGGCGTGTGAAGATGAACATGCGCCTTGAGCTGGATGCCCCCGATACGCAGCGTACGCTGCGCAAGGAGGATATCCTGTCGGTCATCAAGGCGCTGGTCGATCTGCGTGACGGACGCGGCGATGTCGATGACATCGATCACCTTGGCAACCGGCGTGTACGCTCGGTCGGCGAGTTGATGGAGAACCAGTACCGCGTGGGCCTTCTGCGCATGGAGCGCGCGATCCGCGAGCGCATGTCGTCGGTCGAGATCGACACGGTGATGCCGCAGGATCTGATCAATGCCAAACCGGCGGCGGCCGCGGTGCGCGAGTTCTTCGGGTCGAGCCAGCTCAGCCAGTTCATGGATCAGACGAACCCGCTGTCAGAAGTCACTCACAAACGGCGCCTTTCGGCGCTTGGGCCGGGTGGTCTGACGCGTGAACGTGCAGGCTTCGAGGTCCGCGACGTGCACCCGACCCACTATGGCCGGATGTGCCCGATCGAAACGCCGGAGGGGCCGAATATTGGCCTGATCAACTCGCTGGCCTCGTTCGCCCGCGTGAACAAGTACGGTTTCATCGAAACGCCGTATCGCACTGTTGTGGATGGAAAAGTCACCGATGAGGTCCGGTATCTCTCCGCGACCGAGGAGATGCGCCATACCGTCGCCCAGGCCAACGCCCGGATGAACGAAGATGGCACCTTCCAGAACGATCTGGTGTCGAGCCGCAAGGCCGGCGACTTCCAGCTTTCGCCGCGGGAGAACATCACCCTGATCGACGTCTCGCCGAAGCAGCTTGTCTCGGTGGCCGCCTCGCTGATCCCGTTCCTCGAGAACGATGACGCGAACCGCGCGCTGATGGGCTCGAACATGCAACGCCAGGCGGTGCCGCTGCTCAAGGCCGATGCGCCGTTTGTCGGCACGGGGATGGAGGCCAAGGTCGCGCGCGACAGTGGCGCTGCCATTACCGCACGGCGCGGCGGTGTGATCGACCAGGTCGACGCCATGCGGATCGTTGTGCGTGTGACAGATGTGATGGAACTGGGTGATCCCGGCGTCGACATCTACCGTCTGCGCAAGTTCCAGCGTTCGAACCAGAATACCTGCATCAACCAGCGTCCGCTGGTGAAGGTGGGCGACAATGTCTCGGCTGGCGATGTCATCGCCGATGGGCCGTCGACGGATCTGGGTGAGTTGGCGCTCGGCAAGAACACGCTTGTCGCGTTCATGCCGTGGAATGGCTACAACTACGAAGATTCGATCCTGATCTCGGAGCGGGTCGCCAAGGACGATCACTTCACCTCGATCCATATCGAGGAATACGAAGTGATGGCCCGTGACACCAAGCTGGGTCCTGAGGAGATCACCCGCGATATCCCGAATGTCGGCGAGGAAGCGCTGCGCAATCTCGACGAGGCAGGGATCGTTTACATCGGGGCCGAGGTCGGGCCGTCGGACATTCTCGTTGGCAAGATCACGCCGAAGGGCGAGAGCCCGATGACGCCGGAGGAGAAACTGCTCCGCGCGATCTTCGGTGAGAAGGCGTCCGATGTCCGGGACACGTCGCTCCGCATGCCGCCGGGCGATTTCGGAACCGTTGTCGAGGTGCGGGTCTTCAACCGCCACGGTGTCGACAAGGACGAGCGCGCGATGCAGATCGAGCGAGAGGAGATCGAACGTCTGGCCCGTGACCGGGATGACGAGCTCGAGATCCTGGAGCGCAACATCTACGCGCGTCTCAAGGAGATGATCCTAGGCAAGGTCGCGGTGAAGGGACCGAAGGGCATCAAGCCGAAGTCCCTGATCGACGAGGAACTGCTCAGCAGCCTCTCGCGTGGTCAGTGGTGGCAGTTCGCCCTGCCGGACGAGGATGATGCTCGCGCGGTGGAAGCACTGAACGGACAGTTCGACCAAGCCAAGAAGGTGCTGGAAGCTCGCTTCGAGGACAAGGTCGAGAAGGTCCGCCGCGGCGATGACCTGCCCCCGGGCGGCATGAAGATGGTCAAGGTCTTCGTCGCTGTGAAGCGCAAGCTGCAGCCGGGTGACAAGATGGCCGGTCGGCACGGCAACAAGGGGGTCATCTCCCGCGTGGTGCCGGAAGAGGACATGCCGTTCCTGGAAGACGGAACCCCGGTCGACTTCGTGCTGAACCCGCTGGGTGTGCCCTCACGCATGAACGTGGGTCAGATCCTCGAGACCCATATGGGCTGGGCGGCGGCGAACCTCGGCAAGGGGATCGACGAGGCGCTTCAGGCGTATCGGCGCTCGGGTGATATGAACCCGGTCACCGATGCGATGAAGCTGGCTTACGGCGACCACATCACCGATGAGCTGAAGGACTGGTCGCAGGACGAAGTGCTTGAAGCAGCGGAGAACGTGACGCGAGGCGTGCCGATCGCAACGCCGGTCTTCGACGGTGCCAAGGAGCAGGACGTCAACGAGCATCTCGAGAAAGCCGGGATGGCGCAGTCCGGGCAGGTGACCTTGTACGATGGCCGCACCGGGGAGGCGTTCGCGCGCCCCGTCACGGTCGGGTACAAGTACCTCTTGAAGCTGCACCACCTGGTGGATGACAAGATCCACGCGCGGTCTACCGGGCCCTACAGCCTCGTCACCCAGCAGCCACTGGGCGGAAAGGCGCAGTTCGGCGGTCAGCGCTTCGGCGAGATGGAGGTCTGGGCGCTGGAAGCCTACGGTGCCGCCTACACGCTGCAGGAGATGCTGACGGTCAAGTCGGACGATGTAGCAGGCCGGACCAAGGTCTACGAGAGCATCGTCAAGGGCGAGGACAATTTCGAGGCCGGTATCCCGGAATCGTTCAACGTTCTCGTCAAGGAGATCCGCTCGCTCGGCCTCAACGTCGAACTGATGGACGGCGAAGAAGACCGATAACCACCCCGGCCCCGGACCGCGCCAGCCCCCCGGCGCGCGGTCCTTTCGGGGTGGTCCCTATTCACGGGGGATGATGGAGCCCAGGTATGAACCAGGAACTGACCAACATCTTCAATCCGGCGGAACCGCCGAAAACCTTTGACGAAATCAAGATCTCTCTGGCCTCGCCCGAGCGGATCCTGTCGTGGTCGTTCGGCGAGATCAAAAAGCCGGAGACGATCAACTACCGGACCTTCAAGCCCGAGCGCGACGGTCTGTTCTGCGCGCGTATCTTCGGGCCGATCAAGGACTACGAGTGCCTCTGCGGCAAGTACAAGCGCATGAAGTATCGCGGGATTACCTGCGAGAAATGCGGTGTCGAGGTGACGCTCCAGAAGGTGCGCCGCGAGCGGATGGGCCACATCCAACTGGCCGCGCCCGTTGCGCACATCTGGTTCCTGAAATCGCTGCCGTCCCGCATCGGTCTTATGCTGGATATGACACTGCGCGATCTCGAGCGGATCCTCTACTTCGAGCAGTATGTGGTGATCGAGACTGGTCTGACCGATCTTGCGCCGCGCCAGTTGCTGACCGAGGAGGAATTCCTCGATGCGCAGGACCAGTATGGCGAGGACGCGTTCCGGGCCGGCATCGGCGCCGAGGCGATCCGCGAGATGCTGTCGGAGATCGATCTCGAGCTGGAAGCCGAGCAGCTTCGTGCCGATCTCGCCGAGGCGACCGGCGAGTTGAAGCCCAAGAAGATCATCAAGCGCCTGAAACTGGTCGAAAGCTTCCTCGACTCCGGCAACCGTCCGGAGTGGATGATCCTGACCGTGGTGCCGGTGATCCCTCCGGAATTGCGCCCGCTGGTGCCGCTGGATGGGGGCCGGTTCGCGACCTCGGATCTGAACGATCTCTACCGCCGCGTGATTAACCGGAACAACCGCCTCAAGCGTTTGATCGAGCTGCGCGCACCGGACATCATCATCCGCAACGAAAAGCGGATGCTGCAGGAATCGGTCGATGCGCTGTTCGACAACGGCCGTCGGGGCCGCGTGATCACGGGCGCCAACAAGCGTCCGCTGAAATCGCTGTCCGATATGCTGAAGGGCAAGCAGGGCCGTTTCCGGCAGAACCTACTCGGTAAGCGCGTCGACTTCTCGGGCCGCTCGGTCATTGTGACGGGGCCGGAGTTGAAGCTGCACCAGTGCGGCTTGCCGAAGAAAATGGCGCTGGAGCTGTTCAAGCCATTCATCTACTCGCGGCTGGACGCCAAGGGGCTGTCTTCGACGGTCAAGCAGGCCAAGAAGCTGGTCGAGAAGGAACGCCCGGAGGTCTGGGATATCCTTGATGAGGTGATCCGTGAGCACCCGGTTCTGCTGAACCGCGCGCCCACGCTGCACCGTCTTGGCATTCAGGCATTCGAACCCGTCCTGATCGAGGGTAAGGCGATCCAGCTGCACCCGCTGGTCTGCTCGGCCTTCAACGCGGATTTCGACGGCGACCAGATGGCCGTGCACGTCCCGTTGAGCCTCGAGGCTCAGTTGGAAGCGCGCGTCTTGATGATGTCGACCAACAACGTCCTCAGCCCGGCGAACGGCAAGCCGATCATTGTGCCGTCGCAGGACATGATCCTCGGCCTCTACTACCTTTCGCTCGAGAAATCGGGCGAGCCGAACGAAGGCATGATGTTCGCTGACATGTCCGAGATCGAGCATGCGCTGCAGGCCGGTCTGATCAACCTGCACACCAAGATCATCGCCCGGTACGAAACCGTCGATGAGAACGGTGAACCGCTGCGCCAGCGCGTCGAGACCACGGCAGGCCGGATGAAGCTGGCCAGCCTGATGCCGAAGAACCACATGGTGCCCTTCGATCTGGTCAACCGTGTCCTGCGCAAGGGCGAGGTTGGTGAGGTGATCGACACGGTCTACCGCCACTGCGGCCAGAAAGAGTCGGTGATCTTCTGCGATCAGATCATGACCCTGGGCTTCCAGGAAGCGTTCAAGGCCGGGATTTCGTTCGGCAAGGACGACATGGTCATCCCGGACACCAAGTGGGGTATCGTCAACGAGACCCGCGATCAGGTGGCCGAGTTTGAACAGCAGTACCAGGAAGGCCTGATCACCCACGGTGAGAAGTACAACAAGGTCGTCGACATCTGGGCGAAGTGCACCGACAAGGTCGCCGATGAGATGATGAAGGAGATCTCGGCGATTCAGGTCGATGAGGAGACGGGCCGCGAGAAGGACGCGAACTCGATCTACATGATGTCCGTCAGCCGGGCTCGTGGTTCGCCGACCCAGATGCGCCAGCTCGCCGCCATGCGCGGCCTGATGGCCAAGCCGTCGGGTGAGATCATCGAGACGCCGATTGTCTCGAACTTCAAAGAAGGTCTCACCGTGCTCGAGTACTTCAACTCGACCCACGGCGCCCGGAAGGGTCTGGCCGATACCGCGCTGAAGACGGCGAACTCGGGCTACCTGACCCGCCGTCTGGTCGATGTGGCGCAGGACTGCATCATCAAGGAGCACGATTGCGGCACCGAGATCGGGATCATGCAGGAAGCAGTGATCGATTCCGGTAACGTGATCAGCTCGATTGGAGAGCAGGTTCTCGGCCGTGTGCCGATGGAGGACATTCTCGACCCGGCGACGGGCGACATGATCCATCCCTACGGCGTGCTAATCGATGAAGCCGACGCGGTGCGGATCGACGAGGCCAAGGTCCAACAGATCAAGGTGCGCTCGCCCCTGACCTGCGAGGCAGAGGACGGCGTCTGTGCGACGTGCTATGGCCGTGACCTCGCACGTGGGACCCCGGTGAATGTCGGCGAGGCGGTGGGGATCATCGCGGCGCAGTCGATCGGGGAGCCGGGCACGCAGCTGACGATGCGGACCTTCCACATCGGTGGTGCGGCCAACGTCTCGGACAACTCGTTCCTCGAGTCGACCCAGGAAGGCAAGATCCGCTTCGATAACGAGAACACGCTGACCAATGCGGACGGCGATACGATCGTGATGTCGCGGAATATGCAGATCGTGGTGCTCGACGAGCAGGGCCGCGAGCGTGCGACGCATAAACTGACCTATGGCTCGAAACTGCTGGTCGAGAAGGGTCAGGAGGTTGGCCGTGCCGAGCGTCTGGCGGAATGGGATCCCTACACCCTGCCGATCATCTCTGAGAAGGCAGGGGTCGCCAAGTTCGTCGATCTCGAATTCGGCTCGACCATGCGTGAGGAGACGGATGATGCGACCGGGATTTCCCAGCGCATTGTTACGGACTGGCGGACAGCGCCGAAGGGCAATGACCTGCGTCCGGCCATCACCATCGTCGACAAGGATGGTGAGATGGTGAAGCTGGATAACGGCAACCCGGCCCACTACTTCATGTCGGTGGATGCGATCCTCTCGGTCGAAGATGGCGAGGAAATCAAGCCGGGCACGATCGTTGCGCGTATCCCGCGTGAGGGCGCCAAGACCAAGGACATCACCGGTGGTCTGCCGCGGGTGGCGGAACTGTTCGAGGCACGTCGTCCCAAGGATCACGCCATCATCGCAGAGATCGACGGCACGGTGCACTTCGAAAAAGACTACAAGAACAAGCGGCGCATCGCGATCAAGCCGCATGACGAGACCGAGGAACAGCGCGACTACCTGATCCCCAAGGGCAAGCACATCGCAGTTCAGGAAGGCGACGTGATCCAGAAGGGCGAGTACATCATGGACGGCAATCCCGCGCCGCATGACATTCTCGCCATCATGGGGATCGAGGCGCTGGCAGGCTACCTGGTCAACGAGGTGCAGGAGGTCTATCGCCTGCAGGGCGTGAAGATCAACGACAAGCACATCGAGGTGATCGTTCGCCAGATGCTGCAGAAGGTCGAGATCATGGATGGCGGGGAGACCACGCTGCTGAAAGGCGAGCAGGTCGACAAGTCGGAGCTGGAGGAGATGAACGCGAAGGCCGAGGCCGAAGGGCGCAAGCCTGCCTCGGGTGTGCCGATCCTGCTGGGGATCACCAAGGCTTCGCTCCAGACCCGGTCATTTATCTCGGCCGCCTCGTTCCAGGAGACGACCCGCGTGCTGACCGAAGCGGCAACGCAAGGCAAGCGCGACAAACTGGTCGGCCTCAAGGAGAACGTGATTGTCGGACGTCTGATCCCGGCAGGGACGGGGGGTGCGACCACCCGGATCCGGCTGGAGGCACAGAAGCGCGACAAGGCGATCATTACGGAGCGCGAGGAAGCGGCGGAAGCGGCGGCATCGGCTCTGGAGGTCATCGACACCGACGAGGCGGTGCCAGCACCGGCATCGGGTGGTGGCGGGTTCGGCGAGATCCTGTAACGCCAAGACCATCGCCAGGTCTTCGAACCCGGGCCGCTTGGCCCGGGTTTTTCTTTTCCAGGTGTCCGTCGAAAGGGTTCGTTAACCGTAAAAGCGCACAATTTGTGTCAACTCAGCCAGATGCGGAGATCTGACCGATGCGCAGTGTTCTGACGGCGCTCGTCCTGCTCGGTTCCGGCATTGTCGGATCGGTGCATGCCAAAGCAACGGAGAAGGCGCTCATTTTTGCCGATCCGTGGGAGATCATTCATATCGCCCGGGCCCATGGCTCGGCTGAGGTCACGCGAGACACGTTTCGCGATCCGGTGATTGCCGGCAAGCTGGACGAATTTCCCTACCGCATAGACTTTTATGACTGCTATCTCGGTCGAAAGTGTAGCGTCATCCTGTTCAAGCTGGATCTGAGCAAGACCGAGTGGGAGGAGGACCCTCCGAAACGATCGGACATCGATGACTGGAACCGCGAGAAACTGTTCGGCCGGGCCTATCTGGACGATGAGAATCGCGCTGTTCTTGAACATCCCGTGGTGTTGGATGCGGGGATGCCGCGCGAAAATCTTGATGCGGCGTTCCGACGGTGGCGTGACGCGATTGAGGAGTTTGCGGATTTACTCGATTTCTGAGGGGCTTGCGCCCGTCATCTGCCATGGAGAAATCGGGTAAATTCGCCCTTGACCGTGTATGGGGTCATGCGTATGTTCCGCGAACTTTCGCAAGCCCTCGCGGGAACGCAGGCGTGCGCGGCTGACTGATAAGTCTGACAGAACGAGTTTCATGACCCGGCCGGATTGGCCTGGTCCTCTGGTTTCTCCGCAGATCCCCGCAAAACGGGATTCGGCGGAATGCGCGCATTTCCGGGCGGAATGCGAGATGGTGAGATGAAGAACGAGGATAGGCACGCATGCCGACGATCCAGCAGCTGATCCGGAAGCCCCGGCAGCCCAAAGTGAAGCGACAGAAGGCCATGCATCTGCAGGCCTGCCCGCAGAAACGCGGCGTGTGCACGCGCGTCTACACGACCACGCCGAAAAAGCCGAACTCGGCTCTGCGTAAGGTCGCAAAGGTGCGCCTGACCAACGGGTTCGAGGTGATCAGTTACATCCCGGGTGAGGGTCACAACCTTCAGGAACACTCGGTGGTTCTGATCCGCGGCGGCCGTGTGAAAGATTTGCCGGGCGTCCGCTATCACATCCTGCGCGGTGTGCTCGATACCCAGGGCGTCAAAGATCGCAAGCAGCGTCGTTCGAAGTACGGCGCCAAGCGGCCCAAGTAAGGAGAAGCGCAGATGTCCCGTCGTCACCGCGCCGAGAAACGCGAAATTCTGCCGGATCCGAAGTTCGGCGATCGCGTCGTGTCGAAATTCATGAACAACCTGATGTATGACGGCAAGAAGTCCGTCGCCGAGGGCATCGTCTACGGTGCGTTTGGCCGGGTCGGCGACAAGCTCAAGCGCGAGCCTGTTGAGATTTTCCACGAGGCTCTCGACAACATCAAGCCGTCGGTGGAAGTCCGCTCGCGCCGCGTTGGTGGTGCAACCTACCAGGTCCCCGTTGAGGTGCGCCCTGAGCGCCGCGAGGCCTTGGCGATCCGCTGGTTGATCACCGCATCGCGCGGTCGCAATGAAAACACCATGGAAGAACGCCTCGCCGGCGAATTGATGGACGCGGTCAACAACCGCGGCACCGCCGTTAAGAAGCGCGAAGACACCCACAAGATGGCCGAGGCGAACAAAGCCTTCAGCCATTACCGATGGTAACCCTCCGAGCCTGAGGACAGACAGATGGCCCGCGAATACCCCCTCGAGCGCTACCGCAACTTCGGTATCATGGCGCATATCGACGCCGGTAAGACGACGTGCACCGAACGCATTCTCTACTACACCGGAAAGTCCCACAAGATCGGTGAAGTCCACGACGGCGCTGCCACCATGGATTGGATGGAGCAGGAGCAGGAGCGCGGCATCACCATCACCTCGGCTGCGACGACCACGTTCTGGGAACGTACCGAGGACGGGCAGTCGGCGCAGACCGAGAAGCACCGCTTCAACATCATCGACACCCCAGGGCACGTTGACTTCACGATCGAGGTCGAGCGGTCACTGGCCGTTCTTGACGGCGCGGTATGCGTTCTTGATGCCAATGCTGGCGTCGAGCCGCAGACGGAAACCGTGTGGCGTCAGGCCGATCGCTATAAAGTCCCGCGGATCGTGTTCGTCAACAAGATGGACAAGATCGGTGCTGATTTCTTCAACTGCGTCGCCATGATCAAGGATCGCACCGGCGCGCAGCCGCTGCCCGTCCAGATGCCGATTGGTGCGGAGACGGAGCTTGAGGGCATCGTCGACCTGCTGACAATGAAGGAATGGGTCTGGCAGGGTGAAGACCTCGGTGCCTCCTGGGAGCTTCGCGATATTCGGGCAGACCTCGCCGACAAGGCCGAGGAGATGCGCGCTGAACTGATCGAGCTTGCCGTTGAGCAGGACGATGATGTGATGGAGCAGTATCTCGAGGGCAATGAACCCGATCTCGAGACGCTGCGTAAGCTGATCCGCAAGGGGACGCTGGACATGTCGTTCGTGCCTGTGCTGGCAGGCTCGGCGTTCAAGAACAAGGGCGTGCAGCCGCTTCTGAACGCTGTGATCGACTTCTTGCCCGGTCCGCTCGATGTCGAGGCCTATATGGGCTTCAAACCGGGCGATGAGACGGAAACGCGCGACATTGCCCGCTCGGCCGATGACACGCAGCCGTTTGCGGGGCTGGCGTTCAAGATCATGAACGATCCTTTTGTGGGCTCGCTGACCTTTACCCGGATCTACTCGGGCAAGATCTCGAAGGGTACGCAGATCCAGAACTCGACCAAAAACAAGCGTGAGCGTGTTGGTCGGATGATGATGATGCACTCGAACGACCGCGAAGAGATCGATGAGGCGTTTGCGGGCGATATCATCGCGCTGGCCGGCCTGAAGGACACCACGACCGGAGACACGCTCTGCGATCAGTCGAACCCGGTGGTGCTCGAGACGATGACCTTCCCCGATCCGGTGATCGAGATCGCGGTCGAGCCGAAGACGAAGGCTGACCAGGAGAAGATGTCCCAGGGGCTGCAGCGTCTTGCGGCGGAAGATCCGTCCTTCCGGGTCGAGTCTGACATCGAGTCCGGTCAGACCATCATGAAGGGCATGGGCGAGCTTCACCTCGACATCTTGGTCGATCGTCTGAAGCGCGAGTTCAAGGTCGAGGCGAACATAGGTGCGCCGCAGGTGGCTTACCGTGAGACCATCGGCCACGAGGCGGAGATCGACTACACCCACAAGAAGCAGTCGGGTGGCTCGGGTCAGTTCGCGCGCGTGAAGATGATCATCATGCCGACCGAACCGGGCGAGGGGTACAGCTTCGAGAGCCGGATCGTCGGTGGTGCCATTCCGAAGGAATACATCCCGGGTGTGGAAAAAGGCATCAACTCGGTCATGGACTCGGGGCCGCTGGCGGGCTTCCCGGTCATCGACTTCAAGGTTGCCCTGATCGACGGCGCCTTCCACGATGTGGACTCGAGCGTGCTGGCGTTCGAAATCGCGGCACGTGCGGCGATGCGCGATGGCATGAAGAAGGCTGGCGCCAAGCTGCTCGAGCCGATCATGAAGGTCGAGGTTGTGACGCCGGAGGAGTTCACCGGCGGCATCATCGGTGACCTGACCTCGCGGCGGGGCCAGGTGCAGGGGCAGGAGGTGCGCGGCAATGCGAACGTTGTGAACGCGTTTGTGCCGCTGGCCAACATGTTCAAGTACGTGGACAGCCTGCGCTCGATGAGCCAGGGGCGCGCCCAGTTCACCATGCAGTTCGACCACTATGAGCCGGTGCCGTCGAACATCTCGGAAGAAATCCAGGCCAAGTACGCCTGATCTGACACCAGGGACACGGGGGCAGCCGGGTGCTGCCTTTGACGAGAAAAGAAGGAGGCCGTGATGGCTAAGGAAAAGTTTGAGCGCAACAAGCCGCACTGCAACATCGGCACGATCGGTCACGTTGACCACGGCAAGAC
>JBCBOR010000112.1:0-11740 GCA_039821125.1 Pseudomonadota bacterium
AGTTTTTCACCAAACCCCTGGGATTCCTGGCACGTTGTTCCGACAGACTCAGGGGTAGATCGGACGTTCGTCGAGAGTGGCCTACTGGGATCTTTGCGCGAGAACCGACGTAAATCCATAGTGGCGCGAGCGAGCAGATCTGACAGAATTTGGTCATAGCCGCGCAATCCAGAGCTGAACATGATGCCACGCAGTCGGGTTCTGCAAAGCCGCTCAGCGACGGACTTTGTACTATCGCTATAGTTCAACTAACCGTGGGCTGAGATTGGGTAGTGATGAGCGCTTCTTCGCTCTAGATATGGCTGATTGGGAAGCACTGGCGCGCCGAATTTTACGCAAGCCAGCACTCCTTCTGATTAACTCTTTAACACATGCAAAGCCGCAAGCGCAGCGGCCGTTCTATTCTCGACGCCAAGCTTCTGGAAAATCTGTTCGACATGCTTGGTCACGGTCCGGGTGCTGAGGTCCAGGATATCGCCAACGTCCCGGTTTGATTTGCCGCGGGCGATCCAGGCGAGCACCTCTGCTTCCCGCGGCGAAAGCCCGAGCACCTCGCTGAGCAACGCGGGCTCGTCGACTTCGTGGAACTCTTCCACCTTGATCAGCAGATCGCCGTTCGACATGCGACCGACCATCCGGAACTCCAGCTCGGGCGCGGCTTTGCGTTCGACACGCAATGTCGTGCATTGCGAGATCGCCCGATGAGACTGTTCCTGAAGCCAGGCCAGAAGCGGAACGCCGAGATCCGAGGCCATGCGATGCCCCGGCTCGGTTTCGAGGCACACCGCCGCCGCATGCGAGGCCCACGCAAGGGCATGCGCCGGCGTCAGCGCAAAGACGCCGGGTCCGGTGGCGTCCAGTGCGGCCCGGGCCTCGCTGACGAGGTCGGCGTTCGCGATATGCACGCGGATCCGCTCGAGCAGCACGTTCTGATCGATCGGCTTGACGACGTAGTCCACGCCCCCCGAACGCAATCCGTTCAACATGTCGTCGCTTTCCCCAAGGCCGGTCAAGAACACGACCGGCGTCAGCGAAAACTGAGGACGCGATTTGATCCTGCGACAGGTCTCGAAGCCGTCCGGCCCGGGCATCATCGCGTCGAGCAGGATCAGATCCGGTGTCACACGGTCCAAGAGGTCGAGCGCAGACAGCCCGTCGCGGGCGGCCAGGGCCATCAGTCCGGCTGTCTCGAGTGTATCGGTCAACGCGCCCAGGGCCTCGGCGTTGTCATCAACGGCCAGAACGATGCGGCGTGCCAGACGGTCAGCTCCCATCGCCTGCCTCATCGATCAGGTTTGACAGGCCCCGCAGATCGAAGCGTTCGGCCAGATCGCGGGCACGGCTCACGAAAACAGGGGATGCCCCGCCCCGCGCGGCCGCCCCTTCGATGACCTCGCGCACCGCAGCCACGTGCCCGATGGCCAATGCGTCCGACAACTCCCCTGCCACCTTGCGCGAGACATTCAGCGGCGAGGCGACAGCGGTGTTGATCCCTTCGAATCGCCAGGACAACTGCAAACGGTCCCCGATCGTGTCCAGCAACTGGTTCACGTTCACGGGTTTCGAGAGGAACACATCGTGGCACGCGGGCGATGGAAAGCGTCCCGGGGCGGCATCTGCATTCGCCGAGACCATGATCAACGGGATCGTCAAACCCAGCTCCTGCCGAATCCGCTCGCAGGTTTCGCTGCCGGACAGACCTGGCATGGCCTGGTCCACCAACGCCAGATCCGGCGGGTCGGACTTGCAGAACTCCAAGGCCACCTCGCCGGTTTCGGCCATCGAGACCCGGAAGCCGAGCGGGCCCAGCGCGTCCTCCATCAGCCGGCGATGCGCGGCGCTGTCGTCGCAGATCAGGATGTGCTTTTCGGCGCCTTCATACCCCTTGCGCACCGGCTGTGCTGCCTCGGCCTGCACGCGTTCGCTTCTGCTGAGGAACAGCACGGCTTCAAACCGCGAGCCGCTTCCCGGCGTGCTTTCAAGGTTCAGCTCGCCGCCAAGAATCTCCACCAGAAGCTTCGTGATGGTCAGACCCAATCCGGTTCCGGGAACGGGTTTTGCGGGATCTTGAATCCGCTCGAAAGGCTCGAAAACGGTCTCCTGCATTGCCACTGGGATTCCCCGACCGGTGTCCTCGACCACCAGGCGCGCCGTGTCATTTCGGAAGCTGACAGCGAGACGGACACTGCCTTCGTCGGTGTATCGTGTGGCGTTCGACAGCAGATTTATCAGGATCTGACGCAAACGCTTCTCGTCTCCGAAAATGAAGTCCGGGACCGAGGCATCAATGTCCGAGACGAATTCCAACCCTTTCTCGCGGGCCTCCATCGAGAAGACGGCCGTCAACTGGTCCAGCATTTCCCGGAACGCAACTTCATCTCGGCTGACATCCAGGCGCCCGGCTTCGATTTTCGAGACGTCCAGCAAGCCCTCGATCAGGTCGGCCAGATGCTCGGAGGACCGGCGGATCACCCGCACCGCGCCATTGCGGTGCGCCGGTACTGTCGGATCGCTTTCGAGCAGTTGGGCATAGCCGAGTATGGCATTCAGCGGTGTCCGCAGCTCGTGCGTGATCCCAAGGAGGTATCGCGACTTCGCCTCGTTCGCGGCTTCGGCGGCCTCCTTGGCCTTCTGAAGCGCGGCATCGGTTTCCTCGTGCGCTTCGATTTCGGCGATCAGGCGCTGATTGTGAGTTTCGCTTTCCGTGCGCGCCAGATCGCGGCTTTCGTTGGACAGGGCATAAAGCCAGGCCACGACACCGACCAGCACCGCCAGCAGCCCAAACGCCAGCGTGAGCGCATGACTGACGGCGTCGGCGGCGTCAGGGACCATCACCTCGAGGCTCTGATAGACGACCATCAGGATCGCGCCGACCAGCGCGACGAAGACCATCGAGAACACGAAGAACGATCCAACTGCCGACGCCTGCAGGTTTGCAACGGATCTCGGAAGCGCCTTGCGCGCAAGAGAGCGCGCGAACCGCCCTGCCTGCGCAACCTTTGGCTTGCACGCGTCGTTGCACCGGGCCTCGAGCGAACAGCACAGCGAACAGATTGGCCCCGCGTGAAACGGGCAGTGCAACATATCCTCGGTGTCGAACGTGTTCTGGCAGATTGTGCAGGTGCAGGTGTCGGCACGCTTCAGATCGCGGGCGATGTAGTAGCGCCCCTTGGTCATCACGGCGATCAGAGGCGCCGCAACAAAGGCCGTGCCAAGCGCGGAAAGAGAGGAGAACGCTGCCGCCATCTCTCCAAAAGTGCCAAACCACAATGCGAAGGAGACAAGTGTTGCCAGAACCATGGCGCCCGTGCCGACGGGGTTGATGTCGTAGAGCCCTCCGCGCCGGAACTCGATCCGTTTTGGACGCAGGCCCAACTGCATGTTCACCACCAGGTCCGCCGTCACCGCCCCGATCCACGCGAGCGCGACATGCGAGTAGACCGCCAGCGTGCTTTCCAACGCGCCGAAAACGCCGAACTCCATCAACAGAAGAGCAATCGCGACGTTGAAGACCAACCAGACAACCCGGCCGGGATGATGGTGTGTCAGCCGCGAAAAGAAGTTCGACCAGGCGATCGAGCCCGCATAGGCATTGGTGACGTTGATCTTGAGCTGCGACAGTATCACGAAGGCCGCCGTGGCCAGGATCGCGACTTCGGCGGTGAACGCGGTCTCGAACGCAAAGAGATACATGCGCGTAGGTTCAACCGCGTCCTCGGCCGGGGTCCCGGCCTCCATGATCAGAACGGCCAGGAAAGACCCGAGCAACATCTTGATCGTTCCCACCACGGCCCAACCGGGTCCGGCCGAGACGAGTGCGATCCACCAGGCGCGGCGCTCGGTGCGTGACTTCGGCTCGGGCAGGAACCGCAGGAAATCCACCTGCTCGCCGATCTGTGCGCTGAGCGACAGCACGATCCCCGTTGCCGAGGCGATGAGAACGATGTCCATGCCATCGCTGGCCTCGAGGCGTCCGATATGCTCGACCCAGGGCACAAGATCGGTGCCCATCCACGCAAGCGCCACGAACGGGATCAGATGCAGCAACAGCCAGACAGGCTGGGTCCACATCTGGAACGCCCCGATCCTTGTGAACCCGTGGGTGACAAGCGGAATGACCAGAAGTGCGTTCAGCAGGTAGCCGAAGCCAATGGGCAGACCGAAACAGATCTCGAGCGCCTGGCTGAGGATCGCGGCTTCAAGCGCAAAGAAAATGAAGGTGAAGCCGGCGTAGATCAGCGACGTGATTGTCGAGCCGAGATATCCGAACCCTGCGCCCCGGGTCAGCAGGTCGATATCCACCCCGGCCTTGGCGGCGTGGTAGCTGATCGGCAGGCCGGTCAGGAAAAGGATCACGCCGGCCAGCAAGATCGCGGCCAGGGCATTGTCGAACCCGTAGGCCACAGTCACCGCGCCGCCGATCGCTTCGAGGGCCAGAAACGAGATTGATCCTATGGCCGTGTTCGCCACGCGCCAGGACGACCACTTGCGTGCACGCCGGGCCGTAAAGCGCAAGGCAAAGTCTTCCAGCGTCTCGTTCGCGACCCACTGGTTGTAGGTGCGACGGATGCCCGTGACATAGCCCATCTGGTTCATTGCCTAAGTCCGATCCGTTCCCTTCAGCCTCCGCAGATCCTGGTGTTTCCCCCTGTTTTCGCGGGGTTTCTTCCCGCTTGCGCCACGCGTGGTAGTCTCTCACCACGATCAATCTAGGGGAGATTCTCCGGGTGGCACTACGCAATTCTCCCCATTGGTGCAGCGCAACACTGGCGCACATCCTCTGGTCAGATCCAAGCGAAATGCAAATGGACGACCTGAGAGGAGCAAATCATGACCGAAAAAAACAAGACGCCTGCCTCCGCCACACGGCGTGGAGTTTTGATGGGAGGCGCGGCTCTGACCGCCGGACTGTTCGCGCCGAAATTCGTGAACGCAGCGTCCTTCCCGACCGCCGAGGTCAATTCGACCGGGCTTGCCGTCACCGACGACACCGTCACGATCGGCATCCTGCACTCGATCACCGGCACGATGGCGATCTCAGAGACTGGATCCGTGCAAGCCGAGAAGCTGGCCATCGAACAGATCAACGCGCAGGGCGGCATTCTGGGGCGCAAGATCGAATACATCCAGGAAGACGGCGCCTCGGACTGGCCGACCTTTGCCGAAAAGGCACGCAAGCTGCTGGTCAACGACAAGGTCGCCTCCGTCATGGGCTGCTGGACCTCGGCCTCGCGCAAGGCCGTGCTGCCGGTCTTCGAGCAGCATAACGGCTTCCTCTACTACCCGACATTCTACGAAGGCCTCGAGCAGTCGCCGAACGTGATCTACACCGGCCAGGAGGCGACCCAGCAGATCATCGCAGGCCTCGACTGGGTGAACCAGACCAAGGGCGCGAAGTCCTTCTACCTGCTTGGCTCGGACTACATCTGGCCGCGCACGTCCAACAAGATCGCGCGCAAGCACATCGAGAACTTCATGGACGGCTGCAAGGTCGTGGGCGAGGAGTACTACCCGCTTGGCCACACGCAGTTCAACTCGGTCATCAACAAGATCCGCCTCAGAAAACCCGACGTGATCTACGCGATCGTGGTCGGTGGATCGAACGTGGCCTTCTACAAGCAGCTGAAGGCAGCTGGCATCGACATGACCAAAGAGAAGCCGATCCTTCTGACCATCTCGGTCACCGAGGACGAGATCCGCGGTATTGGCGGCGAGAACATCGACGGCGCCTACGCGTGCATGAAGTATTTCCAATCGCTACCGAACGATAACAACGTCGCATTTGTCAAGGCTTTCAAGGAGATGTGGGGCGAAGACATCGTCATCGGCGACGTGACCCAGGCCGCCTATCTGGGGCCATGGCTGTGGAAGGCCGCGGTCGAAAAAGCCGGGTCCTTCGACGTGGACAAGGTGCGCGCGGCCTCGCCGGGGATCGAGCTGACCACGGCTCCGGAGGGCTACGTCAAGGTCCACGAAAACCACCACCTCTGGTCCAAGACGCGGGTCGGGCTCGCGAAACCGGATGGCCAGTACGAGGTGGTGTTCGAGACCGCCGACCTGGTCGAGCCGGACCCCTATCCGGAAGGCTACCAGTAAGCCGATCCCGGGCGGCTCCCGCGGAGCCGCCCCAACCCAAATGCCATCCCCGATCCCATGGCCAGAGGAGCGCTGCCATGTTTGCCGACTACTCCAGTGGAGAACTGATGGCGATCTTCGCCATGCAAGGCTTCGCCGGGCTGATTCTGTTTTCGGTCTTCGTGCTGATGGCTCTGGGGCTGGCGATCATCTTCGGCCAGATGGGCGTCATCAACATGGCGCATGGCGAGTTCATGATCCTTGGGGCGTACGTGACCTATCTGACCTCGACGATATTCGAGACCTACATCCCCGGGCTGTTCGGGATTTACTTCTTTCTTGCGATGATCCTGTCCTTCATTGCCGCGGGCGCCCTTGGGATGGCGGTCGAATGGGGGCTGATACGGCATCTCTACAAGCGGCCGCTGGACACGTTGCTCGCCACCTGGGGGCTGAGCCTGATCCTGCAGCAGACCTATCGCTCGGTGTTCGGCGCCCGTGAGGTGGGCGTTTCGATCCCCGACTGGTTGATGGGGTCGATGCCGCTTACGGATCTGGTCGAAATCCCGATCAACGGGCTTTTTGTGATGATCCTGGCGATGACGATCTCGCTGGCCGTCTACTTCATGATGTTTCGCTCGAAATGGGGCAAGCAGGTTCGCGCCATCGGACAGAACCGTACGATGGCCGATGCTGTCGGCATCAACACCGCCTGGACGGACCGCCTGACCTTCGGGATCGGCTGCGGTGTCGCCGGGGTCGCGGGGTCCGCCTTTACGATGATCGGATCCACCGGGCCCACGGCGGGGCAGCTTTACATCGTCGACACCTTTCTCGTGGTCGTCTTTGGCGGCGCGGCCAGCCTGCTCGGCACCATCGCGTCGGCGTTCTCCATCAGCCAGGCCCAGTCGATCATGGAGTTCTTCCTGTCTGGCTCGATGGCCAAGGTGCTGACCCTTCTGGTGGTTGTCGGGATCCTGATGATCCGCCCCCAGGGCCTGTTCGCTATGAAGTTGCGCAAGGCCTGAGGAGGGTATGATGCAAAAGACCAACCGCTTCCTCAGCCCCGCCGAGATGGCCGGGTTTGCGATCCTGGCGGCGATCATCTTTCTGATCCTGCCGCTGGCGCTGGACAATTTCCGCCTGAACCTCTTTGGCAAGTACCTGACCTATGCGTTCGTTGCGATCGGGCTGGTGCTGTGCTGGGGGGCGGGCGGCATCCTCAGCCTCGGCCAAGGCGTGTTCTTCGGGCTTGGCGGGTACTGCATGGCCATGTTCCTGAAGCTGGAGGCCTCGACGCCCGAGAACACGGCCATCCAGTCCACGCCCGGTATCCCGGACTTCATGGACTGGAACCAGCTGACCGCGCTGCCCTGGTGGTGGGAGCCGTTCTACTCCTTGCCCTTCGCGCTGTTCGCGGTGGTGGCGGTGCCGGTGATCTTCGCCTTCATCATCGGGGTGGCGATGTTCACCCGGCGCGTGGGCGGGGTCTATTTCGCCATCATCACCCAGGCGTTCGCGGCGATCCTGACGATCCTGATCATCGGACAGCAGGGATACACCGGCGGCGTCAATGGCATCACTGATCTGAGGACGTTGCTGGGCTGGGACATCCGCACGGACGAGGCCAAGGAGACCCTTTATTTCGTCAACGGGGTGCTGCTGTTCGCATGTCTCTTCGCCGCGCAATACGTGCGCAGGTCGAAACTGGGTCGTGTGCTGATCGCCATGCGCGATCAGGAGGACCGGGTCCGGTTCTCGGGCTACAACGTTGCCAACTTCAAGATCTTCGTCTTTTGCCTTGGCGCGGCGTTTGCAGGCATCGGCGGGGCGATGTTCACGCTTCAGGTCGGGTTCATGTCGCCGACCCTGGTCGGGATCGTGCCGTCGATCGAGATGGTGATCTTCTGCGCCGTTGGCGGGCGGCTGTCGATCCTGGGCGCGGTCTATGGCGCGCTGCTGGTGAACTGGGCGAAGACGACGTTCTCGGAGGGCTTCCCCGAGCTTTGGCTGCTGGGTCTCGGCGGGCTGTTCATTGCCGTGGTGCTGGCGTTCCCGAACGGGCTGGCCGGGGTCTACGACGACTATGTGAAACCGCGTCTCGCGGCGCTGTTCGGACGGCGTCAGACCGCGCGCCCGACCGGGTCCACGCCGCCCTCTGCGCCAACGCCCGAGCCGACGGCCCCGCGCACGGCTGAAAACCTCGCCCCGGGATCGATACGGCCCGGTGGCTCCATGCCCCAGCCGGCCGAATAGAGCGAGGCGATCATGCTTGACGCAAACCCGCATTTCCTGCTCGAGGTCGAGGGCCTCACGGTCTCCTTCGACGGGTTCAGGGCCGTGGACGATCTGTCGTTCTACGTCGAGCCCAACGAGTGCCGGGTCATCATCGGCCCCAATGGCGCGGGCAAGACCACGGTTCTGGATCTGATCTGCGGGCGAACCAAGGCCACCGGCGGCTCGGCCAAGTTCAAGGGCCGGGACCTTCTGAAAATGCGCGAGGACCAGATCGTCCACGCAGGCGTGGGCCGCAAGTTCCAGACCCCATCCGTCTACGAGGATCTGAGCGTCTTCGAGAACCTCGAGATCTGTTACCCGACGGGCTATTCGGTATTCGGCTCGCTCGCCTTCAAGCGGGATGCCAAGGTGAGCGCACGCATCCACGAGATTGCCGAGACGATCTTCCTGGCGGACATGCTGGACGAACAGGCGGCCTATCTCTCGCACGGCCAGAAGCAGTGGCTCGAGATCGGGATGCTGCTGATCCAAGACCCCGAGCTTCTGATGCTCGATGAGCCCGTGGCGGGCATGTCCGTCGCCGAACGGGTCCAGACCGCAGAGCTGCTGAACCGGATCATCAAGGACCGCTCGGTCATCGTGATCGAGCACGACATGGGCTTTGTCGAGAACATCGCGACCCGCGTGACCGTCCTGCATCAGGGCAAGGTCCTGTCCGAGGGCTCGATGGCCCATGTCCAGGCTGATCCGAAAGTTGTCGAAGTCTACCTGGGCCACTGAGGAGAGCGTCATGCTGCACGTATCCAACCTTCGCGCCGCGTATGGCCAGTCGGAGATCCTCCACGGGCTCGAACTGGATGTGAAGCCTGCCGAGATCGTGGCCATCATGGGCCGCAACGGCATGGGCAAGACCACTTTGATGAAGACCCTGATGGGCATCGTGCCGACCAAGGCAGGCGAGGTCCGCGTCGGCGAGACATCGGTCACTGCGATGAAGCCGCATCAACGGGTCGGGTCGGGCATCGGGTACGTGCCGCAGGGGCGGCAGATCTTCTCCGCCATGACGGTGCAGGAGAACGTGGAAACCGGGCTTACCTCGACCGGCAAGAAGACCGTGGATCAGGGGATATACGAGTTGTTCCCGGTGCTGTTGGACATGAAATCCCGGCGTGGCGGGAACCTGTCGGGCGGGCAACAGCAACAGCTCGCCATCGCCCGGGCGCTGGCCTCCGATCCCAAGGTGCTGCTGCTCGACGAGCCCACCGAGGGGATCCAGCCATCCATCATCCGCGAGATGGCGCGCACGCTGAAACGCATCCGCGACGAGCGCGGTTTGTCGATTGTTGTCTCGGAGCAGGTTCTGACCTTCGCGCTGGACGTCGCCGACCGGGTGCTGGTGATCGAGAACGGCCACTTCGTCCACGAGGCCCCGCGCAAGGGAATTGATGAGGCCAAGGTCACCAAGTTCCTGTCGGTCTGACCAGGTCAGCGCGCAGCACACCCAAAAAGCAACCAATCAGTTCAACCAAGGAGGAGAACAAGATGCCTGACGCTTCCCACATCCCGACAACCGCAGGAGCGGACGTGCTGGTCTCGGTCGACCTCGATGCGAGCCCTCATACCAATGACAGGATCCACAATCGCTGGCATCCTGACATTCCGATCATTGAGTGGGTCGAGTCCGGCGCCGACTTCATTGTCGAGGCCTATGACTGGACCGGCAGCCAGATCGCGAACGACGACGACGCCTCGGATGTCCGCGATGTCGAGTTGCCGCAGGTGCACTACCTGTCCGGGCCCATCGGCGTGAAAGGCGCCGAGCCCGGCGATCTTCTGGTGGTAGAGTTGCTGGATGTCGGCCCGCTGAACCGCAGCCTCTGGGGCTTCAATGGCGTGTTTTCCAAGAACAACGGTGGCGGCTTCCTGCAAGAGCAGTTCCCGACAGCCCAGAAGTCGATCTGGGACTTCAAGGGCATGTTCACCACCTCGCGCCACGTGCCTGGCGTCCGCTTTGCGGGTCTCATTCACCCCGGCCTGATCGGCACACTGCCAGATCGCAAAATGCTGGATATGTGGAACAAGCGCGAGAAGGCGCTGTTCGACACCAACCCGACGCGCGTACCGGCGCTTGCCGAATTGCCCAACACCCAATCAGCGCATATGGGCCGGATCACCGGCGAGGCGCGCGATGCGGCGGCGGCCGAGGCTGCGCGCACCCTGCCCCCGCGCGAGAACGGCGGGAACTGTGACATCAAGGATTTGTCGCGCGGTTCCGTTTGCTACTTCCCGGTCAATGTGCCGGGTGGCGGTCTGTCGATGGGCGACACGCACTTCAGTCAGGGCGATGGCGAGATCACCTTCTGTGGCGGCATCGAAATGGCAAGCTGGCTCCACGTCAAGGTCGACGTAATCAAGGACGGTGTTGCGAAGTACGGGGTAAAGAACCCGATGTTCAAACCGTCTCCGATCACACCGAAATACGACGACTACCTGATCTTCGAGGGAATCTCGGTCGATGACCAGGGTCGCCAGCACTATGTCGACATGACCGAGGCCTACCGTCAGGCCTGTCTGAACGCGATCGACTACATGACCAAGTTCGGCTACTCGCGCGAGCAGGGTCTTGCGATCCTGGGTACCGCGCCAGTGCAAGGACATGTCTCGGGCATCGTCGATTATCCCAATGCCTGTGCGACGCTCTGGCTGCCGACGGACATCTTCGAAGGCGATCTCATGCCGGGCAAGGATGGTCCTACAAAGTATCTCGACGGTTCGGTCGACGTGCCAACATCGCCGGATCTCTGAGATGCCGGTCTACGAGTACATCTGTGAGGAGCATGGCCCGTTCGAGGCCATGCGACCGATGTCCGAGTGCATGTCGCCCTGCGCCTGCCCCGTCTGCGGGGCGGCATCGCAGCGGGTCATGCTAAGCGCGCCCAACGTATCGAGCCTGGGTACCGAGCGGCGGGTCGCCCATGTCACCAACGAGCGGTCGGCTGACAGTCCGAAACGACTATCCACCCATGGGCCCGGTCAAAGGCGCGCCAAGATGCCAAGCCGAAAGACCTTGATCGGCACCGATGGATCGAAATCCTTCCCGTCCTCGCGGCCATGGATGATTTCGCATTGATTGGTGAGAGCGCCAGTCATAGCATGCGCACACCGTGCTTGTGGCTTACACCTCGCACCTTGGTGTTTGATGATCTAACAGGTCAAATGGACGAGTCACTCAGCAGTCCGTGACGTCTTTTGTCTTTCCGGCTCAGGACTACTGCCGGATGAGCTTTTCTGAATGTCCGGAACATTACACGTTCTTGCTGTTCCCGCGCGCCGGTCGCGGCAGCCGGAATTGGCGCACCTCGGCTGTCCGTCGTGTATTGGGCCTGCGCCCGGTTCTGGGGCAGGATGAACAAGTCACTCAAGACGT
>JBCBOR010000113.1:0-11523 GCA_039821125.1 Pseudomonadota bacterium
GCTCCAGTGCTTCTGTTTGGCCTGCGACATAGGCGTCGCCAGGTCGCGGCGTTTCTCCTGCGGCGAGCGCGGGCCCGCGATTGTTGTACTCGCGAAATCGGGGTGAGCGCTCTTGATTTTCACTGTAGAACTGCACCCGGTCTGCCATACTTCCTGACGGCGCTATGCGAACACCAAGGTCGTTGAGAAATTCTCTTCGATGCGCGCGGTGAAAATCGTTGGGCGCTCGATTTATGAGCTCGTTGTAAGCTGCACGCGCGATCATGACTTGAGAACCATCTCTCAACCTCACGCGCAATGCTTGAGCCGCCTGTCGATTGCCCTGCATAATATCTAAAACAACATTAGTATCAATAATGACAATATCAGTCACTTGATCCTCAGTAAATTTCTATGAATGATTCCTCTTTATTCGGTCTCATCTGCATTAGATTGCGATTCTACGTAGGAATGATATTTGACTCGATGAGAAAATTTTCTGGGCATAGATTGGTCAAGTCAAGCGAAAAGAGGCGCGACAGATACCGCTACAGTTGTGCTTGGCGTCCATCGGGTCAGCGAAGCGATCTGCGGGGTCGCCCATGCGGGTCACGATCCCTGGGCGATAACGACGGGCCTCCGGCCCGCGTGATGGGAACCGGCCATAAGGGCCAGTCACTTTGACCCGGGGAGGTGCGCAAGGCCCACCTCACGACCTTTGCATGATGAGGGCTGTTCGAAGTTCTGGCGTTCGGGGGCGGCGGTCACGCATAGAGCCCCGCCCGCAGGCCCGCAACCGGGTAAGCCCGCTCCTCCACATCCGTGTCTGACGTCAGCACCAACAGGACAGTTCAGAGCGATTTAACAAGAGAGGGTTTCTGGCACATTGTAACCACCAAGGAGTGGCGATGAGACAAGAACCCGGAATCCGAATGAGCCACGGAGAGAACGTCGTCAAAAATCCGGCGAGATATGAGAATCGTAGACCAGCGCCTCAGCGACTGACGTTATCGCTTAGCTGCAGGAGCCGAGCGTGAATCCGCCATCATCCAGCCAGTTATCTTGCGGCCCGTGCAGCCGCAGCCCCTCGATCCGGCCATCGTAGAAGCCCAACACACCAGAGACGGGGCGCAGCAGTCGCATGTTGGCAGCGAGAGACATTCCGACCCCTACAGCATCACCGCGCCGCCGCTGGGGCAAACGGTCTGGCCGGTCATCAACGTCCCGCCTGGGCCTGCCAGAAACAGGATTACGGCGGCGATCTCCTCGGGCTGGCCGACGCGGCCAAGCGGGTTGGTCAGTTCCTCTGCCAGCTTGTCCGGCGCAAGACTGGGCAGATCCAGCATCGGCGTGTCGATTGGTCCGGGCGCGACCGCATTGACCAGAATGCCGGGCGCGCACTCGCGGGCCAAGGCGCGCGTCAGGCCGATCACACCCGCCTTGGAGGCGCAGTAGGCCGAGACATCCTTGCGCCCGAGATGCGCCAGTTCTGACGCGATCAGGATCAGCCGCCCGGAATCGGCCGCATCACGTGCGGCCATGGCCCGCGCTGCCCCCTGAGCGATCAGGAAAGAGCCCTTCAGGTTCACGCCGATCTGCCGATCGAAATCCTCGGGCGGCATCTCCAAGATGCTGCCCTCGACCCAGATGCCCGCGCAGTTCACAACGACATCCAGCGCCGCGGCCCGTGCAAACAGCGCGTCGACACTGCCGGGGTCTGCCACATCGGTCGGAACGGCCGTTGCCGTCCCGCCAATCGCGGTGATCTCTGCCAAAACACCGGCCATGTCGCCCCGGTCAGCAAGGATCACATCCGCCCTCTCTGCCGCGAAGGCCAGTGCCGTGACCCGGCCGATCCCGCTGGCCGCACCTGTGATCAACACGCATCGCCCGGAGAAAACGCCGCCCTCAGCCATGCTCACCTCACCCCTTCATCTTGCCAAAAATACCTCGGAGCGCGAGGCAGAGCCTCGCACCTGCCCCGCACACATCGCCGCGGTCAATCGCGAGAGACCTCGCGCACGGTCTCTGCCGTATGCTGGGCGATCTGGCGGGAGAGATAGTCGTTGAATTCCTTGATGTTTACCTCGAGCGGCGCATGCAGCAAGCCGGGCGTGCGTGTCCCGAACGCGGCGCCGGACTGGACGCGCTCGACCATCTCCTTGTCCTCATCAGTGGCGGTCACGATCACCTTGCGGATCTCAGCGCAGAACGCCTCGGCGTCCGCATGACCGACCATGGTGTCTGGCGCATAGCTCAGCCCCCAGCGCGCGTTCGTGCGGCCGACACCCATGGGTTCGACCGCCATCCACCAGACGAAGTTCGCATCCAGCGCCGCGAGACCGTTGGGAAACAGCGAGATCACATAGAACCGGCGCTTCTCGTGCGCGCCGAGGCGCGGGTTGAAGATCTCCGGCACGTCCTCGTCGCGATAGCTGTTCGAGTGGATCGCAAACCCGTCGAACCCCAGCGGACCGAACTCGGCCAAATGGGTTGGATTGGTCGGGCCAATTGAACGCGGATGCGTGTAGGTCGTGTGATAGCTCTCGATGAAGTTCTCGATCAGCAGCTTCCAGTTGCCGTGCCAGAGTTCCTCGTGGACGACGTACCGGTCCTCGTAAGCCTCCAGTCCGAAATTGCCGATCAGATCGGCCAGGCCTGACAGCCGCTCGGCCACAGGGGACAGGTCATCGCGCAGGCTGACATAGATGAATCCGAAGGCAACCTCGCAGGCCAGTGGCTCCAGCGTCCGGTCACCGATGGCCGCGCGGTCAAAGCCCATCCGATCCGGCACACCCATCAGGCTGCCATCCATCTGGTACGTCCAGTGGTGGTAGGGGCAGACGATCCGCTGCGTGTTACCCGTACCCTCCAGCAGACGCGCATAGCGGTGCAGGCAGAAGTTTCCGCGCGCGGTAATCGACCCGTCCTGCTGGCGGATTACGAAGATCGGCTTGGTGCCGAGCATTGCGCAGAAGTAATCGCCCGGCTCGGGGATCAGCCCGCCGCGGCCGACCACCACCCAGTCGTTCTGGAACACCGCGCGCTGCTCGGCGGCAAACACAGCCGGATCTGTATAGGCGCTTTGCGGCGCAGCCTCGATATGACGCTCGAGCCCGTCCGGCAGGGCATAGTCGCGGTGTGGAAAGGCGTCTTCCTGGATCGGCATGGGCGTCTCCTCAGTCGCTTTGCATCATTGCATCAGTTCCCCGCGGTCCACCGTAAAGGCCTGTCCGGTCATGTTCGCCGCAGCGGGCGAGCCGAGGAACAGGTACATCGCGGCCATGTCCGGCGGCTCCATCAGGCCGTCGAAAGCCTGGGCGCCAGTGATCTCGGCCAGGAGGTCATTCTCGGCCCGGCCCGTGCGCGCGGACATGGCCGCCAGCGAGCGCATTGACGCCTCTGTCCGAACCCAGCCCGGGCAGACCGCGTTGACCGAGATCCGGCGCGGCGCCAATTCCTGCGCCAGCGAGCGGGTCAGCCCGATCACCGCGTGTTTCGAGGCACAATAGGCCGAGAACTCGGCGACCGCGGTCTTGCCCCACATCGACGCCGTATTGATGATCCGCCCGCCATCCCGGACTTTCGGCAGCAGCGCCCGCGTGACCGAGAAGGTGCCGATCACGTTGATCTCGGTGATCCTGCGGAAGGTCGCGTCAATGGCGGGATCCGGGTCCTCGATGGGGGTGATCAGCTCCAGCCCTGCATTGTTGATCAGTACATCGATGGCGCCGATCTGATCCGCCATCGCCTGCACTGCTGTCAGATCGGCAATGTCGCATGTCAGGCCAGACACGCGCCGCCTTGTCCTCGCGGCGAGGTCCGAGGCGACCGTCGGCACGTCCTCCTCCAACCCGACAATCGTGACGTCAGCGCCAGCTTCCAGATACCCCTCGACCACGCCGAGGCCAAGGCCCTTGTTGCCACCGGTCACCAAGACGTGCTGGCCCGAGAAATCAAACCGCATGGGCTTCCTCCGCCTGCCGTGCCCGGTCATACTCGGCGCGGATGATGTCCTGGATCTCGCGGCGCAGGGCCTGGAATTCAGACGCACGCAGCAAATCATGGCCGCGGTCCCCGCCCAGCCGTTCCGCGACATCCACGACCGACAGGATCCGCGCGGGCCGGGCCGAGAAGATCACCACGCGGTGCGCCAGCAAGATCGCCTCCTCGACATCGTGGGTGACGAAGATCGTCGTCTTCTGCTCGGACGCGTTGATCTGGAGGAGTTGGCCCTGCAGGTGCTCTCGCGTCAGGGCATCGAGGGCACCAAAGGGCTCATCCATCAACAGCACGTCCGGGTCTGCGGCCAGCGTCCGGGCAATCGCCACGCGCTGACGCATCCCACCGGAGATCCGGTTGGTGTAGGCCTCAGCAAAGCCGGCCAGCCCGACCATGGCGAGGTAGCGATCGGTGATCTCGGCTTTCTCCTCCGCCGTCAGATCCGTCCGATAGCGCAGGCCGAAGGCGATGTTGCCGCGCACGGTCAGCCATGGGAACGCAGCGTAGGACTGGAACACCATACCGCGCCGCCGGTCGGGCGGGCCGAGCACCGCGCCGTCCAGCGTAATCTGTCCGGCCTCGATGCTCTCCAATCCGCCAACCATGCGCATCAACGTGGTCTTGCCGCAGCCGGAGGGGCCGAGGAACGTAACGATCTCGCCCCGCGCGATATCCAGCGACAGCGGCGTCAGCACCTCGGTCACCGCCCCGTCGGAGCGATAGGTCTTGGGGACATCGCGGATCGAGAGGAAGCTCATGACCGGTCCTGATACCGGAACCAGCGCCGGTGCGCGTAACGGAACGCCTGGTCCGTCAGCAGGCCGACGATACCGATGGCAACGATCCCGGCCATCACCTCGGGCGTTTTGACAAACCGGCGCAGCGACCAGATAACGTGGCCGACGCCGGAGGACGCCGCGACGATCTCGGCGATGATCAGGTAGGTCCAGCACCAGCCAAGCGTGATGCGCAGGTTGTCGACGATGTTCGGCAGGGACGCAGGCACGATGATGTCGCGCATGATCTGCCATTGGCTGGCGCCAAGGGTGAAACCGGATTCGACGAACTCGGCGGGCACCCGCTTGGTGTCGTCCTGCACCAGCAACAGCAACTGGAAGAACGTGCCCATCCAGAGCACCGCGATCTTCGAGGCCTCACCCACGCCGAACCAGATGATCAACAGCGGCACCAGCGCTGGCACCGGCAGGTAGCGCACGAAGTCGACAAAGGGCTCCAGCGTCGCGCCGACCGCGCGGTAGGACGACATCATTAGGCCGAGCGGCACCGCGACGATCACCGACAGCGCAAAAGCCGCCCAGACGCGCCCGATGCTGATGGCGATGTCAGCGGCGAAGTTGCGCTCAGTGAAGAGACGCCCGAACGCCTCGACCACCGCCCAGGGTGTTGGCAGGAACTGCGGCTTGATCAGGCCCGACACGGCCGTCAGATGCCAGGCCACCAGAAATGCGAACAACCCCGCCAGACCCAGGATCACCTCGGTCCGGCGGGGCAGACGTGTCCGAAACCTCAAAAGACCCATGCTCGGCCTCGGTGCGGTACTCCGGTCACGACACTACCCCGCCCCTTCATCTTGCCAAAAAAAACCTCCCCGCAGCGGCTGAGGCCGCGCAAGGCAAGCGGGTCTGTCTCAACGGGTCTTGCCGTCGAACAGTCCCGGCAGGATCGAGGCATCGACATAAGGCGCATAGGGCAGCGGCGCGTCCTGGAGATCCAGCGAGATGTTGATCTCGTTGAACGCGTCAAGCACTTCCTTCAGCTTGCCGTTACCGTCGGCGGGCATGTACTCGAGCGTCTCCTCGTAGGTGGTGTACTTCACGCCTGCCAGCGCCTCCTTCATCTCGGCGTCCGGCACCGAGAACTCGCCGGCGGAGAGCGTGATGAACTTGTCTGGATCCGCGACATAAAGATCGATCGCCCGATAGATCCCGCGCAGGAACGCCGCGTATTTGTCAGGGTTCGCTTTGTAGTCCTCGGTGTTCACCAGGATGATGTCGGTGATCAGCCCCTCGTAGTCCGCCGACGAGATCAGCACCTTCGAGCCTTCACGCGAGGTGCCCTTGACGATGGTGCTCAGCATCGGCTCCCAGGTCGCGACGGCGGCGATACTGTCGTCTTCAAAGACCGCGACCGAATCGTCGGTGGCGATCAGTTTCAGATCCAGATCCTTGATCGAATGCCCCTTCTGCGAGAGCGCGTGCTGCACCAGCACCGTACCGGGGTGGTTGATCTCACCTGCGAAGGTCTTTCCCAGCAGATCCTCGACCTTATCGATGCCGGGGCCCGAGACCACACCGTCCGCCCCGACCGAGATGTCGATCGTGCCGATGATCGTCCCCGTCGTCTCCGGCGTGCGTGGGCGCGCCATGCTCTCGCCGATGGTCCGCATGGTGCAGTCGATATCGCCGGTCTCGAGCCCCGGCAGGACGTTAGCGCGATCGTTGTCGAAGGCGGTGTTGACGGTCAGGCCCTCTTCTTCGAAATAGCCCTGCTTTTGCGCAACAAAGACCGGGGCGAAGCCGAACCAGAACGGGAAAACGCAGTTGATTGTGTCATCCGCACGCGCCTGTCCCGGCGCCGAGATCGCCGCTGCGAGCAGCGCCGCGCCCAGGGCTGCCGACTTCATTTTGAGACCCATCGAGTTAGCCATATCCCGTCCTCCTGTTGAACAGAAAAGAGGCTGTGCTGCACATGCGAAGCTGTCAACGCAGATACCGGATATCGCGCGATCCATGCGCGGTGCTGCTCAATTTTTGGCGAGAATAGGTGTGCAACGCCTATTTTTGCGACACGCGCTCGGCCAGCAGACACAGCATCATGCAGGCGATTCCCGTGCCTGCCATGGCGGTCAGCCCGCACCTGTCGAAGGGCGGGGAGACCTCGACCATATCGGCGCCAACATAGTTCAGCCCGCGCAATCCCCGCAGCAGCGCCTGCGCCTGCCAGGTTGTCAGCCCGCCGATCTCCGGCGTCCTGGTGCCGGGCGCGTAGGCGGGATCGAGGCTGTCGATGTCGAAGGTCAGATAGATCGGGAGATCGCCAACCAGCGCCCACGCCTACTCAGCCAATGCCGCGGGACCGCGCTCATGCACCTCATCACACAAGGCGAGGCGCATGCCCGACGCCTCGGAGTACTCCGAACCCTCTTAGATATTCTGCTTGCCGCGGATGCCGATCTGGATCGTGTGCTTTGGATCAATCAGACCTTCCTCGACCGCCCGGCGAATTCCCTGCAAGTATGTTCGCATGCGCAGCAAGTGTCCGAGATTCGCCGACCATGCAGGAGCGTTGAGGGGTATTTTGGGCTGTGCTCGCAGTTCAACGCTTGAATGGGACTACGTTTGATCCGCCATTCGCGAAGGCTACAGCACTTTCCGCGCGTATGGTGGTAATCCCCTCTTCCAATGCAGCCTGATCGTCATCGAATAGATCGTCCCAAACAACCGACGTTCCATCTTCGGTGACGACTTCTAGCGACCAGCCGTCTCCACCCTCTAGCTTGTAGATGTCCACCTTGAATGGGACATCGGTCTCGACAATGCGCCGTGAAGCGCCTGAAATGACGAGGTTTAGCTCACGTGCCATTGAGTTCCTATGAATGGGTTAGCATACCGTACGGGCTTGTCTTCCTGTTGCCAATATCTGCAAGGTCGGCAGCGGGTGCGGGAATCGTTCGGAATGCTGAATGACCTGTGTGGGCCGCTCACGCAGATAAGAACTCTGCTGGTAGCCGGGTATATTCCAGTGCCGAGAACGTCCGTAGGGGCCCACACCGCCAGCTTGAAGAGACGCAATTGCACGGCAGCAAACGCGTATAGAACTGCGTAATCCCGGATGTACGGGAACAGTCAACTTCAAAACACTCGACACGCTGATGCACAGTGCGCGAGCGGCGTGAGATGGTCCGGTTTCATGACAGGAATGTTGCTCCGGGCAGCGAGTCGCGAATCGAGATCCGGTGGCGGAACGAGTTGGCGGTGCGTAACTCGGTCCTATGCTCCTGATCGTTTGCGGTGCGCAGACGCACCTGGCGCATGAAGTCGGTGTCGTTCAAGGTGAAGCGGATTGGCACATGCAGCCTGCCGAGGAGTTCCTCGAAAGTCTCAATCGGATAGAGTTTCATGCTCCAATCGTCAAAGAACCTCCTCTGCAGGAAATGCGGCTTGAGCGGGGTGGGCAACGATTCTGTCCCGAACCGACCCACCCGCTCGATCAGCGCTTCAAGCACCTTGTCTTTAGCCATTGAGTAGACCCGGATAGCATGGCTCTGGAAGGCGATCCGGTGCACCCGGGTGACGCCATCATCCTTCAGACACTCTGGCAGCGTACCCCATTTTTGCCCGAATGCATCGGGGTTGCGGTAGACAGCGCTTGTCAGAACCAGCGCAGAATAATCCGAGGCCAGAGCCAGATTGGCAAAGATCTTGTCAGTGTTGTCCCGAATTCGGGTCCGCATGTCCCTGTCCGGCGAACGTGCGGCGATCCACATCTCATCATAGGCACACATATAGCCGTACGCGAGGGTAGCCTCGATCTTGCGAGGATCGATTTCGGTGAGCCCCAGCGTGGGTAGACGGGGTGCGATATCGACGATATCCACATGCGCATCGTCCACCTCACCCCGGTCGGACTCAAGATGCAGATCGCCCGCATTGAGCCGCCGGCCTCTTGCCACATCGGTCCGGGTGATCTCTGCAAAGGTGAGTTCTACCGCGCGGCCTGCAACTTCGGTCCAGGTTGGCAGCGGCTTATCGGCCGTATCCCCGGGCAGATCTGTGAAGGGCATGGCCGCTGGTTCGATGGGCGCGCAATAGATCGCCACGATCTGCTCGGCGCCAGCATCGATCATAGCCTGCAGTGGCAAGTTTTCCCGGACGCCGCCGTCGTTGAAGTACTCTTCGCGCGTTGTCTCGCTGCCCGGGTGGTCAAAACGGATCGTCCGAGGTGGGAAGATTCCCGGGAACGATCCGGAGGTGAGAGCCGCCTTAATCATGACATGCGAGAAGGTCTGCTCGGTGATGTCCACCCCGTCAATCTGGTGCACCTTGCAGTCCACATATTTCGAGGGGTGAAACACGTCCCGCAATCCCGCGCGCACCGGCGCCAGCAACGTTCCGCGCTCTGTGATGTAATGGGTCTGCCCGGTCTCCATGTTATTCACCGAGATGCGCCACTTGATCCCAGCTTTGCGGGTGTCATTGCTGCCCACGAGGTCGAGCAAGGCGGTCTCGACTGGTTCCAGCCCGGCCAGGCTCGGCTTGATTTCGAAGAGCTTCATGATCTCGTCGAAGTCCTTCTTGCCTTCGATCGCGCCGGATGCTGTCAGGCCGGCCCAGCCACCTGCGGCAAGCCCAATCAACCCGCCCGTAACGCCTCCAATGATTGTGCCCGCAGGACCAAAAACGCTGCCAATGGCCGCACCGCCAGCAGCGCCAAGTGCCAAGCCGCCCAGCCCTCCACTGATAGTCGTGGCGATAACACCGCTGGTAATGATCTCCTGCTTGAGGATTTTCCAAGGATCCAGCATGCCGATTTCTTCATTGAGAAGTGTAGGCAGGATCGTGGCGACGCTTCTGGACTTGGCTTTGAGATCCTCGACCTCGGGTACAAATCGCAGCATGTCCTTGTAGCTGCGCAGGCGGGTATACTCGCGCACGGCTTTATCCGCCCCGACGGAGCCCTGGTTCAGCATCAGAATACTTCCAGTGATCGAGCCGGTGGACGCGCTACCGATCACTTTCAGTCGCTCCCGGCTCAGAAGGTCCATCTCTGCAAGAAAGCGCAGTGCGCCGACGCCAAATGCGCCGCGTAGCCCACCCCCCTGCAGCCCGACGCCGAAGACGTTGTGGATTGAGGGCCGCCAATGGTTCCGAAAGCTGCGCGGGATCGGTTCGGGCGGAGGTGCTTTGAGCGAGCCCGTCAGCGGCTCGGCGTCCTCTTCGACATATTGAACGCCCTCTTCGTGGAACGCCCGGGCCTCATCGCGTCTGACACCCCGGAGCAACATGTGTCCTTCAAACCCCTCCTCTACCCGCTGGAGTCGCTCTCGGCCATCAAGAAAGAGGGTTACCATGAGGGTGCGCAACCTGCGGGGTTTGGCATCTTCTGACGCGCCAAAGGGCAGGGCCTCGTAGACGTCCATCATCAGCGGCACGTCTGCCTCTCCTGACAGAACCCTGACTGGAGCAACCGTACCAAGTCCGCTGAGCGACACCACGTCGCTTTGGCTGCCTGTTGCCACAAGTATGAACTGAGCCAAGCGCACCACCCCCTGCTGCACTGTCAATTTTGCCTAGACGGCCCGATGCGCGATGTTCTGACCTCATCCGGGAACGGTCAGATGCGCAACGCCAACCACATGCAGACGCTCCCGCTTTCCGCGTGCTCGGTCAACCCAAAAGGGAAGGAGGGAGCCAAGTCTAGGATGACACCCTCAACGTCTTGCCCACAGCCGAGGGTCGTCAGGAACTCTTTCACCAGTTATCGGCATCCTCTCAAGCCACCAGGAAACGAACAAGTAACAAGTCGTGCCGTCTCTGGAGGTGCTCACACTTTGATGGGCTGCTGGGTGCGTAGTTTTTCATCCTGCCACGTGATCTCTTAATCAACGATAGGGATAGGAATCGTATTTATAATTCGCAACACTACTACTGAACATCTTGCGTGAGATTGAGAACTGACACTGGTCTTACGCACGTAAATTGCGAATGGCGAAAAGATCCTGGCGCCAACTTCGATACCGGCTTCACGCTCGCAGTCACGGCGAATGTCTGGTTCGATGATCACCAGCCTACCCCGGTGCCCCAACCTGAACGTTGGCATTTGCGATCCGCGCTCTTTTTTGCAAAGTCCGCTTCCTCCGCAAAGCTGGTGCCCCTCTATGCCGCGAGTCTGCATCAATCGTCAGACAGCGTTTGAAGGAACGTTAAGAGGTCCGAGATGTCTTTGTCGTCGAGTTCCAGTGGCTGGAGTATTGCTTCGCCGTCCGCATGCAATCGCTCCATGTCTATGTTGTTGTAATGTTCAAGAACATCAGCCAACTGCGGAAGGCTGCCATCGTGCATGTATGGGGCCGTCAGAGCGGTTCGCCGCAAGGTCGGGACGCGGAAGATGCCGAAATTTGAATGCTGAAAACGAACGTTTTCGACGGCCCAGGCACCGGATTTTGCAGGGTCATCATTGTAGGCTCCGGCAAGGGTAAACTCGCTTTGCTTCAAAAGCTTGATGCCCTGAAAGCGGCCGGGATCAACGCCACCTTTGTCGAGGAAGTAGGGAACGCCCGCGTCGTGAAATTCGCCATTGGTAAACGCGGGGCCCGAATGACAGAACACGCATCGTCCTTGGCCCAAGAAGATTTGCAGTCCCCGATGCGCGGCGAGCGGATACTCAGCCGCGGCCTCCATGTCGCCACGCGCCACGGCATCACGAAACCGGTCAAAGGAGGTGCGGCCCGTCGTCAGTGTCTCGATGTACGCCGCGAGGGCTTTTGAAACGTTAACCGCTGTCTCCAAAGGCTGGCTTTCA
>JBCBOR010000114.1:0-11194 GCA_039821125.1 Pseudomonadota bacterium
GGCGATCGCCTCGCTTCTTGCACTGCCCTGCGACAGCCACGCCGATGATGGCGCTTCGGGCTGGGCGCCTGAGGCGATCGCCAGAAAACCGGCCGTCCAAAGACGCACCCTGCCAAATGCTCGGATCATGTCAGCGTGCCCGGGCCTTCAGCCGGTTCGAGTCGAAATCAGTCTCGCTCAACCCGGTGCGGAACGCGTAGTTGGTCCACAAAAGATCGGTCTCCTTGCCGGTCTGCTTGTTGACCATGTTCATCGCAGCCGCGCGCCAGTACTGGCCGAGATACTGCTGATAGCCGTTGAAGGTCAGCGTCTTCTCGAGATCACCGCGGCGGTTGTAGAACTCGATATGCATCAGGCGGTATTCGTCCTGGTCGGTCCAGGCCACGCGCTTGGAGTAGCCGGACTTCGGGTTCTTCGGGTAGCTCTCGGTCACATAGCAGGTCAGCGAGGGCTCGTTCGGGCACGGCTCATCCCGCAGCCACTTGTAGGTGTAATCGCCGACCTCCTGGCTGCCGAGATCTTCGTAGGAGAACTCGGACGAGACGAACTTGCCGGTCCGGTTCGAGGACGAGATCCGCTTCACGCGCTTGACCGCGGGAAGGTAAAGCCACTGGTCATCGTCATTCGGTTCGATATTGGCGTGGGTCAGCAGGCCGGTGCCGCGGATATCACGCGGCTTCGAGAAGACGATGATGCCGAGATCGCCGAGATCCGACGCCTCGCGCTCGAGCACCAGGTTCTCGAATACCCGGCGGCTTTCCTTGCCGCCCTTGTCGCGCAGGACCATTTCGCCATCGACGGTGAAATCGCCATAGCCGAGGTCGCGTTTGTCGGCCTCGATCGCGATGGCGAGGCCTTTCTCCTCGGGCGTTTCGGCCCGTGCGTCGGCGGCGAAGAAAGCACCGACGCCGATCGCGCCGATCACGAGGGTTGCAGTGGCAGCTTTGGAAATCGTCATCTCGGAACTCCGTTTGTCGAGCCAAATGAGCAGGGAGGGAAGCAGAAGGAAATCTGCGATCAGCGCAAGGGTGATGGTGATGGCCGTCAGCTTGGCCATGTCGCCGTTCACTGCAAAACCGGACTGGGCGAGGATCGCGAAGCCAGCCACCAGGCTGAGGGTGGTCACGAACAGCGCCATGCCGACCGAGCGGAAGGTGTAGCGCACCGAATCCTCGGGGCTTTTGCCTTCCTTGCGGGCCTTCGAGTACTTGGACAGGAAGTGCACGGTGTCATCGACCACGATCCCCAGTGTCGCCGCCAGCACAACCGCGATGGCGAGCGTCACGGCCCCATAGGTATAGCCCCAGAGACCGAAGGCCATCGCCGCCGGGATCAGGTTCGGGATCAGGCTGATGAACCCGACGCGGACATCGCGCAGGGCCGCCATGATGATCGCCGAGATCAGCACGATGGCGATGAACGTCCCCAGCAGCATGCCGCGCACATCGCGATACGAGATCAGGTTGAAGACGTGCACGATCCCGGTCGGTGTGATCAGCTCCAGCTCGGGATGCGCTTCGTCCCAGGCCGCCTGCATGATCGGCGCGTTCTGTTGGAGCCACTCACCGGCCCGCTGGGTCAGCGCCCTCATGTCCGTGGTGGTGGCGTTCGCCATGAACAGCGACAGACGCAATGTCTCGCGGTCGATGTCGATCTGGTCCGTCAGGTCCATTCCATAGCCAAGCGACAGCTCGTAGAGGAAGAGGTACTGGCTCGCTTCCTCGTAGCTGTCGGGCAACCGGTGATAGGCCGGATCGTCGCCGTGCATGTTCATGTTCAGCCGGGAGATCGTATCCGTCAGCGACCGGACATAGGTTACCTGCGGTTGCTCGCGCAGCCATTTGGTGAACGCCTCCTTCTCGGCCAGGAAGGCCGGGTCGTTGATCCCGCCCGCCTCGCCCGAGGGCAGGGGCCAGTCGAGATTGTTCACCGCTGTCAGCCGGTTCTCGGTGAAGTCCGTATCCTGGCGGAATTCGTAGCGTTCATCGAAATAGCGGATGAAGTCGTCTTCCAGCTTGATCTGGGTCAGGCCGTTCGCCAGTGCAATCACCGCGATAACGCTGCCCGGCAGCAAAAGCTTGCGATAGGCGATGACGAACTCGGCAACCCGGTCCATCATCAGGCTGGTCGCCGGACGGTCCGTGCGCCGCTTGATCGGCAGCCAGATGATCAGCGTAGGCAGCAGGGTCAGCGTGTAGATCATCGCCGCCAGAATGCCGAAGCCGACAGTGTTGCCCAACTCGCGGAACGGCGGAGAGATCGAGAAGTTCAGACAGAAGAACCCGATGGCCGTGGTCACGCAGGCGATGACGATGGCGCCCATATGCTCGGTCAGGGCAAGGCGCACCCATTCCTTGCGGTCCTCGCTGTCGACCATCTTCTGCCTGATCGCCGACAGGACGTGGACAGCGGATGCGACGGCCAGCGTCATGATGTAAAGCGGCGCCAGGATGGTGACCGAGTTCATCTGGATGCCCATCCAGCCCAGCGCACCCAAACCACCAAGCGCCGAGAGGATGATGACCAGCAGCACGCTGAGCGTGCCGAACACGGATCGGATAGCGAAACCGACGATCACCAGAATGATCAGGAACATTGGTCCCATCAGGTTCTGGCCGTCCTGCTGGCCGGAAACCGAGAACTGGTTGTTGATCATCACCCCGCCGGTCAGGCGCAGGTCGACCATCGGGTAGGTCTTCTCGATATCGGCGCGCAGCTCGTAGACCTCGGCGACGATCTTCGGCACTTCCTGCGACGGGTCAATGCCGGGCAGGGTGAAGAGCACCTGCACCTGGGTCACATCGGCCTTGGGCGAGACGTAGAAATCCACCAGCTCGATCCGGTCGAGCGCAATCTCCTTGGCCTCTGCCGCCAACGCAGGCGTCACGTTGGCGGGATCTTCGACCAGATCGCGGACGATCATCTCGTCGCCATCGGCGTAGGTGTGCTGGAAGTTGGTGATCGAATCGACCCGGCGCACGAAGGGCAGCAGCCAGGTACGCTCGGTGATCTCGCCAATGGCGCTCAGAACCTCGGGCGTGAAGACATCGCCGTCCTTGGCCTCGATCACGATCATCAGGTTGTCGTTCTTGTTGAACGTGTTCTCGAACCGGTCGAGCGCCTGACGGTCCGGGTTTTCTTCGGCAAAGAAGATCCGCGCATCGGGGTTCAGCGGTACGATGTTGCTGATCTGCGCCAGCGAGAGCGCGACCAGACCAATCGCCAGGAAGGGCCAGACGATGCGCCAGCGCACGATCACATCGGCGAGGCGGGCGTAGAAATCTGTGGGGCGATCCTGTTCAGAGCCTGACATGGCGACCTCGATGTGAAGTTCGATTGAGAGGGGTATCGATCAGAGAGTCTGTGAAGAATGAATAATTTCGGAATTCTTCACTTATTACGTGTGCTCAGTCAATCCTGAAGGATGAATTTTCTGCGAAATCTTCAGCAGCCATCTCGCAGGGAGCAGGACATTGAAACTTCGTGAGAATCCACACAAAAATCCGGATTTGCGAGAGAGCCGCGTGTCGAACTTCGGTCAGAATGCGTGTACGCTCCCGGCCGGGGAACCGGAGATTAACGACAGTAGTGGTGGTACGATGACGATGAAACTCAACGCGCTTTTACTCTCTGTGGCGGCGGTTGCGCTGGCAGCCTGTGCGCAGGACACGCGCTCGATCGGCAGCCTGGGGGAGGTGCCGACGAAGCCGAATCTCTACAAGATCGAGCGAGAGATTCGCGACGGTGTGCTCGTCATCGGGCCGAACAAGGCTCAGAAGACGCCGCGCAAGCGGGTCGCGGTGGTTGTCGGCAACGATAACTACGAGCGGATCACCTCGCTCGAGAACGCATCGAATGATGCGCGGGCCATGGCAGACTTGCTGCGCGGCAACGGGTTTCGCGTGCTCGAGGGCATGGACCTGTCAAAACGCGGGTTTGAAAAACTTCTGCAGGACGCTGTGGTCGCGGGCGGGCCGGGCGCCGAGATCGTCATCTTCTATGCGGGCCATGGCTTCCAGGTCGGCAACAAGAATTACCTCGTTCCGGTCGATGCGCGAATCGCGACGCCGAACGATCTGCCGTTCCAGACCGTGCGCCTCGGCAGCATGTTCAAAATCCTGAGCGACCGGTCCGAGCGCAAGATTGCCTTCCTCGATGCCTGCCGGAACAACCCGTTCGAAGGGCAGCCGGTAAAGGCCGGTGTCGGCAATCAGCTGGCGATGCCCGAACTCGGCTTCTCCGAGCCGCGCGTCCCATCGAACGGGTTTGTCGCCTATTCGACGTCGCCCGGTGCGTTTGCACTGGATGGCCAAGGGTCGAACTCGCCGTTCACGACCGCGATGTTGAACACCGTGAAAGCAGAGCCGAGTGCCGTTTTGGGCCGGACCCTCAGCACCGTGCGCGACCAGGTCAAGCGGTCGACCCGGGGCGAGCAGATCCCGACATGGACCAACCGCCTTGACCGGGACTTTGCCTTTGCGACGCCTCCTGTCGCCGTGGCTGCGATCTCGCCGTCCGAGGCATCGGGCAGCACGCAAGTCGCGTCGGCCGAAGGCAAGACACCGGTGCCGCTGACGGTTGCAGCCAGTACGGCGGCGTCCCCGGCGGGCTCTGTCCCGGCATCGAAGGTTCTGGTGCAGAAAGCCTCGGTCCAGCCTGCGCCCGCAGCGGCGCAGCCGTCTACCGCTGCACCCAAGGTCTCGACCGCTCCGATATCCAAACCGCAGATCGTGATCGAGGCGCCAAAGGAGAAAGTCGTCGCGCTGGGTGGGCGGATTGCCGAGGAACTGGCGCTGCCTGCGGATGCCAAGATCTCGGTTCCCGCGAACCCATCGTCCGGTACCGTCGCCGCGGTGTCCGATGACGGCGTGCTGACCACGGGCGACGAGATGCCGGTCGTGCAGGCCAGCCTCGGCGCTCTGGTCTATGAACCGCCGCTGCCGCAGACTGTCAGTGTCGGCACCTACTCTACGTCCGTCACGCAGCAGACCTTGGTGGCGAATGTCTCGACACAAGGGATTGTCGTGCCGGTCGAGGTCACGGTGAAGCTGAAACCCGACGCTTGTGACGTGGCCGCAGGTGACTGGCTCGATCTGCAGGGGATCGGCATCTGCCCGGGCACGGTCCAGCCCGCAAATGATGCGATCGCGGCCTGTACGGGGTCGATTGCGCGCGAGCCGGAGAACGGGCGCTTCCACTATCAGCTTGGCCTTGCCTACACCGCGGCGGGTCTGGATCGCGATGCGCTTGCCTCCTATCAGAAGGCCGCAGAACTGGGCCATGTGCGGGCGCGGGTCGCCTTGGGCCGCATCGCCGAGGCGGCGAATGACCTGCCTGGTGCGCGCGAGCACTATAGCGCTGCCGCCGATCTCGGTGATCCCTTCGGGATAGAGGCGCTGGGGATCCTCGGTCTGAAGACCGCGACAACGCCGGCTGACCGCGAGGCGGCCTATGACCAGCTCGGCGTCGCCATCGATCTGGGTCTGCCCGAAGCTATGCTGGCCCTGGCGGACTACTACAATGACCCGGCGTCGCCCGACTATGACCCGGACCGGTCCACGATCTTCGCGGCCAATGCCGCCGCGCGTGCGCCCAAATGTGCCTCGATTGGGGCTTTCGCCTCGGTGGAGCCGTTGAGCGGACCATTCGCGGATCCGAGCCCGGGAACCGATGGTGGCGGTGACGATGTCTCGGAACCAGCGGAGCCCGCCGAACCAGCAGCACCCGCCGAACCCGCCGAGCCGACCGATGTTGGCGAAGGCGAAGGTGAGGGCGAGGGCGAGGGCCAAGGCCAAGGTACTTGAGCGCTCTGACGCTCCTGCGCAATCCGTCGAAACGTGCCGGAATCCGTCGCTTTTGCGTGGCCATCGCCCGCAGGGCGGCGTATTCCACTGGGCGGAACTTTGGGGTGTGAATGGATAAGGACCGCCGCGTCATGGGCGATACTTCAGCATACGATCCGCTGGCGAGTGCCTCCTCGCTGGCAGAGGCAGCACTGCCTGCCGACCGGATCTTCCTGTCGAATTATGTGCGGGAGATCGAGATCGGCGCCTATGCCGAGGAGCACGGCGTTACCCAGCGCGTTCGCTTCGATGTCGCGCTCGAAGTGACGCGCAACACCGCCCATATCGACGACCGCGCGGCGCGGGTGGTCAGCTATGACGACCTGGTCGGCGCGATCGAGACTTTGATCGACGGGCCGCGGATGAACCTCTTGGAAACGTTCGCCGAACGACTTGCCGAGATGTGTCTGGTCGACCCCCGTGCGCGGCGCGTGCATATCCGGATCGAAAAACTCGATCGTCTCAACGGGGCGGGTCTCGGGGTCGAGATCACCCGGATCCGAAGCGCCGAATCGGACGAGAAAGTCTGGGCTTTGGGGCGCGACTAGGCCTCGGGCGTCGCCGCTGCGAACCGCTCCGCGCAGATCGTCGCTGTGCGGGTCTGCAGATCGGTCAGGCGCGCCGCTGCTTCCTCGAAGTTGTCCGTGCCGACCGCGCGTGCAATCACCTGGCGGAGTTCGGGACACCCGGCCTCCGGGCTGAGTTCGGTCTCCAGCGCCACCCGTTCGATCTGTTGCAAACGCTGCTGGAAAACCAGAGCGTCGGTCAATGCCTCCGCATCGGCAGGCGTGATCCATCCCGCGTGACCAAGCGCCGAGACCACATCCGCGGTGCGCTGGCCCGGTGCGAGGCCGGTTTGCAGCGCCCCGGCCTGAGACAGAAACTCGATCTCCATCAAACCGCCCGCCGCATGTTTCAGGGACCAGGGGTTGCCACGCGCGGCGGCTTTCGCTTCGAAAAGACGGGTACGCATCTCGACGGCTTCGTTCATGACCTCGGGCGTGCCGACCCGGCGGGCAAGAACATCGGCAGTGATCTCTCCGATTGCGGTGGCCAGGGTCTCCGGCCCGGCGACGACAGTTGAACGGGTCAGGGCCATGTGCTCCCAGACCCAGGCCTCGGTTGTCTGGTAGGCTTCGAACCCGGTCAGTGACACAGCCACCGGCCCGGCCCGGCCCGAGGGGCGCAGGCGCATGTCGACCTCGTAGAGTGTGCCCTCGGCGGTCGGCGCCGTCAGGGCAGCAACAAGAGCCTGTGTGAGGCGCGGATAGTATTGCCGCGCCATCAGCGGTCGTGGCCCGTCCGACATCGCGTCTCCGGGCGCATCGTAGATGGTGATGAGGTCGAGATCGGACGCCGCCGTCATCTCCGCCGAGCCCAGCTTGCCCATGGCCAGCACGGCCATGCCGCCGCCGGGGGGCGGGCCGTGGCGACGTGCGAACTCGTCGATCACATGCGGATAGAGCAACTGAAGCGACGTGGCGGCGATCCCGGAGAACGCCGCCCCAGCCGCGCGTTCATCGGCAAGGGCACGGAGCACATGGACACCGGCCCGGAACCATTGCTCGCGCGCCCAGCGGCGAAGAGCATCCAGCACGCTTTGATAGTCGGGATCCGCAGCGAGGTGCGTCGCCAGCCCCGAGGCGAGCGTTCCGGTATCCGGCAGGGTCCAGAAATCGCGCTCGACCAACGCGTCCAGCATTTGGGAATGACGTCCGAGATAGTTCGCAAGGCGTGGGGCCGCGACACAGATCTCGATGATGAGATCAAGCAGGTTCGGGTTCGCCGTGAACAGCGAGAAGACTTGTACACCTGCGGGCATGCCGCTGATGAAACGGTCGAAATAGGTGAGCGCGAGGTCCGGATCCTGGGCGCCCGACAGGCGTGCCACGATCTGTGGTTCGAGCCCGAGATAGAGCGTTCGCGCCCGGTCGCCGCGGGTCGCCGGGATCTGTCCCTCGTGCCAGCGGGCGATCCGGCGTGCCGCATCGCCGGGGCGGCTGAACCCGGCCTCGCCCAGATTGGCCTCGCTCGCCGCCAAAGGATCGGCCGCCGGGGCTGTGCTGCGCCCTGGGGTGAAGAACTCCTCGCACAGCGCATGCACCTCGGACAGCCGCGCCGCCAGGTCAGCCTCGAACGCCGCACGGTCCGGCGCGCCGCACAGCGCGGCAAAGCGCGCGCGTGCCTCCTCGGACTGTGGGACCGAATGGGTCTGGGCGTCCTCGAGCATCTGCAGCCGGTGCTCCGCCGTGCGCAGGGCCGTGTAGTGATCGCCCAGCCGATCGCGCAAGTCCGGTGCAATCCAATCCGCGTCGGTCAAAGATGCCAGCGCCCCGATGGTCGTCGGTGCACGCAGGGACGGGTCGCGCCCGCCGACGATCAACTGCCGGGTCTGGGCAAAGAACTCGATGGTGCGGATCCCGCCCGGGCCAAGCTTCAGGTTATGCCCCGGCAGTGCGCCGGGGGTGAACTGTGCCTTCTGCGCGCGGATCTTGCGCAGCATCTCATGTGTGTCCTCAATTGCGGCGAAGTCCATATGCCGACGCCAGATAAAGGGCACGAGGGCCTTGAGGTACGCCGTGCCCGCCGCCGTATCGACCAGCGCCCGGGCCTTGATGTGCGCGGCCCGTTCCCAGGTGCGGCCCACGGATTCGTAGTAGCGCTCGGCCGCATCGATCGCCATGCAGACCGGCGTGGTCGAGGGCGAGGGGCGCAGGCGCAGATCGGTCCGGAAAGCGTAGCCGCCCGCAGCGGTCTCGGAGAGCAACTTGACCAGTTGCTTTGTGACATGGATGTAGCGCGCCCGGGCGTCCAGCACATCGTCATGGCCGAAGCGCGCGTCGTCGAAGAGCGCGATCAAGTCGATGTCGGACGAATAGTTGAGCTCGCCTGCACCCATCTTGCCCATGGCGAGGATGACATAGCCCGCGCCGCTCTCGAGATCGGCGTCGCCGAGACCGGGCAAGCGGTTCTGCGCGATCTCCTGCGCCAGCAACCAGCGTGCGGTTTCGCCAACCAGATGATCCGCAAGTGTCGTGAGCGCGCCTGTGACCTCGGCCAGCGACCAGACCCCGCCGAGATCGGCGATCGCAATCAGCAGAGCCGCACGGGTCTTTGCATGGCGCAAGGTTTTTGCCACGTCCGCCTGACGATCAGCCCCGCGCAGCGTCGTGGTCACCTCGGACAAGACGGCGGTGAGGGTGTCCTCCGGCGGTGCCGCGGCGACCTCTGCCAGCCAATCGGCGTGGCGGGTGATCAATTTGCGCAAATAGCTGCTGGTCCCGGCGGTTCCGTGCAGCACCGCCCCGAGCGCTTCCTGCCGCAGCGACGGCTCCAGCGGCGCAAGGGTCGATGCGGCCAGATCAGGATCAATGGCAATGGGATGCCGGGTTATGCGCTGGGTGAGGGGTGCCATGGCCTCCGTCTAGCGTAGCACATTTAGCGCCCCGTATAGGCGGCAGGGCGCTTTTGCAGGAAAGCTGTCACGCCTTCGACGAAGTCGGCGCTTTTGCCCGCCTTACCCTGGAGTTCCGCTTCCAGCGCGAATTGCGTGTCCCAGTCGTTTGCCTCGCTCTGGCGGAGCGCGTCCTTGATCATCCGGTAGGCCAGCGTCGGACCGGCGGCGAGCCGCTTGGCGATCCCGTGGGCGTGGGTGTCCAGCGTCTCGTCCGCCACGACGTCCCAGATCAGGCCCCAGTCGCGGGCCTGTGTCGCCGTGATCTTGTCGGCCAGCAGGCAGTGACCAAGCGCACGTGCCATCCCGATCCGCCGCGGCAGCATGTAGGTGCCTCCGGCATCCGGCACGAGGCCGATCCGTGCAAAGGCCTGCAGGAACGTCGCGCTTTTCGCGGCGATCACGATATCGGCGGCCAGCGCGAGATTGGCGCCCGCGCCCGCGGCCGCTCCGTTCACGGCGCAGACCGTCGGCACCGGGCACTCTCTCAGCGCATCGAGCATGGGCTTGTATTCCTCGAGCAGGGTCTTCTCGAGGTCCAGATCGTCAAAGCCGCCCGCATCCATCAGGTCCTGACCTGCGCAGAACCCCGGCCCGTTCCCGGTCAGGAGAACCGCCCGGGCCTCATCCGCGCCTTGGCGCAGGGCCTCGGCGATCTCGCGGCGCATGGTGGTGGTCAGTGCGTTCATCCGGTCCGGCCGGTTCAGACGGATCTCGGCCACCCCGTCCGTGAGCGCGTAGGTCAGCGTTTGCGTGGTCATCATGTCCCTCCCGTTTTCGGCAGACTATCGCGGGCCGAGCGGCGTGCAAACGACGACGCAGGGTCAAGCGTGACGATGGGGCGTTAGCGATGGATCAACCAAATCCTGCAAGATTTCGGCATCGCAGCCCCCTGTGCAGGATCACCCAAGCGCCCGAGGATCAGATGGCCGAAGTTCAGATCGACGACCCGCTGTTCGACTACAAGATCTATCGTTTCGGGCGCAGCCGTCAGATTTTTCGCGGGCCGCAGCCGGATCTGAGGGGGGAGTATGTCTGCTTCCTCGGCGCGCAGCACACGTTTGGCCGGTTTGCCGAGCGCCCCTATCCTGCGCTGGTGGGCGAAGATCTGGTGGTTGGAACACTTAATCTGGGCACCGATGGCGCAGGGCCGGGGTTCTTCCTGTCGGATCCTGAGATCCTGCGGGCCGTGAACGGCTCCACCGCCTGCGTTGTTCAGGTGATGAGCGCGTCCGCAATCTCGAACCGCATGTTCTCGGTGCGCCCGCGCCGGAACGCACGGCTGAGCGAGGTTTCGGATCTGCTGACGGGCCTGTTCCCGGATGTCGACTTCAGCAAGTTTTCTTTCGTCCACGGGATGCTGAAGCATCTGTCGCGCACCGATGAGGATCGTTTCCGTCTGGTCGTGAATGAGATGAAGAACGCCTGGATCGGTCGGATGCAAACGCTGCTGTCGACGGCGGAGACACGCACGATCCTGTTCTGGTTCTCGCAACGCTCGCTCGATGACGGGGAGTCGGATACCCCAAACTCGCCAGCCGACAAGTACCCGCACTATATCGACCGGGCGATGATCGATGCGGTGAAGGGTTGTGCGGACTACTATGTCGAGTGCGTGACATCGGTCGGGTTGCCCCATGACCTGCGTGTCGAAGGCCGGACCGTTCTGTTCCGTCCATCGGGGGAGCCGATCGATACCAACCGCAGCCTGCCCTCGCCGGAGATGCACCAGCAGGCGGCCGATGCGCTGTTGCCACAGATCGAGCAGATCCTGGACGGCGACGTCTAGAGCATTTTCGGATCAATCTGGCTCGTATCCCGAGTTTGTGAAGTAGTTTGCGCACTCAGCCGGGCTGAAAGCATCAAGGGCTGTGGCGATGGCTGCTTCCAGCGCGCC
>JBCBOR010000115.1:0-10188 GCA_039821125.1 Pseudomonadota bacterium
TGAAGAGCTTTGGGCTACTGGAGGTGCTGCGCGGGATCTCGCTCACGGCGCATCGTGGGGACGTGATTTCTATGCTTGGCGCCTCGGGCTCGGGCAAGAGTACGTTCCTGCGGTGTCTCAATGGGCTGGAGACGCCCTCCGCCGGTGAGGTCCGGTTGGAGGGGGCGCCTGTTTTCGGACAAGCCCGGATCTCTGCCAAAGATGCTGCGCACAATTGCGCCCGGATGCCGATGGTGTTTCAGGGCTTCAACCTGTGGACGCATATGACCGTACTGGAGAATGTGACGTCAGCGCCGGTCCACGTTTTGGGGCTTGCCCCCGCAGAGGCGCGCGAACGCGCGATGCACGTCCTCGACCGTGTGGCGATTGCCGACAAGGCAGATGCCTATCCCGCAGCATTGTCCGGCGGGCAACAGCAACGCGTCGCGATCGCACGGGCGCTGGCCATGTCGCCTGCGCTGATCCTGTTTGACGAGCCGACATCGGCGCTCGACCCGGAGTTGGTCGGCGATGTCCTGAAGGTCATGCGCAAATTGGCCGAGGAGCACGTCACCATGTTGGTGGTGACGCATGAGCTGGCTTTTGCGCGCGATGTCTCCAGCTCGGTCGTCTTTCTGCACGAAGGGCAGATCGAGGAGCAGGGAACGCCGGCTGAGCTGTTCACCCGGCAATCCTCCACCCGATTTCGGGACTTTCTTGCGGCATCAGCTCACGAGCCGCGCAACAACTGGGAGTAGTACCATGAAACGAATCTTCACTGCGGTCGTCACCACGCTGGCCTTGACCGCGCCAGCCTTCGGCCAGGACGTCGTGCGCGTCGCGACCGAGGGCGCCTATCCTCCGTTCAACTATGTGGACGCCAACGGAGAACTCGGTGGCTTCGACGTGGATATCGCTAAGGCCCTGTGCGCGGCAGCCGATCTGACATGCGAGCTAGTGGCGCAAGACTGGGACGGGATCATCCCGGGTCTTCTGGCCGAGCGATATGACATGATCGTTGCCTCGATGACGATGACGGAGGAGCGCGCCCAGGTCGTCGATTTCTCGGACAAATATGCGCAGGTGCCACAGCATTTCGTCATGTCAGACGCTTTGGGGGCCTCTGTGGACGCCTCTGGCGACGGGATCGACGCCCTGAAAACGGCGCTGAACGGCAAGGTCATCGGCTTGGTCGCAGCCACCGCGGCAGAGCCCTATGTGCGCGACACCTTCGGAAACAGCGTCACCTATCGGTCGTACCAGAAAATGGAAGATGCACTCCAAGATCTGGTGGCAGGCCGGATCGATGCCTATGCGGATGGGGCGATCCCGATCACCGAGAGCTTCCTCTCGACACCCGACGGGAACGGCTTCCGCCTGGCTGGCGCGGCCTTGAGCGACCCCAGCTATTTCGGCCTGGGCAATGGCATTGCCTTCCGCCAGGCAGACGATGCGCTGCGTGAGAAGATCAATGCGGCGCTCGCTCAGATCATCGCCGACGGCACCTATGCCAAGATCAACGACCAATACTTCACCTTCAACGTCTACGGCGAATGACCACATTTGGCCGGGGCGGCAACGTCCCGGCCACATGACGCCTCGCTGATGCACCAATGACTTCCCTGATCCAATATGGCCCGCTCTTGCTGCAGGGCTTTGCGATGACGCTCCTGGTGTCACTCGCTGCCTTTGGCGTTGCGATTGTGCTGGGGTTGCTTGGTGCCTGGGCCAAGATTTCGGGCGGCCGGATCGCCCGGTCGATCGCGGGCACCTATACGGTCGTGATCAGGGGCGTGCCCGAACTGGTCTTGATCCTGCTGATCTATTACGGGCTGCCCAGTGTGGTGCAGAATGGTGTCCGGTATCTGGGCGGAGAGGCATTTGCCCGCTTTAGGCTGGATTTTGATCCGTTCACGGCGGGTGCCCTGACCCTGGGCCTGATCTATGGTGCCTTCGCGACCGAGGTCTTCCGGGGCGCTCTGCAATCGGTTCCCCGCGGGCAGATCGAGGCGGGGCGGGCCTATGGCTTTCATGGCTGGCGGCTCGCCCGGCAGATCGTGCTGCCGCAGATGCTCCGCTTTGCCATCAGCGGCCTTGGTAATGTATGGCTGGTGCTGGTCAAGGCGACGGCGCTGATCTCTGCCATTCAGCTGACCGAGTTGATGCGCACCGCGGAACTCGGCGCGGCGAACACCCGCGAGCCGTTCACCTTCTACCTCGCGGCCGCGGCGATGTATCTCGCAATCACGATAGCATCGCTTCTGGCGCTGAGGGCGGCCGAACGCTGGGCCTTTCGCGGCGAAAGGGCCGTCGCATGAATGTCGAGACCATGATCGACGCTGTCCCACGCCTCTTCGACGGGCTGGGGGTCACGCTGTTGCTGGCGGGCGTCACGCTGATCCTGGGTCTCATCTTTGCGATCCCGCTCGGCGTGATCCGCGCCAGGGGGTCGCGCCTGCTGAGTGCCGTGATCCAAGTCTACACGTTCTGTTTCCGCGGGACACCGCTTCTGGTCCAGCTCTACCTGATTTACTACGGATCGGGGCAGTTCCGGCCAGAGCTAGAGGCAGCCGGGTTCTGGTGGTTCTTTCGCGATCCATGGAACTGCGCCTTTCTGGGCTACACTCTGTCGACCACGGCCTACACGACCGAGATCATCCGGGGGGCCATCCTGGCGGTTCCCAGGGGAGAGATCGAGGCCAGCATCGCCTTCGGCATGGGGCCGTTTACCCGATTGCGGCTTGTGATCCTGCCGCAAGCGTTCGGATACGCGCTGCCAAGCTATTCGAACGAAGTGGTCTTTCAGATCCAGGCAACTGCCCTGGTGTCGCTGATCACCCTGCCGGACATCACGGGCATTGCGACCGTGCTCGCGAACCGAACCTACCAGCATTACGAACTCTACCTGACGGCGGCGCTCTTTTATCTCGTCCTCGTCTACGCCGTCTTGCTGGTCCTGAAAGCTGTCGAAGCGCGCCTGACCCGTCACCGGCGTGCGCATTGAGAGGACTGACCATGACAGACGACGACAAGATCGCCCTGCTGCAACGCTTTGCCGCTGCGTGGAACGCGCATGATGCCGATGCCCTGGTTGATTTGATGACCGAGGACGGTGTCTTCCTCGGTGCAGCAGGGCCTGCGCCGAGCGGCAGCCATCACCAAGGCATGGCGGCCCTGCGTGCAGCGTACTCTGCAATTTGGGAGCGCGTTCCCGATGCTGCATGGACCGAGGTCCAGCATTTCGTCAGCGGCGATCGCGGTGTGACCGAATGGGTCTTCACCGGCACCGGACCGGATGGCGCGCCGATCAAGGTCGCGGGGTGCGATGTCTTCACCCTGCAAGACGGGCGCATCGCGATCAAAGACACCTACCGCAAGAACGTGACATAAGGGGGACATGATGAGCAAGTTAATCTCCACGGGCCTCGTGGCCGGCAAGACCAGTTTCAAAGTCATCAGCGGCAAGGGCGTGACCTTTACGCTGGAGGACGGGCGTCAGGTTCTGGATGCCTCGAACACCGGCGGTCCGCTTGGGCATGGCCATCCTGATATGGTCGAGGCTGTGCGCAAAGCCGCAGAAAACCCGGTCATCAACGAGGGGTGGTTCTGGAAGGACCGCGAACAGGCCGCGCAAGATCTGATCGACACCTGCTTCGAAGGCGAGGAGGACTGGGTTGGCGGCGTGCGCTTCTTCCTAAGCGGCAGCGAGGCGAATGACCTCGCCATGTCCTTCGCACAGGCCTTTACCGGGCGCACGCCCTTGGCGACGCGGATCCGTGCCTGGCATGGCATGTCGGGGATGTCGCAGCATTTGACCGTTCAACCTCAATGGCATGGTGGGCTTGCGGTCAAGGGCGGTCCGGCCCGGCCTGTGCCCTGCACCATCCCGATCCACCAGATCCCGGAGCCCTTGGGCGCCAAGTACGGCACCGTCCCGGACGAGCGACCAACCCTGGAACGGCTTGAGGGCATCGAAGAGACGCTGGCCGGGACAGCCTGCACCATCATCGACTACACGCAAGGGGGCATCTACTATGATCCGGTCTATCAGGACCGCGTGGCCGAGGCGGCGCGGTCGGTCGGATCACTCTGGATCGCCGATGAAGTCGTCACCGGCCCTGGCCGTTGCGGTCGCATGTTCGCATTCCAGGGCGGCACCTCGCGGCCCGACATCGTGACGATGGGCAAAGGCCTGGCGGGCGGGCATTCACCGGTTGGTGCAGTGATCCTGTCAAAGGACATCGTGGACGAGATCGCGGACAAAAGCTGGCAGACCTACTCGACCTTCCGCGGGCATTCTCTGACCATCGCCTGCATCCGGGCATTCTTGCGGGTGCTCAAGCGGGACAAGCTGATCGAGCGTGTCCGCCATCTCGAAGAGATCATGCAATCCCGGCTCCTCGCGATCGGTCAGCGCCATCCCAGTGTCTCGCGCATCGATGGCGATGGGCTTCATTGGACGGTCGAACTTCACGGGCCGGATTGGAGAACCTGGATGAACGACACCGGAGAGCCGCCAATTGCATCGCGCGTGTCGGCCCGGGCGCTTGAAGCTGGCGCGCTGATCGGCACCAGCGGAGAGCAGACGTCGCTCTTCCTGTCGCCTCCTTACGTCACCAGCGATGCAGAGTTGCATGCGATGCTCGACGCGCTGGATGCTGGGCTTGATGTGGCGGATGCAGAGTTCCTCGCAGAAAGGCAAACGGCGTGACCTCTTCGGTCGACCCCGCCTCGCTCTGCGTCTCGGGTGCCCGGCTCTGGGACCGTTTGATGCGCCATGCCCAGATCGGAGCCCGGGAGGATGGCGGCATCAACCGCGAAGCGCTAACCCCAGAGGATGGCGCGGGCCGGCGCCTCTTCGCGGACTGGTGCACCGGCCTTGGCCTCGAGGTCGCGGTCGATCGCCTCGGCAACATGTTCGCGACATTACCGGGCCAGAACCCCGATGCCCTCGCGGTTGGGATCGGCAGCCACTTGGACACCCAGCCCTTCGGGGGGAAGTTCGACGGGATCCTAGGCGTCCTCGCCGCCCTAGAAGCTGTCGAGACGATCCGCGACGCAGGCATCGTCCCAAAGCGCTCGCTGACAATCGTCAACTGGACGGCCGAGGAGGGCAGCCGGTTTGTGCCCTCGATGGCCGCGAGCGGCGCCTATGCTGGGATCTTCACCGAGGAAGAAATCCTCGCCGCAACCGACGACGCGGGCATCAGCTTTGGTGACGCATTGGATGGCATCGGGTTTCGCGGCGACGAGCCGCTGGGGCAACGGCGCTTCGCCGAGTTCCTGGAACTCCACATCGAACAGGGCCCGGTGTTGGAGGCGCAGGATGTCCCCGTCGGCATTCTGACCGGCGCACAGGCCATGAGCTTTAACCGCGTCACCATCGGCGGGGTCGAAGCACATGCGGGCACAACGCCGATGGAGATGCGGCGGGATCCAGTTGCGGCGATGACCAGGATCCTCGCGGCTTGCTTTAGCGCGGCGGAGGCCGAGGCAGATGGGCGGTGCACAGTTGGCGCGATCGACACGGTGCCGCGATCGCACAGCTCGATCCCCCGGCAGGTCGATCATTTCCTTGATCTGCGCCATCCAGAGCAGGCCGGATTGGAACGGCTGCTGGGCGTCTTTGAGAAGGCTGCCGAAGCAGAGCGCGCCAAAGGCTTCACAATCTCGCGCGACGAATTCGGCAGCTCCCCCGCGATGGATTTCGACGCCAGGTGCACGGACGCGATCCGGACCGCCACCGACCGCTGCGGCATCCCGGCGCGAGAGCTGATCAGCGGGGCGGGCCACGACGCGCTCTATATCGCGCGCACATGCCCCACGGGAATGATCTTCTGCCGGTGCAAGGATGGCATCAGCCACAACCCTGCCGAATCGATCACACCTGAAGATGCCGAGGATGCCGCAAATGTGCTGCTGCACGCAGCGCTCGACTTGGCCAACAACTGACCCGGGGAGGGCCGTATGACCAACGATTTCTATAAACCCGCCGATGCAGCCGTGGTGCCGCGTTTTGCTGATGTCGCCACGTTTCTGAGGATGCCACGCGTCGAGATGTCCGAGGCCATCGATATTGGGCTTGTCGGCGTGCCGTTCGACATCGGTCTCAATTATCGGAGCGGCCCGCGCGAGGCGCCAGGGGCGGTCCGGCAAGCCAGCCGGCTGATCCGCCAAGTGCATCCGACCTCCGGCATCGCCCCCTACACGCTCTGCAATGTGGCCGATCTGGGCGATGCGCCGATCAACCCGCTCAATAAAGATGCCAGCATCGATCAGATTGAGCAGTTCTTCCGCAAACTGGCCCAGCACAACATTCGCCCGGTCGCGATCGGGGGCGATCACACGATCCCAACCCCGATCCTGCGCGCGCTGGCCGCGGATCAGCCGGTCGGTATCGTCCAGATCGACAGCCATGCCGACACGCTGGACGAGATGTGCGGCACCCGGGTGAACCACGCCACCTTCATGCGCCGCGGGGTCGAAGAGGGGCTGATCGACCCGGCCCGCGTCGTCCAGATCGGCCTCAGAGGCTCGCGCTTTTCGGCGGACGACATCGCCTGGGGGTACGAGGCAGGCTTCACCATCATTACCTTCGACGAGTACGAAGAGATGGGCCGCGCCGCGGTGATTGCCAAAATGCGCGAGGTTATCGGCACGGGCCGGACCTACATGACGCTGGATATCGACGGCCTGGATCCATCCTATTGCCCCGGGACCCCGGTGCCTGAGATCGGGGGCCTCACCCCGCGCGACGCGCAGGTCATCATCCGCAGCCTGCAAGGTGTCGACCTTGTCGGGGCGGATATCAGCGAAGTGGCGCCGTGCTACGATCCTACAGGCATCACCTCGGTCACGGCAGCGAACCTGATGTTCGAGCTTGTCTGCGTCATGGCCGATCAGATCGGCGGGCAATCGTGAGACCGCCGCGTCTCTCGGGCCTGGCAGACCGGGTCTCCAGCCCTGCGGCAAAGGCATGGGACGTCGGTGACCTCGCCTTCGAACAGATGCGCGCGGGGCGCGAGGTTATCCATTTGGGCGTCGGCGACCCGGACCTCGACACCGCGCCGGAGACGATTGCGGCGCTAACCCATGCCGCGGCAAACGGGCGGACGCATTACTCACCCATTCCGGGTGAGCCAGACTTGCGTGCGGCGGCGGCGCAATCGGTGCGAGAGCGGCACGGCGGGACGGTAACAGCGGACCATGTGGTCATCTGTACTGGCGCGCAATCGGCGCTGTTCTCGGTGTTCCTGACCATTGCCGGGCCGGGCGACGAGGTGATCGTGCTGGAGCCCTACTACGCCACCTATCCTGCCGTCGTGACTGCGGGTGGGGCCGAGATGGTCCCGGTTCGGACCCCGGCGGAGGCGGGGTACATGCCCGACTTGGCCGAGATCGAGGCGGCCCTAACGGACCGGACCGTCGCGATCTTGCTCAATTCACCGGGAAATCCGACGGGGGCGACTGTTGGCGCCGACATTTTAGCCGATCTTACCAAGCTTTGTGTGGCCCGCGGCCTGTGGCTCGTCTGTGACGAGGTCTATGCGGCGCTGACCTATGACAGCGCACATGTGTCAGCGTTCGCCGACACGGCTGCCCGCGGCAACGTGGTCCTGATCGAAAGCCTGTCGAAATCGCATGCGATGACCGGATGGCGCATCGGCTGGATCGTTGGACCCGACCGTCTGGCTGCCGCGCTGACGGATCTCGCACAGGCCCAGCAGTTCGGGGTCACGCAGTTTGTCCAGGATGCAGCGCGCGTCGCGCTGGAAGACACCGCAACACCGCAACGCGTCCGAGACATCTTTCAGGCACGCCGAGATGCCCTGATGGCCGGGCTTTGCAAAACCGATACGCTCCAATTCGCTGAGCCGCAGGGCGGCATGTTTCTGATGGCCGATGTGTCGCGGACAGGCCTGGATGGCATGGCCTTCGCGCACGCGCTCTTGGACGAAGAGGCCATCGCGGTCGTTCCGGGTTTCGGTTTCGGGCCGTCCATGAACGGCTTTGTTAGGATTGGGTTCCTGCGCGATGCAGATGAGCTTCGCGATGCAGGTGGGCGGATTGCCGCGTTTGCAGATCGATTGGAAAGGGCCGTGCGATGAGCGTGACCAAGACCCCGACAGTTGGTGAGGCGTTGCCGTTCCTGCTGAACGCCTATGGCGTGGATACGGTGTTCGGAATGCCTGGTGTGCACTCTCTCGCCTTCTACAAGACACTAGACGCGGCGGGGATCCGGCATGTTGGCGTCCGCCACGAACAAGGCGCCGGGTTCATGGCCGATGGCTATGCACGCGCCTGCGGGCGCCCGGGCGTTGCGCTCTTGATCTCCGGCCCTGGGGTAACAAATGCCGCAACCCCGCTGGGCCAAGCCTATTCGGACAGTGTTCCGGTGCTGGCCATCACAGCGGCGATCGCGACGGGGGATACCGGTCTCGCCAGCGGTGCCTTGCATGAAATCACGGATCAACCGGCGCTGACCCGCCCCATCACAGGGCTCAGCGCGACTGTGGCCAGCCCCGAACAGGCCCCGCGCCAGTTGGCGCGAGCCTTCGCGCGGTTTGCAGGCGCAAGGCCCCGGCCTGTGCACATTGGGTTCCCGCTCGACGTGCTTGATCTGCCCGTTGATGCGGCCCCTGAACCCATCGAGACCTTCCCCAAGCCGGGCCCAGACCCTGCGACTGCGAGGCTGATCGCAGACATGCTCAGCACCGCAGAAGCGCCCGCCATCCTGGCAGGCGGCGGCGCCATCGGCGCGAGCGCTGCAATCCGGGCGTTGGTGGATCAGACCGGCGCGACATTCGTCAGCACCGTCGCGGGCAAAGGGATCGTGCCCGAAGACCATCCCTTGTCACTGGGCTCGACCCTGCAGCGTCCGGCAACCCGGCTGCATTTGAAATGCTGCGACCTTGTCATCGCGATCGGCACCGAGATCGCCGAGCCCGACCTCTATGTCACAGCCGATGCCGAGGCCGCGGGCGATGTACCGCCCGAAATCGCCGAACCGCGCCTGATCGTGGACGGCACGGTTGTGAGGATCGACCTCGATCCCGATATGCTCGCCGGATCGCCGCCTGCCCGCATTGGGGTGCTGAGCGATGCGCAGCTGGCGGTCGAGGCCATCCTGGCCGCTTTGCTCACGCAGCCGGCGCGCGATCCATCTGCCCAGCTTGCCGAGACCCGCCAGCAGAACAAAGACGCCCGGTCCAAACTGGAACAAGCGCATGACGTCGTCCTGGGCGCGATCCGGGATGCCTTGCCCGAGGACGGGCTGATCTATTCCGACATGACCCAGATCGGCTACACCGGATGCATCACGTTCCCGGTTTCCCGGCCTGCGTGCTGGCATTTTCCCATGGGCTTCGGGACGTTGGGATATGCACTGCCAGCGGCCATCGGGGGGCAAATCGCCTGTCCCAACCGAGCCACCGTTGCCTTGGTCGGCGATGGCGGCCTGCAATTCACCCTTCAGGAACTGGCGACGGCGAAGCAACTCGGCCTGCCGCTGGCCATCGTCTTGTGGAACAACGACGCGCTGGGAGAGATCGCGGATTTCATGAACGCGCGCGGCATTCCCGAGGTCGATGTCAGGCCCGAAAACCCAGATTTTGCGCTTCTGGCGCGGTCATATGGCATTGGTTATGCGCAACCGGTGACACCTAATGAGATCACTGCGGCGGTGGCGGCGGCACTTGCTGCGGACGGGCCGACCCTGATCGAAGTTCACCAGGCGGTTGGATGGCACGATGCGGCATCCAACGAGTGACGCATGCCTGCGCCAGCTTGAGGCACGGTTCCCCGGAGCCGTGCATCTGGGGCAGTCGGTGCGCGAGATCCACGGCCGCGATGAGAGCAGCGCCACCGCCCCCCCGCCCGATGGCGTCTTCGTGCCGCTCAGCGCCGAGGATCTCGCCAGTGGCCTGGCGGTTTGCCACGATCTGGGCACGCCTGTCGTTCCCTACGGCGTCGGATCCGGCCAGGAAGGCGGTGTGCTTGCTGTAGATGGCGGTGTCTCGATCTCGACGGCTGCGTTGAAGCAGATCCTCGACATCGATACCGAAGCAATGGATTGCTATGTTGAGGCAGGGGTGAGCCGCCTCGAGCTCAACGCCGCGCTCAGGGGCACGGGCCTCACGTTTCCGGTCGATCCATTGCTTCGGTATCGATGTCGAGGATCTGCTTCAACGCAGCCGTCGAGATCGAGAC
>JBCBOR010000116.1:0-9995 GCA_039821125.1 Pseudomonadota bacterium
GTCGCGTTGTCGTACTGCGCCTCGCGTTTGCGATCGACTTTGCTGAGCACTGCACCCAGGACATCCATTCGGTGATCGGCAAGCCAAGTCAGAGTGCGCTTGAGGGAGGCGACTGGCGTCTTGTCCCATTGCACCACAACGACCGAGGTATCGACCAGTTTACCGAGGACCGAGAAATCCGAGACCCCCAGGACCGGTGGCCCGTCGATAAGCACCACATCGTAGCGCTCTTCGAGCGTCGAAATGAATTCGGCGAAGGCGGGCGAGGCTAGGACATCTACCGATGCGGCGCGTCCGGTACGCAAGGGGATGAAGTCGAAGGAGCCATCCTCAGGCGTGACCACCACATCTTCGAGTGGTTCTGCCGAGTCCAAAAGCGTCATCAAATCGTGCCTCGGCTTGATCCTCAGCGCCGGTGCCAACGAGGGACGCCTCAGATCGCAATCGACCAGCACCGCTGACTTGCCCATCCGTCCCAGCATCTCGGCAAGCAGGATCGACAGCGTCGACTTGCCCTCCTCGGGGAAGGAGGAGGTGACCAGAACCGACCGGATCTTGCCGCCATCGCCGAGCAGGATCGCGTTCCTGAGATAGCGCACCGATTCCGCCAGATCGGAGTTCGGTTTACGCTTGAGATAGCTCAAGATCCGGCTGGCCTGGCGGCGCGAGGCTTTGGGGATCGAGGCATAGACTGAAAGCCCCGTGTGCTCGGTGACCTGGGCAACGGTGCGGAAAGTCCGGTTGAGCAGCCGGAACAGCACCACCAGCCCGAGCCCGAAAGCGAGGCCGGCGACACCGCCCAAAGCCGTCGACACCTTCGTGCGCGGCACGAACGGCGCAAAAGCGGGGGTCGCCGGCTCGATCACACGGCTGTCTGCAGTCTGGAACTCCTCCTGCTCGCGGGTCTCATTCAAGCGCTGCAGGAAATCGTTGTAGATCCGCCGATTTGCCTCTGCCTCTGCCTCGAGCTGGCGCAGACCCACAGCCGCTTCGGACTCGCCAACTTCGCGCGCCTCAAGGGCTGTCAATTCGGCATCAAGGGTGGCTACTCGGGCCTGTGCTACCTGAACATCGTTCTGCAGACTGCTGACGATCTGACGGACCTCGACCGCAATCGCTGCATCGGTATCGCCAAGCTCTGTGCGCAGTTCGATCATGGTCGGGTGCTTTGGGCCATAGCGGTTCGACAACTCGGCTTCACGCCGTGTCAGCTCGGATCGCTTCTGGCGCAGCGACTGGATCAGTGGTGAGGTCAGGGCTGTTGCTGCACCGGCAGGGCCGAGGCTGCGCACCATCTCGCGCGCCTGATTGAACTTGGCGCGGGCTTCTGCGAGCTCCGCCTTGCCATTGATCAAGTCGGAGTTCAGTTCGGCAATCTGTTGCCGCGTGATCGAGGCCCCCTGGGAATCGCCTGTCCGGAAACGGTTCTTGTAGGCTTGGACCTTGGTCTCGCTGGTCTCGAGACGGATCCGCAATTCCTCAACACGTCCGGAGAGCCATGTGGTTGCCCGCCGCGCCGCATCGAACTTGGCTTCAAGCTGGTCGACCACGTACTGGTCGGCAACGGTGTTCGCGATCAGGGCAGCACGCATAGGGTCAGCCGACGTGACCTGAACCGAGATTGCGAACGCCGGCGACAATTGGCGTGCCTTGAGTTTGCCGCGCAGGATACGCACCGCCCTCCGACGGTCCGCTTCGGCCTGAGCCTCAGGCGATACCGGTGTGGCCGACGGAGCTGGCGCCGCCGTCTCAGCCGGCGGCGTTGTCGCCTGCGAAGCCGGCATGACCTCGCTCATAAGCCCGGTGATGAATTCCTTCACCTCGGCTTTCTTGCGATCGATCACAAGGCTGGTCGCGGACGGCTCGGCAAGACGCGGATTATATTCCGGATCGCGGTCGAGACGCAGCTTGTCGACCACGCGTTCCAGCAACGTGTCGCTCTCGATGATCAGAAGCTCGCTCTCCAGCATTTGCCGGTTCAGAGGAACGTCTGAAAGAACGCTTTCAATGTCGATCACACTGGTCTGACGGGTGTCCAGCATGATCGATGCCGTGGAGCGATATTGCGGCGTGATCTGCTTGACCAGCGCATAGGCAACGATGGCGCCGAGCAAGCCGAAGATCGCCAGCATCCACCGGGCGCCCCAAACGATCTGGAAGATGTCGCGAACGTCCAGCCCACGATCGACAGCAGGCTCGGGGACGAATGGGACTTTTTGATCCGGAAATCTCACCGGATCTGAATAGTCTATCCTGTTCATCACCCACTCCCGTCACCCACGCATGTCGAAGCGCGTGCCCATCCTCTGGACCAGCGCCGGACCATGAAAACCCAATTTACAAACCCAGCGGCGCGCCGACAGCACGTCAGCGTGCTTGAACCCCGCACGTCACTCACTCCACAGCAACACGGAAAAGTCGCTTGCGCCGACAATGCGAGACCGCTGCCCAGCGAAAATCCCTGCTCAAATTGCTAGGATATCACAGACTTATTTCGATTTCATCCGTGGCATTGCATCCCGGCCCAGCAGAATCTCTGCAAGACGCCCTTTGAAATGATGAGCCGATTCTCTTGAGAAGCGCCCCCAGATCAGGAATAGCTTCAATTTTGGCGGATGGCTGAGACTTTCAAACAGTCATAGCGGGAGCTTTAGTTACCAAAAGTGGATCAATTATAAAAATCACTCTACCTTAAAGTGTAAATACTATCTCAGCCAATTTTTGTTCAAATTTTTGCCATCTTGTATATAATCTGCGCGAGACATGCGGGAGGGTTGCTTTGTTTTCGGGTGGTGCCGACTCGTTGTATTCGGCTATGTGCATAGCGTAACGCACATTTAGAAGGCAACGTATTGCCAAGTAATTGGCGAATATTTCTTAATATTTTGCACCGATTTGTTTAGAGCCTCGAGATCAGCCGAGCTCTAGCCCCAAAAAGCCGAAGACAATCACCGGACCGCGCAGACCCTGCTCGATGCGAGCATAACCGTGTGAGGTGCCCGAAGTGACCTATTCCAATCAAACCCAGATATTTGAATTCACGGCGTTCACCGAGGCAGATCTGCTGCAGGGGACCAATGGCAACAGCATTGGGAATTGCGACAGCTTCACGATGCCCGGAAGCGCCACAGTCTGCTTCTCGGTCACAGACAACGACACCACGCTCTCCGGTGATCGCTACTACAATGAATCCGGGGATGACCGCAGCTTCCAGACCGCTGACATCACGGTGGATGGCTCTCAGATCTTCGATGACGTCAAAATCTATGCCGAGCAGTATCACGTGCTGCACGGCTCGGACGGCAAGACCTATTACCTGATCGAGATCGAGGTGAAGAACGGCGATGCCCCGGGCCAAGGCGACGACTTTTTCACCTTCTACGGCGATGTGCCGCCCGCAGGTATCGATCTGCATGTGGTCGGCACCCACAACGTCACCAGCAACTGGATGGACTACAAATGCCTGTCCGCAGGCCTGAAGTGGGATCTGGACGACGACTGCGCCTACACGATCGAAGCCGAGGATATGGAGCTTTGGAACTACAGGGCCCAGAACAATGACGCAGCCTCGGGCGATGCGCTGATCAAACTCAAAGGCCACCAGGGCACGGCCAAGGTCGATTTCGGCGGCGAGGCCGGAAAGTATGACCTCGAGATCGCCTATGTCGACGAGAACGATGGCCAGGGTTTCATCGACGTCTTCATCAATGGCCAGTTCGTGGCCTGCATCTCGCTGGACGATGACGACAATGGCAATGGCGTGCACAACACGACCTTCTCGACCTTCAAGCTGTCGGGGGTCGAGTTCAACCCGGGCGACGAGATCAAGCTCAAAGGCCGGATGGACGATTACGAGTTCGCCCGGATCGACAAGATTACCTTCACGCAGGTCAAGGAACCCGAGTTCCGCGAGTGCGACGACCCAGATGCCGTGCTGATCGACTTCAATGACCTGAATGCAGGCGACGTGGTTGGCATGCAGTTTGAAGGCGTCATGATCTCGGCGCAGCGCGCGGGCGACGATCCGACTTCGGAAAACGATGCGATGATCTTCGACTCGTCGAACCCGACGGGTGGTGACAATGATCTTGCCACGGCCAATCAGGGCAACCTGCTGATCATCTCGGAAGACAATGACAGCAGCGATCCCGATGACAATATCGGCGGCACAATCGAGTTCAAGTTCGACCGGCCATCCTTCATCTACGATCTCAAGGTGATCGACACCGAAGAAGGCGGCACGATCGATCTGTTTGATGCTGACGGCAACCTGCTCAACAGCGTGGCGATTCCGCAGATCGGAGACGGCGATATCGCTCAGGTCCTGCTGGACACCGATGGTGTGAGCCGCATGGTCGTCACCCTGAACGGATCCGGTGCCGTCGATGATCTTTGCTACGTGCCGGGCGAGCCGCAGCCGGGTGCGCTCTCGGGCACCTATTTCTGCGATGTCGACCGCGACGGGGTCGATGACGGCGCTGCCAATGGTGATGCCGACGTTGCAGGCAAGCTGGTGACCCTGTTCTTCGCAGACGGAACCCGGGCCACCGACATTGCAGGAAATCTCCTCGAGCCTGTGCAGACCGATGCACAAGGGAATTACCGCTTCGACAACCTCGCTGCCGGTGACTACGTGGTGATGTTCGAGGACAGCGCCGCCGAGGGCAAGAGGTTCGTCGCGCCAAACTCTGCGAACGGCGATGACACCAACGACTCCGATGTCGTCGATCTGACGACTGGGAAAACCGCACCCGTCACAGTGAATGAGGGTGAGGAGACCGAAAACGTCGATGCTGGGGTTGAAGCACTGCCCGGCGCGCTGTCGGGCACCTACTTCTGCGACGAGAATGACAACGACATCAATGATAGCGGCGACAGCCCGGTCGCAGGCAAGCTGGTGACCCTGTTCTTCGCAGACGGAACACCAGCCACTGATATCGACGGCACCCCGATTGCAGCCGTGCTGACAGATGACAATGGCGACTATGCGTTCACCAATCTGGCGGCCGGCGAATACGTGGTGATGTTCGAAGACAGCATTGCCGAGGGCAAGGACTTCGTCGCGCCGGATTCAACCACTGGCGATGACACCAATGACTCGGACGTGGTCGATCTCGTCAATGGCAAGACCGCCCCTGTCACGGTCGTTGCTGGCGAGACCACCGAGAACATCGACGCTGGCGTCGAAGAGCCAGACCCGATGACTGGGCAGATCGGTGACACAGTATGGCTGGATCTGTTCGGCGACGGGATCCTGAACGATGAGGACTTTGATCCCTTCTTCAGCGGAAGAGAGGAAGGCGTTGAAGGTGTCACCGTGCAACTTAAGGATGCCACAACCGGAACCGTGCTTAAAGAGCAGCTCACAGATTCGGATGGCAACTACCTGTTCACCGGTCTCGCAGGCGGTGACTACATCGTCGGCTTTGTTCTACCAAGCGGGTTCGAGTTCACAACCCAGGATGCTGGTGGAGACGATGCCCGCGACTCGGATGCAGACCGAACAAGTGGCATGACGGATGTGATAACGCTCGAACCAGGCGGGTCTATCCTGACGGTTGATGCGGGTCTTTTGCGATGCGGGCAAATAGTCGGTACTTCTCAGGCTGAGGAGAATTCTCCGGTCGGCGGTTATGATCTGCTAGTAGGCTGCGAAACCGATGATACTATTTTTGGACGCTCGGGCGAAGATAAGCTAATCGGCAATGGTGGGAATGATGAAATAGATGGGGGTAGTTTCGACGACACGCTTGATGGAGGTGCTGGGAATGACACTCTAGATGGTGGTTCAGAGAATGATATTTTGATTGGCGGGATTGGTGATGACGACATAGACGGAGGTGATGAAGTCGATATTGCAGTCTTCTCCGGCAATTTCACGGATTCGATAATCAACATCTTCAACATCTTCACCGGTGAATTGCAAGTCATCGGCGTTGACGGGACAGACCGTGTCCGCAACATCGAAATGCTCCGCTTCGACGATGGCGATGTCGCAGTCGATGCCCTGATACCGGGCGGCAGCCGGGACGAAGTCACAGCACCGACAGGCTCCGGTGGTACGGTCAATATCGATGTGCTGGCTAACGATATCGGTGTGGGCGAAGGCACGCTCGAGGTAGCCGAGGTCAATAATGGTGGTTTTGGATCGGTCGTGATTGAAGGCGACGGGACCGTCAGCTATACGGCCGGGGCGAACTTCGCGGGCTACGACTTCTTCAACTACACGGTGTCTAATGGTCTTGGCTTTGTTCGCACCGTCGAGGTTCAGATTGGTGAGTTGCCTGCACTGGACCCATTCGATCCTTCCGTTGTCATTATTCCTGATACGATTGGTGTCGACCGCAACATAGTCGATGGAACAAACTCTGATGACAAGATCCTTGGAGGTGCTGGATTTGACCGAATCGACTCAGGTAATGGAAACGATACGGTCGATGGTGGTCGCGGCGATGATTTGTTGATTGGTGACCGTGATACCGATCTTCTGCTTGGTGGTGAAGGCGACGACAGGCTGCAGTCTGGCCGCGGATCCGACTTGTTGTTCGGTGAAGTTGGTGATGATGAATTGCTGGGTGAGTCGAGTAACGACATCATGTTTGGCGGCGATGGAAACGATGACTTCCGTGGTCAAGCCGGTAGCGATTTCATCTCTGGAGGACTGGGTAACGATACCATAATCAATCTCGTAGATGGGGCTGACATCGCGCTCGGTGGGGGTGGCGATGACGTCTTCTTGTGGAACGAGGCCTCCGATGCTGGCGAGCGCGATCTGATCGATGGCGAGAGCGGTGTCGACTCCGTATCGATCGAACTGAACGCGGGCATCGCTGATGCTGTTGCCGTCCAAGCCGAGATCGATGCCTATCTGGCAATCGTCGCGGCGAACACGCCAGCGCCAGGAACGATCAATGATGGTAGCGTCCTAACCGGCACGTTCAGCTTCACCACGATCGATCTTGATATTCGCAATGTCGAGGATGTCTTCATCGCCTGATGACAGAACATTCGGATGCGGGCTGCACGGGCTCGCACCTGCGACGCGGCGGGCCGCCCTTGGCCCGCCGTTTTCATGTATAGGACTGTGTCTGAAGAATACTGCGCCTGGGATCGGACGGGTCATGTGCAAAGGATGACAGAGCTCGAGGGGACACCCGGACCGCAGGGCGCACCGCGCGTCGTTGTGGTCATCCCAGCCTGGCGGGCCACGGGAACCATCGGGCGGGCGGTGGTCTCGGCGCTGACGCAGACCGAGCCATGCCACGTGGTCGTAGTCGACGATGCCTCGCCCGATGACACCGCAGCTGCTGCCCGGGCCGCCGACGGCGGTTCTGGGCGCCTGACGGTGCTGACCCAATCACAGAACGCGGGTCCTGCGGCGGCACGCAACCGGGCGATCGCCGCCTCCAGCGCTCCCTGGATCGCATTGTTGGATTCCGATGACGTGATGGAGCCCGGGCGCATCGCTGGCCTTCTGGCGTTGGCAGAACCAGAGGGCAAAGCAGACTGGGACATGGTCGCTGATGATCTCTTACGCGTCACCGAAGGCGCGCTCGATGGGCCGCGCAGCCGTTTGATCGCGGATACGGATTTCGAGCCCTACCGGCTCGATTTCACCGGTTTCGTGCTTGGCAATGTCCATGGCAGCCGGAGCTCGCGCGGCGAACTGGGCTTCATCAAACCACTGATCCGGCGCAAATTCCTCGAAGAGGCCGGGCTGAGCTACGACGAGACCATGCGGCTGGGTGAGGATTACGATCTCTACGCCCGGTCACTGGCGCGCGGTGCACGGGTGCTGGTGACCAACCCGCTGGGTTATCTGGCGGTGGCCCGCGCGGGCTCGTTGTCGGATCGTCACGGTACGCGTGAACTCGGCCAGATCGTTGCCGCCGACCGGGCGCTTCTGGCGACCGAAGCGCTGGACGCGGCGGGCAAGGCCGCGGTGCACCAGCACCTCGCCCGGGTCCAACGCGAATGGACCTGGATGCGCCTGATCGATGCAGTCAAAGCGCGCGCGCCACTGCAAATACTTGGCTGTTTTGCCTCTCCGCCAACGATCATTATGTCGTTGATTGGCCGTCTAGCTGGACAAGTCGTGATCCGCACCGGACGGCTCCTGGGCCTTGTGCGAGCCTGATACCGTGAGTGCGGCGCCCGACATTCTGCTGATTGGCGACCCGCGCTTTGCCGGCGGCACCTCGGCCGCGCTAATCGCCGATGCCGAAGCCTTCCTGGCGCTTGGTGCGACCGTTGGGCTGATGTTCGTAACCTCCGGCTTTCTAGGAGAGGGCGACCAGCCGAACCCCGCGGTCATGGCCCTGGCCGACCGGGACGGAGTGATGGTGATCCCCGCAGCGGGTACGGTCCGGACAGGCACTGTCTTCCTGCACCATCCGATGGTCTTCTTCCACGACATCGCCGAGCGCGCTGAGATCCGCGCAGACCGCGCGGCGTTGGTGACCCATCACGCGCCCTTTCGGGGTGATGGCTCGCTGGAATACGACCCGGTGGGCACGGCGCGCAAGATCCACAGGATATTCGGTCTTAGCCCGCTCTGGGCGCCGATCTCCGGGCTTTGCCGGGCGCAGTTGGCCAGCTTCGCGCCGCTGATCCGCCTGACATCCGAGGACTGGATCAATACCTTTGAGACCAGCGACTGGACGCCGGTGCGCGAGATTCTCTCGGGCGATGTCCTGACGATCGGACGCCACGGCCGGGTCGATTTCCTGAAATGGCCAGAAACAGCCGACCAGATCGCCGCGTGCCTGCCCGAGGGGCAGGACCGGCGTATCCGCGTCATGGGCTGTCCCGAAGATCATTTGCGCGACATCGGCGCGGATATGAGCGGGTGGGATCTGGTCCCCTACGGCGCCGAGCCGGTGCGTGATTTTCTCGACAGCCTCGATGTCTTTTCCTATTTCCACCACCCGCTCTGGGTCGAGACCTTCGGGCGCACGGTGGCCGAGGCGGCGCTGATGGGCCGGGCGCTGGTGCTTGATCCGGCGCTGGAGGCAACCTTCGGCGACATCGCCCTCTATCCTCGCCCGGCTGAGGTGTCGGATGTCATTGCCCGACTGGTCAGTGACCCCGTAGAGGCCCGCACCCGGGGCACCCGGGCGCGGGAGGTGGCACTTGCCCGCTATTCCAGCGCGTCTGTTGCCGCCCGGCTGAAGGCACTGGAAACCGATCAGGGCACGGTGGCCCGCACCGGCGCCCGCGCGCCGCTCGGCACCTTGCGCAAGACCATCGGGCTCTACCGTCGCCGCGCGACCCATGGCTATGGGTGAGCGTGCGATGACTGGCCCCGAGACCGTTGACATCTGTATCTGCACCTATCGCCGGGATCACCTGGCCGAGACATTGCAGACCGTTCTGGCCCAGGATCTGCCCGAGGGTCTGACCGCCCGGATTATCGTCGCCGATAATGACATTGAGCCTTCTGCCCAGATGGTGGTTGAGGCGGCGACTGAGGGTGCCCCGATACCTGTTACTTATGTCCACGCCCCGGCGCGCAATATCTCGATCGCCCGCAATGCCTGCCTCGATGCGGCAACAGGTGACTGGGTTGCCTTTATCGATGATGACGAGATCGCCCCGCCGGACTGGATCGCCACGCTCTGGCAGGCGGCCCGGGACACCGGTGCCGATGTCATGTTCGGACCGGCTATCGCGATCTATCCCGCGGGCACGCCCGACTGGATTGTGGCCGAGGATTACCACACCAACCGCGTCCCGATGCATGACGGACAGGTCTCGACCGGGCATACCTGCAATGTGTTGATGCGCTGGCATGGTTCGGTGATCGCCGGCGAGCGCTACCGGCTCGAGAACGGGCGTACGGGCGGGGAGGATGTCGAGTTCTTTTTTCGCCTCTCGCGACTTGGCTTTGTCATGGGGAATTGTGACGCGGCGGCGGTGTCCGAGCATACCGGGGCGGGCCGGCTCAGCTACCGTTGGCTGCGGCAGCGCAAATTCGCCGCTGGACAGTTCCATGG
>JBCBOR010000117.1:0-9857 GCA_039821125.1 Pseudomonadota bacterium
AAGATGAAACGCAACTTCCTTTCCATGCTCCACATCTTCGCAATCAGATGCTGGCTGAATTGAGTCCAAACCCTAACCGAACTTGGCCAAAACTTACACCATTGGTGCGAGGCGCAAAGTGCGAGAATTGTTGTTGGCGGTATAGATGGGCTCGAATCAGTCTTTGAGCCGCGAGACTGCTCAGGCACGAAGTGCCCGGGTCAGGGCACGTTCGATCTCGTCGGCGAGGTCAACCCGCTCCTCGGGCGCCAGGAAGGCGCCGAGTTCGATTTCCCGTCCACCGCCGGAGAGGGTGAGGTAATCCTCGATCTTCTGGTCCTTGTGGAGCTTGATCCGGACGCGCAGCGGCTCGGCCTGCCAGCGCAGGATGCGGCCCGAGGGCTCGCGCCGCTCGACCCGGACCTCATCACGCCAGATCTTGAGCTCCTCGGTGATGCGAGGTTCCGCCCGTTCCGCCGAATGGCGAAGCAGATGCCCCAGAACGCCAGCATCAGGAACGGGATCAGCCCCCAGAAGACCGGTGTGCCAACCACACCCAGCAGCGGCAGGACGAGAAACCCGGCGGAGATACCGAGAAACCAGCCGAGCCCGGGCCGCGTCAGCGATTGGTTCGGCCAGAGGGTGACGCTGTAGACCGGGACATCGCGCCGGTCGCGCCAGGCGGGTCCGGAAACGCGTGCGGCCGGAGGCGAGGCACCCCCGGCCGCATTGTCCTGTGACACCCCCATGCGGCTTAGTGGTGCGCCGGGGTCTGCTTGTCCCACTCTTTCTCGGTCGGCAGGATCTCGAACGTGTGGGCCGGCGGCGGATTCGGCAGCGACCATTCCAGCGCCGGATACTTGTCGTCCCAGTAGTTCGGATTCTCGATCTTGGCGCCGCGCGTCACCGTCACCCACATGATGTAGAGGAAGAACAGGAAGCTGGCCCCGGCGATGAACGCGCCGATCGACGAGATGTAGTTGTAGAACGCGAACGCCTCAGGGTAGTCGAGGTAGCGCCGCGGCATCCCCTGACGGCCCACGAAGTGCTGCGGGAAGAAGGTGATGTTGGCACCGATGAACAGCATCCAGAACTGGATCTTGCCCAGTTTCTCCGGGTACTGGCGCCCCGACATCTTGCCGATCCAGTAGTAGAGACCGGCGAAGATCCCGAAGGCGGCACCAAGGCTCATCACGTAGTGGAAGTGCGCCACCACGTAGTACGTGTCGTGGTAGGCCCGGTCGACACCCGCCTGGCTGAGCACGATCCCCGTGACACCGCCGAAGGTGAACAGGAAGATGAAGCCCATGGCGTAGAGCATCGGGGTGCGGAACTCGATCGAGCCGCCCCACATGGTCGCGATCCACGAGAAGATCTTGATGCCGGTGGGCACCGCGATCGTCAGGGTCGCCAGCATGAAGTAGGCTTGGCTGTTCAGCGACATGCCCACCGTGTACATGTGGTGCGCCCACACGACGAAGCCGAGTGCCGAGATGATCAGCATGGCGAAGACCATCGCCGCGTAGCCGAAGACCGGCTTGCGCGAGAAGGTCGAGACCACGTGGCTGACGATCCCGAATGCCGGCACGATCAGCATGTAGACCTCGGGGTGACCGAAGAACCAGAAGATGTGCTGGTAGAGCAGCGGATCGCCGCCGCCTTCGGGCTGGAAGAAAGACGTACCGAAGTTCCGGTCGGTCAGCAGCATGGTGATGGCACCCGCGAGAACCGGCAGCGAGAGCAGGATCATCCAGGCGGTGGCGAAGATCGACCACGGGAAGAGCGGCACCTTCATCAGCTTCATGCCCGGGGCACGCATGTTGAGGAAGGTGGTGATCATGTTGATCGCGCCGAGGATCGACGATGCGCCCGAGAGGTGAAGCGCAAAGATCGCGAAATCGGTCGCCATCCCGGCCTCGTTCGTCGAGAGAGGCGCATAGAGCACCCAGCCGACGCCGGATCCGCCCTGGCCGTTCCCGCCCGGCACCACGACCGACAGGAGCGCCATGGTGCAGCCTGCGACGTAGAGCCAGTAGGAGAGGTTGTTCATCCGCGGGAACGCCATGTCCGGCGCGCCGATCTGCAGCGGCATGAAGTAGTTGCCGAAACCGCCGAACATCGCGGGGATGATCACGAAGAACATCATCAGGATGCCGTGGCCGGTGATCATGATGTTCCAGAGGTGACCGTTCGGGTTGCCATCGGCGTCTGTCATGTACTGGACGCCGGGCTCCATCAGCTCGAGCCGCATGTACATCGAGAACCCGACAGCAATCAGGCCCATCAAAGCCGAGGTGATCAGGTAGAGAACCCCAATATCCTTGTGGTTGGTCGAGCAGAACCAGCGGGTGAAGAACCCGGGGTGGTGCTCGTGATCGTGGGCATGGGTTGCCGCTTCGGCCATGTGACGCTCCCTCTAAGCGGTAGGCTATCATGCAGCCTGCTCGCGCACGCTGCCTCCACCGTGAGGTCTAGCCCGCGCGACCGGTACGAGCAACGGGCCTACTTGCCGCAGAGAGGGCGGATTTGGTGAAATCTGCAAAAAAACCATCCGCCTGTTGGAAGCCGGACGTTGGGGCCGCTGACGCGGCGAGGAGCGCATCCATCAGATGGAACGCTCCGACGCGGGCTGGCTGAGATACGCCCTCCCCAAAGATCGCAAATCGCGATATCATTTAGGAAATGTCGAGACATATCTGTCTCGTCGGCCAGCCCTTTTGCCCGCGGCCGCTGGCGCCCGCCCTGACGGAATGGAGACCCGAGGACCATGACCCGAAACTTGCGATCTCTGGCGATGGCCGCGACTGCGTCTCTCATGATGGCGGGCGTCGGTCGGGCCGAACAGCCGGTCGCGGTGATCCTGGATGTGGAAGGCGTCACGACGCCTGAGATCGCAGCCTTCGATGAACTTTCAGAGGGCGCGCGGTTGGGCCTCGCCGATGGCACACTCCTGCGCCTCAGCGCCTACGAGACTTGCGCCGAATACGAGGTGGTCGGCGGTGTGGTCGAAGTTCGCAACGGCCAGATCACCCTGTCCGGCAACAGCGAGGTGCACTTCTCGGCCGCCGACTGCATCGCGAATGTTACACTGTCCGATGCCGATGTGGTCAGCGCGGGCGTCGTGACGCGGACGGGCAGCGGCGATCTGCCCGAGATTTCGGCCCGCCCGTCCTTCGGCGTCGCGGGCCCCGGTGCGGACGGTTATGACCGCCTGACGGTGATGATCGACAACGAGACCGTCATGACCCTGCCCGTGGTCGATCGGCGCGCCGCTTTCCCTGCAGGCGCGGCATCACTTGCCGCAGAGAAAGATGCGGTGGTGCTGATCAGCGGAGCGAATGCCCAGCAGCGCGCAGTCCGCGTCAGGACCAATGCCGATGCGGCGCCATGGACCATCCTGAAGTGAGCAAGCCGCGCACGTGACGCTAGAACCCTGCTGTGAAGGCATGGTTGGCAACGAACAGCAGGTCTACCCCCATCACCACGATCAGCCCGGCGATGACCGTGCGTAGCCGTGCGTTTTGATCGGAGATGCAGCACGCTACCAGCACCGCGCCAAGCGCTGCGATGCATGCGGCGCCCAGGGTCAGCCCAATCTCTGGCGTACCGAGGACCCAGAGCACATGCTGCAAAAACACGGGATCCGCACCAGCCTGAGGGTCGAAGAACGTCGTCCCCACCGTGCGATCGCCGGACAGGAGCCAAGCGAGAACGGCGGCGCCCGAGGAGACAACCACCGCTGACACGCACCCGACAGAGCCGAGCGTGATGCCATGCCGCGATCCGAGAACACTCGCCATCGCGGCCATTGCAGGCGCCGCCACAGCCGCGATCCAACCAATGTCAAGTGCTGCATCGCCGCCCAGGAAGAGCGCTGAACCGAGTACCGTGCCAGCCAAAGCGAGCGACAGCGCCGCACCGGACGCCAGCCATGCCTCGCCGCTGGACGGCACATGCTCGGCCTCGGCACTGGCCAGCGACATCAAGCCACCGGAAAAGGCTGGCAGCGTTGCGAAGACCAGCAAGACCAAACCAGGACTGCTCAGCAGCAGTGTGGCTATTCTGTCCAGCGCGCCATCACCGGAGGCCGCAAGATATTGCGCGCCGGGCTGCATCATCTCCAAGTGCACGAGGACAAGGCCAATGAGCAGCAGGATCGCGATCACCGCCGCAAGCCCCGTCATCCCCGCAAAAGCGGCACGGCAGCGATCGGCATTCTTCATGGCAGCCCCGGCTCGGCGCGCCATCGCACCGCCGCAACGCTGGCGCGACGCCACGCCGGGCAAAGAAAAACGCCCGGAGGTGCGTGACCCACGGGCGTTCGATCTTTCAGCAGACGTCGAGCGATGCCCGATTACTGCAGCGTCTCGAGATAGGCGATGATGTCGGCGCGCTGCGTGTCCTTTCTCAGACCGGCGAACGCCATCTTTGTGCCTTTGACCTCTTTCTTCGGCGCGGTCAGGTAGGCGTCCAGGCGTTCGGCATCCCAAACGGCGCCACCTTCGGCATAAGACGTCATGCCCTTGGAGTACTTGTAGCCGTCCACGGACGCGACAGCGCGGCCAACCACACCAAACAGATGCGGGCCAACGCCGTTCTTGCCGTCCTCGACCTTGTGGCAAGCCTTGCAGCGCTTGAAGACTTTCTCACCCTTGGCTACGTCTCCGGCATGGGCCGCGCCGACGCTCAGAGCAAGCACAGCCAGCGAAGCAATCGCTACATTCTTCATCATTCACTCCTCGAGAGGTTGTTCATCCAGTTTAGCGGAGCCCGCAGTCGCAGTGCCCCTCGTCCCACAGAGAAATAACGTGTCGGCTCAGTATTTCCAGCGCTTAAACGCAGGATATCATGGGCTATCGAAGACTTGATCGAAGGTGCAGTGCAGCATTGTGTCGAGATCCTCGATGCCCACCGGGAGGCCAAGATCCACCAGACTGGTGACCCCGTGGCCTGCAATCCCGCATGGTACGATTCCATCATAGTGGCTGAGATCCGGCTCGACATTGATCGAGAGTCCGTGGAACGAGACCCAGCGGCGCAATCGGACGCCAATGGCCGCGATCTTGTCCTCGCGCGGTGTCCCGTCGGGCAGTGGCGGTTTCTCGGGTCTCGGCACCCAGACCCCCACCCGGCCTGTGCGGCGCTCGGCCTTGATCTGGAAGGTGCCCAGTGTCGCGATCACCCAGGCCTCGAGCTGCGCGACGAAGCGCCGGACATCGCGCCCCCTGCGATTGAGGTCGAGCATCGTGTAGACGACGCGTTGGCCGGGGCCGTGATAGGTATACTGTCCACCGCGCCTCGTCTCGATCACCGGGAAGCGGCCGGGATCGCGCAGGTCCGCAGGCCTGGCCGAGGTTCCGGCGGTGTAGAGCGGGGGGTGTTCGACCAGCCAGACGAGTTCCTGCGCCCTGCCCGCGAGGATCGCCTCGACCCGGGTCTCCATCTTGACCAGCGCGTCGCTGTACCCTGTCAGACCGGGAGATATCCGCCATTCGACCATGTTCGGTGATTATTGCGCTGATCAGGACTTCACAAGCCCGCACCGGTTTGCTAGACGCTCTCGCCTGCGACGTGCGGTCGTGGCGGAATTGGTAGACGCGCAGCGTTGAGGTCGCTGTGGGGTAAAACCCGTGGAAGTTCGAGTCTTCTCGACCGCACCAGTCCCCGGACATGAGACGCGGTTCACGCCTTGCGTGGCCGGTGGGCAATCGCCCCGACCGGTACCGGATCACTGACCCGCGCTGAGAGCACCGGTGCACCGTGCGACCAAGGCGTCGACATCCATGATCATCACAAGCATGTTACCCTTGTCTTCCGGTCTCAGGCGCAGCACGCCGCACACATCCTGAGAGGCAGCGCGAACCGTATTGCCGCAGCCGGTCTTTTCGTCCTTCGAGACCTTGTCGGATGTGGTCATCACGATCTCGTCGACCGAGTCCACCAGGATCGCGTATTTCTGGGCGCCGTGCTTGAAAATCACGACCTTCTGTTCTTCGTATTCCGAGTATTCAAGCCCGTAGAGTCGGCGCAGATTGATCAGGGTGATCAGTTCACCCCTGAGGTTGATGATCCCTTCGACGAAGCTGAGCACGTAGGGCGGTGACAGGAGATCGTCAGGCTTTTCGATCACCTCACTGACATACATTGTGTCCATGGCAAACTGGCTGGACATCGAGAACAGAATGAAGTTCTTGCGCTCGATCTTCTTCGGGGTGTCCGCCGGGTCTTCTTCTTCCTTGGCGGTGTTGTAGACCTCATGGCAGGTCCTTGCGATCTCCGCCAGGGTCGGCTCGGCCATCAACAGCTGATGGTCCAGCAGCATGATCAGCTTTTCATCTTCGCTGACCAGACACCCGTTCACGATATTGCCGCGCGGCAAGGCCAGCTTGGCGAACGGCATCACATCGTTCTCGAAGAACGGCACGATGCTGTCGATCGAGAACACCATCAGGCCGATCATGCCGTCCCCGGATTTCATCACCAGAAGCTTGCGCTTGCTCAGTGCCTCGTCGCTCAGCTGATAGGCCGGCTCATCCCCCATGAAACTGCGGAAATCGATGATCGGTATGATGACGCCGCGCAGATTTGCCGTGCCGATCACGCAGCCATGGGCCAGCAGAGATTTGTCGACCGGCGGCATGGTCCGGACTTCCTGCACATAGCGCAGATCAATCGCGCAGTTCGTGTGGCCGAGTTGAAAGGACACGCAGCTCAGGCGCCGACCGAGCTTGCTGCGCTGGTCGGCCTTGAATTCGGCCGCCTCAGCCTTCGGGATGCGCTCGATCCTCAGCATCTCGTAGGGATCGATTACCTGAACGATCCGGTTGCCATCTTCGAGTTTCAGGACGCCGTCGATCACCACGTCCTTGATGCCGTTCTCGTTGCCTGCGAACCCAACCAAAGTAGACCCGGATTCGTTCAGGACCTCGCCTGTGCGGTCGAACAGGATCCCGATGCACTTGTCCGCGTTTTCGATAATCGCGATCTTGCGGCCGTCGCCGATATCCTCGCTCCCGTCACACTCGGGAAATTCGAGCAGGATCCGCAGGTCGACGATCGGAATGATCATGCCGCGCAGATTGAACAGACCCTTCATGAAGGCCGGCGCAAGCGGCACAGGCGAGATCACGTCCGGTTCGTTCACCACCTCCCTGATGGCGCCAACCGGCAGGGCGAACTCGGATCGATCAATCCAGAAGGATCCGAATATCAGCGACTTGCTGCGCTCAGCGGACGAGGGCTGCGCCTCGCCGCCAGGTGGCATGGCAGGCGGCGGAGCAACCGCAACGTCTGTATGCGAAGGAGTGTCAACAACCGGCATAATGTCAGGCCTTCAACCGGGGGATCTTGGCAATGGCATAGGTGCCATCATCGCAATTGATGGTGACCTGGCGGCCGTACATCCCGCCAAGATCGTCATGCTGCAGGCGGTATCCAGCCTCCTTGATCGCCTTCAGCGCAAAACTGGAATTCACGGACCCGACCAGCCGTTTGGGATCGGTCCCCTCGGGCATGGTCATGTTCGCGCCGCCTGCGAGGATGACCTGCACCTTGCGCCGATCGGGCGGCGTGATGTTCATCATGGTCGTCAGCGAGGCGATGGCCGAGTCCACATGCCGACCGGTCAATTCGTCCGACCCGACCTTGGACTTTGACAGAAGGCAATGGGCAAGACCGTAGATGCGCCGTTGGTTGAAGATGAAACCAACGCCGATGCACGATCCCAGGATCGCATGCAGTGACTGGCCTTCCCGGCCGACCTTCACCTGGCCGATTGTGACATGAAGCTTTTCGGTCACGACTGCGGCACACCCGGTTTGGTCTTGAGCACGGGACGATAAATCAGCGGTGCGGTCTGTTCGAAGCTGCAGTTCAGGTTCTTCAGCGTCTCACTCTCGCCGATGATCAGCGTGCCGTCCGGACGAAGCTGATTGTAGACATGGGCCAGGATCTTCTCCTGATCTGCGTCAACGAAATAGATCAGCACATTGCGCAGAAAGACGACGTCGAACGGCCCGGCTGATTTGAGCGGTTCCAGCAGATTGTGGAGCCTGAACGAGATACGGCGTTTGATCTCCGGCAGGACACGGAACCCGTCTGTGTCATTGCCAACCATGTATTTCGAGAAAAGCTCCGGGTCATGCTGCTGAAAGCGCGCGACACGGCGTCCGACATACAATCCATCTTCGGCTAGGGCGAGCACGCGCGAGGAGATGTCTGTCCCAAGCACTGTGTAGTCGAAACCCGGGTTGCTTTGGCGCACATCCTCGAGCACGACGCCGACCGTATGCCCTTCCTCCCCGGTCGAGGCGGCAGCGGACCAGATCTTCATGGCCCGCGACGTCGATGCACTGAGAAACTGCGGAACCGTCACCTCGCGCAGATGCTGCCAGACCCGTGGGGTCCGATAGAAGTACGTCTCGTTCGTGGTGACCTGATTGGTCAGTTCCTGCATTTCCTTCGGGTCGGACGACACCTTGGAAATGTAGTCGCTGAACGTGTTCAGTTCTGTCTCCCGCAAGCGCCGCCGCAGACGGCTGAACAGCATGCTTCTGCGGTTCTCCGCGATCGTGATGCCGGTTTGCTTGTGAATGATGGCGCGGAGTTTCGTGAAGTCCGCGTCATTCAGTGATGTTTCCATTTTGGCAGACGGCATGTCTGGTCCTTCCAACAGTCTCGCAGCGTATCAACCGGCCAGTTTGCTCATCTCGACCTTCAGGTCGCGCGCACCTGCGCTGAGTTGCTCGGTCGAGGAGGCGATTGCCTCGGACGCGACCACCGCCTGTTCCGACGCATCCACAATGCTCTGGATCGCTTCGGAGACATCGCGCGCGGCGGTCTGCTGCTCGCTCGCCGCCACAGAGATCTGGGCAATCGAGTCCGTTGTGTCCGAGATGCCGGACAGGATTTTCGTGAAGGCGGCACCCGCCTCGCGCGAAACCTCGCTGCCCATGGTCTCGCGCTTGACCGTCTCGTTGATCAGTTTGCTGATCTCCTTGGTCGCCTGCGAGGACCGCTCTGCCAGCTTGCGCACCTCATCGGCAACGACCGAGAAGCCAAGACCGTGTTCCCCTGCCCGCGCGGCCTCGATCGCGGCGTTGAACGCCAGCAGGTTGGTCTGGTTCGCGATGTCGCTGATGACCTTGACGATTTCGCTGATCTCCTCCGAGGAGGCATTGATCAGATCCATGGCCTCGATCGAGCGCTCGATCGCCTGCGATCCCAGATCGGCCTCCTGTTTCGTTTTCTGCGCAATCCCGTCAGAGGCGGCACTGTTCTGTGCAATCGAGTCGATCGAGGCGCTCAACTCTTCGACGGATGCGCTGATCTCCTCGGTCGTACAGCCAAGCGTTTGAGCTCCGCCTGCAACGGTCTGCGCCTGCTCCGAGATTTCCTTGGAGTTGTTGGCAAACTCGGCTGCAATCCGCGTCACCTCCTTCTCCAGCTCGACCTCGGCAGTGATGTTGCTGGCGAACTCCACGACCTTTACGACCTTGCCTTCCTCGTCAAAGATCGGGCTGTAGGTGGCCCGCAGCCAAAGCTCGGCCCCTTGCCTGTCGACGCGTTTGAATTTGCCGGTGTGGTATTCCCCGGCGCGCAAGTGCTCCCAGAATTCCGAGTATTCAGCGGTTTCCGTGTAGGACCGCTCACAGAACATGCGGTGATGCTTGCCCTTGATCTCGGTCAGATCGTAGCCCGACGCGGAGCAGAAATTCTCGTTGGCCGTGACGATCGTACCATCGGGTTCGAATTCGATGATGGCTTGCGCCAGACTGATCGCCTCGAGCTGGCCGTTGAACGCAAGCTGCTCGCGCTTGGTATCGGTGATGTTGGCCTGGATCGATACGAACCGCTCCAGTTTGCCGTCCTTGCCGACG
>JBCBOR010000118.1:0-9593 GCA_039821125.1 Pseudomonadota bacterium
CGTGGGCGACACGGATGCTTCGGGCTTCATCACGCTGGCCGCCGACACGGTCGTGTTCGACTTCGGTCTGGTCGAGAGCCTGGGCGTGGCGTCCGGGCTCGACGATGCCGCCGGCGCCGGCGATCTGCGCGAGATCGAGGTCGAGGTGACCGCGGTCGTGGCCGATGTCGCCGCCGCCACGGCCGGGGCGGCGCTGACCAACACTGCGACCGTGCAGGTCTTCGACCCGGACGATGCGGGCACCGAGCTGACCGACCCGGACAACCCGACCACTGCCTCCGAGACCATCGATGTCGTCGAACCCGAGCTTGCGCTGGACAAGTCGACGCCAGAGATCGGGCCGGTCGATGCTGGAGACATTATTGCCTTTACGCTGACGATCCCGAACACGGGCTCGGGACCTGCTTTTGACATCGCGATTGTCGACCAGTTGCTTGATAGTGGGCTGACGCTGGTGCCCGGCAGCGTCACATCCTCCGATGGTACCGCTGCTGTAGAGGTTCCAAGTGGCGACGGAACTCTTGGCTTCACGCTCGACATACCGGTCTTGGATGCAGGCGAGACACTCACAATCACCTATCAGGCCGAGGTCACAACGGCGTTCGATTTCGACTCCACCGTGGAGAACACAGCGCAAATCGTGCAGTTCGACACGAGCCCACTTGATCCCGGCGACGACGGTTTCATCGACCAGCGTATCATAACGTCGGATCCCAACGATGCCAACGACCCGCTGATCGCCACTGTTGCTCTGCCGACGCCCGCGCCCGACTTCTCGAAAGAAGTATTTACAACCTCCGTGCAGGATACTGGCGATGCGGCGTTTGACCCGAATGCGCCGGATCTCGCCATCGGTGAAATCGTTGTCTATCGTTTCACAGCGAACCTGCCGGAGGGCATCTCTGATCTCACAATCACCGATCAGTTCCCTTTGGATGGCGCTTTCGATGTGGTGGATGTTATCGTCAATTCGACGGCGAATATCTCCGGCGCGCAGATTGATGTGCCAATCTTCGCGTTTACAGACAGCAATGGCGATGGCTTCAACGATCTTCTAACGATAGATCTCGGCACGGTCACAAATGTCTCGGACAACGTTGAGGACGCGAACGATATCCTGACGATCGACGTCCTGGTCCGGATCGAAGATGATCCGCGCAACAACGAAGGCGACAGTTTCACAAATGTTGCCACCTTTGATTTTGGAAACGGCACCTTGCAGGACGACGCATCGATCGATGTGGTCGAGCCGGACCTTTCGATCACCAAAGATGTCTCGGACGCGGAGCCGTTCGTTGGTGATGTGATCACCTACACAGTGGTGCTAGAGAATGCGCCAACAGCCACCGGACCTATCTTCGATGTCCGCGTCGATGATGTGTTGCCGGAGGGCCTCGTTTCGAACGGGCAGGTGGCATTGTCGAACCCTGCTCTTGGGACGGTTCTCGACGGGGACAGTTTCAACGATACCCGCATCGACGTTCTGATCCCGATCTTGCAACCGGGGGACCGGGTCGAGATCACTTATGAGGTGTTCGTCGAATTCATTGCTCCTGTTTTGACTGACATCGTCAACACGGCCAGCGTGTCGGCTGGCTCGGTTCCGACTGTGGGCAATCCGCCGGACGATTTCCCGGGCGATCCCAGCGTTGCCGATGGACCAGGACGTCAGGTGTTCCTTGCAGACACCGCGGTGATCGAGGCCAGCTCCATTCCCAGCACACGGGGCACCCCAGAGCTCAACTTTTCGCCGATTGACGACGCACAGTTCCTACCGGTCGTCCGGATCGACCCGATCTTCTCGGGCAGCGCCGAGTATGGCGCCAATGTCACTCTGACACTGTCGGACCAGTTCGGCGGTTTCATCTCTACACGGCACGTTCTCGCGGACGCAGGCGGGCAGTGGATCGCGACCTTCCCGTTGCTTGAGATCGCCGACAGCGGCAACGAGTTCGACGAGTTCTACGCAACCACCAGCCTGTTCGATGATCCAACGGGTGTACTGCCGGAGCGAGGGGGGGACGGACTTTTCAACATTGCAGGGGACGATCGCGCGATCCGGATTGGCGCTTTCCTGGAAGACGATTTCTATCGCATCAACATCGACGAAGACGCAGCATCGACCGGGTCGAAATCCGGTGCCTCGTTCAATACACGTGTTTATTATGCGCCGGCGTCAAATCACGAGGTTTATGTTAAGCCAGATAACCTAGATGTCAGCGAGATCTTCGAGAACATCGCCGATGTTTCAGTTGAGCGCTTGTTCAACGCATCACTCAATCCGCTAGCGTTCGGGCTAAACCGGTTCAACAGTGAATTCCTGGCCACGTCAGGAACAGCCGGTGGCCGTTAATGCGCGCTCTTTCACACCAGATTGCTCCGAGGTGCGGTTGTGCCATGCGCTCATGTATGACGATGGCGTTTTAGGGCTGCGATAGATGGAGCGAGCAGCAAACGGATCGAACCTCAAGGTTGCAGCCCACGTCTCGGTTCTGCGAACGGGCTCGGGCGACGGCTTTGTTCTATCCAATGATGTCTCCGGCACCTCGTTCCTGACCGACAAGCGGACCGTCAGCTTTCTCGATCTGCTGCGCGAACAGATGCTTGCCGGTCCAGCGGCAAAGGCCGCAGGTTTCACCGAGGCGCAAGCGAACGAAACGATACAGCAGCTTGTCGCGCATGGATTCTTGGTCGCGGACGGCCACACCCAGCCGGCGCAGACCGCCCGAAAGCCAATCGAGTCACAGTTGATCTTCTTTAGGATCGGATTGCTGGACGCAGGTCCTGTGACACGCTTGTTGCGCCCGATCCTTGGTCCGCTCTTTACGGCACCGTTGGTGTTGCTCTGGTGTGTTCTGGTCACGGCGGCAATCATTAACGTGCTGGGCGAGCCCGATGCCTTCCGCTTGGCACTTCTGGATCTGGCCAACCTGACATGGATGAACGGGCTGCAACTGGCGGTCATCTTTGTCGGACTCAAGCTCTTTCATGAGCTTGGCCATGCAACAGCCCTTGTGGTTTGCGCGGAGCGCGAGGGGATCCCGCTCGGCGGTATTCCTGCCGGGATTTCGTTCTTTGCGTTCTTTCCCTTCCCCTACACCGATGCTACGGCTGCATGGAAGATCCGGAGCCGCTGGCGCCGGGCCATTGTCGGCCTTGGCGGAATCTACTTCGAGGTCTGGATCGCCGCGTGTGTGGCTCTTGTCTGGGCGAACATTGCGCCGGGTGAGTTGCAACGCGTCTTGTTTCAGGTGCTGTTGATCTCGGGCGCTTCGACGCTTCTGTTCAATCTCAATCCGCTGGTGCGGCTGGATGGCTATTTCATCTATAGCGATCTGGCTGACCGCCCGAATCTCGGGACCAGGGCAAGCGCTGCTGCGCGCGGCGTCGGCCTTTGGCTGCTTGGCGTTAAGGTCGAGCGGATCGGCCGGTATCATCTCAGCTACTGGGCGCTTAGCTATCTCTACCGATGGGTGATCTTTGCCGGGATCTTTTGGGCCGCTTATGTGATCGACCCGCGACTATCATGGATCGTAGCGGCGATCTCGCTGATGACGCTGATCGTTCGCCCGCTGATCAACCTTTTCGGTGCCGCCCGGGGCAAGCGCCTCTCTTGGATCCGTCCAGCCCTGACGTCGACGGGTCTTGCCGCCTTGGCAGCCATTCTGTTTGTCCCTGTTGCGTACACCGAATATCTGCCCGCGCGACTGGTGACTTACGAAAGCGAACCCGTTCGTGTGCGCGAGAACGTGCTGGTCGTCTCGGCATCGCGAGCGCAGGCTGTTCCCTCCGGAACGGCTGTTCTGCTCCTGAGTAGTCCCGAGCTGACGTTGCAACATGCGCTTCTGACCTCAGAGCGAGAGCTCGCTGAAGGAACGCTCAGGCGTGAAGGCGGGCGTGACGCCGCGGCAGCGCAAGTTCTGACCGCCGAGTTGACGCGCATCGACAAAACGCTGGAGCAGATCGCTGAACGGCAAGCCGCACTCGATCTGACGTTACGCGATCAAGGTGTCTGGGAGCCGCGCGAGGCACAACGCGTCACAGGGTCTTGGTTGTCCGCAGTGCACAACCGCGATCTTGGCCAGATATCCTATCCGGTTGCGCGGGTCATCCGTGCGGACATTGACCAGAGCCTGTCAGAGCTTGGCGAACATCTCGCGCCTGACACGGATCTCCAGTTTCGACCGATGGCTGATCCTGCTTGTACAGGGACAGCCCGGTTCCAAAGGTTCACGCCCTCCAACGATCTTGGCGCTCCCGGGTTCGTGCTGATCGCCTCCGTGCCCGTCGATGCGTCTTGTCTTCTGGGTGCACCGTCGGGGGCTGGTGTTGTTCTCCGGGTTGCGCGCGCGGACGCGTCGCTCGCTCGTCAATTCTACCTGAAGCTTTCGCAGCTAGCGCTGAACCGCCTGCCACGTGACCTTGTCTATCAACAGGATCCCTGACCCATGACAGATACCGATGTTCTTGCCCAACCGCTCCCCGGCGTCAGCAATTTGCCATTGTGTTATGGGTCGCTGACGCCATTGGTGGCACAACGCCATGGCGCTCTGCGTTACAAGGCGCCGGGGCGCTACGACTTCTCCGCGACCGTAAATGCCGTACCGCTGCTGGCCGAGGAGTTTCCCCGGGCACAAGGTGCATATCCGATCGTGTTTACAAGCGCCGAGCCGCACCTGCCAGTTGCCTTGCTTGGACATGAGACGGGCCGCAACGAATTCGTCGACGCCGACGGAACGTGGCGCAAAGACACTTATGTCCCGGCCTATCTGCGGCGATATCCGTTTGCGCTGGTCTCCGAGAAAGAAGGCAGCGACCGCATGCTGTTGTGTGCCGATGTCGGAGCGAGCGGGTTCTGCGAAACCGGCCCGGATCCGCTTCTGTTCGATGGCGACCAACCGAGCGAGACCGCAACCCGCATCATCGACTTTTGCAAGCGCTACGAGGAATCGCTGCAACGTACCCGCGCCATGGTGCGCGAGCTGTCGGATCTCGGCCTTTTGGAAGATTCGACTGTACGCATCGCGCGCGGCGGCGTAGCGCACCGCGTCGAGGGGTTCCGTATGATCTCCGAAACGAAGATGCGCGCGTTGGATGACGCCCCGTTGGCCAGCCTTGCACGGCGCGGCGTGATTGGCCTTGCCTCTGCACACATTTTCTCGACCCAACGGTTTTCGGACCTCGTTCTAGGTGAGCCGCAATGAAGCGTCTTTGGTACGTTTCGGTTCTTGTTTGGGCGGTCGCAGCATCCGCCAACGCACAAACGCAGATTTCTGGATTGACCGAGTTTGCTCGGATTGTCGAGATCCATGCGCCGGTTCCCGGTGTCGTCGCCGAGGTCGCCGTTGGCGAAGGCGAGACGATCGTTGCTGGCGATCTCTTGGTCCAGCTTGAGGATTCGCTTCAGGTATCGCGGCTTGCGATTGCTGAGGCGGCAGTCGCAGCTCAGGGCGGCGTGGAGCGAGCCAGAGCACAACTTGCGCATGCACAGTCACGTCTGACCCGCGTAACCCGCGCGGTTAAACGGGGCGGTGGTTCTCGTTGGGAAATCGACGAGGCCAAGTTCGCAGTGAACACTGCACAGGCCGATGTGAAATCGGCAGAGGAACAGATCCTCGCGAACAAGGCGAGGCTCGATCTGGAAACGGCCGCCTTGGCGCAAATGCGCATCACGGCGCCGTTCTCCGGCACGGTCGTCGAGGTTTTTGCCGACAACGGGCACCTTGCCAGCAGCAGCGACCCACTGCTTGTGATGGTCGGTTCCGGGCAGATGGAAATTGTTGGTTTCGTGCCCGCAACGTTGATGGCTGACCTCAGTGTCGGGGATCGGGTCAGCGCGGATCTCGCCGCCCCGGTAAGCACAAGGGTCGACGCGATCGTCAAGGCGATCGACCCTCGCATCGAGCCCGGCAGCGGATCGGTAAGGATTGTTTTCGAATTCTCCAATGCCGGGATCAACAGCCCTTCCGGCGTTGAAGCTACCGTCCAGATTGGTGGCTCGTAGTGGCCGACCCAAAACCCATCGGCGCACCGGATGTGATCGGCAGACAAAGCCTTGCCGATGCTTTGGATGCTCTGTTTCTGTCAGCCCATAGCCAGCGTCTGCAATTTGCACGCGACCTCGTTGGTCTGATCCTGACCCTGACAAATGCCGAGAGCGTGGTTGCGTTCAAGCCAGGAAGCCCCATGGAGGTTCTGGCCGAGGCGGGCACACCGCGAGATCTGGATGGGGACCGGAAGGCCGCGCGCAAGAGCGAGGACCGTGCATCGGTTTTGCACGCGGCGCCGACCCGGCTGGCCGCCTCGCTTGAGGATCAGGCAGGCCGAACGCTGTTGATCTCTGTCGCAATGATGCCGGGGAACCAGATTGCTGTCTCTCTGGCTCATGAACGGTTGGAGATGATCCGAACCATTTGCAGGCTGCGTGGACAGTCCGCGCACCTTAGTCTACCGCAGGGACTTTTCAATGCGATCGCTGAGGTTGCCAGCGGCGACTGGTCCAAAGCGCAAGAACTCGCCGACCTGATTGCTCGGGCCACGGGAGAACCCGCAATCATGCTGGGCCAGCTTCAGGGCGGATGTGTCCGCGAGGTTCACATCTCGGGCCAGGCCGTGGTCGCGGATCGTGCTTCCGCACGGATCAGCGCAGTCGAGGAAATGGAGCGGGCCGTACGGATGCCGGGTGCGAACCGCTGCGCACTTGTTGTCGGTTCTGCGGCCACGCAAGCTGTGATCACAACGCAGGAGCGCCCGCTGCCAGAGCCGATTGCCCAGGCGCTGACCGAAGTCTTCAACGCGCACAGCCGGCACGGCGCTTACAAACCGCGGCTGCGCAAGGCGGCCAAGGTCATCGGTTGCATTATGGCCGTCATGGCGCTCGGTTTAGTGCCGGTCAGCGACGGAGTAAATCTTCCTGCAAGCCTCGTGGCTCAGAACCATCGCACCGTGACCGCACCGTTTGATGGCCGTGTTGCGGAGATTGCGGTCAAGGACGGCCAGTCCGTACGCGCTGGCGAAACTGTTTTGCTGCGGATGGACACAACCGAGATAGAAGCGGATATTGCTTTGGCTGTCGCAGATCTGAGTGCGGCAATCACCCGGCGTGACGCAGCGCGCGGTACGCGCGATGCGGCAGCGTTGCGCGAGGCGGAGATAGAGACGACGCAAGCAACGTTGCGCCACGACGCCCTTAAAGCTCAACTTGGCCGGGCTGATGTGCTTGCGCCGATTGATGGCATTGTGCAGGCCGAAGCGCTGGAACAACGTGCTTCAAGCTATGTCAGCCTTGGCACGACGGTGCTGGAGATTGTTGATCCCGATACTTTGGAAGTTGAGATTATGGTCAGCCCCCGTGCGCGCGGACGGTTAAATGCAGGAGCAATCGGGCGGTTTCAGCCAGATGCAATCCCCACCACAAAAATCGGTTTTGACCTTTCGACGATCAGCGTTGCGCCGGTGTCAGCGCGCAAGGACGTCAACTTCGCTGCACGAAGTAAACCACTTCATGGCCTCGATACATCACGCCTAAGGCCTGGCATGGAGGGTGTTGCTCGGTTCGAACACGACGATCTACCGCTCGCGGTCCTGATCTGGCGAAGGATCCGAGACTGGGCGCTTCTCACTCTGTGGATTTAGCAAATCGTTTGACAGAGGTGGTCGCAGGAATTCGGGCCATTGGCTACGGTGGATCGCCTGAGAAGAGAGACGATCCGACGTTGCGTTGATGGTGCGGGCATCCACACCATCAATGCCGATCTTCAGCGGACGGCGCAAACCTCGTGTCTTTCAACCAGTTGAAGACTTGGTTCGCGTTTACGTCGTACCGCCTTGCGACTTGTGCCACCGAAACACCTGGCAAGCACGTTTGCGCACAGATCATGCGCTTCTCGTCGTCCGACCACTTCCTACGTTTACGCCGCTTCGCCAATCCGGAGCGTCATAGTGTCCATTTAACGTAAGCGGACACTATCCATCATTAGATGTTTGGTCTCGGCAGAGCGGTCAGACCGGACGGTTACATCCAGATCGTCTTCATGTGTTACGCACCGGGCGGCGTGGTCGAGATGGGATTGATCGCGCTGTCCCTCGGCGTCTCGCCCGTACTGGTGACGCTGCACCATTTCATCCGCATCGGCCTGACGGTGGTGATCGACGTTGGCGCGGCGTCGCCGGACGGTAGCCGTCGACATGCACACCAGCGCTCTTCCCAAACCGGTGGACATCGTGCTCGATAGCACCGGGCTCAAGTTCTACGGGCCGGGAGAATGGGACCGAACCAAACACTGGGAACGCCGCCGTTCGCCAGCGGGCTCGAACCGATGGCGCCTTCGCTGGCTCATGGCGCAAACTCCACGTCTCGATCAACCCGGCGACCTCCGAGATCGTCGCGCACGAGTTGACGGACAGCGATACCTCGGACGCCGCGATGGCCGGACCGTTCGTTGCCGGATCGGGCGGCAATATTCGGAGGGTCATCGCGGATGGCGCCTATGACGGCCAACCAGTGACAGACGCCATCCGCGCCGCTCGTCCAGTCAAGTCACAACCGAAGATCATCGTGCCGCCACCGACAAAGTCCATCCCTCCGCCCGGTACGCCCCACGGAGGCAGCGAGCGCGAGAGACACGCCGCTGAAATCGCCGCGCACGGTCGCATGACCTCGCAGAAGGACAACGACTACGGGCTGAGATCACTGGCGGAAACCGGGATCGGGCGGCTGAAAGGCCACACCCGCGGGATTCTGCGTGCACGCACATTCGGCGCTCAGCAGAAGGAGGTCGCGATCGACATCTCAGTGATGAACCGCCAGATCCGAGCGGCAAAACCTGCGACCATTGGGGTGCAGTGACACCGACGGGACAGGGACAGATCACCCCAACGGAGCGATGCTCCAACGCTACAGTGAGTCAGAGACTTCGATCCGCATCAAGCGGACTACGAGTTGGGTTCGGACCCTAGTTTAGAGCACTTGTGCCCGCTTCCATCTTTCGCGTGCCGCTTCAGAGCACCAGTTCAGGAGCCGAGCCCGGCTTCTGCGACAAGGTAGTCCTGAAGCGATTTAAATACATGCACTTCCGCTCCGGCGGTGATGATACGCGGCTCAGTGCGCCCCGTGTCGAATACGAAGTAGCAGCGGTTGTAGACCGCTTGCGGATCATCGATCAAAAAAATTGACGCCACAGTCATCGGGTCCTTGACCACCATCAAGGCACCGTATTCATCGCAATCGTTGGCAATTAGGTTCGGCACATGCCCCGTCTTCATCAATTCCGCAACGTCGACTGGATCGATCCAGTGATGCAAAACTGCGTCGAACCGCCACCACCGCGCATAGCGGTAAAACTCTTTCATCATCGGTGACGTCGGCCGGCGCGTCTTACCATCAATGCAGAGCACCTCGGAAACGTCTCCCGAAGGTCCCAAGCGCTGCGGACCGAATTCCCGGATGTAAGCGTCCTCGGCGTCGTTGCGCGCCTTAAATGCATCAAGCAGTTCGGTGATGGTCATGGTGCTGCCCTAGAGCATTTTCGGATCAATCTGGCTCGTATCCAGAGTTTGTGAAGTAGTTTGCGCACTCAGCCGGGCTGAAAGCA
>JBCBOR010000119.1:0-9232 GCA_039821125.1 Pseudomonadota bacterium
TACAGCTGGAAAGAAACGGATGTTCACCAATCACGTCTTCTCTGCAAAGACCTCTCCAACAGAACAACGTCGTGTTGGCGAGGCAATAGCAGCTATCACAGAAGGAATCACGCTCCGCGACCTGCAAAGACGTAAGAAGTAGGTTCCTCATAGCAAGCAAAGCTGCCGTTGGCGCGGGCGTGTTAAAAGGCAGCAAAGTCCGCCAAGCGGTCAACTGCAGCGCCAAATGGCACGCGAAGTCCGACTGAAAGCGTCAGATGACCGCGAAGAGCCCATTCTGTAAATTCAGTTTTCTCTCTGCGCGCGCACGCGGCACGAGAATTGCTGCAGTTGCGTAAACTCATACGCCGCCACGCGGCATGAAAGCCGGCCATTTAGCCGCTGCCGAGCGGCCGCGAACCGACCGCTGATACAAGCGGCAGAGAAGACCGGCGGCAATTTGCAGTCTCCGTTACCTGTCTTCGCGATAGTATGGCGCACCCAAGGCCGCAGGGCGGGCAGCAGACCGCGATCTTGTTGCGCTCCACATTGGAATGACCATGATGAAGAGCGTGGCAAGGTAGGGCAGCGCGGAAAGAAGGGCAGATGGAACCGCCCAGCCCCAAGTTTGCGCGGTAAACCCAAATGCCGTGATTAGGCCGAAAAAGAACGCGGCAATCGCAACTCTGACGGGCTTGTAGGCTGCGAAGATTACAAGCGCGATTGCGATCCAACCGCGACCGGCTGTAATGCCTTCCGACCAGCTTGGAACGAAGACAAGCGTTAGGTAAGCCCCAGCCAGCGCTGACATGACACACCCAAAAGTGACGCAGGCGATGCGTAGCGGTACGATCGCGATGCCGGTCGCGGCTGCCGCAGAGGGGTTCTCACCAACTGCGAGAATTGAAAGACCCAAGCGAGTGCGGAAAAGGGTAAGATGAATTGCAAGCGGCAGAACCAGAAACGCGAAATAAATCGGGATTTGGTGGTTGAAAAACATATCTCCCAGGACTGGGATGGCCGACAATCCCGGAAGGGCCGCCGCTTCAAAACTCGCCGCAGCCGGGCGGCCTGCATAGGTCGTTCCCACCCAGGACGCCAGCCCGGTGCCCAGAAAGGTGAAAGCGAGGCCGCACACAACCTGGTTGACGCGAAACACAACGGTCGCCACTGCAAAGCCAAGGCCAAAGATCAGCCCAACGGACATGGCCGCGAGGGTGCCCCAAACAACGTGCTCGGTTGCGGCGACGGCGGCGATGGCGGAAATGCCGCCCATAGCCATGAAACCCTCGATCCCGAGATTGAAAACGCCAGCACGTTGACCGACGGTTTCGCCCAATCCAGCCAGTGCTAGCACACCGCCAGCAAGAAATGCGGAGGACACCAAACCGACAAGAATTGTGAGAAGTTCCATGTGATCCCCTTCCGTCAGCCGGCTGGCTTTTGGGACGCCGGTGGTATGCGAACGAGGCGATAACCGGCAGCCACTTGTGCAATCCCGACCAAGAGCAACAGCCAGCCCGTGAGCGCGATCACTGCATGAAGCGAGAGCCCTTGCGTTTCGAAAATTATGCCGGCGTTTAGCAGTAGCCCCATCAGAAAGGCGGCAATGATGATCCCGATATGCGAGCCCACAGCCAGTGCGGCGATCACGATACCGAGGTAGCCAAACTGGCTGGAAATCCCAACCTGCAATCGGCTTACCGTACCGCTCACTTCCAAGGCACCCGCGATGCCGGCAATCGCGCCGGACAAAAGCATCGTGGTGATAATGCGTTTGCCTGCTGGTATCCCGGCGTATTTGGCGGAGTCAGGGTTCGCCCCGACATAGGACGTCTCATACCCCCAAACGGTTTTGTTGAAGAGGACCCAGCTTGCGAGGATGACCGCGAGCACGATGAATATGCCGATGTTCCAGATGCCGAACCATTCCGGCAGGGCGTATTGGATCTTGAAAGTCGACGCCGTGATGACCTCTTTGGGATCGCGCCATGGGCCGGACGCAAAATACCCGACCCACAACAAGGCAATGAAATTCATCAAGAGCGTGGTGATGATTTCGTCGACATTCGCGCGGGCCTTGGCAAAGGCGGGCAGTGCAATCCAGGCCGCACCTGCCATGGCGCCTGCAAGAAACATCAATGGCAGCATGATGAAACTTGGTCCGTTGATGTAGATGCCGATGCCTGCCGCGGCCCAGGCACCCATGTAGAACTGCCCCTCACCGCCGATATTCCAGAGATTGACGCGCATGGCTACCATGGCTGCAAGCCCAGTAAGCAGGAGCGGCGTGACCAAGGTGCCAAGATCCTGAAGACCAAAGGACGATCCCAGCGTGTACCCAAGGGCCTGAGTGGCCATCGCAAGGGGATCGAAACCAAGAACGCCCAGAACGGCCCCGGCAATCAGCAGTCCGAATACGATCGCGCCAAGACGGAACAAAAGCGCACGGCTCTTCGGGGCCGATTTCAGCTTTTCAAGACGCCAGCTCATGCGTGCAATCCGATGGTTTCGCCGCCCATAAGGAGGCCAATTTTTTCTAGTGTTGCCTCCTCGGCATCGAGAACTCCCACGATGCGGCCGTGGTTCAGAACGGCAATCCGGTCTGACATTTCCAGCAACTCATCGAGTTCCTCCGAAACCAATAAGATCGCCGCGCCTGCGTCTCGACGCTCCATGATCATCTCACGCAGTCTTTCGACTGCACCCACGTCGAGACCGCGCATCGGGTAGACTGCGACGAGGAGTTGATTCGCAATCCGACATTCGCGCTTGGCAATGAGGCGTTGCTGGTTTCCGCCCGAAAGGTTTCTGAGCGGAACATGCACATCGGGAGTTTGAACATCGGCTTCCGCAACCATTTCTTCTGCAACTCGGATGGCCTCGCGATCCTTGTACCAGGGCCCTGACGACAAGGGCGCGTTCGCATAGCTGCGCAGCACAGCGTTGGCTGAAACGGGAAGGTCACCGGCAAAGCCGCTTTTCAGGCGATCCTCCGGAATATGGCCAACGCCTAATTTTGCGATCGCGTCCGCGCCAAGCCGGGCTGTCGGTTCCCCCCCTATCATGATGTCCCCTGTTGTTGTCGGGTGCATGCCGGTTATGACCTCTGACAATTCACGCTGACCATTTCCGGCAACCCCGGCTACGCCAAGAATCTCGAATGAATTGATCGACAGATCGACGGAATCGAGCGCTTTCGCACCTGCGCTGTTTACTGCAGTGACGTTTTGCAATCGCAGGATTTCACGCCTGTCCGTGTCATGGAGTGATCGCCGGTCCATCCGCTCAAATACCACGTCGCGGCCGACCATCAGGTTTGCCAATTTGCGGGTCGTCATGTCTGCGACGTTTTGTGTTGCGACGACTTTGCCGCGGCGCAGAACGGTGATCCGGTCCGAAATGTCGAGGACCTCGTCAAGCTTGTGACTTATAAAGATGATGGTGCGCCCGCTCTCCTTGAGCGCCCTCAACACCTTGAACAGGCTCTGAACCTCTTGCGGAGTCAGCACCGCCGTGGGTTCGTCAACGATCAGAACCTGGGTGCCGCGGGCAAGAACACGCACGATCTCGACGCGCTGCTGTTCGCCCGCTGACAAGTCGTCAACGTACGCCTCTGGGTCGACATCCAGACCAAATTCCTGCGCCAAATCTTCTGCGCTCTGCTTGAGAAACTCCTGCGAAATCCACTTCGGAGTCTTGTCCCAACCCATATGGAGATTTTGAGCCACAGTGAACGCCTTCACCAGTTTGAAGTGCTGGTGCACCATTCCGATGCCCGCATTGATCGCATCCGACGCATTGGCAAACTCGACTGGGTGCCCCTCGATGAAGATGCTGCCTCCGTCGTGTTTGTAGATTCCGGTCAGGACGTTCATCAACGTCGACTTACCTGCACCGTTTTCCCCCAGGAGTGCGTGTATCTCGCCCTTTCGGAAATCGATGGAGACGTCTTCGTTAGCGATGACACCTGGAAAGGTCTTGGTGATCCCGTCCAGTTTGACGGCCGAATGCTGCTTGGTCATTGAAGTGCCTTGAATACAGCGATGTTCGGGAAGGCGCGATTGCCTTCCCGACTTTCATCGTCGGTCATGAACTGGCGGTGACACCTTCCAGAAGGAACGGCCACGCATACAGCATATCGTCCGACAATGCTTCACCGTCGGCAATCTGCGCGTTGCCCTGGTTGTCATTCATGGGTCCGACAAAGGGGTTGAACTCGCCCGACAGCATCTTGGCGCGGATGTCATCGACATGGTCGCGCACGTCCTGAGGAACGTTCTGCCCCCATTCATCGCGATCCACCCCGGCGCCCATCGGCAGAAGGTCAAGCCCGTTGCCGCTCCACGTGCCTTCGACCCGCTTTTTGACCTGGTCCACATAATAATCAGTCCAATCAAGCAACACCGAACTGACATAAGCGTTTGGACCGTATTGGCGGATGTCAGTGTTCCACATGGCCGCCCAGATGCCGGCTTCTTCGGCCACTTGCAAATAGGCTGCTTCATCCATGATCCCGAACAGGAAGTCTGCCCCGCCATTCACCAATGCACGTCCCGCCTGACTGGCCCCCTGCGGATCGAACCACGAGTTGATGTAGACAACACTGGTCGTCGCATCGGGATTGACCGAGCGCGCACCAAGGTGGAACGAATTGATTGATGATTGGACGGCGGGCGTCGGGTAGGATCCAACGTACCCAAGCTTGCCCGTTTCCGAGAGCATACCTGCCGCAACGCCAATCAGATAGGAGGGGTCCCAATGACGCACATAGTAGGCGCGCTTGTTGTCGGTCGGATCATAGGCGGCGCATTCCATCCAAGCCACGTCGCTGCTTCCGTCAATGATCGGGTTTGACAGGTCCCCATAGTCAGTCGTCAGGAAGACCATATCTGCTTCCTGTGCAACAAACTGGCGAAATGTTCGGGACCCTTGCGCAGAGAACGGGACGCTTTCAACTTCGATATATGTCGCATCCGGATAGGCGGCTTCTACCGCTTGGCGGCCCAGGTGGTGCGTCCAGGTCCAGCCTTCATCCGTTTTTGGACCCACATGCCCAAAAGCGATCGTCATATTCTTGGGATCAAGGGGGGCCGAGAGGTCTGACCCTGCGAATGTCATGGTCGGGGCGAGTGTTGCCGTGCCGACCGCGGCCGCTGATGTCTGGAGCAGTTGCCTGCGCGAAAAGAATTGACTTGGTTTCATGGTTTTTCTCCTGTTGGCAGTCTTTAGTTTTGGTTAGGCGTTTATTTCCGAAAGGATCAGGTCGATCTGCGGTGTCCATTCCTCGCGCCATGTTGCTTTCGTGGACTCGGCTACCCAGGCATGGTCAATCGTCGCGAGGATCGAGGCTTTGATGTCCTCAAGGCTGAAGCCCAGTTTTTCGTGGGCAAGAACATATTCGGTGTTGAGATCGGTCAAAAACATTGGCGGGTCGTCCGAATTTATCGAAACGACAAGGCCTGCTTCTTTCATGCGGCGTATGGCGTGATCGGGCGACCCAAGGTTGCGGTATTTTGTCGTGCTCATCGTCGTCGAGGGGCAGCAAGTGAACATGATGCCCAAATCCCGACAGCGCGCGACAAGTGCGGGATCGTCGACGATGTTATATCCGTGATCAATCCGGTCGACTTTCAAGCTGTCGATTGACCCGGCCACAAAGGCGGCTGGTCCGGCTTCTCCTGCATGAGCGGATGTCCTGAGGCCAGCGCGGCGGGCGCGCTCGAACACAGCCGCAAAGGGTTCCGGTGGGTAAGGCGCCTCAAAATAGTCCAGCCCAAGCCCAACCAGATCGTCCGCGCGGTTGGCGAGAACCTCGTCCAGATACTCTTCGCCTTTCTCTGGGCCAAGCTCACGATTCATGCCGGGAATTATCAGTGATGTGACGGCGTAATCAGTTTGCGCTTCGGCCATCCCGGCGCGGATACCTTCGAATTGTTTTGCAAAAGGGACCGTTGCATGGGCGTGCGGGCTGATGAAAAATTCGACATGGCGCGCCCCACTTTTCGCCGCACTTTCAAGCATTTCATAGGTGATCCGGCGGAAATCATCGACGTCCAGAACTGCGCTGGCAATCGCGCCATAAACGGCAAGAAAATCATCCAATCCATTGAACTGATAGAGGTCTTCAGGGCTGTCGTGCGGGGGCAAATCAACCCCGTTCTTTTGCGCCAACTCAACTGCCGTCCCCGGCAGGATTGCACCCTCAAGGTGAAGGTGCATCTCGATCTTCGGAAGCCGACGGAAAGCCTCAGTGATACGCGTGTTCATGATCGTTTCCACTTTTGAAAGGTCACTATGCAGATCTCGCGTTACTTGGCAGATAGGGTGCCAGGGACTCAGCAAGGGGAAGGGACTGCTCGCGGACCTGGTCGTAATTGAAGCTGCGCGCGACAACCTGGTTGTGCGTCTGGATCTTGCGTTTGACAGCGGCGACTTCGCCACGCTCAATCAAATCCAGAATATCGTCGTGATCATGCACAAAGCCGCAGGCCTCTGGATCTGTTGTATAAAGGCTGGAAAGGAGCGCAGCTTGACGGGTCAAGCGCGCATGGAATTCCTCGATCTGTCGGTTGCGTCCCAGCCTGACGAGAGCAGTGTGAAAGTCCCGCCCAAGGTCATGAGAGAGTTGTCGGTTTTCTTCTTCGATCGCCTTGCGCTGGCGTTCGTTTAATTGCCGCATCTCGCCAAGGCGGGCGGCTGCGCCGCGCTCGATCAATATCTCGGCTACTGACTGTTCAATGATGGTGAGCGCGTCATAGATTTCGAGCGCCTCTGCGAGGCTGGGATTGGCGACAAACGCACCACGATTGCGTTGCAGGCTTACAAGCCCGCCATCAGACAATTCGACCAAGGCCTGACGCACGATGACCCGACTCGACCCGAAGATTTCAGCTAGCTCTCGTTCACCCAATTTGGTGCCGGGCACCAGATTGTGGTCCAGAATTGCCTGCGTCACAGCCGATACTATTGCACTTGCCTTGTCTGTCATTTCTCCACTCACCCGCGCTGCAGGTCTCTCCCAGATTGAAACTGCTGACCCGTTCACGGCCTTGCTTGACATCTTGCGGTCTTACCGCTTCAAGCTGTTGCAGATTGCTGGCAATGATGCAAGGATTGTATAACAATTTGTGACCGCTCCCGGTCGCTTCTGAAGGCAACAAGCCTCTTGCCCAACGATTAACCTGCGCCGCCCACATCGTGTGCACAAACTGAAAATGGAGGAACCGGATGTTAGACGAAAACGGTGCTGTTGACCCCATAGTCTACGACTTGTGGCACGTCATTTCCGCTATTGATGACCTGATTCCCGGCAAAGTCGAACAAACGCGGCTGTTGGGCGAACCCCTCCATTTTGTCCTGGATGAAACTGGCGATGCCCAAGTCTGGAGCGGTAGCGCAGACCCGGCCGCTAGAGCCCAGAAGGTTCAGGCTCAGATCAAGTATGGCTACATATGGGCTGTTCTGGGGACCCCCAGCCGAGACATATTCGACATTCCCGAATTTGCAGAGCCGGGGCGTCGGAACATGAACGCTCTCTCGGTCGGCGTTCACACCTCTGCGCCACGCGTTGTCGAGAACTTTCTGGATATGGCGCATTTCCCCTTTGTCCATAAGGACATACTGGGAGAAGAACCACATACTGAAGTGGTTGAATACAACGTGTCGTACCGACCCGAAGACTGGGAAATTCTAGCAAACGACTGCAAATTCTATCAGCCCAAGGCATCGGCGGCGTCCAACGAAGGCGTGGTCGCTGACTATGCCTACCGCGTCCCGCATCCGTTCTGCGCGGTATTATATAAATCAAGCCCGGACGACGCGGTACGATTGGATGCGATTGCGGTCTTCGCGCAACCCTTGGATGAAGAGCATGTAAGAGCGCATCTCATGCTCAGCGTGATTGATCATCATACCGAGTTGGACAAGCATATCCGCTTGTTTCAGCAGACAATTCTTGGGCAAGACAAACCGATTCTGGAAAATCAGATGCCCCGCAAATTGCCGCTGGACCCTCGCGCGGAAACTCCAATCCGAGCGGACAAAGTCTCCATCGCCTATCGGCGTTGGCTACGTGACCTTGACCTGCAGTACGGCGTTTTGCCAGCCACGGCCCAATAAGGAGATCGCTCAGATATGTCTGACCCTCACCTGCAGTGGCATCCAATTGCCAGCTCTTCGGATCTGATCCCGCGTCATGTGTTTCACGCACAGCTGCTCGGGCAAGAAATGGCGGTCTGGCGAGCCGATGATGAGTATGTCAACGTTTGGGAAAACCGCTGCTTGCACCGTGGGGTGCGCCTGTCCATCGGGATCAATGATGGGGTTGAGCTTAAGTGTCAGTACCATGGCTGGCGTTACTCAAATCGATCCGCCAACTGCACCTACATACCTGCCCATCCGGCGGATGCACCGGCACGCACTGTTTGTAATCGAAGATTCCCGGTGAAAGAGCAGTTTGGCTTGATCTGGACCGCGCTTGAGGATGGCGGCCCATTTGATTGGTCCGAGCGCGTTCTGCAAGGCTTCGAGACCTTGCGCCCGCTTCCAATCAACGCCCCTGCGGACATGATCATCTCAGCGCTCGGTGTTGCTGATATTCCGGACAGCGCAGAGATCTCCTGGTCGCAATTGCAGGCCGAGGTCAAAACCGGGGCGGTGGTGCTAAAAGGTTCCGGGCAATTCGGGCTGATCTTTTTCGTGCAGCCGGTGGATACCGCGCGGTCCGTCATTCGGGGTCTGGCCAAAGGCATCGGCGAGAACACAACCCGGCATCTGCGCCATCTGAACACCGTTTTGACCAATCTGAGGAGCCAAATTGAAACCGACGCGGCATCCAAGCCGGCTGAAGCCCCGATCGAGCCGACATATACCCGTGTCGATGCCGAACTTGCGACGATGCCGGACCGTGGCAAAGCTGCAGCCGACGCCACGCGGGTCCGGGTGTTGTCCAAAACACCGACGGCCACGGATATCATGCGGTTTGAATTGGCCGCTCTGGAAGGCGATCTGCCAACCGGTCAGGCCGGTGCCCACATAGATGTGCATCTGCCCAATGGGCTGACGCGTCAGTACTCGTTGACAAATGGTCCGGGCGAAACCTCGAATTATACTATTGGCGTCAAGCGAGAGCTGGAGTCGAAAGGCGGATCAGAATGCCTGCACGACGTTGTGCGCGAAGGCGACGTGTTGAGCGTTTCCGTTCCGCGAAACAACTACCCGTTGCGACGAGATGCCATCCGTTCCGTTTTTG
>JBCBOR010000120.1:0-9224 GCA_039821125.1 Pseudomonadota bacterium
CCCCGACCGGGGCGGCGCCGACCCCGTGCCCTGACCGGGGGGTGCGACCCGCCCGCACCCTCCGCCTTGTGGCGCTCCCCCCCGTTGGGTGCGTCCGTGACGCACCCGCGTGTCAGGGCGGCGGTGTGAGAATCCGTTGCCCGATCAACGGGATGATCACCACAGTCAGGCCAATACGGATGATATGGTGCAGCGTCACCAACACCGGCGAGACGCCGAGCGATAGCGCGATCAGCCCCATCTCGACCACGCCGCCGGGGGCATAGCACATGAAGAGGATCTGGAAGCTGTGCTCTTCGGTCAGCGAGATCGCGCCCGCCAGCGCTGCGCCCAGTGCCAGCATCATCGTCACGGTACAAAGACCAAGGCCAATGCCCTGCATCAGCAGGCCGCGCGTCATCCCGCGAAACCGCATTGCAAGGCCTAGGCCGATCACCAGTTGGGCCACGGCGATCAGCCAGTCGGGCGGCTGAGCCTCGGTCCAGCCGAACGCGTGCACCAGGGTCGACAGGATCACTGGCCCGGTGATGATCGCCGCGGGGAAGCCGATCTTGCGCCCGCCCCAGCCGCCAAGCACCGCGCAACCGGCCAACAGTACAAGATCCACCAGGCCGATCTCGGTCTCGGCCGCATCAAAGCCGACGCCCGCTGCCGAGCCCACCGCCTCGCCCCGCATGGCCCAATAGATCAGCGGCACCAGCGTGACCGTGATCGCGATGCGGGAAAAGTGCTGCACGGTCAGCAGGGCCGGGTTGCCGCCGGCCTCCTCGCCCAGCTGTACGGATTCGATCAGGCCGCCGGGCGTTGCACAGTAGAACGCCGTTGGCCGGTCATAGCCTGCCACCCGCAGGAACAACTGGTAGTTCATGGCGTGGGCGGCCAACACGAACACCGCGACCCCGGCGAGCGAGATCCACCACTCTCCCACCTCCGCCCACATGCCGGGCGTCGCCGAGCCGCCGATCGCCACCCCGATGATCGTGATGAAGGCCATGCGCGGGCCTTGCGGAAAACTGATCGGCTCGCCCGCAACCGTGACGCCCAGCATCAGGGCAACCGCCGCCGCGACCATACCGCCCAGAAGCCAGGGCAAAGGCGTGCCAATCCACGTGGCGATCAGCCCGCCAAGCGCGGCGATCACCACCGAAACGGACCAGACCGCGATCTGTTTCAGGCTTGGCAGCGTCATGTCGGGATGGAGAGTCGCGAAAACATGCTCCGTCCTAGCGCGAAGCTGCGGCGGGCGCATCCACTGACGTGATCTCAGGCCGGCGGTCGTACCATATCCAAATGCCGCAGCATGGCGACGAACGCGGCGAGCCGTTCCTGCCGGTAGGCGGGCACGTCCATGCCGTCATAGTCGAGGAATCCCGCGCCGTCCGCCAGTCCGCGCCGTCCCTCGGCCATGTTGCGCTCGACGATGTCGGGGGCGCGGAACCGGTCGTCGCCCATCGCGTCTGTCATGTACCGGCTGGCGTGGAAGAGGATATCGCCGCCGCCCCAGTCGATGAATTCGAGCATCCCGAGGATCGCAAACCGAAAGCCCAGACCGTATTTTGTCGCCTTGTCGATATCCTCAGGGCTGGCGACACCTTCCTCGGCCAGCCGCGCCGCCTCGTTCATGGCGAGCGCCTGGATGCGCGGCACGATGAAACCGGGGCTGGCGGAGCAGACGACCGGAACCTTGCCGATCCGCTCCAGCAGAGCCTTCAGCCGGTCGGTCACGGCGGGATCCGTTTCGGCACCCGGTGACAGCTCGACCAGCGGGACGAGATAGGCCGGGTTCAGCCAGTGCGCGTTCAGGAACCGTTCAGGACCAGAGACCATTGGCTGAAGGTCGTCCGACAGGATCGTGGATGTCGTCGAGGCGATGATCGCGTCCGGCCGGGCATGGGCCGAGATGGTGGCGAAGGCCTCTCGCTTGGCGTCAAGCGTCTCCGGCACACCCTCGAAGATGATGTCTGCGGCGGCAAGGGCATCCGACGCATCAGGTCCCGGGACGTGGGTGATCCGCGATTGGATCGGATCGATCCGGTCGGCGCTGAACAGGCCACACCGCGTCAACATCGCAAGTGTCTGCGCGATCTCCTGTTCTGCCGCCTCGGCGAAGCCTTCCGGGTCGGGGCGCGCCTTCAGGTCGATCAGATGTACGGGGTGGCCAGCATAGGCGAAGACAATGGCCAGCCCGCGACCCATGCGACCCGCGCCTGCGGCTGCAATGATCTCGGTCATGGTCCGGTCTCCAGCAGTGCTGTCATCTGGGCACGGTCGAGACCGGCAAGACCAAGGGTCTCCAGCGTCCGTCCCGCCGTGCGAAAGTCCGCGCCGCACACCGCCGAGCCCAAGGCCAGCAAACCACGCGCGACCGGGCACGGCACCCCGGCCCAGTCCGCGGTCGAGACGAGGAACGCCAAGGCAATCTCGATATCTTCGCGCATATAGCGGTGTTCGGTCAGGATCAGCCGTTCGCGCCAGTCGCCGCTATCGGTCAGCTTGTCGTGCGCCATGTTGCCGTACATCCAGCGGTCGGTCGTGTAGTGCTCGATCAGTGGGAAGTGCGGCGGGCCATAGCCGAGCGCTTCGCGCGTTGCCATGCGTTCGCCGTCCAGCGCATCGGTCACCCGGCGGATCGCGGGTTGAGTGCCTTCGTTGTGGATGTCCCAATGGTCGAAATGCTCGATCGGGCCTGCGTTCATCAGGATCAGCGGCGGGTGGATGATCGGGCCTGCGTTCATCAATGCGCCGGAGAGCGCATCGCCCGCATCCTCGACCGAGGGGTAGGCCCGCCGGATGATCTCGAGCGCGCGGTCCTTGGCCCGGAGCGGCAGAACGCCCGTGGGCAGGCGGGTGGCGCGGGTGGTGATGGCAATGGTATCCGGCCCGTGCTTGCGGGTGAGGTAGGGAAGCGTTCCGGCCTCCGCGAACATGGCCTCGGCTGAATTTCCGGCGGCACGCATGGCCCGCGCCATGATATAGCTGCCGAAACTGCCGGGCGGCATGAAGACCACCTGTCCATCCGCCAGCAGCGGCGCCAGCCGGCTCGCAATGTCGGCCTGTGCCGTGGCGGGCGTTGGGCAGACGATCAACGCGACGCCCTGAATGGCCTCGGCCAGATCGGCGGTGATCCGATGCATCCGGACTTCGCGTGATCCGAGGTGATCCTTCAGAGTGAGCGGCGATGTCCGCATCTCTGCCACGGTCCCCGGATCGCGCCGCCAGAGACGGACTTCGTGCCCCTGATCGGTCAAATCCGCCGCTGCTGCCAGCGAGCCATTGCCGCCGCCCAGAACCGCGATCTCCATTATGCCCCCCGCACTGATCATCCCGCTGCGTCGCCGCCAACATAGCCAAGACCGATGGCGGTCAACAGTCCGTTGCCAGAGAGATAGCCCTCGACCCGCGCACCGGAGACGCCGCAGGCCGCACCGCCCGCCGCGAAGAGGTTGGGGAACGGTGCGCCGTCTGCCCTGCGCACGCGGGCATCTGTGCCCACCACCAGCCCGCCTTGTGTGTGGAACAGCGCGCCCGTCACCCGGATCGCTGACAGCGCCTCACCCAGTGGGGGCTTTTGCGTGAAGTCGCGGCCCAGCGGATCGGCCCTCTCGCCTGCCGCGCACGCCTGTGTGGTCCTGATGGTCTCGGCCAAAGCGTCTGCTGGCACGTCGATCTTGGCAGCGAGCTCCTCGGGCGTCCCGGTCTTTCGGGCCCCGGCCACAACCGCCTGAGCATAGTCGGGAAAGCCCATGGCAAAATCGTGCAGGCGCTTGTCATAGATCGCCCAGGCCGCGCCGCATGGTTGGGCCAATACATCGACCGCGTGCTCGGAGTAGCCGCGGTGTTCATTGGCGAAGCGCTCTCCACGGGTGTTAACCTGAATACCGCCCTCGGTCATCAGCGCCCATGTGATCAGGATGCCGTGCGGATGGGCGAGCGAGCCGTGCCCCTGATAGGCCGTCAGATCTCGCGTCGCGGCCCCCAGAGCTTGCCCCCACAGGACCGCATCGCCGGTATTGCCTGCATGGCCATGGTAGGGAGCTGCCGCGATTTCCGGGACATGCTGGGCGACGAGATCCCGGTTGCCGCCGTACCCATTGCAGGCAAGCACCAGGGCGCGGCATCCGATGGTCTCGGTCTGTCCATCTGGGCGGGTGACCGCGACCCCTTTGATCTGGTGCGCAGTTCGGAACAGGGTTGTGACCCGAGCGCCTGTGGCAATGGGCAGGCCAGCGGTCCCGGCAGCCGTCAGCAGGCGCGTGACGAGACCGGTGCCGGTACGCTCGGGCACCGCGTGCATCCGGTGGACCGAATGGCCGGGATAGAGAAAATCGTCCAGCACCTGCCAAGGCACACCATGCCGGTCCTCAAGCCATTCCAGCGCGGGTCCGATTGCATGGGTCACCGTGCGCGTGATGAGGGGTTCGGCTCCGTTCGCGGCCTTGTGCTGGATGTCCGCGGCGTAGGCATCCGGGCTGTCCGTGACCCCTATTGCCCTCTGGAAGCGGGTTCCGGGTGCAGGAACGAAGCCCGACGACAGAGCCGTTGACCCGCTGGGCTGCCGGTCACGTTCAAGCACCAGAACCTCGGCGCCTGTCTCCAGCGCGCGCAACCCGGCGGTGATCCCTGCTGCTCCGGCACCGATTACGACGACGTCCGTCTCTGTATCGAACGATGCTGGTACATCCTCGGAGACGGTGCTCTCGGCCCCGCTTTGCCCGGTGCCCTGTGCCTTACTCATCTGGTGCCCGGTAGCCAGTCGGCGCGGGGTATGTCGAGAACGGGATGGCGTGTTCGGACGTCATGCCCGGACTATAGCCAATGCCTCCGCGACTGTCATGACGGTGGAGAGGGTGCCCATATCGGCAACCGCCGTGTCGTGCACCGCATCCCGGAAGCTGGCGCAACCGTCCGAGAGCACGATCGTGTGGAAGTCCCGCACATGGGCATCGCGCAGTGTCGAGGCGACGCCGCCTTGTGTGACGATCCCGGCGAAGATCAGCGTGTCGATCCCGGCACGGCTCAGCGCGAACTCCATCCGGCTTTGGTAGAAGGCAGAGTAGGCGACCTTCTCGATGCTGATATCTGCCGGCGCCAGATCATCGACCAGCCCATGGCCCCAGCCACCGGGAACGAAATCACCTTTGGTCAGAAACGGACGCAGCCGGGCCAGATGGTCCGAGATGAACGGCACCCCGCCTTTGCCGGGCACCAGCGTGAAATGGGTCGAGACGATCCAGCCACCCGCCTCGCGCATTGCACGAGCCAGAGGGGCCAGCCTTGCCGGTAGTGCCGCGATGGCCTTGGATGTCTGACCAGCGCGGCCATAGGCGCCGTCCGGGTGCAGGAAATCGTTCTGCAGGTCCACCAGAACCAGGGCTGTTCGGGGGGCATCGAGGCGGTCCATCTACTCCTCGCGCGTCAGGATGAGATTGCCGAACTGATCGGTGCGCGCAATCAGACCCGGGTCCACGAAAACGGTTGTGTCGGGCTGTTCGAGAATGGCCGGACCGGCGATCGCGCTGCCTTCCGGCAGGTCGAGCCGGGCATAGACCGGTGTCGCGAGATCGGCGCCACCGACGCGAACCTGACGCGTCGCGCTTGGCTCAGGCATTGGCCCCGAGGGCGGGGCAAAGACGCGCATGTCGAACTCCGGGCGTCGCCCGGTGACCGTGACGCGATAGTTCAGAATCCGCACGGCAATCCCGCTCAGCAGCCGACCATAGGCCGCGCGGTAGGCGGCATCGAACGCCGCCTGGATCCCGTCCAATGTCAGCGGACCGTCGGGGATCGGCACCGCGACCGCATGGGTTTGGCCGAGATAGAGCGTGTCGAGCTCGAGCGTCCGTTCCGTTCCCACCAATTGCGAGCCGGTCGCCATCAAGGTCGCTTCCAGGGTCTCGGCAACGGTTTCAATCTCGGCGCCAAAGGCGATGCAGTCCAACTCGGTCAGCATGCAGTTCACCGTCTGCACTCGGTCCTGACGCATATCGGCGACCACGCAGCCAAGCGCCGAGGTCACACCGGGGAAGCGCGGCACAATGGCGGACCCGAGCCCGACCTCCTGCATCAAGGCGCCGGTGTGCAAGGCCCCGCCGCCGCCAAAGGGCATCGCGGCGAACTTGGCAGGATCATGCCCGCGTTCAATCGACACCAGCCGGATCGCGCCGGCCATCTTCGCGTTGGCGACCTTCAGGATCGCCTCGGCCGCGTCCATCACGTCGAGGCCAAGCGGCGAGGCCACATCTGCCTCAACAGCGCGCCGTGCCGCGTCGAGATCGAGGCGCTCGAGCTTGCCGCCGATAGGCCGGTTCGGATTGATCCGTCCGAGCAGCAGGTTGGCATCCGTCACCGTGGGCCTGAGGTTGCCGAAACCGTAGCAGGCCGGACCGGGTTCGGAGCCCGCGCTCTCGGGACCGATCTGCAAAAGCCCGCCCGCATCGACCCAGGCGATGGACCCGCCACCGGCGCCAATTGTCGTGATCTCGATCATCGGAGACCGGATGACCATGCCGAAGTCGATGGCCGTCTGGGGCGAGAGCGAGGCCTCCCCGTTCGCGATCAGTGATACATCGAAGGAGGTGCCGCCCATGTCGCAGGTGATCAGGTTCTCGAACCCTGCCGCCCGGGCGATGGCCCTGGCGGAGATGACCCCCGCGGCAGGCCCGGACAGCGCGGTGCGCACTGGCGTGGCGCGAGCGGCGTCCACCGACATGACCCCGCCATTCGATTGCACGATCAGGATGTCTGCGTCCGAGCCGCGGCGCCCGAGCGCGCCTTCAAGACGGTCGAGATAGGACGAGACGACCGGTTGGAGATAGGCGTTCAGCGCGGCGGTCGAGACACGTTCGAACTCGCGGATCTCAGGGATGATCTCGGTTGCGGCGGTGACATAGGGGTTTGGCCAGACCTCGCGGATCGCAGAGGTTGCGGCCTGCTCGTTTTCGGGGTTGGCGTACCCGTTGATGAAAAAGACGCAGACGGAGTCGCAATCCTCATCCAGCAGCTGGAACGCGGCGGCGAGCACCTCGGGCGGATCGATGGGTGTGTCAACGGCGCCGTTGGCATGGGTGCGCTCGGCAACCTCGAGGCGCAGATTGCGCGGGATCACCGGATCGAACTGGCCGTGCAGCCCCCAGGTCTGCGGGCGATCGCGGCGGCGCATCTCCAGCACATCGCGAAAACCGGCTGACGTGATCAGGCCGGTCTTTGCGCCCTTGCGCTCGAGCAGCGCATTGGTCCCAACCGTGGTTCCGTGGATCACCGTCGCGATATCAGCGAAGGACAGGACCTGCCCGGCGATCCCATCGATGAAACCGACCGACTGATCGTCCCGGGTCGAGGGAACCTTGCCGGTGCGCACCTTGCCGGTCGCCGGATCCAGAACGAAGATGTCCGTGAAGGTGCCACCGACATCGACGCCGATTGTCAGGCTCATCGCACATCCTCGCAAGGCTTGGCAGGGGGCGTCGCTGTGATCCAGGCCGAGAGCTGGTCCAGTGTCTCGGTCGACGGGGCCGGGCCGGTGGCGGAAAGCGGGCGGCCCTCAGCGGTGCGCTGAAAGAGGTGGTTGTGATCATCGAGCGTGATCACTGTCAGGGCGGGCAGCGCGAGCGCCCGCAAGGCATCTGCGTTCGTCCCGGCATCCACCTTCCAGTCGGTTCCGCCGAACAGGGCCAGCGCGGGCATGCTCAGGTCGCGGTATGCGGCCATGTCGTGATCGAGGAAAGACCGGAACATGCGCGACCCGAAGAAGACGACCTTCTGATCGACCCACGTCTCGTTGCCGCCCAGATCCCGGGCGAGCCGTTCGGCCTCGACCCGCAGCGTGGCGTCGCCGTACAGGCTGGCTTGGGTCAGGGCAGCGATCACCTGATCGTTGATCTCGATCCGCGAGGCCGGGACGCCGTTCAGCTTCAGGCGCGTGGCGGTTTGCATGCGCAGCAGGTCGCCGATCTTGACCGCGGGCGCGGCAAGCAGCACCGCGAAGGCCGGGTGCGTTTCGGCAGCGGCAAGCGACAGAACGACGCCGCCCATGCTGTGACCGAGCACGCCGATGCGTCGATGGTCCAGACCATCTGTTCCGCAGAGAAACGCGAGCGCGCGGCGCAGATCACCCGCTTCCTCGGCCAGGGTCGCGTCCTTCGATCCGGTCGAGCCGCCAACGCCGCGATCGTCACATCGCAGCGAGGCGATCCCTTCCCGCGCAAGATGGGTTGCGATGCGGAGAAACGGTTTCGAACCTCGGATCGTCTCGTCCCGGTCCTGCGGGCCAGAGCCGCTGACCAAGATGACCGCAGGTGGGTTTGCAACGCCGTCCGGTTTGAGCAGCGTGCATGCCCGTGTCACGCCGTCGCCCACGATCGCAACGTCTCGCGACGCTGCCTCGACCGGGAGGCCGAGTGCGGCCACAAGAAGAGCGACGCGGATCATTGATCGCCCTCGACATACCCAAGATCGCGGTCGCGTTGACGCATGGCTTCATCCCGTGCCTCGGCCGGACCATAGCCGCCGCCGCCCGGTGTCTCGAGCCTGACGCGTTGCCCGCGGGTCAGCTTGACGTTTGTCACCTTCGAGGCCATCGGCGGGTGCACGGGGCGGACTGGGCCGGGATAGCTGAACCGGGTCATCGCCGCGTCACCGCCGCCCGCGACGCCGCGCGGCGGATGCTTGCCACGGTCGCCGAAGAGAAAGCCGGTTGCCTCCTGCTCGAGCAGTTCGATCTCGTAGATTGCGCCAAGTCCGCCGCGATGCTGGCCCGCGCCGCCGCTATCGGGCCTGAGCGCCCACTGGGTGAATTTGATCGGGTAAGCAGCCTCGAGGATTTCCAGCGGGGGAATCGTTGCGGTCGAGATCGGCGCATTGCCGTGGTTCAGCCCATCGCCCGATGGATGCCCGCCATGGCCACCCCCGAAGAACGAGAACATCACCCACCGCGCGCCGGTCGAGCCATCCTTCCCGGTCCGGTGCCCGGAGAGCGACAAGGCGTTGATGGTGCCGTAGGCGCAGCCATTGGATCGCTCGGGCGCGATCTGGGCCATGGCCTGGAAGACGAGGTCGATGAGCCGCAGGATCGTCTCGGTGTAGCCACCGACCGGACGCGGTGCCGTGGCTGCCAGCAGGGACCCCTCGGGGATGGTGAAGTCGATCGGTTCGAGCACGCCGGCATTGGCCGGAACCTCGCCGAACACATGCTTCAGCGCGACATAGCAGGCGGCAATCGTCGTCGA
>JBCBOR010000121.1:0-9201 GCA_039821125.1 Pseudomonadota bacterium
CCTGACCATCCAGATGGGTGCGTCACGGACGCACCCTACGCCACGAAGCACACCATCACGTAGGGTGCGTCCGTGACGCACCCTTGCCCCAAGAAACCTGACACTGGAGGAAACAATGGCACGGGTTGCACTGGTCACCGGCGGGTCGCGCGGCATCGGCGCGGCGATCTCGAAAGCGCTGAAGGAGGCGGGCTACGCCGTCGCCGCGAACTATGCGGGCAACGACGAAGCGGCAGCAAAGTTCAAGGACGAGACCGGCATACCGGTCTTCAAATGGTCGGTTGCTGACTACGCTGCCTGCGAAGCCGGGATCAAAGCGGTCGAGGCCGAGCTCGGTCCGGTCGACGTCCTCGTCAACAATGCGGGCATCACCCGCGATGGCATGTTCCACAAGATGACGCCGGAACAGTGGAAAGAGGTGATCGACACTAACCTGACCGGTCTCTTCAACATGACCCACCCGCTCTGGCCCGGCATGCGCGAGCGTGCCTTCGGCCGTGTGATCAATATCTCGTCGATCAACGGGCAAAAGGGCCAGATGGGCCAGGCGAACTACTCCGCCGCCAAGGCTGGTGATATCGGCTTCACCCGTGCTCTGGCGCAGGAAGGCGCATTCAAGGGCGTCACCGTCAACGCGATCTGCCCGGGCTATATCGGCACCGACATGGTCATGGCGGTGCCGGAGAAGGTGCGCGAGGCGATCATCGGCCAGATCCCGGTTGGCCGTCTTGGCACACCCGAGGAGATCGCGCGCTGCGTTGTCTTCCTCGCCTCGGATGATGCCGGCTTCATCACCGGGTCGACCATCTCGGCCAATGGCGGGCAGTTCTTCAGCTGACCTGTCGTTGCGATGACCTTGGCCACGGCCATGGTCCCAGGACTGAAAAAGCCGGAGCGATCGCTCCGGCTTTTTCATGTGCGAGGGTAGCTGGCGCGCTCAGGCCGGGTAGGCCCGGATCGGCTGCGCCAGAGCATCCGACCGGTCGGTCTTGGCCCCTGCGAAAATCGCGCGCAGGAAGGTCACGAAGGCGATCGAACGCTCACGCCGGGCCTTGGCGACATAGAGGTCGATGGTGGCCTGATCGATGGTTGGCGGTGTTAAGGAAGATTTAATCATATCATCACTCCGATTGATGGTTGGGCAAATTCTTGCTGCTGACACGATAGTTAGGGTGCGTTATGCTGCGCTGCAAACGAGTCTTTCTGCATATCGGTTCAAATCAGCTTAACTGACGTTACGTGATGCCAGACCGCCTGCCCCCGCTGACCGCCCTGCGCGCCTTCGAGGCCGCGGCCCGCCATATGAGCTTCGCCAAGGCCGCGGAGGAGCTGTTCGTGACCCCGGCGGCGCTCAGCTACCAGATCAAACAGCTCGAGGAGTTTTTCGGGATCGAGCTGTTCACGCGGCTCAACCGGGCGGTCGCCCTGACCGATGCGGGACACGCCCTGGTGCCAGGCGTCGCCGAGGGGTTCGACAATATTCGCCAAGCCGCCCGCGCCGTGCACAAGTTGCAGGATGAGACCGATCTGACCATCACCGCCGGGCCCGCCTTCACGGCGAAATGGCTGGCGCCGCGGTTCTTCCGGTTCACCGAGCGGCATCCGGGGCTTGAACTGCGCTTCGTCGCGAGCCTTCGGATGCTCGACTTTGCGCGGGATGGGGTCGATGCGGCGATCCGCTTCGGCACCGGCGAGGATGCGGGCCTCTACAGCGAGGTCCTGGCCGAGGAATGGCTCACTCCGGTCTGCACGCCTGCGGTCGCCGAGCAGATCGCCGCGGCAGGCGGAAGCCTAGACGGCCAGTTGCTGTTGCATGACGAAAGCATGGATATACTGAACCCGACGCCGACCTGGCAGGCTTGGGGGCGCATCACCGAGCAGGAGGGTGACTGGGTGCACGGGCCGCGGTTCTCCAACGCCGACCACTCGATCGATGTGGCGCTCGAGGGCAGCGGCGTGGTGCTGGGCCGGATCGTTCTGGTCGAACGCTATCTCGCCTCGGGCCGGCTGGTAGCACCCTTCGAGACCGCAATGCGCTCCGGCGCGCAATTCCGGTTTGTCTGCCCGCGCGGGGCCGAGACCCAGGAACGGATCGCGACCCTGCTGGCCTGGATGCGTGAGGAGATGTCCGGGCTCAGCGCCTTTGCCGATGGGATGCGGTTTGTCGATCTCTGAGTGCATGCGCCGCCTTTCGTGCAGCCCTCCAATGCCCTATATCTCAGGGTTATCTGCGAGGAGCTGCACATGAAGCTGGGCATTCTGGAAACCGGGTACGTCCCCGAGGAGATGATCACGGGTCACGGCGGGTTTCCCGAGATGTTCGGCGCGCTCTTCTGCTCGGCGGACCCGAGCATCCAGATCGCGGCCTACCCGGTGGCCGATGGCACGCTGCCGGACAGCCCGAACGCCTGCGATGCCTGGCTCGTCACAGGCTCGAAGCATGGCGTCTATGACAATCTGCCGTGGATGGCCCCGCTGAAGACATTCCTGCGCACGGCGCGCAGCGCCGGTGTCCCGATGATCGGCATCTGCTTTGGCCACCAGATCATGGCGGAGGCGTTTGGCGGCCGGGCGGAGAAGTCTGGCAAGGGCTGGGGTTGCGGGGTCCACGGCTATGAGGTTCAGCACCGTCCGGGCTGGATGGGCGACACACCGTCCGCGTTCGACATGCACGCCATGCACCAGGATCAGGTGACGGCGATACCCGAGGACGCAACGGTGCTCGCCACCAGTGCGTTCTGCGAGAACGCCATGCTGACCTATGGCGACCCCGAACAGCCCGATGCGATCTCGATCCAGCCCCACCCCGAGTTCACCACACCGTTCGCACGCGATCTTGTCGAGACGCGCAAGGGCACGGTGATCGCCGACGCTGTGGCGGATGTCGCGCTGGAAAGTCTCGGGCGGGATGTGGCGAATCAAGCCTTTGCCCGCTGGGCAGTCGCCTATCTGCGCGACGCTCTCGCGAGAAAAGCCGCCGCCTGATCAGCCGGGCGTTTGCGCCCCGGTCCGTAACCGGGACGCGTCTCGGCGGGGGAGACTACTCTCCCGTGGCCTTTGCGGTCAGCTTGCTCAGCGCGCCTGTCATGGCTTTGACCTTGGGGTGATCGGCGGGCAGATCATGCGTCGCGGCGAAAACCGCGGGATCACGGTAGACCAACCAGGTCTTGCCGTCCGCCTCGTAGGCCACGACGCGCAATGGCAGATCAAGTCCTGCGGTTGGCGCGGCGGCGATCGGCTCGGAACCGATTTTCGGATTGCCGAAGATCAGCGCCTGATTCGGAGCCATGTCGACACCGACACCCGCAGCGCCCTTGGCGTGATCGATCCGTGCAAAGACCGTCGCCCCCGCCTTTCCGAGCGCAGCTTCGAGCCGGTCGAGCGTGGTTGCCACGTCATGTTTGCTTTCGAGCTTGATCAGGTCTTCGGCGGCCTGAACCATCGGTGCGGTCAACAAAATCGCAGCGGAAAAGGCTGCGGCGACTGTTGCGGTCATCCGTGAAATACGGGTCATCTCGGTCTCCGATCGTGCTCTGACGTGGCCTGTTCAACCACGCGGCGAGCATAGCCGGACCTCCGGGGGATCCGCTGCAAAAAAAATGTGATCAGCCGAAACAATCCTCGCCCGCACCCGGCGCGCGAGGATCGCCGTTCGACATAAAAAAAGCCGCTCGGAGCGGCCTGTGCGTCAGTGCGTGACTTGGGTGAGTTTCTGAATTTCTTCCTTCAGGTGCAGCTTCTCGCGTTTCAGCGCTGTGATCTCGAGACTGTCTGCGCCGGGCTTTCGTTCGTGGTCCCTGATCTGAACATCAAGCGCTTCGTGCTTCATGCGGAGTTGATCAAGGTGAGACGAAACATTCATCGGTGCCCTCCTGTTGTGTCAACCAGTCCTAACAGTAGATCAATGTTCGGGCGAAATGTCACTAAATGGTTAATGCGCGCGTGCATTTCCACAGAAAGCAACCATGGGTGGAGACCTGTGGATGGAACGGGACCGGGCCTAGAAATCCAGCGCCGCCCCGTCGCGCAGAATCGCCCGCGCCTGGTCGGTGAAGTCATCCCCATCGCTCACATGGGACGCGCCCGCGTGCATGATCAGCGGCGCGGCCAGCCGGAACGGCCCGCGCGAGCCTTTGCGCGCCTTCACGATCATCCTCTTGGCATCGCGCCCGACCCGGGCCGCCAGCGGAAGGACCGCGATATCGCCCGTCCGGTGCGCGAGCGAGCCGAGGATCTCGGGCAGCGCCTCGATCCGCTGGATGACCATCAACCAGCCACCCGGACGCAGACGCGACAGGGCCGCGGTCAGCCAGATCTCGAGCATCACGCCCTGGCGCCGGTTCGCCAGATCGCGCCCGGGATCGGGCGAGGCCAGTGCTTCGGGCGCGTGCCAGGGCGGGTTCAGCATGACGATGTCGAAGGTCAGTTCCTTCAGCGCGCGTGGCATGTCGCGCAGGTCACCGGTATGGACGGTGAAAGCGGCACTGTTCATCTCGGCATTGCGGCGCGCGAGATTGGCATAGGCCTCCTGCACTTCGAGCCCGTGCACCGTGATCTCGGGCGCCCGCGCCGCCAGACACAGCGATGCCGCTCCGACCCCGCAGCCAAGATCAAGCGCATCGATCGCACCCGTTGCAGGCGCTGCCGCCGCCATCAGAACCGGGTCGGTCGCGGCCCGATACCCTGTGGCCGGTTGCAGCAGGCGCACCCGCCCGCCCAGCAGCACATCTTCGGTTATCTCGTCGGTATCGCCCGCCGTCACAGCCAGCCCTCGGCCTCGTATGGCTCGATCCCGTTATCGGTAAGGACCCGGCGGGCCCGAGCCAGGTCCTGTTCGCGCACCATGATCCGGCGCGGCAAAACGCCGATGGAACCTTCGAGAACGCTCATGTTTAAGTCCAGCACGAAGATCTCGATTTTCTCGGCCTTCAAAAGGGCCGAGGCATACGGAATAAGGGTGGGATCATTGGTGCGCAGCAACTCTTCCATGTCGGTGCTGATAGGCCATCACGCCGAACGCGTCGAGGGGGTGCGATGAGCGCAGTTCCCATCAGCGAGACACATGGTGCGCCAGAGGCCGCGTTCGAGCGGCTGGTCGGCCTGGTCGCTGACGATCTGGAAGCGGTGAACCACCTGATCCGCGAGCGCATGGCATCGGAACACGCGCCGCGCATTCCGGCAATCTCGGCCCACCTGATCGAGGCAGGGGGCAAACGGCTGCGCCCGATCCTGACATTGGCGGCGGCGCATCTCTGTGGCTATGGCGGCGGCGATCATGTGAAGCTGGCAGCGACGGTCGAGTTCATCCACACGGCCACTCTGCTGCATGATGATGTGGTGGACGAAAGCGCGCAGCGCCGGGGCCGGACCACGGCGAACATCTTGTGGGACAACAAGTCGAGCGTGCTGGTCGGCGACTATCTGTTCGCCCGAGCCTTCCTGTTGATGGTGGAGTGCCGGTCGCTGCGCGTGCTGGATATCCTGTCGACGGCCTCGGCCGTAATCGCCGAGGGCGAGGTGCTGCAGCTGACGACGGCGCATGACCTGACAACGGACGAGGCGCGCTACAATCAGGTGATCCACGGCAAGACCGCGGCGCTCTTCCGGGCGGCCGCCGAGGTCGGCGGCGTGATTGCCGGTGCGGATGAGAATCGGATTGCAGCACTCGCCACCTATGGTGAGGGGCTCGGGATGGCGTTCCAGCTGGCCGACGATTACCTCGACTATGGAGGATCGTCGGCGGCTCTCGGCAAGAACACCGGCGACGATTTCCGCGAGGGAAAGGTGACGCTGCCGGTGATCCTGGCGATGGCGCGCGGGGACGCAGCGGCGCGGGACTTCTGGACGAGGACGATCGTCAAGGGCGAGCAGTCCGAAGCCGATGTGGCGACCGCGATGGGGTATCTGCGGGAAACCGGCGCGCTGGAGGATACCCGGACAGCAGCGCGGCGGCAGATCGACACGGCGGTGGAAGCGCTTGGGGTTTTCCCCGATACGGCGCTGCGTCAGGCCCTCATCGATGTTGCCGAGTTCGTCATCAGCCGCGAAAGCTGATCTTCGTTCCACAAGGGTGCGTCACGGACGCACCCTACGGGGTGTTGCGCGGCGCCGTGTAGGGTGCGTCCTTGCCGCACCCTTGTGTCAGGTCGCTGAACCGACCGGGGCGACCGCGATCCACCACTCGGGCATGGCCTGGCTGATCACCTCGAAGGACAGCATCGCGTCGGCCTCGGTCGCGTAGAGCCCGAAGCAAGTGGCGCCGGACCCTGACATGCGCGCGAAGGGCGCGTCAGAAAGAGCTGCGAGGACCTCGCTGACGGCGGGGCAGATTTCCTCCGCCGCGGCCTGCAGATCATTGCGCTGCGTCCCGAGCCAGCCGCGAAGGTCATCGAATGCCGTGAAGCCCTGATCCGGCATCGCCGGTCCAGCGGGCGGGGTCTTGTCCTTGACCGCGCCGAACACCGCGCCCGTCGGCACACCGACTAGCGGATTGACCAGCACCATCCAGAACGGCGGCAGCGGCGGCGCGGGCTGCAGGATCTCGCCAATGCCGGACATCACCTGGGCCAGCGGAGCGCAGGTGCAGACCGGAACATCGGCCCCGAGCGCGAGCGCCAGATCCGCAGGCGTCCACGTGTCCCAGACCCGCGACAGCAGGCGCAGCGCCGCTGCGGCGTCGCTCGACCCGCCACCGATGCCCGAGGCAATCGGCAGGTTCTTCTCGAGCCGGAGCGCCGCGCCCTGCCCGATCCCCTGCGCGAGTTGAAGCTGCTCGGCGGCCTGCAGCACGAGGTTGTCACCGCCCGCCGACAACCCCTCGGCAAAGGGGCCTTCCAGCGACAGCGACAGGCCAGAGGCCGGCTCGCATGTCAGGTAGTCACCGATCCGGGGGAAGACGACCAGCGAATGCAGCAGGTGATACCCATCCGCCCGCTGTCCGCAGAGATGCAGCGTCAGGTTGACCTTGGCGTAGGCAAGCTCCCCGGCGGGCGCTTGCTCATCCGCCATCGTTGGTCGTGTCGCCCTCGTCCTTGGTGTCCGTCGAGCGCCCGATGATCGCCGGTTTGCCCGCGGCTTCCTCCTCGGCGATCACGACGTCAAGACCCACATCCAGCTTCTTGCGGATCCGCTCGGCGACGTCATCCTCTGGCTCGAACGAAAGTGCGCGTTTCCACTGGAACACCGCCTCGATCTTGCGCCCGACCATCCAGAGCGCGTCGCCGTAATGATCGTTGATGATCGGATCGACCGGGCGCAGTTCCACGGCCTTCTCGAGATGCGGCACGGCGCGGTCGAACTCGCCCACGCGGTAGAGCACCCAGCCGAGACTGTCGACGATGTAGCCATCTTCAGGCCGTTGCTCGACGGCCTTCTCGATCATCTTCTCGGCTTCCTCGAGGTTCCGGCCAAGCTCGACAAAGGAGTAGCCGAGATAGTTCAGAACATCCGGCTGATCCGGCTCGAGCTCCAGCGCCTTGCGGAAGTCGGCCTCGGCCTTGTCCCACTGCTTCGAGCGCTCGAAGGTGATGCCGCGCTGGTAGAACAGCGCCCAGTGGTACGGCTCGATCGAGGGCAGCAGCGCGACCGCGCCGTCATAGGCCTTGCCCGCATCCTCGAACTTGCTCTCACGGCGCAGCATGTCGCCGAGCGACGTATGCGCCTCCAGTTCGTTCGGGAAGCGATCCACCGTCTCGTAGAGCGCCTCGATGGCCTCCTCCGCCTCGCCCGCGGCCTGCATCGCCTCGGCCATGCCGATCTGAGCGGTCAGCGCTTCGGCGGCATCGTCAGGGATCTTGGCATAGGCGGCGATCGCGGCTTCGTACTGTTCGTCCCGGTCGAGGATCTGCGCGATCAGAAGCTGTGCCTCGGTCAAGTCGGGATCGAGATAGGTCGCCAGCCGCGAGTAGGCCAGCGCGATCAGCCGGTTGCGCCCACGGGCCAGCAGGCCGGAGACGCCATAGAGCACCTCGGCCGCCCCCTTGGACGCGGTGTCGACGATCACGGGCGGCTCCTGTCCCGCCTCGATGCTTTCGGCCAGACGTGTCAGCGGCAGGTTGCCATAGGTCCCGGCCAGCCGTTCCTTGATCACGGCGATGGCATCATCGTCACGGCCAAGACGCGCAAGCGCGCCGGCCCTGAGGCGCGCCAGGCGCAGGGTCCCGCCATCGGCGAGATCTGCGGCACGGCTCAGCGCCTCCTCCGCCATTTCGTCATCGCCGATCGCCGCTGCAATCAGGCCGACATGGTAGGCGGCGACAATCTGACCCGGCAGGCCATTGTCGTCGGCGTTCTCCAGCTCCTGCAGCATGGCGATGGCGCCCTCGGCATCGTCCGAGGCATAGGTCGCCCAGGCATCGATCACCCGACCCACGAACGGCCCGCTGCTGTCGAGCAGCGCGCGCACCGTCTCGGGGTCGTCCTTCATCAGCCCGTCTGTCGCCAGCGCCAGTACACCGAGGTGATGGCCGGGCTGCACGTCCTCGTACCGGCGGGCGAGCGCGATCCCCTCCTCGACATTGCCGGCTGCGATCTGGTGCAGCATGGCGCGTTCGATCAGGGCCTCGTTCTCGCTGTCGCGGGCCAGTGCCTCGGAGTAGAGCCGGGCCGCCGCCACGACATCGCCGCGCCCCTCGGCGTGTTGCGCCGCGAGATACGGTCCTGCGATGCCCTGCGCGCCAGCGCCCGACGGGATCGCCAGCAGCGCGGTCAGGGCAAGAGGGGCCGCCGCGCGAAAAAGACGTCGTGAAAGTGTTGTCATAAGCTCCGGCCCTTCCGGGATGTGTCGATGACAGTCTGGGCTATCCATTCAAAATAAGCGCCCGACGGCCCAATGCAATCGCTGATCTGTGCGCAGGATAAAGCCCTTGCCCCCCTGTTTGCAAACCCGTCACATGCGCGCACGCGTTCAGATCGCGCCGGTGTGATCGGTTCGCCGCAGCCAGTCGGTGATCGCAGGGGCCAGCCGGGTCTGCGAGCGCGCGCTGATAAACGTGCCGACATGGCCCGTGGGCAGCGCCAGTTCGGTGTATTTGTGCGGTGCAAGGAACCGGCCCAGCGCCCGCGAGCAGGGCGGCGGTACAATGTGATCACCGGTCGCAAAGATGTTCAGAACCGGCACCGATATGGCGGCGAGATCAACCGGCTGCCCGGTTGGAGCAAAGCGCCCCTCGACCAGATCATTGCGGTGATAGAGATCGATCA
>JBCBOR010000122.1:0-8977 GCA_039821125.1 Pseudomonadota bacterium
TCGTGATCGGCACAATCGGCGGTGTATCGGTCGTCAAGGCGGTCTGGATCGACAAACGAGACCTCAAATGCGCCTGTGTTGGCGGTGGCAGCAACGTGCCACTCGGGTTCCTGTCGTTCACCGAGAACGTGATGATGGTTGCCATGGCGATCTGGATGATTGGCAAGACATGGATGCTTTAGGTGCCGCGCTTGATTACTTGGGTGGTGCGGTCATCGTCGTGAGAACAGCCGTGGTAACTAGGATCAGCAATATCAAGGCAGCCTCGATGCGCACACTCGATTTGAACCGTGCGACTGCATCCAATCGCCCAGACCGGAGTTCTGGCGTCCGTCTCAACTTGTTGGCCGCTGCGAATCCCATCACCAAGACGAATACGATGAGTTTGACCACAAAGGCCTGACCGTAAGGTGCGCGGATAGCGTCAATATTGGTCACGCCGAACAGAACCAGCATCGTTCCACCGGCCATAGCTAGACCGAGAACGACCCAGAGCGCTCTCTGACCGAACTCGTGCGCCAACTCGCCGACTCGATCTGCCGGATGATGCGTGGCGGCTCTGATGAGGGGTACGAGGGCGCTCCACCAGAACGAAAGACCGAGGATGTGCACAGTGATCAAGATGCCAAGTATGACGCGCGGCTCTTCGAGCGTATGCCCCCGCAATCCGAACGAGGCGGCTGCGAGAGCCGCACCCAGGCAAGCAATCCAGATGCCGGTAGGATGACGCAGCAAGACCGCAATTGTCAGAACAAGGCCGATCGTCCGAACAAGCGCAGATGTGCCAAGTGGGCTATCCGCCACGATCCCCAACATCATGACGCTGGTTGCGCCCTCCCATGTCCCGCCCATTAGGAAGCTCGCTCTGATCGGGAGGCGCGCTGCGACGAGAAAGATCGCAATGAATGCGCAGACAGCGCCTAGACACGCGAGTGAGCGACGCTCGTCCTCATCGAGCGTGCGAAGCGCAGCGAGCAGCATTGGTGCGCCAATCGCCATCAGGCTCGTAGCATAGGTCAGCGTTTTGACGGTGATGGACAGCCAGGTGACGGTGTCGGCGGCAGTAAGCTCTGAAAGCACGTGGGCTTAGTTCTCGACCTTGAATGAGAAGCTGCCCTCCATGGCGTGCCCATCTTCGGCAAGACCACGCCATTCAACGGTGTACTGCCCAGGCTCGAGGCTTTCTGGACTGGCCGCAAAGTCCGTCAGAGGCGCCATGTTGTCTGTTCTTATGACCTCGTGCTCATCGCCATCGCTATTGGTGAGCTTGATCATGGTCACACGCATCGGCATATCGAAGGTCATACCAATCGACGACGGCGAAGCCGAAAGGACTGCACCGTCAGCCGGTACCGTTTTCTCCTTCTTCGAATGCGCAGATGCGATGCCAGAAACAGCGACAGCGACAGCGACAGCGAGAGCCGTGAGAGTGGTACATAGGCGCTTCATCTTAACCGCTCCATTGGTTCTGAGGGGCTCGCTTTGCATAGGATTTATCACGCTTCCAGTAACTGGAGGGTCAAGCATTAACTTGCTCCTTGACCTTCCACCTACTGGAGACCTTAGGTTCGAACTCGAAATGAGGAAAATCGAGCCTACATTAAACTCTGATGGTGAAGACTACGCGCATACTCAGTTGGCTTCTGACGAGCATGGCAGTGATTGCGACGCTCGCGATGCCGGCATTCGCGTCTGTCGGCGGCGCAGGCCATCACGGCGTGCACCATGCAGCGGTTGAGACGCCAGAGGCTCACCTCCATCACGGCTCCCATAAGATGATGCATGACCATGACGCGCATCACAGTCATTCAACCTCTGATGCCGAGTCAGATGCAAAGGGTTATCACGGATCGTGCAACATGATGGCGTGTTGTCCAGTAGCATCGAAAGCGCCCCGTTTGGACGCTCGCACTATGCTCATTGAGCGCGCTCACCGCCGAAATGATCTTGGCTGTCTCTTCAGCCAGGCGCCTCCAGATACATCCGACAAACCTCCGCGACACATCTGAGGATCGATCCGATCCTGCCGCCTATCGGCGGTGCTCTGGCGGCCTTGGCCGTCGAAGTCAGTGTGATGAGGAAACATGCGCGGACGTTACTTGGCCCTTGCGGTCATGGCGCTCGGTACCGGGCTCGCAGGTGGGGTCTGGTGGGAACGCCAACGGATGGAAACTAATATGGCCAGTGCGAGCGCTGGTCCGGACATCCTCTATTGGGTGGCGCCAATGGACCCGAACTTCCGCAAGGACGGGCCGGGCAAGTCCCCCATGGGGATGGATCTGGTGCCTGTCTACGAGGGAGACGAGCCATCGGGTGACCCTGAAGAGATCGAGCTGTCGGCGGCAGAGATCAACGCCATTGGCGTGCGCACTGCCGTCGCGCAGGTCGAAGACGTGGCGCGGCGCATCGAGACCGTTGGCTTCGTGGGGTATGACGAGCACGCAACCAGTCACATTCACATGCGCGTCGAGGGCTGGATCGAGCGTCTGAAGGTGCGGGCGGTCGGTGACCGCGTTGCCAGCGGTGAACTGCTGTTCGAGCTCTATGCACCTGAAATCACCATCGCCAGCTCCGAGTTGTTGCGCGCCGCGCGCCGCAAGGATCAGACGGAAATCCGGATTGCGCGCCGCAAGCTGCGTAACTTTGGGGTCTCGCCTCAGCAGATTGACGAGATGGCAGTTGCTGACTCTCCTGCGCAGAACATCCGTGTTTATGCACCGCAAGACGGTGTCGTGATCGCTCTCGCAGGCGCGGACGGGATGTACTTGCAGCCCGACATTCGCGCAATGTCGCTGTCGGATCTGTCGACGGTCTGGCTTCTCGTTGATGTCTTCGAGCGTGATATCGGGCGGTTAACCCAGGACATGGAGGCGGAGGCCCGGTTCGAGCATCAGCCGGGCCAAGTCTTCGCCGGGGAGATCGACTACATCTTCCCAGAGCTGGATCCGGAAACCCGGACGCTTCGGGTGCGTCTACGCTTCGACAATAGTGATGGTCGCCTCAGACCGAACATGTTTGCGAATGTCTCGTTGTTACCCAACGAAATGCGCGAGTCGGTGACCGTGCCGTCAGAGGCCGTGATCCGGACCGGGCGTGCGGAACGTGTGATCCTGAAAACAGGTGATGGCGTCTTTCGGCCCCGTCTCGTCACGACAGGTCTTAGAGGCGGTTTTGGTGACGGGAGCCGGACGGAGATCGTCCAGGGGCTGAACCCGGGAGACGAAGTTGTCGCCTCGGCGCAGTTCCTGATCGACAGTGAGAGCGCATTGAATGCGGGACTGCTGCGCTTTGCACCGACCGAGGCGGAACCTGCGGTCGCAGTTGGCGAATTGATCGCCATCGACGCAGACCGGCGGCAGGTGATGATCCGCCATGAGGAGATCGCCGCGCTGGATTGGCCCGCGTTGGAGACGCGTTTCTCCGTCAGATCCGATGTGCAGCTTGACGACATGTCATCGGGAGAGGTCGTGAAGTTCTCGGCTTTCCGGGCGTCCGATGGTCTGCTCGCGATATCCAACCTTGGGCGCGATGACGGGATCGACGCGACAGGGACAGGCATCGTCCATGCGGTCACCGAAGATGGCCTGCTGACCCTCAGCCACGATCCGATCCCGGCGCTCGCCTGGCCAGCGATGCGTATGGATATGCCCGTCGCGGGCTTTGACGCCGGCGATGTTCCCTTGGAGGCACCGGTCGAGTTCGACTTGGCAAAGGGTGAGGATGGCCTCTTCACAGTCGTGGGTGTCCGGCCACAAGGCGAGGACATAACCGAAGCGCCCACCGAGCCCGCCGTCCCGCCGATGGTCGTCGACGGCACGATCAACGGCGTGAATACCGAAGCCCGCACCGTGAACGCAACACATGGGCCACTGACCCAGATCGGCATGCCCGGCATGACCATGGAGTTCCCTGTCGCAGAGGCGCTCGACATCACCACGATCGCTGTCGGCGATGCGACCCTCTCGATCATCAGCGACCCGGAGAAAGGGTTGGTTCTGAGCGGAGTTGAGCCAAAACCTGCGCCGATGAAGGCCATGGGCCAGATCAACAGCGTCGATGCGGAGCACGGCACAGCCAACGTCACCCACGGGCCGCTTGCCGAGATCGGCATGCCCGGGATGACCATGGAGTTTCCCCTCGGCCCCGATGTTGACCTCACTCAACTGCCGATCGGCACCGACGTGGCGCTATTCATCGAGAAAGGTGCGGACTTCTCCCTGACCCTGATCGGCGTCGGAGAGGCGCCATGATCCCGGCTCTGATCCGCTGGTCGCTGGCCAACCGGTTCGTTGTGGTCGTCCTGGCGCTCATGCTGGCGGCGGGCGGCATCTGGGCGGTCAAGACCACGCCCGTCGATGCCATCCCCGATCTCTCCGACGTGCAGGTGATCATCAAGACGCCATACGCGGGGCAAGCGCCGCAGGTCGTCGAAGACCAAGTCACCTACCCGATTGCCACGGCAATGCTTGCGGTGCCGGGGGCCGTCGACGTGCGCGGGTTCTCGTTCTTCGGCGACAGCTATGTCTACATCGTCTTCGAGGACGGCACGGATCTCTACTGGGCGCGGTCGCGGGTTCTGGAGTACCTCGCGCAGGTGCAATCCAATCTTCCCGCGGGCGTCGCGCCCGAGCTTGGCCCGGACGCCACCGGTGTTGGCTGGATCTACCAGTATGTGCTGATCGACAGGACAGGCGGGCACGATCTCAGCCAGTTGCGGACACTGCAGGACTGGTTCCTGAAGTTCGAGCTTCAAACGGTCGAGGGCGTCTCCGAGGTCGCCACCATCGGCGGCATGGTCAAACAGTATCAGGTCGTGGTCGATCCGAACAAACTCCGTGCTTTCGACATTCCCCTGACCAAGGTGCGTGAGGCCATTCAAGCCGCGAACCGTGAAAGCGGTGGCAGCGTGATCGAGATGGCCGAGGCCGAGTACATGGTGCGCGCCACGGGCTATGTGAACGAGATCGCGGATCTGGACCAAGTGCCCCTGATGGTGAACGACCGGGGGGCGGCCCTGACCCTTGGCGATATCGCGGACGTGCGGCTTGGCCCGCAGATGCGGCGCGGGGTAGGCGAGTTCGACGGCGAGGGTGATGCGGTCGGCGGCGTTGTGATCATGCGCTGGGGCGAGAACGCGCTGTCCACGATCGAGGCCGTTGAGGCAAAGCTGGATGACCTTCGGGCGTCGCTGCCAGAAGGCGTCGAGATTGTCACAACCTATGACCGCTCGGGCGTAATCGAACGCGCAATCGCGAATCTGTCGGACAAGCTGACCGAAGAGTTCCTGGTGGTCGTGCTCGTGTGCGGGGCATTCCTGCTGCATCTTCGTTCTTCGCTGGTGATCGTGCTCTCGTTGCCGTTGGGCATTCTCGCGGCCTTCCTCGTGATGAAAGCGCAGGGCGTGAACGCCAACATCATGTCCCTTGGCGGGATCGCCATTGCCATCGGGGCCATGGTCGACGCGGCCATCGTGATGATCGAGGCGATGCACCGGCGCATGGAAAGCGAGAAGCTGACGCCCGAAAACCGATGGCGGATCGTCGGGGAATGTGCGTCCGAAGTTGGCCCGGCGCTGTTCTATTCGCTGGCGATCATCACGGTCAGCTTCATACCGGTCTTCGTGCTGGAGGCGCAGGAGGGGCGGCTCTTCAAACCGCTCGCCTACACCAAGACATATGCAATGGCGGCCGCGGCAATTCTGTCGGTGACCTTGGTGCCGGTGCTGATGGGGTACTTCATTCGGGGCCGCATCGTGCCCGAGCGCAAGAACCCTCTCAACCTGCTCTGCATGGCACTCTACCGGCCCTTTCTGGACGCAGCCGTTGCCTGGCCTTTTGCGACCACTTTGATTGCCGCGGCTCTGGTCGGGTCGATGTGGTACCCCGCAAGCCGTCTCGGAACAGAGTTCATGCCAGCCCTGAACGAGGGCGATTTCCTCTACATGCCATCCCTCTACCCCGGCGTGTCCATCGGCAAAGCCCGCGAGGTTCTGCAACAGACGGATAGGCTGATCGCTCAGGTGCCCGAGGTCGAGGCCGTACATGGCAAGCTGGGTCGTGCCGACACCGCGACTGACCCGGCTCCGCTGACCATGATCGAGACCACCATTCGCCTGAAACCGCAGGATGAGTGGCGGCCAGGCATGACGATGGAGAAGATCCGCAACGAACTGGACCGCATCGTGCAGGTGCCCGGCGTCACGAATGTCTGGATACAGCCGATCAAGAACCGGATCGACATGCTTGCCACGGGGATCAAGACGCCCGTGGGTGTGAAGGTCTCCGGGGCCGATCTCGACATCATCGAGCAGATCGCCGTCGACGTAGAGCGCGCTGTGGCAGACATTCCGGGCACCGCGTCGGCGTATGCCGAGCGGCCCGTGGGCGGGCGGTTCATCGAGATTGACATCGACCGTCAGGCTGCAGCCCGCTACATGCTGTCCATCGCCGATGTGCAAGAGGTCGTGCAAACCGCGATTGGCGGCCAAACGATATCCGAAAGCGTCGAGGGGTTGGAGCGCTTCCCCATCAACCTGCGCTATCCTCGGGATTGGCGTGACAGCCCGGACCGCCTGCGCGACCTGCCGATGGTCACGCCAAGCGGGGCGCACATTCCCTTGGGAGCCGTGGCGGAGGTCAGCGTGGTCGATGGGCCGGGCATGATCCGGTCAGAAAACGCCCGGCGCACCGGTTTTGTCTTCATCGACATCGCGGACCGGGATCTCGGCGGCTATGTCGAGGAAGCCCGGCAGGTGGTGGCAGAGCGTGTCGAACTGCCGACTGGGTATTCGCTCTCATGGTCTGGCCAGTACGAGTACATCGAACGCGTGGAGGAGCGCCTCATGCTCGTTGCACCTGCCACGCTGATCATCATCACGCTGATGCTGTTCCTCGCCTTCAACCGGATAACCGAGGTGGCGATCATTCTCGCGGCCCTGCCCGTAGCGCTCGCCGGCGGTGTCTGGCTGATCTGGCATCTCGACTACGACGTGTCGGTCGCCGTTCTGGTGGGCTTCATCGCTTTGGCTGGCGTGGCGGTCGAGACGGCCATTGTCATGCTGCTCTACCTCAACCTTGCCTGGGAAAAGCGGGTCGGACTGGCACGCGGAGCGGCGCGCGCGCTGACCCGGGACGACATCGAAGCAGCTGTCTTCGAAGGGGCATTGCTGCGCCTGCGTCCCAAGGTGATGACCGTTGCGACCATCTTCGCAGGCCTAATCCCGATCATGTACGGCTCGGGCACCGGCTCGGAGGTCATGCAACGCATTGCCGCCCCGATGATCGGAGGGATGGCGACCGCGAGCTTGCTGACGCTCTTCGTCATTCCGGCCATCTTCGTGATCTGGAAACGCGTCCGATTGGCCCGAACAAACCGATCAGCCCTGTCACAACCCACTCAACCCGCCCTTCAGCCCGGTGAATGACGCCGGGTATCCGCGCAACAACAGGAGGTTTCCATGCGCATACTTCTTCTGACGGCCGCTCTTGCCCTTTCCGCCCCTGCGGTCATGGCCGAGTCAACGCATAGTCACGGCCACAAACACTCCGGCGACACCGCCAAGGCCGAAGACCACAAGGAAATGGCCGGTGTCCACGCCGAGGCCACGATCCACAAGATCGAGGGTAATGTCGTGAACCTGAGCCACGGCCCAATCCCGGAAATCGGCTGGCCGTCGATGACCATGGACATGACGCTGCTCGAAGGCGCTGAGGTCGGCGACGTCAAGCCCGGCGACACGGCGATGATGATGCTCGAGCAGGGCGCGGATGGCATCTACGGCATTCGTGCCCTTATGCCGATGAAATAAGCATAGCTCCAAAACAACTCGGCACGTTCATTCTTTTGAGCGTGCCTCATTGATCCTTTGGTGCACTTTGCGCTTCGCTCCCGTGTCCTCTGAGCTCTACCTCGTTTGAATTCTCTCGTAGGCAGAAGATACACCAAACCGCGAACTGGAATGTCGTTTCTCGCGCAGGTATCCGCGTAGCGCTCCGCCCGAGAATGCCGGAAGTTCCCTCAAGATCACCTGTTGGCTAATCAGTCGATAGCTTGCGTGGCGACGAACGACAACCGTGCGCAGGTAGCAGACCTTGCGAAGATAAGTGTGGATCGCAGCTACCGACATTCAGCTTCCGGCACCGTCTCGAGCGCGCGATCACCGAACCAGCCATTCGCGGCGACTGCGAACGCGAAGTCGGCTTCAAAGCCGATGCCGGGGCAAAGCGCCAATTCGCGGCGATTGAGCGAAGGTCTGCTTTTTGTCCTGGCGAACGTCCAGGGAGCGTTCGTCAGATACCAGTTTGGCGCCGATACTCTGAGGCTGAAACTCCAGAGATACGCTGGAAAATCTTGCTGAAGGCTGAAGGGTCTTTGTACCCGACCGCCCATGCGATCTGATCCAAGGGACGGTTGGTCATCTCCAGAATGCTACGGGCTTTGGCCACACGGGCCTGCTGGATGTACTCAGTTGGGTTGAGTGACGTCGCTTTGGCAAAACGGCGTATGAAGGTCCTCTTTCCCAGATGCGCAACATTGGAGAGGTCGCCCAAGTTCAGCGATGCAGACAGATCAGCGTGGATATGGTGCTGGACCCGCAAGATCGCCTCGTCCCCATGATCGAAATCCGCGATAAACTCGGTGAAGGGAAGCTGCGTGGCCCGTGGCGGCTGAATGACCAGAAACCGCGCCGTTGACAGCATCGTGCTCCGTCCAAAGAGACGCTCGACAAGGGTCAGGCCAAGATCGGTCCAGGCCAGGATGCCGCCCGCCGATATGATGTCGCCATCGTCCAGCACCAGATTTCGATCGGCAACTTCGATATCCTCGTAGCGCTCAGCAAGATGTTTGGCGAAGGCCCAATGCGTTGTCACGCGCCTGCCTTGCAGCAATCCGCTTTCGGCTGAGCCTCCCCCAGTGAGTTGGTCCACGGTTATGTTTAGGAAAACGGAGGATCAGAGATGGCGAACAAGCGAGCGAA
>JBCBOR010000123.1:0-8816 GCA_039821125.1 Pseudomonadota bacterium
CGGACAGCGTCGATATCCGCCTCGAGCTGGCGCAGGAGCGCCGTGTGGGCCGGGTCGTCGAAGGCCGCGACCTTGAAGTTGGTGGGCAGGCTGACCTGGAGCACGTTCATGGGCTCCTCCGGCGGGCGGAAGGCCTGCGGGTCCGGGCTGGCGAGGGTGACGCGCGCGGGCTCGAAAGCGTCCCACACGCGCGCATCGCGGTAGGCGCCGCGGAGCATCGTGGTGTCGACACCCGGCAGGCGGGCGAGGAAGGGCAGCGGCGGCATGTTCATGATCGACATGACGGGCACGGCGCTCTCCGCCACCTTGCCCATCAGCGCGCGGATGGCCGGGTGGGCGTATTGCGGCTCCTGCATCGCCAGGCCGATGTCGTATGCAACGGGATCAACCTCGGATGGGGTCGCCGCATCAATCCGGCCCGGCAGTTCGCGCGAGCGGATGTGGCGGTGGCGCGTCTCATCCTTCAGCTTCAGGCGCACCTCGGTGCCCTCGGCGTTGATCAGATCAGCCGTGCCCGTGCGACAGACCAGCGTGACATCGTGACCGGCCATGGCCAGCTTGGTGCCCAGGAGCGAGCCGTAAGATGCGCCAAGGATCAGGATCTTGCGTGCCATCGAGTATCTCCTTCTGGTTGCTCACACCGCAGCGACTCGCCGCGCCTCGTTGATGGTGATCTAGCCCGGTCGAAATTTTCGTTCACGCCATTTCGCGTTGTTGTGTTATTAGTGTTCACAACAGATGTGCATTTCTGTTAATTTGTTAATCAACAGACCCGAGGCACCGGCCCCATGCGCAAAACCTTTGTCGGCCCGCACCTGCGCCAGCTCAGGCGCCAGCGCAAGCAGACCCAGGCCGAGATGGCCAAGGCGCTTGGCGTGTCGGCGGCTTATGTGAACCTGCTCGAGAACAACCAGCGCGCGCTGTCGGTTCAGGTGCTGATGGCGCTCAGCGATGCCTATCAGGTCGACTGGCGTGACCTGATTCAGGACGAGGGCTCGAACAGGCTGGCCGATTTGCGCAATGCCGTGCAGGACCCGGTCTTCGGTGACGAGCCGCCCGATTTGCAGGAACTGCGCGCCGCCATCGACCACGCCCCGCGGCTGGTCGAGAACTTTCTCCAGCTCTATCGCAGCCACCGCACCGCGCTGGAGAAGATGATGCGCCAGGGCAGCGCCACGACGTCCGAGCATCTGACCGCCGCCTCGCCCGAGGCGGTGATCCACGACTTCTTCCGCAACAACTCGAACTATTTCGACCCGCTGGAGAAAGCCGCGCAGCGGTTGCGCACCACGGCGCCGTGCGACCCCGACGATGTCTATGCAACGCTGAAGGCGCGGCTGCGCGACAAGCACGGGATCACGGTCTCCAACCGCTCGGTCGATGACATGCCAAGCGGGCTGCGGGTCTATGATGCCGAGACGGGGGAGCTGCATCTCTCCGAGGCTCTGGATCACCAGAACCGGGTGTTCCAGCTCGCTCATGTGCTCTGCCTGATCGAACTGCCGGACACGCTGGAGAAACTCACCAAGGGCAGCGGGATCGTCACCCAGGCCCGACTGGCACGCTGCCATGTGGAACTCGCGAATTATTTCGCCGCCGCCTACCTGATGCCCTATGACGCGTTCCTCGCCAAGGCGGAACTGAAACGCTATGACGTCGACCGGCTGGCCGCGGCTTTCGGCGTCTCGTTCGAGCAGGTGTGCCACCGTCTGACCACCATGCAGCGCGAGGGCGCGCGCGGCGTGCCGTTCTTCTTCCTGCGGGTCGACAAGGCGGGCAATGTGACGAAGCGGTTCAACGCGACGACGTTCAATCTGGCCGAGTACGGCGGGGCCTGCCCGGTCTGGAACATCCATACGTCCTTTCGAACACCGGGGGTGATCCTGCCGCAATTCGTCGAGTTGCCGGACCGCGAGCGGTTCTTCACGATCAGCCGGACGACCGAGCGGCCTGTGTTCAGTCGCGACACCCAAGACCGGCGGCTTGCCCTGGCATTGGGCTGCGAACTCCGCCACGCCGAGCGCATCGCCTATGCGGACCCGTTCAATACCGAGGATGACGGCCTGTTCAGCCCCATCGGCATCAACTGCCATCTCTGCCCGCGGCAGGCCTGCTCGCAACGCGCGCACCAGCCGCTGTTCGTCGAGTTGCCCATCGACACGGCGCGGCGCGGCAACACCCGGTACGAGAGCTGAGGGCGAGGACGCGCGCGTGGGCCATCGCCTGATCGTCGATCCCTTGCAGGTGCAGACACCAGCGGTGCTGTTCGACATGACGCGCCTGATCCGCAGTCTCGAGCGGCCGGTGGCCACGGGCATAGACCGGATCGATCTCGCCATCGGGCGGGATTTGGCAGCGCGGTTTGGCCCACGGTGCCGGTTCGTACATGTCATGGGCGGCGGCGTCGCCCATGTGCCGGGGGATCTTGCACGGGCGGTGCTGGCCTATCTCGATGCGCACTGGCATGACGCCACACCCGCAGAACCGCCACCGTGGCTGTCTCTGCGGTTGCTGGCAGCGCGGGCGCGCGGAGCGTTGGCACCCGCCGTGCCGGACGCAGCCGCGACCACCTACATCGTCGCGTCGCATTCCGGCGTGTTCCGCCATACCGGGCTGATCGACCGGATCGATCCCGCGGCGCACATGCCGCGGCTTGTCTACATCCACGACCTGATCCCGCTGGAGCACCCTGCCTATCAGACCGCGACATCGGTCGAGACCTTCCGCGCATGGCTGACGGAGGCGGCGCGTGGACCGGTGCAGTTTGTCGTCAACAGCCGGGATACAGGAGCGCGGCTAGCGCGCCATGCGGACAACAGTGGGTGGACGATGCACGAACCGCGTCTTCACATGCCGCGTCTCGAGGCGACACAAACGGCGCCAGAGAGGCCGCGCTCCGATCATGCCGGTCTGTTCGCCGGAGACCGTGCTGTCTTTCTCGCGCTCGGCACCATCGAGCCGCGCAAGAACCACGCCTTGTTGCTCGACATCTGGCGGGCGTTTGCCAACGATATGGCCACCCCCCCGCTTTTGCTGATCTCGGGCCGGCGCGGCTGGATGAATGCCGAGGTGTTCGAGGCGCTCGACCGGGATGAAAGGCTTTCTGGCCACGTCCATGAGTTTGCGGATCTGACGGACGCCGAGGTCGCCTATGCCATGAGCCACGCGCAGGCGCTGTTGTTTCCGTCCTTCGCCGAAGGGCTCGGGATTCCGGTGATGGAGGCGGCCTTGCACGGCCTGCCGGTGATCGCGTCTGACCTGCCCGCCCTGCGTGAGATTGCGGCGGACAGCACGGTGTTCCTCGCTCCGGGAGACACGCATGGCTGGACGCAGGCGATCCTGGCGGCATCGGCTGAGATGAACTGAGCTCTCGGTGGAAGCGGGCCGTTCGGTCGGACCCAATCGCCTCGAACGCGCAGGTGGGCATTTCAGAGGCAGTGCACCAGGCGATATGCAGCGACAGCGCTGTCACATGCTTCGGACCCGCGCACGGATCCACGAGGCCTCAGACGGTGGTGAGCCAGCCTTCTTCGGCACCGTTGCGGCCTGAATCGGTGATCGATCTAGGCGCACGGCTCTCACCGGCACCTGCATGCATGCTCGGGTCTACGTCCGAACACTTAAAATTCGATGAAAATTCTTCCCGTTGCGGGCGCTGAACGTGAGCGCGCGCAGCGCTGATCGCTTCGGGCGAATCGGATCTTCGGCATCATGGACGCCTTGTCCGCACCGCACACCTGCCTGTCAAAAGCTGAGATGCAGATCGACAAATCCTTCGACCGAGCCGGGCTCGGATCCGAAATCCCAGGTCGCGTCGAACCGCACCCAGTCCGACATCTGGAAGGTCACGCCTTCAAAGGCTGGCACCTCGCTGGTCTGGTCGATGACCAGCCCGAACCCTTGCGGCAGGCCAAGCGCCTGCAACGGCACCACATTCTGGATCGGCGGGCCGCCACCTTCGGCTTCCGAGCGGCCCGAGAAGCGGAAACTGTGCGAGGAAAGCTGCGAGCTGCCCGTGATCACCGGCGCGCCATCTTCGCCCGCGGGACCGCCCGGAACAAGAAGCTCCTCGATCACCGAGAACGCATCAGCCTGCGCGGGCATCGCGGGCAAAGCCGCCGCCGCGATCAAGGCGGCGCATCCAATGCATGCACGATAGAAACCTGATTCACAGGCGACCATGTCTTATCTCCCGAACCCACGTGACAACGCCCTTTTGGCGCGCCAATCGTGGCCTCGGTGTGATGCCTATCAGGCGAATCTTTGCATTCCGTGGATAACTTCGCGAACTGCATTGCGCGCTGAAACCGATCCCTCGCGCTTGCAGGTCTCGATCGCGGCGCGCACAGCGGCAAGATCCGCATCCAGCAGCGCCTGTTTCACTGGCCCGATCGAGGCCGACCGGACGGACAGCTCGCGGAACCCGATGGCGGCGAGCGCGATGGCGTCAACCGGCCGGCTCGCGACCTCTCCACAGAAGCTGAGCGCGGCCTCGCCTGCAGTGCAGCGCTCGACCACGCGTTCCAGGAAGGAAAGGAACGAAATGTTGAGCGCATCATAGCGCTGGCGCACCCGTTCGTTCTCGCGGTCTGCAGCAAAGAAGAACTGCATCAGATCGTTGCCGCCGACCGAAACGAAATCGGCGGTCTCGAACAGCCGGTCGGGTGCGTAGACCAGCGAGGGCACCTCGAGCATCAGTCCGATACGCAAGCGCTCGGGCGACGGATGCCCCTTGGCCGAGAGGCGTTCGACTTCGCGCAGCAGCATATCGCGGGCGGTGAAGAACTCATCCGCTTCGGTCACCATCGGGAACATGATGGACAGTGGCCGGCCCTTGGCGCCGCGCACTAGGGACTGGATCTGCATACGAAAGAGATGCGGGCGGTCGAGGCCAACACGCACGGCGCGCCAGCCAAGGGCGGGGTTCGGCTCCTCGGTCCGGCGCACGTAAGGCAGCACCTTGTCCGAGCCGATGTCGAGCGTGCGGAAGATCACCTCGGCCCCATCCGCGGCATCCATGACCCGGGAGTAGAGCGCCGCCTGCGCCTCGCGCCGGGGCATACGCGGCATGACCATGAACTGCAACTCGGTCCGGTAGAGCCCGACCCCTTCGGCTCCGGAGTGTTTCAGCGCCGGGAGATCCGCCAGCACCCCGGCATTCATCTTGAGGGCGACCGTCACACCATCGCGCGTCGTCGCCGGGCGGCCAATCAGCTCGCGATAGGCGGCGCGCGCCTGCTCGGCCAGGGCCAGTTTCTCGGAGTAGTGATCGGTCATTGCCGTATCAGGCCTGAGAAAGGCGTAGCCCTGATCGCCATCGACGATCATGGGATCGCCTTCGTTCGCATCGCGGGTGATGCGCGCGGCCTGGATCACCATCGGCACATTCAACGCCCGCGCGACAATGGCCGCGTGCGAGGATTGCGAGCCTTCCTCCAGCACCAGCGCCTTGATGCGCGGCATGTGATCCATAAGCTCGCCCGGCCCGATCGAGCGCGCGACCAGGATGGCATCCTCGGGAATGGTGGTGCCGTTCTCTCCCGAGCCGCCGACAAGATGGCGCAGCAACCGGTTTGCCAGATCGTCCAGATCGTGAAGGCGTTCCCGCAGATAGGGATCAGTCGCGCGTTCCATCCGGGCGCGGGCTTCGGACTGTACCTTCTCGACGGCGACCTCCGCCGACAAGCCGGACGAGATCGCCTCACCCAGCCGTCGTTGCCAGCCCTTGTCATAGGCGAACATCCGATAGGTCTCGAAGATATCCCGGTGCTCTCCGCTCTGCTCCGGCCCGGTGCGTTCGATCAGACGATCCGCCTCGCCGCGCAGCGCCGTCATGGCATCGGCGAGGCGCTGGCGCTCGGTCTCCGGATGCTCGGCGATGGGGTCGAAGACCACCAGCCGCGGCTCGTGCAAATGCACCGTACCGATGGCGATGCCGTCGCTGCCGGACTTGCCCGTCAACCGGACCGGACCGCTGCGCCGTCCCCGCCCTGCGGCCAGCCCGGCAGACCCGAGGAACGCGCCGGATTCGGCCATCTCCGCGATGACCATCGCAACAGTCTCGAGCGCTTCGATCTCGTCCTCGTCATAGACGCGCGCAACGGCGTTCTGGACGACGAGGACGCCCATCACCTCGCCGACCCGCTGGATCGGCACACCGACGAAGGACCGGTAGCGCTCCTCGCCTGTCTCCGGCAGATAGCGGAACCCCGGCTCGGCCTCGGCATTGTCCGTGGCAATCGGCGTCGCGTGCTCGGCGATCCGGCCCACCAGACCCTGACCGACACGCAGGCGCGCGGTATGCACGGCGTCAGGATGCAGCCCCTCGGTCGCACACAGCTCCAACGTGCGCTCGTCCCGCTTGAGATAGATCGAGCACACCTCGGCCACCATGTTCATGGCGACGAGGCGCACGACCTTGTCCAGCCGCTGCTGACCGTCGCTGGCCTCGGCCATGACAGCGCGCAGCGCCCTGAGCAACGCCCGGGATCCGCCTTTGGTGGCGGGCATACTGCCCCCCTTCTGGTCTGATGACCGGTGCCCCCGGCCGGCTGACGCGGCTAGTCCGCGTCCAGATCGAATGCCTTGTGCAGCGACTGAACGGCCAGCTCCATATACCGCCGATCGATCAAAACGCTGACCTTGATCTCGGAAGTTGTGATCACCTTGATGTTCACACCGTCCGCTGCCAGGGCCGAGAACATCGTCTGCGCAACCCCTGCATGGCTGCGCATCCCGATGCCAACGATCGAGACCTTGGCGACCTCGTCATCGACAACAAGGCTCTGATAGCCGATCGCCTCGCTTGCTGCAGAAAGCGCCTCGCGTGCTGCGCCGATCTGATCGGTCGACAGGCTGAAGGTCATGTCGGTCATGCCGTCCGCGCCGATGTTCTGCACGATCATGTCGACATTGATCCCAGCCTCGGCCAGCGGGCCGAAGATGGACGCCGCAACACCGGGCCGGTCCGGTACCTTGAGCAGGGTGACCTTGGCCTCGTCGCGGGAATAGGCGACGCCGCTTACGACAGATTGTTCCAAAATCTCCTCCTCGTCGCAGACCAGGGTACCGGGAAGGTCCTCGAAACTCGAGAGCACCTGCAGGCGAACCTTGTGGTTCATCGCCATCTCGACCGAGCGGGTCTGGAGCACCTTGGCGCCCAGCGACGCCAGCTCCAGCATCTCCTCGTACGAGATCCGGTCCAGCTTGCGCGCCCGGCGCTCGATCCGCGGGTCGGTGGTATAGACCCCATCGACATCGGTGTAGATATCACACCGCTCGGCCTTCAGCGCGGCGGCAAAGGCCACGGCTGTCGTATCCGAGCCGCCCCGCCCCAGCGTTGCGATCCGTCCGTCCGGCGCGATCCCCTGAAAGCCCGCGATCACGGCGACCTGATGTCCCTCGGCATACTTCTGATCCAGCCCGCGGGTGTCGATGTCGAGGATTCGCGCCGCGCCGTGCGCATCCGATGTGTGCACCGGCACCTGCCACCCCTGCCACGACCGGGCCGAGATTCCCATCTGCTGCAGCACCAGCGCCATCAGGCCGGAGGTTACCTGCTCGCCGGAAGAGACGACGGCGTCGTATTCGCGCGCATCATAAAGCCCTGTTTCGTTTGTGCCAGGCGGCGAGGCAGCGTCGCGCACCCAGGCGACCAGTTCATTCGTCTTGCCCGACATCGCAGACACCACGACCGCGACGTCATAGCCACGCTCGACCTCGCGCTTCACCTTCCTGGCAGCGTTGCGAATACGATCCAGATCGGCGACGGAAGTTCCGCCGAATTTCATGACCAGCCGGGGCATGGTGTGTCCTGTTCGGTCGCTCAAGGGGGAGGCGATCTCTCGCGCGCCGCTATATCGTTGCCATTTTGAACCTGCAAGAGATAGCAACGCCCCAGGATGACACGGTTTCTCTCATTTTGAGCGTTGCGTGGGCCAAATCCGTCCCATAGACAGAGGCCAACGCCGCGCTGGTTGGACTTTCCGGCCTCTTTCGCACCAGAAACTCAGGGGAACAGGAATGCGCATCATTCGTTTTCTCGTCGTCGCTCTCGGTCTTGTTGGCCTCGCGGCCTGTGGCACGCCCACGGGCCCGGTCTCGAGCAATGTCAGCGGCTGGTCGATGCAGGACATCAACATCACGTTCGGGCCCGAGATCAGCCGGACCGCGACGGGAACCGAGTTTTCGTCCAACTTTGTCTGGGAAGGCGATGGCGACGGCAACCGCAAGAAACTGGTGATCGCGCTGTTCGAAGACGCCATGCAGGATATCGGTCGCGAGGCAATGACCGGCAACCGCGCCGTTGCAATGAATGTCGAAGTGACCCGATTCCATGCACTGACCCAGGCCTCGCGTCTGCTCTGCTGCGGCGAGCACAACATCCGCGCCAATCTGTCGGTGACCGATGCGGGGTCGGGCGAGGTTCTTGCGGAAGGCGAAGACATCTATCTCGGGCGCGTAGCGCTTGGCGGCATTCCCGGGCTGGTGGCCGTTGCCGCAGGCCGTGATCAGCGCGTGCGCATCCGCGAGAGCATCATCCGGCAAACGCGGGACTGGCTGGCCGGCGAGGAGTAAGCCTCCCGTCCCAAGCCTGCCGGGCTCACCGGCCAGGGCATCGGTGCTTGCGCACCGGGAAAAAACCTCCTAATTCAGCGCCGCGCCGCACGGGTGCGGCGTTCTTTTTTGCAACGACATGCCCCGGGGCCGCCGAGGCCTTGGCAATGCTGGGAAAGCGACATGGCTAAGGAAAAGTTTGAGCGCAACAAGCCGCACTGCAACATCGGCACGATCGGTCACGTTGACCACGGCAAGAC
>JBCBOR010000124.1:0-8646 GCA_039821125.1 Pseudomonadota bacterium
ACCCGCGGCCCATGCGCGACCCCGCCGCCCTTGGGGTCCGCCGCCCCGTACCAGAGCCGTGCGATGCGCGCATGGGCGATGGCGCCTGCGCACATCGGGCACGGCTCGAGCGTCACGGTCAGCCCGCAGCCTGTCAGCCGTTCCGTGCCCAGCCTGCGGGCCGCGGCCCGGATAACCAGCATTTCGGCATGGGCCGTTGGGTCGACCAGTTCGCGCACACGGTTGCCATCGGCGGCAATCACGGCGCCGTCCGGTCCCGACAACACGGCGCCCACCGGGGTCTCGCCCCGTGCGCCGGCGGCGCGTGCCTCGGCCAGTGCCCTTTCCATGTGCCCTTTGAACATGCGAGCGACCTACCTGAGATCGCGCTGGCAGACCAGAGCCGGGCGCGTTAGGACCGGCGGATGACTGAAAAACCCAAAACCGCGGGCACGCCGCCCGGCGAGCGTATCGCGAAACGGCTGGCCCGCGCCGGTGTCGCGTCGCGCCGCGAGGCCGAGCGGATGATCGAGGCGGGCCGCGTCTCGGTGAACGGCAAGCTGATCACGAGCCCGGTGCTGAACGTGACCGAGGCCGATCGTATTCTGGTCGACCGCAAGCCGGTCGCCGAACCGGAGCCTGCCCGCCTCTGGCGCTACAACAAGCCCACCGGGCTGGTCACGACCGAGCGGGACGAGAAGGGCCGGCGCACCGTGTTCGACGCATTGCCGCCCGATCTGCCCCGGGTGATGTCGGTCGGACGGCTGGATCTGAACTCGGAAGGTCTGCTGCTCCTGACCAATGATGGCGCGTTGAAACGCAAGCTGGAGCTGCCCTCGACCGGGTGGCTGCGCAAGTACCGCGTGCGGGTCCACGGCGAGCCGACCGAGGCCATGCTGGCACCGGTCACCAAGGGCCTCGTGATCGACGGCGAGCGGTTCCAGCCGATGACCGTCACGCTCGATCGCCAGCAGGGGGCGAACGCGTGGCTGACCATCAGCCTGCGCGAGGGCAAGAACCGCGAGATCCGCCGCGCCATGGAGGCCGTGGGCCTGACAGTGAACCGGCTGATCCGCGTCTCCTACGGCCCGTTCCAGCTGGGCGAGCTCAAAACCGGTGCGGTCGAGGAGGTCAAACGCCGCGTGCTCGCGGACCAGATGGGCTGGCGCAAATCGGGCAAGTGACCGTGCCCAAGCCGCAGGCCCCTCACTGCGTTTGCCGATCTCGTACCGCTGCCAGCGTGCGTTCGTACCGTGCAAAATCGATCGCCTCGACCGGCAGAAGCTCGATCCCGTATCCGCCTGACGCCGATGACAGGGTGATCTTGAACAGCCCGGAGACGAGGTTGAGCCCGTACTCGTCCGCGCCATAGCTGTATGACCGGAGCTGCGAGAGCGGCGGCCAGAACGTTGCGATGTACTGGTCGGCTTTGCGTCTGTCCGTGTCGAAGCGCTCGAAATAGAGCACGAACGCCGGGCTGTAGATGTCACGCGATTTCTCGATATAGGCGGGATCGAGCCCCGGGTGTTTGTACGCGTAGACCACCGACGAAAAGTCACTGTAGTGCCCGACCTGAAGGGTCTGGCGCAGCGCGCTGCCCGCAGGTTCCGAGATCTCTTCATAGATCCGGCATTCCTCGAGGTTCACCCCGAAATCGAGGAACACGGTCGCGCCCTGGTTTTGCATGACGAAGTCGATGAACGCACCGGCCTGCTCGACAAAGCCATTGGTCCGGGCGCTGCAGAAGGTGACGTCCCCCTTGCGGGTATAGTCGAGCGGAGCATTCGTCAGACGCAATGCTTGCCAGGGCAGAACATTCTCCTTCACCACGTCCTTGCGCAGGTCGGCGATCTGCTCGGTCGTGTCGGCGGCATCCTGACGATCCAGCGAGAAGCCGACAATCGACAGGACCAGACCCGCGATCCCCAGAATGGCGATGATGCCTGTTGCGAACGGATGCTTGCCGCAGAACTCGATCGAGGTTTTCAAGGACTTCAGGAACGGGTTCTGGGCCAAATGACATCTCCAAATGGGGCGTGTGCGAGGCAATCTTGACAGAGTAACCCGAGTGCGGCGGCGGTGAAAGGGAGCGCGGGTTACCGCCTCGGCCTGCGCATGTCCGGCAGGCGCCTACGGTTGCCCGATCACATGGGACCGCTACGTTCTCTGCCAGACGATATCGGAGCGATCATGAACCGCCGGAGTTTTCTTGCCGCCCTTGCCGCGCTGCCTGTCGCCGCTCACGCTGATGAGGGCGAGGTGGTGCGGCTGCTGGCCGAGCCTCACACCCATGCGATCATGCGCCACGCGCTGGCGCCGGGCACGTCGGACCCTGCCGGGTTCACGATCGGCGACTGTACGACCCAACGCAATCTGGACGATCGGGGGCGGGCGCAGGCACGGGCAACCGGGGCTGCGTTGCGGCGTGGGGGCGCTCGGTTCGACCGGGTTCTGACCAGCCAGTGGTGCCGGTGCCGCGACACGGCTGCGCTGCTGGATCTTGGCGCGCTCGAGGATGCGCCGCCGCTGAATTCCTTCTTCGAGGATCGGCACCTGCGTGACCCCCAGACAAAGGCGCTGCGTGCGCTTCTGGACAGGGCACCGGCGGATCAGACGCTGATGCTGGTGACCCATCAGGTGAACATCACCGCGCTGCTGTCGACGGGCGTCTCCTCGGGCGAGGTCTTTGTCTTCAGCGCGCCGCCGGGCCGGGCGCCCGAGATCCGCGGCAGTCTGCTGATCCCGGCCTAGCGCGCGAGGACCTCGACCGACAGGACCGTCGGCAGATGCCGGGCGATCTCGGTCCACGTGTCGCCCTCATCCGTGCTGGCAAAGATCGACCCGGTGTTGGTCCCGAAATAGACCCCGGCGGGCGAGGCGCGGTCCGTCGCCATCGCTTGCCTCAGCACCGTGAAGAAGCAGTTCTCGCCCGGCAGCCCGTTGCGCAGATCCTGCCAGGTCTGCCCGCCGTCACGGGTCCGCCAGACCGCAGCTTTCGCGCCCGGGGGGTAGCGCCCGTCGCTGTCGCCGTTCAGGGGGATGACCCAGACTGTATCCGGATCGCGCGGATGAACCGCGATGGGAAACCCGAAATCAGAGGGCAGGCCCGCCGTGATCTCGTCCCACCTCCGCCCGGCGTCAGGGCTGCGAAAGACGCCGTGGTGGTTCTGCTGGTAGAGAAGATCGGCGTCACACCCCGGCGCTCGGACGAGGTTGTGGACACAACGCCCGATCTCGGCGCTCCCCGGCCCGGCGCGCTGCACGCGCTGCGCCCAGGTCGCGCCTGCGTCTTCGCTCGCGAGGACCCCTGCCATCGAGACCCCGACCCAGAGCTTGGCCGGATCGCCGGGATCCGAGACGATCGTGTGCAGGGTCAGCCCCGCTCCGCCCGGCGCCCAGGTCTCGCGCGTCGGATGGTTGGCGAGACCCTCGACCAGTGCCCAGGTTCGCCCATCGTCCGCGCTGGCATAGAGATTGGCGGGCATCACCCCGGCATAGAGTGTTCCGCCCGCGCGCCCGAGCGACCAGACCTGAACGACCGCGCCCGTCAACGGCCCCGGCGGTTCGGGATGGACACCGTATTCGGCGGCTTCTTCGGGGTTGGCCTCGATCCACGCTTCGCGGTCACCGCCGGCGAAACGCGACAGCTCCCAGGTCGTACCTGCATCGTCACTCCGCCAGACACCGTTGCCGTACCAGCCGCTGCCACCCGCGGCCCAAAGCATCCCGGTATCCGGATCGCCGATCACGTGGTTGATGGGCCAACCGGCGCAGTGCGGCCCATTCAGCGTCCATGCCGTCCGGGCCGGGTCACCTTTCAGCACAAAGGCACCCTTGGTGGTTCCGATCAATAGTACAATCCTGGCCACCGTTCAGTCGCCTCATGCATAGGTTGCTAAAAACTAGCAGATCAGGCTCCAAATTGGGACGGCAACCTGAGGTCTTCGGCATTTCGGTGTCGGGCGCCGATAGCGTTGTTTGGACGAGTTCGCTACAGTCAGAATCAACCAGAGAGACGTTGTGCGTTTTTGACCGGGACACGTGTTCATGGAGATTGCTCAGTTTCTCGGGTACCTTTCAGCGGCGCTGTCCGCGGCCCTTGGGGTCTGGGGCATCCTGCACGATTTCAAGACCAAGCAGGGCCGGGTAACAGGCGCTGGACAGATTGCAATTCTGGGTTTGCTCGCGGCTGCAATTCTGTCCGCCGGCACAAAGTACATGTCCGATCAGGCCAACCTCCGCCGGGCAGAAGACGCTCGGCTGCGCGAGACCAGTCTGCGGCAGGACCTACAGCAAAGCGCAGCGCGTCAGGCCGAGATGGCGACGACACTCGAGGCGTTGTCGGATGATCTCGAAAGCTCCCGCGCCAGGGAAAGCGCCTTGCTCGAGGATCTGGAGGAAGCGCGCCGCGATGTGGCCCGGGCCGCGTCCGGATCGTTTTTCCTGAACGCAATGATCAAGGTCGTTCCAGGAGGAAACTCCGAAACCATCCTCGGCAAGGGCACGCCAGAACCGGCGTCGCCTATCACGTGTCGGGAGTGGAAAACGAAGGCGTGTCAGCATTTTAGCTACGCTGACGATACAGACTGTTGGGGCGATCCCGACAAGTTCCACAACTGCGATTTTATCGATCGTGATGGGAAGGGGCCGCCCCATCCGGCCTATCGTCTGAACCGGCAGGCCAAGGAGTGGCAGCAGCTCTTTTCAGGGTTCCCGGAGTTTCCGGCCTTCGGTGTCTACGTGGTCGAGCCGGATAGGCTCTATCCCCAAGACCGCTTGGTCGAGATCTATGCCTGTGATCTCGGCCTCGACGTCCTGACGCTCGACACTGGCAGTCCTGACTTTGACACTGGCGCGCCGGGGATGTTCGAGCCACGCTTCACCCGGGCCGCCTTTGATTGCCGGACCGAGAGGCAGATGATCCCGAATCGCACGGCCCCATCGCGCCAGAAATGGCGGGCCGGTCGGTGGCTGATCAAAAACGATACCAGCGAGGTGGCGCGCGACAGCCAGCGGGATCTCCTGGAAAGGCGTGGGGATTCGGAGAACACCTTTGCGATCGTAACCGACGACGGCGTGCAGAGCTTTCACGCGACATTGCCGTTCTCGACCTTTGGGGCGATTGATCAACTCGCTGGGAAGATCGTGATCTTCCATACGATCCACGGCCTCCGGTCGCGGGTGTGGGCGCGCGACCCGGGTGTTCCATTTGAGTCAGATGTCGCTGAGACGGCGCAGGGCACTTGGCCCGAGACCCCGCGCATGATTGTGCAGTTGCGCGATGGCGACGGCGCTTTTTCTCCGGAGTACGGGATTCTGTCCCGGCGTGGGCGGGCCTCGAGGTTCCAAAAGGCTGGGTACCGCGTGGTCCGCCTTGCGTCCGAGTACGAGGCCGCGACCCTGATCCAGTTTCCAGACAGTCGGGACGCAATCCGGCGCTGCCTGAAACGCAACCGGTGCTAGCGGGCCGGGTGCGGTGCTTTCGGAGGTTCCCGCAAAACTCTCCGGTTCCAAGGCATGCGGTTTTCGTCCGTTGCTGACACCGCTAGATTGCTTGGAGAGTCGCAGGTCAAATCGCATTGACCGGCTACATATTGCGCCATATATTGGCGTGCATACTAGATAATGTGAATGGAGCGCGCCATGACCGCGTTTGCCGCCCCGATCTCGGAGCAGATCTGGGATATGAAATATCGGTTCAAGACGCCCGAGGGCGCGGCCATCGACGGATCGGTCGAGGACAGCTGGCGCCGGGTGGCGCGCGCGCTCGCCTCGGTCGAGCAGGACCCCTCCGCCTGGGAGGACCGGTTCTACGACGCGCTCGAGGGGTTCAAGTATCTGCCCGCCGGGCGCATTCTCGCGGGTGCGGGCACGGAACGCTCGGTCACGCTCTTCAACTGTTTCGTCATGGGCACGATCCCCGACAGCATGGGCGGCATTTTCGAGATGCTGAAGGAGGCCGCCCTGACCATGCAGCAGGGCGGCGGCATCGGCTATGACTTCACCCCGATCCGCCCGAGGGGCGCGCCGGTGGCCGGTGTCGGCGCCGATGCCTCCGGGCCGCTTTCCTTCATGGATGTCTGGGACGCCATGTGCCGGACGATCATGTCGGCGGGCTCGCGCCGGGGCGCGATGATGGCGACCATGCGCTGCGACCACCCGGATATCGAGGACTTCATCACCGCCAAACAGGACAGCGCGCGCCTGCGCATGTTCAACCTCTCGGTGCTGGTGACGGACGCGTTCATGGAGGCGGTCAAGGCCGATGCTGACTGGCCGCTGGTGTTCGAGGGCCGCACCTACCGGACCATCCGCGCCGCCGATCTCTGGAACCGGATCATGCGCGCGACCTACGATTATGCCGAGCCAGGCGTGATCTTCATCGACCGGATCAACCGGGCGAACAACCTGCACTATGCCGAGGAGATCAGCGCCACCAACCCGTGCGGCGAGCAACCGCTGCCGCCCTATGGCGCGTGCCTCCTTGGCTCGATCAACCTCGCCGCGCTGGCGCGCGATCCCTTCGGCAATGCCTCGATCGATGGCGAGGACCTCGCCCGCCTGACCGCGACCGCCGTGCGCATGATGGACAACGTCGTCGACGCCTCGCGTTTCCCGCTCGAGGCCCAGGCGGCGGAGGCCCGGGCGAAACGGCGTATCGGGCTCGGCGTCACGGGTCTGGCAGACGCGCTGGCCATGTGCGGGCTGACCTATGGCACGGTCGAAGCGGTGGCTCAGACCGGGATCTGGATGGGACTTGTGCAGGATGCGGCCTACCGTGCCTCGGTCGATCTGGCGCGGGAGAAAGGCGCCTTCCCGCTCTTTGACCGCGATGCCTATCTGGCCGGCGAACACATCGCTGCGCTCCCGCAGGACATCCGCGACGGCATCGCCGCGCATGGCATCCGCAACGCTCTGCTCACGTCCATCGCACCGACGGGCACAATCAGCCTCTACGCCGGGAACGTCTCGTCCGGGATCGAGCCGATCTTCGCCACCGCCTACAAACGCAAGGTGCTGCAGAAGGACGGCAGCCGCACGGAAGAGGAAGTCGTCGACTATGCCGTCGCCAAGTGGCGCCAGATCCACGGAGATGCCGACCTGCCCGCGCACATCGTGACGGCCCAGACGCTCGATCCGATGGCGCACATCGCCATGCAGGCGGTCGCACAGAAATACGTCGACAGCTCGATCTCCAAGACCATCAACGTGCCCGCCGACATCTCGTTCGACGCGTTCCAGGACGTCTACCTCGCCGCCTACGATCAGGGTTGCAAGGGCTGCACTACGTATCGCCCGAACGCTGTCACCGGCAGCGTTCTGGAGGTCACCGAGCCCGCGCCCGAAGCTGTCACCGATGCCAGCGAACCGGGCGAGGTCGTCTACGTCTCGGAACCGCTGGAGCGCCCCGAGACGCTGGAGGGCGTCACCTACAAGCTGAAATGGCCCGAGAGCGCGCACGCCATCTACCTCACCATGAACGATGTGGTGGTGAACGGGCGGCGGCGCCCGTTCGAGATCTTCATCAACTCGAAGAACATGGAGCACTACGCCTGGACGCTGGCGCTGACGCGCATGATCTCGGCGGTGTTCCGGCGCGGCGGCGATGTCTCGTTCGTGGTCGAGGAGTTAAAGGCCGTCTTCGACCCGCGCGGCGGGGCGTGGATCAAGGGCCGCTACGTGCCCTCGATCCTTGCGGCCATCGGCGGGGTGATCGAGCGCCACCTGATCGAGATCGGCTTCATCGCGGGCGAGGGCATGGGCCTGGCCGAAGATCCCGCCGCCGAGGGCGCCGAGCGCATGGTCGTCGGCGGCGCCGCCCCTACCACCTGCCCGAACTGCGGCAGCTTCAACCTGCAACTGAAAGAAGGCTGCGAGACGTGTCTGGATTGCGGGCACTCGAAGTGTGGGTGATCAAAGAGGCTTCCCAAAGACGCGCCGTAGAGTCACGATGATGAAAGACGCGATGATGTGAGACGAGGAGTAGGCCGCGCTCACCGTGATGGCTTCTTCGAGTCGACCGTGGTCTGAAAACAAGAGTGTACCCGCCATGGCCCCGGTGAAGATCAACGCCGAGAAAAATGGGATCATGTAAGACCGTCTCGGATTGAGCAGCAATCCCGCGATGATTGCATCCGCGAGGATCGTCCCAAACAACAAAACGAAAATGAGCGGATCAGGGAGATCTTGGGCCTCCGCTCCATTGACCAAGAGGACGCAGAGAGTTCCCAGAATGCCCGAGATCAGCATGTTGATCGTGAAGTTGCCCGAACGCCGCCGCCGTTTGGGAACCAGTGTGTTGACAGGCACCGACGCCGCTTGCGGCTCAGGGGCGCTGTGGACAGGCATATCCACCTGCGGTGCGGTCTGAGGGGCGGCAGCCGGTTGTGCGGTTGGCCAGAGCCGGTCAAGAAACCGACCGAGGAATACGCCGAGAAGTGTGAATATCCCGCCGATCACGGCGGCTAAAACTGTATCGCTCATTGAATCTTCCAGACAAAATACTCTACCGGAAGCTTAGTCTATTTTGGCTCGGACCAAAAGTACCGAGCCGTGTGCATAGCGAGGCTCACGCGAAACGCTCCTTGCATTGACTAGGGCCTGAACCCAATTCGCGCGCGGCTTGATGTTGGAGCAAGCCTCTGATTCACTTTCCGAAAAAAGGGG
>JBCBOR010000125.1:0-8406 GCA_039821125.1 Pseudomonadota bacterium
AAGATGAAACGCAACTTCCTTTCCATGCTCCACATCTTCGCAATCAGATGCTGGCTGAATTGAGTCCAAACCCTAGTCACTGGTGCCCTCGCGCTGCCCACCATTGCGGCGGCGGAGACCGCCACGATCATCGTGCTCGACGCATCCGGCTCGATGTGGGGTCAGATCGACGGCATCAACAAGATCTCCGTCGCGCAAGACGTGGTTCGAGACATGCTCGGGACAGTGCCCAAGGATCGCAATATCGGATTGCTCGCCTATGGTCATCGGCGCAAGGGAGACTGCGGGGACATCGAACTTTTGGTGCCGCCCGGCACTAGCAATGCGCAACAGATCTCTGCTGCGACCGAGGCGATCAACCCGAGAGGCAAGACCCCACTGACCGACTCAGTTCGAGAGGCCGCAACGGTCCTTCGGTCGCATGAGCAGCTGGCAACCGTGGTGCTCGTGACCGATGGGCTGGAGACGTGCAAGGCCGATCCCTGCGCGATGGCGCGCGAGTTGGAGCAGACCGGCGTCGACTTCACCGCGCATGTCGTTGGCTTCGGCCTCAGCCGCAAGGATGGTGCCGCGGTATCCTGCATCGCCACGGAAACTGGCGGGCGCTTCATCAAGGCCGACAATGCGCAAGAACTGTCGGCAGCCCTCGTGCAAACCGTCGCGACAGAAGCGACAGCCCCTGAGCCGCAGCCCGAACCACAGGTCGAGCCGAAACATAACTTGCAGATCAACGTGCAGCTATCCCCGGACAGCCCGCCACTGGAGCGCGGCGACATTGACAAACTGTCGTTGGACCTGATCCGGATTGCTGACAATCGTTCCTCGCGGGTCGGCTATGAGCCGTCGCTGTCGATTAAAGCCGATGCCGGCGAGGATGTCCTACGGGCAAAATTCGAAGGCGGTTCGGTCGAGTATCCGCTCACCATTGAAAAGTTCGAGGTCTCGCATGCGTCGATTTCCCTGAACGCTGGGGTGATCGATTTCCGCGCGCGGCATATGACCGAGGGGCTAATCGACCCGGCCATCCTCACCTGGCAGATCACGAACCTAGAGACCGGACAATCCGTGCAGCGCTACAAGCCCGATCTCTATTCGGTCTTCGCCGAAGGGCAATACGAGGTCACGGTCATGCCGGGGCGCAACCGGAACATTGCGCTGCCGCCCATGCAGGTCGAGGTGCGCGCGGGCGAGAGCAACACGGGCGAGTTTCTGCTGGACTATGCCGGTTTGCGCATCGACACGGTTTCCGAAAGCGGGGAGCGCTTGCCGGATCATTTCCTGCGCTTTGAGCTGTGGAGCACGCGCGCGGATGGCACCCGGGATAAGCGCGTGAACGGCCAGGCTGGAACCCGGGACATGGTGTATGTCGCGCCCGGCGACTACCTGCTGACCGCCGAAGATTGGGGCTTCAAGGCAGCGGAACGTAGGACATTCTCGCAAGATGTGACGCTGCAGGCCGGACAGGGGCAGACGCTGCGACTACTGACGCCTGAGGACACCGCGCAGCCCCTGACGGCAGAGACGCCATGATGGAGACCGCATCCCCACGCCCCTTTCGCAAAATTGCCATCTGGGGCATCGGCATCTGGATCGTCGGCAGCATCCTGTTGCTGATGTTCGCCCACCTGATGTTCTTCGCGCTCGTCGGTCTATCGCTGACTGCCTGCGCGTTTGCGTTTGCCGGTAAATGGGTTGGCCGCGCAGTTGGAGTGCTGTTCATTCTCTGCGCGGTGTCGGCACAACTGCACTGGATCGGTGGGCCGACCATTTGCCTGGAGAGCCCGGAGCAGCCTTATCTCTGGGAGATGGATCGCACGGCAGAGACATCCTCGCTGTCGGTCGAGGATGATGGCGATACTGTCAGCATCAGCTTTTCCAGCAAATCCGAAGCGTTGATCCCCGGCGCGCGCTTCGCCGAATTGACGGCGCTGGTGGGCGCAAAGATCACACCCTTTCGGTACTCGGACCGCGACACGCCCGCCTTCGAGGACACCCGCATCATCGCGGATCTTGTGTTGCCTGATCCCGTTGCGGGGACCCGCTTGTTCGCACCGCGCGGCGCGCAGTTTCGTGCCGACCTTCCCTTTGGCGACGCGTGGGGAGACCGGGACATCAACGTGCGTGATCTGCCGGTGCTGGTCGAGATTGACACGGACCTCTATGCGCCGCTGGGCATACTGAACGGGCCCGTCCGGCTGGGCGAAACCGCTCTCTTGGAGCCCGCCCGTTTCGGTGGGCGCAATCTGTTGCTGCTTGGCCGCACGACGTCCGAGCAAAGCGAACGGGCGCGGCGAATCGGGCGAGACCTGTCTGCACAACCAGAGGCCATCGTTGACCAGACCTTGCACGATTGGGCGCTGATGCACCTTGCATCGGACATCGACCTGAGCCGTTATGGGATGGTCTTCGATTGTCGGCCGCAGGCGTACCAGGCGCTCGGGATCGGTTGGCTGTTCAAACCGACCGGACGGTGGTTCTAGGACGCGATGGATGAAGGTGTTCGTTGGTGGTGCCGGCCCTTAGGCGTCATTCATAGCGAGCGCCAATGCTGCGACTGCGGTCCCGTTTCCCGACACTCGCAGCACTTGCGAGACCGCGTAAGAAACTGTGGCCCTCTGGGAGCATGTGAGCGTCCTCAGTTTTACTCTGCAGTATGATTAAGAGCCCCTACCATGGTGCCCTCGCGCGTTGGTGCTCGCGCCAAATTATGAAGACCCCGGCGCCTATGACGATTACAGCACCAACAATTGTGGTCGTGCGAAGTTCCTCATTATAGATCGTGATACCAATGGCCGAAGCTAGGACGGTTTGTAGGTAAGCCATTGGCTGAACGATGACCGGCGGTGCCTCGTCAATGGCGCGTATGAGCAAGTAATGCCCTCCGGTCGAAAGGACACAGAGCGCCGCCATCCAACCCCAGTCTGCCAGAGAAATCTTAACCCAGTAGAAGGGACCAATCAGCGATACCACCAACGTCCCACCAATTGCTGTGTAAAAGAAGCTTGTCCATGCGTCGTCGTCGCGACTGACAAGCCGCGTCAAGATCGCATAAAATGAGAAGGCGATGGCCATACTCATCGCCAGAAATACCCAGTTGTTGATCTCAGCCGCGCCGGGTTGGAGTATGATCAAAACACCGATGAAGCCGACAACGATCGCACTCCAGCGACGCCAACCAACCCGTTCTCCGAGCAGCGGCATGGACAACGCAGCGACTATGAGTGGTGCAGATGCGAATATGGCATGGCTCTCAGCCAACCCGAACTCAGCGAACAGCAAGATGCCCGTCATCGTGACCAACCCAAGCAATCCTCCCCGCAACCATTGTAGCACTGGATGGCGGGTGCGAAATGCTGCGCGCACACCACCCTGTCGGCGCATCGCGAGCACCAAAACAAAGGCGGTGAACACATGATAGCGGATCATAATGACGAATGGCGCATTGTACTCGCTCGCCAAGTGCTTCGACACTCCGTCCATCATGGAGAATGTCGTCACTGCAGCCAATGCAAACAGTAACCCACGACTTTCGGATTCGGCCATGCTGTCAAAAACCTGAAACGGCGCGCGATCCGCGCGGGATGACTTGCAGATAACCGGGTTCCGAGCTTATCTCCAGCACTCTCAATGACGCGGTGACCAGGTATCAGTCGTAGCGGCGAATTTCAGTCAATCGTCGAAGTTTGACTATCTCAGCTAACGGTCATGGATAAGGCGCGAGCCCAAAACTGAGGGATCAGAGCGGGACTTAGCGCCATTTCGCTGCAGCTGCGCGAAGGTCCGCTTCGCCGGCTGGCCGCTTACGCCACAATCACCACTTGTCCTGTTTGAGAGCCCTCAACGCACCTTGCATATGCGAATCCTACATCACAGGATTGCACAGGCTTGTGACCGTGAAACCAGGCACCGTAGCGTGGCGCGGAGACGTCCAGCATTCCAGGACTGACAACATTCACTCTCAACCCGCGCGGCATCTCTATTGCCGCACTTTTGACGAAGCCAGCCAGCGCTCCATTGGCAGTTGCGGCATTAGTCCCCATACGGATCGGATCGCGATCAAGGACGCCGCTTGTCAGTGTGAAGGAACCACCATCCGAAATGACATTCAAACCGGCGAGAACGAGGTTCACCTGCCCCATCACCTTTTGCCGCAGACCGAACATGAACTTCTCTTGGTCCATGTCTGACAATGGCGCGAAGGTTGCATCGCCCGCGCAAGACACAACAGCCCCAACGGTGCCTACTTTTTCATAGAGTGATTAAACCGCGTGCAAATCGCTCACATCGATCTGAAAGTCGCCTGCGGAGCGGCCGACGGTGATGATATCATGTCTCTTTTCAAGTTCCTTGCAGACGGCTCGCCCAACATCGCCAGACGCTCCTATGACGACTATCTTCATGACTGATCCTTCACTGTCTCATCGTACTTTTGCAGTTTTCGGTCGAGGATTGTGCGGCAGCGTTCCAAATCCGCTTGTCGAGCCCGAAGGCTTTGTCGGTGTGCCAGAAGCGTCTCCCTACGCCTTGGGATTGTTGCATCGCCGGACGCATACAACTCCGCGAACTTGCGCATCTGGGACATGGGCATTCCTGTCGCGCGCAGTGATGCCAGCAATTCCAGCCAGTCGGCATCCGTCTTCGAAAATCTGCGCTTTCAATCTGCGCCACGTTCGATGAACGGACAGAGTCCGGATTTCTCATAAAAGCGTATCGTTGAAACGCTGAGCCCGGTCAGCTCAGCTACTTCTGAAATCTTCATGCGGCCGCCCCCTTTCACTCAAGTTCATACCGACCTGGAGCTACTTTAGGTCAAGGGCCTTCATCAGACTTGATCGTGAAAGTCGCCGTTCGTGTACCGCGCAGCATCACGCAAATTGGGCTCGATCCAGCCGTTATTTGCAGCGCAGCGAGGTACAGGAAGTGGACACACCACGAGTGCAGAAGCGGCCCAAAGCTGCCGTGAAAAGATGAACGCCAATGGTGCACCGCAACACCCGAATAGCTGCCATTCAATGGCCGGACTTGGAGCCGGAAATGAAGCTATTGGACCGTTGCGCCTACTCACAGGTCTGCGCGGATCCAGACAATCCCGATTTGGTATAAACTCGCGAAACTGAAGCTGGTAAATGGGAAGCCATCGGCCTTGCTCAAATCCGTCTATTCGGCCTCGGATCTGACCCTACTTCAGCAAATCGAGGACGCGGCTGGCTTGCAGGGCGAACGCGGTTTCTGTGCCGTGTTCCGATATGTATGCGGACAACATCGCCGTGGCGGCTTCATATTTCTGTGCGTCAATCTCCAGCATAACCGCAAACCGCAAGACGCGTTCGGCAAAGCGGTTCAGGTCCATCGCCTGCCGAATGTGCTCGCGCCCTTCCGCGTGCCGTCCCGTCCGGGACAAAGCGGCCGCGGCATAGAGATGGACATCGATCATAGATGCCGACGGGGCATAGGTGTTTATGAACGCCTCCGCCTGTTGAATGACCTGGTTCAGGTTTCCCCGGTGATAGGCAATGACAATCGTCAAATAGCCGATGACCTCGCCGCTGATCCCGTCGCCTTTCGGGAAGGTAACCTTGTACTCTTTGCCGCCGCGCGACACCCGCACACCGCCGGGCACAGGTGCCAACGCCCGGGTGATCAGAAAGTTAGCGAACGTTCGGCATGCGCCCCCTGCAAGCGGGCAATACCGTACGTCTTGCGGCGAGGCATATCCCCTGATCGCCGCGTTCGGAATCGTGCTGGGCCTGAAGGATACACGCTGCCGCGGCAGGCCCGCTTGCAAGTGAAGATCACCGACCGTGGTCTGCCAGACTTCCTGCCGCGTCTGCCGATAGTCGCTGAACGGCTCGCTTAGCGTAAGGTAAGCCTCAATGGACAAGCCGTCGACCAGCTTGGTCGCATTGCCCCAAACGGTGCCCTGCAGGCCGTTCAAGCGGGCCAGGCTGGCCGCATTGTCATGGGAAGGCCGCGCCATCGGGGCAGGTACATAGTAGGTGAAACCGGCACCGTACCCCTTCTTGCCCGTAACAGGATCCTGTTTCCTCATCCGTGCCTGCACCGCAAGCTTCAGATAATGGGCAACCGAAGCGCCAACATCCTGTTCCGACACAAAGGCGGGAAAAACCAATCCGACCTGATCGGTGTTCTTTTGCTGCGCATAAGCCGCAGTGACGAGGCAAGCCGCGCAAAGTGCGGCGGCAAGGCCGATCCGGATTCGGTTCCTCATGGTGTCAACGCCTCCAGGTCATCGCGGATCTGCGCGACCCTTTTGGGATCGGCGGGCATTGCGGTCAGTACAAGATCCAGCGCGTGCTGACGCAGCGGTTTGACGTACGTTTCGAAGTCAAGGTTCTGGCGGACGGCTTCTTTCATAATGGTATAAATCAGGAACAGATCCACGTAATCACGGGCGGCGGGTTGCGAGTCGATACTCAGCAGATTGGCGCGAATCTGGTTGATGCTAAACTTGTCCGTGCTGTCACCTGCAAAGACGAAAGACACCAGACCCTCAGGCCCACCGGTAGAAACACCCGACATGACCATTAAAGCTTCGTGCCGCGCGTTATTGTAGTGGCTTCTCAAAAGCGACGGAGCAGCCGTGATTTTGGGTTCGTGTACTGCCTTGATCCGGATCACGTGCTTTTCCAGTTCCGGCGACAGGTCCTTGTTGAAGACAAAGTCGTTTATTCGAAAGTCCAATTGCGCAAGAACGTGCGCGTCCCATGAGACGACACCGATCAAGTGCGAGCCCACCCAAAGGTTTTTCCTCTCGTTGGCCGCCACGCCGCAGGCGCTGAAAATCACGCCAAGGATCAGCAGCGCGCCGGCTATTCGCTTGCCGTAAAATCTGCGCATGTGCACACCTCCCTCGGTTCGACGTCCTTCTTCCCGGTCGCGTCGATCAACGCGGTCACCTTTACTTCCACGCGGCAGGCGTCTTTGGAAACGTCAACGCCATCCAAAAAACCGGGTCTGGAACTGCTGTGCAGGCCCACCGTTACGGGCCACCCCTTGTCCGTGGCAATGACACCGCTGTTCTTCGCGTCACCCCAGTCTACGGTCGTGGTCGCAGCTTTCTCTGTAGTGCTATACTGGTTCATGTATGCGCGGAGTGTCGCGGTCGCGAAGACCGCTTCGTAGTTTCCCTTGTTGGAAAGATAAACGCGCGCCTGGTACTGGCCGCAGGCCAATGGCGAAATCTTCAGGTCCGCCGCCCGACCGAAGATCGCGCCGCTGAAGTTGGTGAACAACAAAACCACCAATGAGCCATATAGCGCCAGGTTCCCGATTTGCGGCAACAGGAACGACCCGCGAAATTGCCAGTGGCCGCATTCTTTGCACAGCCAAGCATCGTTCTTTGGCAGGCGATGTCCGCAATAGATACAATCACTCATCGCAGGCTTTCGACAGGGGGCGTACGGTTCAAGCTGTCCAAGTCCTGCACCAGCGGCCAAGTAATGCAGCCTGTCGCCTCTTCGCCTCTTTCGCGTTGGATTTTTTTGATTGTCGTCCGCAATGTATCGGAGAAAGTCTGGTCGCCTGGTTGATAGGTGTACATTCCCCGGGCAGACAGCTCTCGCTTCATCAACAGCCGAAGATTGATCCGAAGGCTCAAGGGCACCGGGTAACTTTCCGCCATATAGGGTGGTTCACCGACAGCTTTGAAAGCTTGGCACGCTCGGGCGTGTGGCGCTGTGCTTGCGATGGTCAGTATTGCAAGCAGAAAAGCAAAATACCTTTTCGGGAAGCGCACTATGAATTGCCCCACTACGAAATAATTTATCAGTTCCTAACTTAAGCTACCGAAAGGTTCAAGACCGCACGCCCGGCTTTGACGGTGGCCGTCCTATGCCGCGAGGCCGCGTCGGCGTGATGTCCCGGCACCAATCCGCAGATCGCGATCAGGGTCGTCGCGCTTGCCGCGGCTTTCGTCTTGCTTAAATCTGTCCTCACGGCCTAGAAGCCAAGACGTCGGAGTGTATTTCACCGAGTCGCAGTTTGTTCCGCAATCGTAACCGTGGACATCGCAAAGGAAGCAGACAAATATAGAATGTTTTGAAACCGACCCACACGGTTGATTGTCGAGTGCTGGATTGGCAGTGGGGCAATGTCGTCAACTGGCGCACCTCGGCTGTCCGTCGTGTATTGGGCCTGCGCCCGGTTCTGGGGCAGGATGAACAAGTCACTCAAGACGTCGATGACGTTACCTGAGTCCAGTCTTCGATCCACACGGATGGCGAGACATTCCCGGCTGTACTCGTCGATGATGTTGAGCGTGCGGAACACTTTCCCATCGTCAGTCCGGCAATGCACGAAGTCGTAGCTCCAGACATGATCACGGTGCTCGGGGCGAAGACGGACACACGATCCGTCATTCAGCCAGAGCCGACCCTTCTTTGGTTG
>JBCBOR010000126.1:0-8137 GCA_039821125.1 Pseudomonadota bacterium
AGCGTTGCCCGCGCCTGCGCACGGCTCTGTTCATCGTCCAATGTTGCAGCATCCAGATTAAGCGACAGCCCGTCCGCGATGGCGGCAGGGTAGCAAAATCACCCCGCGCAGGATTCACAAATCTTGGTGCGCTTGCTACATAAGCCCGGACCTTCGCCGCAAGCGGCATCGATGACTGCAAAGCGGGACAATCCAGGCTTTCGCTGCGGGTGCCCAAGTGACTGCTTTGACAGCCTGTTAGCCAGTTCCAATCCTAAGTAATTTGCAAACCACCATCCACGGGCAGCACCGCGCCGGTAATGTATCGATTGGTCATCAGCGATACGGCGGCATGGGCAATGTGCTCCGGCTCGCCTGCGATCCGCGCAGGGAGTGACTTCTCCATCCAGCTCCTCAAGTCGCCTCGCTGCTCGGTCGTCCAGACATTAGTCAACACAACTCCTGGTGCCAGCACGTTCACGCGGGTCGGCGCAAGTTCGACGGCCAAAGATCGGCCTGTTTGCATCACCGCGGCCTGGACTCCATTCATGATCGATAGACCGGAGTCCGCACCTGATGGCTTTAACCCAGCCACGCTGGCAAAGAGAGTAACAGACCCACCTGGCACGATGCGTTCACCAAGCGCCTGAACGACAAATGTTTGCCCCCAGAATTTGTCAAAGCTCGCGCGCATCGTATTGACGGACAAACCGGTGAATGCGCCTCGCTTTTTGTTCTCGTCGGCAACGGCGGGAATGACGATGTGGTGGATGGACCCGACATCGGAGAACGCCGCATTCAGTGCATCGCGATCCAGATAATTCGCCGCGATGGACCGTGCATTTTCCGGGTGAGGCAAGGTAGCGCGAACGGCTTCGAGCTTGTCCATGGACCGGCTCACCAAGATCACGTGCGCCCCAAGCTCTGACGACAGGCGCGCAGTCGCCGCGCCAATGCCGGAGGAGGCTCCGACAATAACAACAGTCTGGTCGGTCAGGTCGAAGGGATTGAGAGACATGCGGTTTTCCTTTCAGTGTTTCAATCGCCGGACCAAGTGCCTTTGCGCTCGCCGGAATCGACGTCGAGGACGGCCCCTGTGATGGCTGGGTTGTAGATGAGTGCTGCGATGGCTTGGCCGATGTCATCGGCCGTCCCGGGTCGCGGTAGCAATTGGCGGTCGGGCGACATGCCTATCCCGCCGGGCGAGACCACGTTCAGCCGGACCGGGGCGATTTCAATCACTGCGGCGCGCGCCAGGGCTTCGATCGACCCGTGCAGCGTGCTCCACACGCCGTATCCCGGTGCCGGTGTGCGGGCGCTTGAACCGGACAACAGTGTGATCGAACCATGGCTGGGCAGCGATGCCGCCGCTTGCACGGCGGCGTAGCTGGTCCAAAACCGACCGAACGCAAGTTTCGCCTGTTTCGTCGACGTGCCAGGGATGTCCGAAGCACGCGCACCTGCTGAAACAGCAACGACGATGTGATCCGGTTTTTCGCTGGCGACGAGCTTTGATATTGCGCCGTCCACATTCACATCCGCCACGACCGCTGTGGCCTTGTCGCCGAGAGCACCGGCAACTTTGGACAGCTTACCGGCATCGCGACCCGCGAGAATCGCTGTGCCGCCGCGCTTAATTACGGCCTCTGCGGTGGCGCGGCCCATCCGGCCACTGCCGCCAAGGATCAGGACCCGCTGGGTGTCGGTAGCGGCACTCATAGTCGCTGCCCCGCCGCAGTGCTGCGCAATGTGGACAGTTCTTCGGCCAGGCCGGAAACGCTCAGTTCGACCATGTTCGGCTGCCCACCGGGAATGCCGAAGGCCGGATAACGGGTATTGAGCTGCTGGGTGACTTTCGCGATCAGGGCGTCTCTACCCAAGCCGTCTGACAAAGCTCGGGCGACGAAGGTGCGTGCGGTCTCGGTGTATTCCTCTTGCTTGTCGATCAGGGCATGGAATGCGCCCGGCGCGCCGTGGCCCGGATGCGCGGTCACAGCGCCCGGAAACAAGACGCGTAGCCTGTTCAACGCATCCAGAACAAGACCGGAGCGTTCTTCGTAGAAGAACCCATGCATGTCGTTGAGGATCAAGTCGCCGGGGTAAAGGTCACCGGTTGCGGGCAGGTAGAACGCGGTGGTGCTGGTCGCTTCAGCCGGACCCATCTCACGGGTTTGGATGGTCACGCCGTCGATCTCAAGCGTCGCGCCATCTGCGAACACCTGGTCAGGCACAACGAAGACCTCCGGAGCCTCATCCGGCGTAAGTTGGCGGACCACTTCGTGATAACCGTAGTGATCGGTCTCAATCACCCGCGTGGTTTCCGGCGACGCGTAGACTTTCAGGTCAGACCAGATCTGCTGGAACTGATGCACGCCGACGTAGTGGTCAGGATGGCCATGGGTGATCAGAATGGCGCTTACCGGCTTGCCCAATGCCCGGATGGCATCGATGGCCTCGGCCGCATGCGTTGTGTCCCGCTGCACGTCGATCACGATGACGCTGTCGGGTGTCTCGATCCAATGCGTGTTGACGCTGCCGTGACCGGCGTAGGTGTAGTGCCCCGTTTTGTACGGCACGGTGGCGAACGCGCCGCTGGCCACGGAAAGCGTTGAGGCCAGCGCGAGCAGGGAAGTCGAGAACTGTCTGCGAGTCAGTGTCATTGGAAAGCTCCTTTTCTGTTGAGCCGAAATTGACATTGCGGCGGTCGCCAATCAAATTGATCGTTATGAAAGATACATTCAGCGAAATTGAATTACGTAAGCTCGACCTGAACCTGCTTCTGGTCTTTTCAGCCGTCATGCGCGAACGCAGTGTGAGCCGTGCGGCGGATCGGCTTTATCTGGGCGCCTCTGCGATCAGCATGGCTCTGGGCAGATTGCGGGAGACCTTCGACGATCCGCTTTTTGTGCGCGTCGGATCGTCCATGGAACCAACCGCCCGTGCCGCAGCTCTCTGGGAAGAGCTTGCACCGGCCTTGGCAGACATCGATCAAGCCGTGCGCGCGTCCCAACCCTTTGACCCTGCGAAGACAGATCGGATTTTCCGCTTTGGTGCTCCCGACGATCTGGAAGGTATTCTCGTTCCAAGGCTGATGGCGCGCCTACAAGTGGAGGCACCAAACGCGCGTATGGCTGTCCGGCACTCAGACTTCCGAAGCCTTTTGGATGTTCTGGATAACGACGAGGCGGACCTCATGCTGAGCGCCGCGCCCGAAAGGGGTATCGAAAGACGCCATAGGGTTGATCCGGTGTATCGCGAGCAGTTCAGAGTCTTGTACGACACCCGGCAACTTGGCCGCACTGGACCGTTGCCGCTGGAAACCTATCTGTCGACGCCGCACGCGCTGCTGTCGCTGGACGGGGCATTGGAAAGCGGCCTAGACCGGACACTTGCGGAGCGCGGACGGGCACGTAACGTTCGCGTCGCTGTAACCCATTTCCCAACGATCCCACACATCCTCAAATCTACCCCGATGCTTGCAAATGTCCCCGGCACGGCAGCCAAGTGGTTTGCTAAGCAATTCGATCTGCAGGTTCATACGCCCCCCGTCGACTTTCCAGCGTTCGAGGTTGTGTTGATCAGTCATGTACGATCCACAAACGACAAGGCGCTCGACTGGTTTCGCGCGCTAGTCTCGGAAGAAGTGGCCGCCGTTGCTTCCGCGAAAGTCGCAAGGCAATAGACGACATTAGACGATGCCGCAGCATCGGTCGAAGTGGGCTCTCTGCCGCCGTCGGGGCGAACGCAGCATCCCACCGGATGGCGGCCTCGGCAACCTTCATGGACGGCCCATTCCTGCCATTCACCAACCGGACAGAATGCTGCGTCCGCAGCACGCAAAGCGGACATTCGCAGCGAGTGAAAAATCATGAGAATGATAGGCCGATAGATTGCTAGGATTGAACAGACATCGATCCAACCCGAACCAATGTCTGCACGTGTACCATCAAAGTTTGCTAATGGAGTTCCCTCCGTCCGCCAGCATAGCACTTCCCGTCACAAACGAAGCGTCGTCTGACAAAAGGAATTGTGCTGCGTTCGCAATTTCGGTGGGGTCCGCCATGCGTTTGAGCGCATGTAGACCTCTGACAACGTCATGGACCTCTGCGTCCTCGCCTGCCATCGGGGTCATTGTTCCACCGGGCAAAAGTGCGTTCACTCGGATGTTCTCCGATCCATGTTCAGCTGCCAGGACCTGTGTCATACCGATCAAGCCTGCCTTGGCCGCGGCGTAGGCTCCCATTCCCGGGAGACCAACCGTGTGTCCGACAAAGGAAGAGGTAAACACGATCGAGCCACCACCTCGCTTGCGGAGTGCCGGGATCTGGAATTTCGCTGCATAAAAGCCGCTATTGAGGTTGACGGAAACAACCTTGTGCCAGTTGTCACTTTCCATGTCTGGCAATGAACTCATGTCGCCCATTATGCCAGCATTGTTAAATGCGCCATCTAGACCACCAAAGCGGTTCTCGGCCAGCTCGACGAGCGCGAGTGCGTACGCCTCGTCGGCCACATCGCCTGCAATCGAAAAGGCGTTGCCGTTGATTTGCAGGATCTGTCCCACGATTTGCTCCAGTTCGTTCTCTCGGCGCGCGCCCAGAACAACGTTTGCCCCGCTTTTGGCGAACAAATAGGCTGCCGCCGCACCGATCCCGCTGCTTGCGCCGGTGATGATGATCGTCTTGTCCTTAAGTTTCATTGCCATGCCTTTCATTCATTGCATGGCACTCCACTAAGGCGGTGGCGCGCCGCCATACGACCCGATTCATGCGCATGCCCGATGCGCGGAATTGAAACCGCAAGATCCGGGTCAAAGGGATGAGACGAAACGCATTCTTTGTCGTCGCGCCGTGTAGCCGCCAAAAACACGACCGGAATACAGTGTTTTAGAAGATTTCTCTAATCGGCATGTCACAATATCCGACCGACAATCGTCACTAGGGCATAGGATAAAAAACGAAGGAATGTGACGATGAGTGCTTCAATAGCAACCAAATACGAACAGACAATCCCGGACGTCCTCCAGACGATGGCGGGCGTGCATCAAGTGCTCGACAACCATGGGCTTGATCTGAAGGTCCGCCACCTGGTTCAGCTTCGGGCCTCTCAGATCAATCGCTGCGGCTTTTGCATCAAGATGCACACGAAAGAGGCGCGGCAGAACGGAGAAACCAGCGAACGCCTCGATCGAGTGATTGCTTGGGATCAAGTGAACGACTTCACAGATGCGGAAAAAGCCGCACTGGAATGGACCGAGGCGCTGACCAGCTTGCACTTGAAGTCTAACCTTGAGGCCATTCGCGCTCGGTTGAGTGGGCATTTCTCTGATGAAGAAATCGGTGCTCTTACCGCCGAAATTGCAATGATCAATCTGTGGAACCGGATCAATGTATCGAAGCACTGAACTCACCACAGCGGAAATCGACGCATTCGAAAGCATGCGCCCAAGGTTATCCGGCCTCGCCTACAGAATTCTCGGCTCGCTGAGCGATGCTGAGGATGCGGTGCAGGACACCTTTCTCAAATGGGCGGGCACAGATCGCTCAACGATTGAAAATCCAAGCGGCTGGCTTTTCACGGCTTGCACTCGTCGCTGCCTCGACATGTTGCGCTCGGGCGACCGGGCGCGCATGGACTACGTGGGTGCCTGGTTGCCGGAGCCGATACAGATTTCCGTCGATAATGACGCCGAGAAGGAGGTCGAACTGACATCCAGCCTTTCGATGGCATTTCTAATGATGCTCGAGCGGCTGACGCCGAAGGAGCGTGCTGCATTCCTGCTGCACGACGTTTTCGAGTTGTCCCATGCTGCAGTTGCGGAAACACTCGATACTTCCGAAGCCAGCAGCCGCAAGCTGGTGTCTCGGGCGCGTGGCAATGTCGGGCGTTCGGTTGTGCGTCACAACGCCTCTCCGGATCGGCAAATGGCGTTCCTGTCGGCATTCAAAACGGCAGTGACGGAAGGCCGGATCGACGAACTGTCCAGCATGCTGGCGACCGATGCTCGCCTGAGTGCGGATGGTGGCGGCAAGGTACCGGCAATCCTTGAAGCCATCGAAGGTGCCACGCCGCTGTGCAATTTCGTTTCTTCCAATCTACGACACTACTGGGCGGATCACGAATGGGTTCTGGTGAACCTGAATGGTATGCACGGTGCTTTGATCAAATTCGAGGAAACGACCACGGCGGCCCTCTCTTTTGCCTTCGACGACAACGGAAAGGTCCAGGACATCTTCATTGTCCGAAACCCTGACAAACTTACTCATCTCGACGCGGTTCGCATCCACTGACAGCCGCACACGGAGCTCAAACCATGAAGAACATCATCCAGGCTATTGGAGCCGCCATTATGCTCACCGTTTCTGCCAACCCCGGCTTGGCCGCAGAAATACAAACCGTCAATCCACCAGCGCTCTACGATCCAGCGCCAAACGGATATAGTCACGCCATGATCGCCAACGACCTCCTCTTCATTGCAGGACAAGGTGGTGAGAACCAGAATGGGGATCTCGATCCTGATTTCGAAGCACAGGTCGCGCAAGCCTACCAAAACCTCAATACGGCGCTTGACGCCGCAGGTGCGCGACCCGACCAAGTCATCAGACTAACCACTTATATCGTTGATCACGATCAGGCGAAACTTGCCGTGTTGACGCGCCAACTCAAGGCCGTCTTCGATAGCCACTTACCGACGCAGACGCTTGTGCCGGTACCAAGGCTGGCCCTTGACGAAATGCTCTTCGAAGTCGATGCCATCGCCGTTCTGGAGCCTGGCAATGAGCAGCGCTGACGTGACCAGACGAAATTAGACTTTAGGGAGGCACTGGCTCGGGTGTCTTCCCAACAACCAGCCAAGAGAGATTGACAATGACGGCAAGGATTCACTCCGGCCGCCCAGGGCACGTTTGTGCCGAAGGCAGGCTGCACTCTGAGATGCGCGAAATCCTGAAAATGGCCATCCCCACGGTACTGGGGCTGGTTTCCACAGTCGCTATGGGGGCCATAGACACCGCGATGCTCGCGCCCCTTGGCAATGATGTCGTCGCGGCCGTGGGGCTCTCGACAAGTGCGTTCATCTTCATCAATTCGGCCGTGATCGGGTTCGCATCTGTGATTGGCGTTGGAATTGCAAAGGCTGGTGGAGCAGGCGACGCAACACAGGTTTCCAGGTCAATGATGTCGGGGCTCGCGTTTGCTGCAATCCTTTCATTGCTTGCCGCAGTCACGATGGCTGCCATCGCTCAGCTTGTCTCGTCACTCGCTCCCAATGCATCAGTAGCATCCCTGACACAGACCTATTGGCTGGCGATGACACTGGCTGTCGTGCCCCACACGATGCTTGCCGGACTTCGTGGTGCGTACACTGCGCTTGGCCATCCTTGGACGGCGCTTAGTATCACCTTGATTGGGATCGGACTGAATATTCCGTTGAACCAGATGCTGATCCACGGCGTCGCAGGTTTGGAGGGGCTTGGTGTTTTCGGAGCCGGAGTGGCGAGTTTGCTTGCAAAGGCCGCCGCAGTCGCGGTTTTCGTTATTCACTGGCGTACTGCCAAGCGCATGAAGGTCTATCACAACGACTTTCGTCTGTCTTTCAAAACAGTCGCGGCGTTGGCGCGTGACGGCATCCCGGTTGCCACAGGCAGCGTCGCGGAAGGTGGTGCTTACGCTGTGACGGGGTTCATGGCTGCGATGCTGGGCACAACGGCGCTCGCAGCCCATCAGGTCGTCCACTCGATTGGCGTCCTGTTCTTTATGGTGCCGATCGGCATGATGATCGCGTCGTCCATTCGAACCGGGCAACTGCTCGGCGCGAGAAGGAAAACAGACATAACCTGCTCCCTAACAGCCGCAAACCTTGTGACACTCGCATGGTCGGTGAGCGTCCTGTTTTTCGTGCTGGCCTTTCGACTTCCTATGGCCGACGCCCTAAGCCCTGCTCAGGATGTAGTGTCTCTTGCTGCGCCACTATTCCTTGCCATGGTTTTTGTGCAATTCGCAGATTGCGCGCAATCGAACGCGCTCGGTGTGTTGCGCGGACTTGCGGACAACACTGTCCCCAACGCCCTTACGGTCTTCGCCTACTGGCTGCTTGCCCTGCCGCTCGCAGCGTTTTTCGGTCTGTTTCTGGACTTTGGGGTTGTAGGGATTTTTATCG
>JBCBOR010000127.1:0-7924 GCA_039821125.1 Pseudomonadota bacterium
GGCCAAATCAATCCCACCGCGAGGGACACCACACGGCGGCAGCGAACGCGAGAGACACGCCGCTAAAATCGCCGCGCTGAACCGCATGATCCGATCGGCAAAACCAATCACAGTTCGCGTTCAGTGAGAAAGGCGCTCAAGGGATACCTTGCCTGGGTTGTGCGATGCACCAGCGCCACCTGCTGCCTAGAAACTGGACCACCCGGATGGGGCCGCTCAGGAGGAGCAAAGCCCCGCCGCGGTTGTGTGATGCACCAGCGCCACGAGATCCCGACCAAGCAGCAGATTTGCCGATCTGGCTTGTCGCCATTTAGTGTCCCACCTACTGTCGCGTGGTCAGAGTATCGTATGCATCCGCCACGAGGGTAGTGTCGATGAAATTTCTCTTTTCGCGTCTTGTTCTGCTTTTTGCCGTTCTGATCTCCACCGACCTGGCCTGGGGTCAGTCGCAGGGCATGGGGCGGCTCTCGCAATTCCTTCCTCAAACGGGGCAGCAGGACATCTGGAGCTGGACCAATACGGGTTCGTCTTTCGCGATGGCCAACCTGTCCGACCCCGGTGCGGTGACATATTTCTACGTCTTGCCTGAGAATCGAACGGAAGGCAGGCGTCTGATCGAAACCGAGGTCTCGCTCTCCAATGTCAGCCAAGGTGGTGCAGGTCTGATCTTTGCGTTCGACCCAACCAGCAACGACTACTTTGCCTACGCCGTCGAGGCCAGCGGAGCTGTGAAAATGTTCCGGCGCGACCAGAATGGCTTCGCAGAGATCGCCGATTTCGGTTTCAAAGCCAATCGTGGGGCTCCGAACAGCCTTGCTGTCGTCGAAAGCGCGGACAAAGTGGAGCTGTTTCTCAACGGCGACTTCATGGGGGCGGTCCAGGGTGTCACCGGTGGCGGGGTAGGTATTGTCGGCCTCGGGTTGGTGGACGCAAGGTTCGCGTCTTTCAGCGAACGTCTGAAAGACAACGCATCGCTGCCAAAATCAGAGCCACAGCGCGCTGATGCCGTGGCTCGACCGGCGGATCAGGGAGCGCTCAGGCTCGTTCCGATCCAGATCGTCGATCAGACCGCACCGTTCGGGCCAACGGTTGCCTTCGATGCAATGATCCCTCAGGGCTGGACACCAGATGGCGGCGTCGTCTGGAACCCACCAAACGGATGTCACAAGGGCGGTCGTTTGGTCTGGGGTGTGAACTCTCCCGACAAGACCTATGGCATCGGGATGCTGCCTCCGATCTCGTGGTCGGCCAACAATTATGGCGGTGCGCTGACAGGCTGTGTCAACGCAGATCTCGCTGACGCGGAAGCTGTCATGCACACCTATTTCGATCTCTCTCAAGACGCTCAGGCCCGAATCGTTGAAATCACTCGGCCTCCCGAGCTTGGCTTCGTCGCTCAGCAGCTTGGCGCCCAACTGCCCGCTTTGGCCGGACGCAAGCACTGGACGGACGGCGTCCTCGTGCGCGCTGACGTCGTTGAGGATGGCCGCGTGCGTGAGGCCTATATCCTGGCGTTCACTCTGCACTGGGAGATCGCCAATCCCGATGGCTGGGGACAGGGCGGTGTTCTTCTTGCGCGGGGTGGCAACATGATCCTCGGACTTGCAATCGCAACACCGCCCGGCAAGCTTGACGAAGGACATCCCGGGTTCGCCGCGATCCTTGGAAACTTGCGGGCGCGTCCGCAATGGAACCAGGGCGTCGCGCAATGGTGGGCGCGCCAGAACAGGCCATCAGGAGGCGGTGCCCCCAACACATCGGCGGCATCGGACAGCGGTTCGATCACCGATATGATGTTCGAAAGCTGGAAGCGGCGCGACAGCGCATCCGATGCGGGGCATTCGAAAACCGTAAGCGGGATCTGGGAGACGCAGAACTACCAGAGTTCATCCGGCGTTGTTGCGCTCTCTCAGGACTACGGGAGCGCATGGGAGTTGAATGACGGCAGTCTCGTGCTGACAAATGATCTAAATTTCAACCCGATGGAGACTTTCAACGAGCTTGGCTCGCAGCTTCAGCCAGTTCAGTGACCTTGAGGATAGCTGGGCTTTGATGAGCGGTGTGCGCTATGGCTTGGATCTGCTGCGAGATCGATTATGCGTGAGGCCTGCGGGACTGGTCTTGACCCCCGAACCAGGTCCGAACGGATTGCGAAAACTTGAGTACATTTCTGGCAACAGAGGAGTGTACCGATGCCGAAGAAACGATTCAGCGATCAGCAGATTGCCTTTGCGTCGCGGCGGGCAGACGCCGGGACGACAGTTGGTGAGATCTGCGGCGTTGGTGCAGAGATAGCCTCCGGGTGGTATGTGGCGCGTTCCGTCCACCACTGATCGCGTCTGAAGCATGCCCTACAAGCTGAACGAACCGCATCGGGACAAGATCCCGAAGGCGAAGTACCGCGTGACGAACTGGTCTGACTATGACCGTGGTCTCGTCCAACGTGGTGACATTCGTTTCTGGATCGACGCGTCGATCATCGCCGATTGGATCGCGCCGTGGCGCAAGTGTCCGGGCGGTCAGCGGCGGTACTCGAACACGGCAATCGTTGCGACGCTGACCTTGGGGTCTGTCTATCGGCTGCCACTGCGCCAAGCCGAGGGCTTCGTTCGCAGCCTGTTTGCGCTGATGGATGTCGAGATCCCGGTGCCGGATCACACAACGTTGGCCCGCCGCCGCCGGACGGTAGCCGTCGACATGCACATTAGTGCCCATCCCAAGCCGGTGGACATCGTCCTGGATAGCACCGGCCTGAAGTTCTACGGACCGGGGGAGTGGGATCGCGCGAAACACGGCGAGCGCCGCCGGGCGTGGCGAAAGCTGCATGTCTCGGTCGATCCGGCGAGTTCCGAGATCGTAGCGCACGAGTTGACGGACAGCGACACCTCGGATGCCGCAATGGCGGGACCGCTGGCCGCCGGATCGGGCGGCAATATTCGGAGGGTCATAGCGGATGGCGCCTATGACGGCCAACCGGTGACAGATGCGATCCGAGCCGCCCGTCCAGTCAAGTCGCCGCCGAAGATCGTCGTTCCTCCGCCCGCCAAGTCCATCCCGCCGCCTGGGCAAGCACATGGCGGCAGCGAGCGGGAACGCCACTGCGCCGAAATCGCCGTTCACGGCCGCATGACCTGGCAGAAGGACAACAACTACGGACTGAGATCACTGGCGGAAACCGGCATCGGGCGGCTGAAAGGCCACACCGGTGGCATCTTGCGTGCACGTACATTTGGCGCCCAGCAAAAGGGAGTCGCGATCGACATCTCGGTCTTGAACCGTCAGATCCGAGCGGCCAAACCGGTGACGGTCAGGGTGAAGTGAGGTCACCGGGTAGGCAAGATCTCAAACTGCTCGTGCGATGCAGCAACGCCGTCACTCAGCTCCGGCAGCCCGCACGATGTCGCGGCGTCAAAGTAAGAGGCAAAGCCGGCCAATGTCTGCGCAAGCGATAGCTGCCCCGCAGACAGCTTGAACGGCTGTACCTCCGCTTCTACCAAGTCCGCCGCCGTCTTCTCGAGCGCCGCCACGCGGTCCATACTCTCGGCATAGTCCACCAGCACATCCACGCCGGTCAGTGTGGTGGGACACAGGCCTTTCGCACGCAAGGCGAGTGTAAAGCGCGCGGCGATGGCCATGTTGTCGAAGCCCGGTGACTTCTGCGCCCCAAGCAACCGCATCTGTGGTGCCAGGTTCGCCTCCAGACTGGCCGAGGCCTGCGTTATCGCCGCGTGGAGTTTGCGCGGATCTTGCAGCGGGAACAGGATGCCCGCTTCCGATAGCCTCAGCATCGCAACCATCATTGCACCGCCCGCTGGCGGGAAAAAGTCTGGGATCATCAAGCCCGGAGCTTGTTCAGACAGGGTTTCGCGGATCCATTCAGGCCCATCCGCTGGCAGCACGCCAGAGAGTTGCTCATCCGCCCGCATGTCTCCTGGCTCCAGCTCCTGTAGGTACAGAAGCTGCATCAATTGGGGCGGGACATCTCGCACCGGCAAAGACGATACAGGCGTGATCGTTGCAAGGGATAAATGCTTGCAAAAGCAGGGCATTGGCCGGGTTCGCCTCTCTTGACCAGGAGTGGCTCAGCGTTACACTTTGGATACGGCACTTCAATACTGTCTGGACCGTGATCCGATGGAATTGAAGGACGTTAAGCCGCTTGTGTCCGTCCTGGGGGCGAGGAGACTGCGTGAGAACAGAACCGATTTGTCTCGGTCCCAGCCCTAAATGCAGAGAGTTACAATGCCGTGACGGGCGAGGTTGACGCATGGGATTGCTCCGGGAGGAGTGCACTAAAGCTCACCACTGATAACCACTGGAACAATCGATCCAGTGGCAAAAGGATGTATGGCGTGCCGCGCGGTGATGCTTGAGGGCAATAGGCAACACCCTACGCCCTTCCGGTCCGTGAAGAAGCTGTCCGGACTTCCCGTTTTCAATCCGTCGGCGCGCCGATAGCGACAGCTCGCACGGGAGAGCCAGACGCTCCCTTGGAACGCAACGGCAAGATCATCGCACAAGATGTCCACACCTGGTCAGCGACAATCTCGGCCAACCGCGCGTTCTGAATATTGTGGATACCGTTTACCGCCAGATTCAGATGATGAATGACGAAAGGTAAGCCATCCTCCATCCCCTGCGGTGGCAAGGCCTTGCCTTGAAGCTGTCCCTCGGCAACAGGATCGGTGAAGGGATTATCCAGTGCCACCAAGACCACCTTCTTTTCTGCCAACATCTCGGCGCCGTCCTGCGCAAGCCCCGGGCCCATAGTGTAGTAGCGCGACGAGTCTTCATCCCACAACGTACCCCAGCCTGTATGGATCAACACAACATCACCCGGCAAAACGCCGCGCCAGCCTAGCCCCTGCGCCTGGAGCATCCCGTCGATGTCCGCGGCAGTGATCAATGCACCGGGCTCGAGTGGTTCTCCGCCATTCATGTGTCCGGCAGCATCGAGAAGCACCGCCGAGGTGACAATTGGTGGAGCCTGATCGATACCCAGCTTCAAAAGCGGGCTACCTGGCGTTGGCTTTACGTCCGATTGAGGCAGCCCGCCGTAGTAGATCGCTTGATCGGCAGGAAAGTCGCCCTCGCCGGTCCAGGGTTGTTCGAACTGACCGAAATGCCCGAGCGCGTCCATTTGTGTCCCTTGAGCGCCAGGCTCGCCCGAGTTGATATGCTCGCCATTGAAAGCGTGGCGTGTGCCTGGAATGCCAACCGTGGGGCGGTACTCGTAGACCAGCGGCGCGCCAAACGGTGACTGCGGCATGTCATTGGAACGCTCATGGCTTAATTCATACGACTTCGCGCCAGGCGCCGACAAATGAGCCGCGCAACGCATCCAGGTACCAGGCCCTTGCGTGTTGCCCATCCCGGCTTGGTCGTTGGTCGGCCAAGGTCCAGTCGGCGTAAGCTCGAGCGATCTTGCCACCGTAGCTTGCTGATCTGTGGTTTGTGCGATCGCTGCCGGCAGGGGCAATGAGATGATCACGGCAGTTAAGGCTGCGTACAATCGGATGCTCATTGTGGTCTCCTTGATCGATTGCCGATGTGGCGCCAAACAGTCGTCTGATGGCTATGAAATAGGCTGGGCATCTTGCGCATCGCATTTATGTCAATCATCTTCGCGCCTCACTCCTTCCGAGTGGCTTAGTCGGCAGTAGATGATGCATTCGCCGGCAGCCCCCAAGATTGTGACGCCAACTCAGCACCGCATCTATGCTGATCTCGCCGCTTCCAACATCATGTCAGCGCACTTCTCGCCGACCATGATTGCAGGTGCATTGGTGTTCCCAGATGGTACCGTCGGCATTATCGAACAATCCGCGATCCGAAGACCGCACAGCCCATGAACCTGCAAGGTAGGGTCAACAACGGCCATAGGATCGTTGCCCATCCGACAGGTCGATGTCGGGTGGAAAACCGTAGTGGCGCGCTCTCGAATATGAGCCATCAGTCCATCATCGTCCGTGCGATCCAGGCCGGGCTCGACTTCTTCCTCGACATACCTTGCGAAGGGCGAGGATTGGCTTATCCGGCGCGCCAGCCTCAGCCCCTCTAGCATCACGCGTTTGTCGTGCTCGGTGGACATGTAGTTCGCGACGATCCGTGGATGTTGCGTTGGATCCTTCGACGTTACTATGATCTCCCCTCGGCTTTCGGGTCGCAGCTGACAGACTGATGACAGCACCCCCGACCATCTGTGCAGCCCCGTACCTGGCTTGTCGGCGCTGAACGGGATGAAGTGGAACTGCACATCCGGTGTCGCGCTTTCTGGCAGAACCTTCACAAAAGCCCCGACCGACCCTGCCGACAACGTCAACGGGCCGGTACGCATCAGGCCAAACTTGATCCCAGCCCAGGCCTTGCGCAGTGGATGGTTCACCTCGTCATTGATCGACAGCGGTTTGTTCAGGCGGTAGAGCGACCGCACTTGCAAGTGGTCTTGTAGATCTTGTCCGACTCCGGGCAGATGGTGCGTTACATCGATACCCAACTCCACCAAGCGGTCCCCCGGGCCGACACCGGACAGCTGCAAAAGTTGCGGCGAGTTAATGGCGCCGCCGGATAACACGATTTCCCCGCGGCACTCCGCCACCTTCTCTGCGCCATCTTGCGTGTAGTGCACCCCGGTGACACGCTTGTCCTTGATGTGCAATCGGCTGGCCAGCGCGCCGGTTTCGATTTTCAGGTTTGCACGATCCCTGGCAGGCTTCAGGTACCCCTTCGCCGCAGAACACCGCAGCCCGCTGCCTGAGGTTGTTTGGAAATACCCTACACCCTCTTGTTCCGCGCCGTTGAAGTCTGCGTTATGGGGGATGCCTTCAGCCTCGCAGGCCGCAATGTAAGCATCGCAAATCTCTCGCTTGTCGCGCAGGTCGGACACTTTTAAAGGCCCGCCTTTGCCACGCCACTCGTCGCTGCCTCGTTCGTTGTCCTCGGCGCGTTTGAAGTAGGGTAGCACATCGTCCGAGCCCCAGCCCACGTTGCCAAGCTGACGCCAGTGATCGTAGTCCTCGCGCTGACCCCGGATATAGAGCAACCCATTTATCGAGCTGGACCCGCCCAGAACCTTGCCGCGCGGCCAGTGGATCTTGCGATCGTTCAACTCCGGCTCTGGCTCGGTGTCGTAGCCCCACGATAGATCCGACAACATCGTCTGGTAGTAACCAATGGGAATATGGATCCAAGGGTTGCGGTCCTTGGGCCCGGCCTCCAGCAACAGAACCCGGTTCTTCGGATCCGCAGACAACCGACTAGCTATTGCGCAGCCTGCGGACCCTGCTCCCACCACGATGTAGTCCCAAGTGTCGTTCATGACCCCTCCCGGGCTCTGTCGACCGATCTGCGCAAGTCTGCATGGTTTGGCAGATTGTTCAAATCCAGTGCGTGATCTCGGGCGCTTTAGCGACAGCGTGAGCGTTACCAATCACTTCGAGCACCTCTTTGAGTGGAATTGCGCAGCCGATTGACCCACAATCCTTGACGGCGCGATCGTTGCGAGCCTTAGTCGCAACGATTTCACGCCATATGAAGAGACATCCAGAGATCAGGCGGGCGGCGGACAGAGCGCTTGGGGCGGCTGGTATCCAATGGCGCTGGTGCATCGTCCGGGCTGGGTGACTTTCTCCCTACCCGGTGACCTCACTTCACCCTGACCGTCACCGGTTTGACCGCTTGGATCTGTCGGTTCAGGACCGAGATGTCGATCGCGACTTCCTTCTTCTGGGCGCCGAATGTGCGTGCACGCAGAATCCCTACGGTGTGGCCTTTCAGCCGCCCGATCCCGGTTTCCACCAGTGATCTCAATCCGTAGTCGTGCTCCTGTTGCCATTTCATGCGGCCGTGCGCGGCGATTTTAGCGGCGTGTCTCTCGCGTTCGCTGCCGCCGTGTGGTGTCCCTCGCGGTGGGATTGATTTGGCC
>JBCBOR010000128.1:0-7679 GCA_039821125.1 Pseudomonadota bacterium
CCCACCCCCCCCCCCGGGGGCCCGCTTGGGGTGTTTGTGGGGGGGCCCCGCGGGGGGTGGGGGTGGGGCCTGGACGGAGGAGGCCTGTCCCGGCAAAGCCGGGATGGGCCGAGTGCGGAACACCGGTGCTGCGTCACCATGCCAGGATCAGCGCGATTGCCGCGTGCAATGCCGCGGCCTAGCTTCGCATTATGACAGACACAGATATTCTGATTGCGGGCGGTGGTATCGCAGGGCTGAGCGCGGCGGCACGTTTTGCCGCGGCGGGCGCGCGTGTCGCCGTCGTGGACCCGGCACCTGCGTCCGCACCGCAGGATGATTTGCGCACCACGGCCTATCTCCAACTTGCCGCGGCAACCCTGACGAGGGCCGGGGTTTGGGACGATATGGCAGAGAAGGGCGCGCCGCTGCGCCTCATGCGCCTTGTCGATGCCGGCGGCCTCGAGCGCACACCGCGTGAGACTGCGGACTTCACGGCGGCCCCCGCCGGTCACGATGTCTTCGGCTGGAACATCCCCAATGCTGCGGCCAAGACGGCATTGCTCGCTCGCGTGGATAGCGATCCTGCCATCTCGCTGCACCAGGGACGATCCGCGGTCGGTCTTGTAACCCGCATGGACCGCGCGCTCGTGCGGCTGGATGACGGCACGCAGATCTCCGCCAAGCTGGTGATCGGGGCCGATGGTCGTGGCTCGACCGTGCGGCGCCTCAGCGGGATCGATGTGCGACGGTGGGAGTACGGCCAGCAGGCGCTGGTCTTTGCCGTCACCCACCCGCGCCCGCACGACGGCATTTCGACCGAGATCCATCGCACCGGCGGGCCGCTGACCCTGGTGCCAATGCCGGACCGGGACGGACACCCCTGTTCCTCGGTCGTCTGGATGGTGCCGGGGCCACGGGCGGCGGAATTGTCGGCGCTGGACGACACGGCGCTGGTCTCTGTCCTGACCGACGAGGCGATGGCGCTTTACGGCCCGCTCGAGATCACCGGGCCGCGCGCCGTCTGGCCGATTGTCAGCCAGATCGCGACCCGTCTGACCGGGCAGCGCACCGCCCTGGTCGCGGAGGCGGCCCATGTGATGCCGCCCATCGGTGCGCAGGGGCTGAACACCTCGCTGCATGACATCGAGGTACTGGCCAGTCTGATCGAGGGCGCGCCAGACCCCGGAACGGACGACATCCTGACCCGCTACGCCCGCCGGGTCTGGCCCCATATGGCGAGCCGGATCGCGGGCGTGGACCTCCTGAACCGCGCGGCGCAGACCGAGGTCCAGCCGCTGCGCGATCTGCGTCGTCTCGGTCTCTCGGCGCTCAACCGGATCAGACCGCTGCGCAATCTGGCGGTGCGCACGGGCATGGGCCTCTGAACCACCGCGCAGGAGACGACCATGCATCGCAATCCCTTCAGTGACGCCGAGATCACCCGGCGCCATGCAGCGCTGCGCACCCGGATGGCGGCTCTGGACCTCGATGTCGCCATCGTCTCGTCGCCGGAGAACATTGTCTATCTGACCGGTCTCGATCACTGGGGCTATTTCGCGCCGACCATGCTGATCGTACCCCGCGACAGCACGCCCGTTCTGACAACGCGCGAGATGGAGCGCGTCTCGATCGAGACCATGGTGCGCGCGGCAGACTTCCGCGGCCATGCCGATACCACCAGCGTCGCCGAACCGGCGGCAGACATGCTCGCAGGGCTCTCGCCGAACCGCACGGGCCTGGAGATGCAGAGCGCCGGGCTGCCTCACGCGCTCGCCGCGGCACTCATGGACCAAGCCCCCGGCACCTTCACCGACATCTCGGGCCTTGTCGATGACCTGCGCCAGATCAAGAGCGCGGAAGAACAGGCGCTGATCCGACGTGCCGCGGCCGCCACGAACGCGGCCACCGCTGCCGCCATCGATGCCATCCACGACGGTGCGCGCGAGGAGGATGTCGCCGCCGCATGCCTGGCCGCCATGACCCGCGCAGGGGGCGAGCCACCGGGCTTCGGGCCTTTCATCCGCCCCGGCACCCGGCTCGGCGAGGAGCACACGACCTGGGGACACGGGCAGCACCATACCGGCACGCCCGTCTTTCTCGAGCTCTCGGGCTGTGCCGGGCGCTACCACGCACCGAACGGTCGACTGGTGCATGTCGGACCGGTTCCGGATGCCGACGCCGCCATGGCCGAGGTCGCCAAGGCCGCATTCGCAGCGGTTCTGGGTGCCTTGACGCCGGGCAGCCGCGCCCGCGATGTCTACGCCGCCTGGCAGGGGGTCGTCGATGACGCGGGGCTGGCACAGTACCGTCGCCACCATTGTGGCTATGCTGTCGGGATCGGCGTGCCGCCGTCCTGGACCGGCGGCAACCGCGTCGTCGGTCTGCGCCACGACAGCGACATGGAGATCGCCGAAGGCATGGCCTTCCATGTCCTGTCATGGCTGATGGGCACCGGGCAAGGCGACTTCTTCTGCTCCGACACGGTGTTGCTTGGCCCGGACGGGTCCGAGGTCCTGACCACCACCCCGCAAGGCCCGATCAGCCGCTGATCGCCGACGCCGCGCGACACCCCGTAGGGTGCGTCCGTGACGCACCCTTCCGGAACAGAGAAAGGGCGGCCGAAGCCGCCCCCAAGTCGTTCGTATCAGGCTTCTTTTTCTTAGTAGACCTTACACTGCCCGTTGGTCTCGCCTGCGGCCTGATCCTTCAGAGGGCACCCCACCCATGCCCTGTCTCGTCAATAGCGTTGCAGTTCTTTCAGCCGAAATCTCATCGCAGAAGTCGACACGCCAAGTACGTCTGCCATCTCTTCTTCTGACCGGTAGCCAGCTCGCCAAAGCTTGTTGATCATTCGAGCAGGCATAAGAAGATGAGCCGCGAACCGATCAGCTTCCCGCTCCAACTTCGTCTGATCAGTGGAGTAAATCGCTTCGAATGGATCTGCCTGAAATTCGGAGAATTTCTCGCGAGCGTCGAAAGTTACTGCCCGATTTGTTTCGTGCTCCCACCACTCCTTGGCTTCTGATCGATTGATCACACTTTTCGGGTGGAGCAAGCAGTGGCCAATTTCATGTCCAGCAGTGAACCGTTGCCGCTCCAAACTTTGTTTCCGGTTTATGCGAACAACAAAACCGGTGGACGAGTATCCCGGCGCGTAGAAGGCAAACCCTGCGTGGCCATCCTGGAGATCTCTCAGTTCGCCTTTGACGCCGAGATCTCTCAGCAGAGGCCCGATCTTCAGACGAAGGCTAGCTTGATGGTCTCTCACGACCTCCTTCTGATGTGCAGGTAGCAACTCGATTACGTCGTTTGTGCGCATGAGATTCTCCACAAGCCTTCAGACTCACGAACACCCGCTCGTCGCGCCGCAGGTGTCGCACTTCATGCACGTGCCGTTGCGCACCAGGGTGAAGTTCCCGCACTCGCCGCAGGCATCGCCCTCGTAGCCTTTCATCCGGGCCTCGGCGCGTCGATCGATGGTGACAGCGCCCGCCGCCGCAATCGCCGCCGTCGGCGCAATCGTCGTCGCCGGCGCCGCCGCGACCTGGGGCGTGCCCGCCGTCATCTGCACCTGGCCGCCGCCCTGCGCCATCGGCTGCGAGCCACCGGACAGCACGCGGAACTCCTGCGGGGCGCGGCCGCGGTTGAACCCGGTCGAGACCATTTTCTTGACGATCTCGATGGCGGGCTCGGCGACGTTGGCCTCGGCCTCGGCAATGTTCTGCTCGCCCTCGCCGACACCTTTGCCAAGCTCATCGAACCGATGGCCCTTGGGCTCGACATGCGCCAGATCCGTCCGGTCGAGATAGCTGACCGCCAGCTCGCGGAAGATGTAATCGAGCAGCGAGGTCGCATTCTTGATGTTGTCGTTGCCGGTGACGATGCCCGCAGGCTCGAACCGGGTGAAGGTGAACGCGTCGACGAACTTGTCGAGCGGCACGCCATATTGCAGGCCCATCGAGACCGCGATGGCGAAGTTGTTCATCATCGCGCGGAAAGCGGCGCCTTCCTTGTGCATGTCGATGAAGATCTCGCCAAGCTGACCGTCCTCGAACTCGCCGGTGTGCAGGTAGACTTTATGTCCGCCGACCACCGCCTTCTGGGTGTAGCCCCGGCGCCGGGCAGGCAGCGTCTCGCGCTTGCCGCGGACCTCCTTGACGATGACCTTCTCGACGATCTTCTCGGCGACGATCTGGGCGGCCTGCGCAGGCGTCGCGTCCTCGAGGTCGTCCTCTTCGATCAGGGCCGCCGACAGGGGCTGACTGAGCTTCGAGCCGTCGCGGTAGAGCGCGTTGGCCTTGATCCCCTTCTCCCACGACCGGCGGTAGGCGTCCTGCACATCATCGATGCCGGCTTCGTTCGGCATGTTGATCGTCTTCGAGATCGCTCCCGAGATGAACGGCTGGGCCGCGGCCATCATGTCAATATGCGCGTTCACGCTCAGGTATCGCGTGCCGGTCTTGCCGCACGGGTTGGCGCAGTCGAAGACGGCCAGGTGCTCGTCCTTCAGGCCCGGCGCGCCCTCCAGCGTCATGGTCCCGCAGACGTGGATGTTGGCCGCCTCGATCTCCTGTGCCGTGAAGCCGATGGCCTTCAGCAGGTCAAAGTCAGGCGCCGCCATCTTTGCGGGCGAGAGGCCGAGCGTCTGCTCGCAGAACTCCGCACCGAGGGTCCACTGGTTGAACACGAACCGGATGTCGAAGGCCGAGCCGAGCGCGCCTTCCAGCGCCGCGAACTCGTCCGGGCCGAAACCGAGCAGTTTCAGCTTCTCGATCGTCACACCCGGCGCGCCTTCCAGCGAGCCGTGACCGACGGCATAGGCCTCGATCTCGGCGATCTGGTCGTCAGTGTAGCCAAGCGTCGTCAGCGCCGCCGGCACCGCACGGTTGATGATCTTGAAGTAACCGCCGCCTGCCAGTTTCTTGAATTTGACCAGAGCAAAATCCGGCTCGATCCCGGTCGTGTCGCAATCCATCACGAGGCCGATGGTGCCGGTCGGCGCAATGACCGAAGCCTGCGCGTTGCGGTAGCCGTGCGCCTCACCCAGCGAGAGCGCCGCGTCCCAAGAGGCCCGGGCGCGCTCGACAAGCCGCGCGTCCGGGCAGTTTGCAGCGTCAAGCGCCACAGGGAGAGTCGCCAGTTTCTCGTAGCCGGTGGCCTGCGAATGCGCCGCCCGGCGGTGATTGCGGATCACGCGAAGCATATGCTCGGCATTTTTCGCGTATCCGGGGAACGCGCCCAATTCGGCGGCCATCTCGGCCGAGGTTGCGTAGGACACACCGGTCAGGATCGCGGTCAGCGCCCCGCACATCGCCCGGCCTTCGTCCGAGTCGTAGGAGTAGCCAAGCGTCATCAGGAGGCCGCCAATATTGGCGTAGCCGAGACCCAGCGTGCGGTAGCGATAGCTCAGCTCGGCGATCTCCTTGGAGGGGAACTGCGCCATGGTCACGGCGATTTCCAGCGTGATCGTCCAGAGACGGGTCGCATGCTCGTAGGCCGCGACATCGAACTCGCCATCCTTCAGGAAGGTCAGCAGGTTCATCGACGCCAGATTGCACGCCGTGTCGTCGAGGAACATGTACTCGGAGCACGGGTTCGAGGCGCGGATCTGACCGCTTTCGGGGCAGGTGTGCCAATCGTTGATCGTGTCGTGGTACTGCATACCGGGATCGGCGCAGGCCCAGGCGGCGTGGCCGATCTGTTCCCACAGCTCGCGGGCCTTCAGGGTTTTCGCAACCTTGCCATCGGTACGGCGGACCAGCGCCCAGTCGGCATCGTCCTCGACCGCCTTCAGAAAGGCGTCCGTCACACGCACCGAGTTGTTCGAGTTCTGGCCCGAGACGGTCAGGTAGGCCTCACTATCCCAATCCGTATCGAAGACCGGGAATTCGATCGCAGTATGGCCCTGGGCGGCGTATTGCAGCACGCGCTTAATGTAAGGCTCGGGGATCGCCGATTTCTTGGCGTCCTTCATGGCGTCCTTGAGCTGGACGTTCTGCTTCGGATCCGTCGCGCCTTCGGGCGTGCCGTCCCAGCCGTGGATCGCATCGAAGATCGCGTTCAGCTTTGCCTCGTGCATCTTCGAGCCCGCGACCAGAGCAGCGACCTTCTGCTCCTCACGCACCTTCCAATTGATGAAGGTCTCGATATCCGGGTGATCCATGTCGCAGATCACCATCTTGGCGGCCCGGCGCGTTGTCCCTCCGGACTTGATGGCGCCGGCGGCGCGGTCTCCTATCTTCAGGAAAGACATGAGCCCCGAAGACCGGCCGCCGCCGCCCAACGGCTCGTCTGCGGCACGCAGGGAGGAGAAGTTCGTGCCGGTACCCGAGCCGTATTTGAACAGCCGCGCCTCACGGGTCCAGAGATCCATGATCCCGCCTTCGTTCACCAGGTCGTCTGACACCGACTGGATGAAACAGGCGTGCGGCTGTGGGTGTTCGTAGGCACTTTTCGAGCGGGTCAGCTTGCCCGTCTTGTAGTCGACATAGTAGTGGCCCTGGCCCGGCCCATCGATGCCGTAAGCCCAGTGCAGACCAGTGTTGAACCATTGCGGCGAGTTCGGCGCGGCCATCTGGCAGGCCAGCATGTAGCGCATCTCGTCGAAATAGGCCGAGGCGTCGGCTTCGGACGAGAAGTAGCCGCCCTTCCAGCCCCAGTAGGTCCACGTGCCCGCAAGCCGGTCGAAGACCTGCTGGGCCGAGGTCTCGCCGATGATCCGCGCGTCTTCCGGCAGCTCGGCCAGCGCCTTGTCGTCTGCAACCGAGCGCCAGAGGAACTCGGGCACGCCCTTTTCCTTGACCTTCTTGAGCCGTGCGGGAACGCCCGCCTTGCGGAAGTATTTCTGCGCCAGCACGTCGGCGGCAACCTGGCTCCACGCCTTCGGCACATCGAAATCCTTCAGGCTGAAGATCACCGAGCCGTCCGGATTGCGGATCTCGGAGGTCGCCTGCCTGAACTCGATCACATCGTAGGGTGACTGGCCTGCCGTGGTAAACGTGCGGTCGATCTGCATACTCTTAGTCCCTCGTTCCGATCCCCTGCTGGGAAGACTCTTTTTCTGTCCGGCGGTTTTGGCTCCGCCGTCCCGGACGGGCTCGCCGACCGGAGACATGCTGTTTCGGTTGTTCTCAGCCCGTGACGTGGGCTCCCCAAGATGCTGGACGGGACACAAGATGTTGTGTTCGCCAACCCAACACGGCCTACTTTATGACAGTTCGGAGTCCGGTCAACGGTTTTTTGAGTTAAAGTCGCTACATTTTGCGGTTGACTAGTAGAATTGCCCTACACGTGGTAGGAACGAATTAGGAACAAATATTACTCACAGACTTATCCACAACGCATTTTCAACTTATGCGATAGGTGCAGCGCACAAGAAGCATCGGGGCGGGCCCGGAACGTCATGGCGCTCTGTGGAGATCTTGCCGTGCCGAGCCGCGCGCAACGATTAGCGGTCCGTCCCCGGCCCGGAATAATGGCGCGCACGACCGAGGGCGGGCGCCTCGAACGTCTGTGGTCTACACTTTATTTCACCACACACTATCTACGCCCAAGCCCTGCACCAGCATCACCAAAGCGCCCGCCCAGGGGGCGGTCGGGCGCTGGCCCGCGGCGCTACGCGCCGTTATTCCGGGCCGGGACATAGCTCGGGTGTAGGTCCTTGAGAGGAGATATCAGCCGTCGAATCTTTCGGCGAC
>JBCBOR010000129.1:0-7623 GCA_039821125.1 Pseudomonadota bacterium
GCGGCATCCGATGTGTCCGAGTCCGTCAACTCGTGCGCGACGATCTCGGAGGTCGACGGATTGACCGAGACATGTAGCTTTCGCCAGGCCCTACGCCGCTCGCCATGCTTTTCGCGGTCCCATTCCCCAGCGCCGTAGAATTTCAACCCAGTGCTGTCGAGCACGATGTCCACCGGTTTGGGATGCGCGCTGGCATGCATGTCGACGGCTACCGTCCGGCGACGCCGCGCCAGGGTCGTATGATCTGGTACCGGGATTTCGACATCCATCAGAGCGAACAGGCTACGCACGAAGCCTTCTGCCTGACGGAGGGGCAGCCGGTAGACCGAGCCGAGCGTCAGGGTCGCAACGATTGCCGTGTTAGAGTACTGCCGCTGACCACCCGGACCCTTGCGCCACGGCGCGATCCAATCGGCGATGACAGCTTCGTCGATCCAGAACCGAATTTCCGTCGCCCAACAGGCGATGCTTCGCATCGCTGAAAGGGGCTACGTCGAACGAGCCCTCGGTCATACTAGGACCAATTAGAAACACGGTATTTCGCCTTCGGGAACTTGTCCCGGTGCGGTTCGCTCAGCTTGTAGGGCATGGTTCAGACGATCAGTGATGGAACCACGCGAAATCACACCACCCAGAAGCTATCTGTGCACCAGTGCCGTTTCTGACCCCAGGAAGCGCAACTCTTACGGTCAGCGGCGCGTTTAAACACCGCAGAGGCGCTTCTAGACACCGTGTTGTTCCCGATCGGTGGATGATCAGGTTGACGGCCCGAATCTGACCCATTTGCGCACCCCATGCTGCCGGGCCCTTCTGAGAAACCTGTCTCGGATGGTTCACCGAGCCTATGCCCAAATGAAAGCCACATTCTTATGTAAATCAATACGTTACCAAGCTTAAATATCATAGTTAATGTCATAAAAATATTTATTTGATTTTTCCTCGGAATACCATAATGTTACAGCATCGAAATTTAGTGCGCCTGTTGGCGCGTGGGAGTTAAAGGTGCAATCAACGAATCGACAATCACGCTCGTGCTGCAAAGGCTCTGTGATCCTGGGTCTTGTCGCATTTTCGATTGCCTGCCTGTCGGCTGCATGCACACCGGTGCCTCATGAGGAGATCCTTGGAGAAAACACGCCGCCAGCGCGGGTTGGCCTCGCGACTGTGCTACCTCCTCCAAGTGCTCATGCGGATGAGGTCCCTGAGATCGATGATGAATGGGCCGAAGACGGCCTATATGCCGATAGGTTCGATAACATGGTGGTGCGCTCGGATGGCGCGGGCGAGCGGTTTAACAGATTTGCAACGCAGGCGCTCAAGGCGCGCGGCTTCACACTGGCCACCGCGTCCCTCAGCGACGCAGATGCAAACGCGGGTGCTGAGCGGGAGTGGTGGGATGATGACATCTACACCCCGCTCCACGCGGACAAAAGCCAGATTGCGCTAGATCTGACAGCCGTCATCGCCAAAGCGCTGTCCGACTCGCATCAGATCAAGTCTTTTGGCCTGCTGCCGGCAATCCGTGAGACGGCCGTGCGCGAGGCGGAGGGACGCTTTACCCCCGAAGCCTTCGGTGAGGCGCAAATCAGGCGCATCAACGACCCGGCGACGAGCCCTGCGCTGACCGCGGGAGAGGATCGTCTCCTGACCACGGACCGAACCTTGGAAGTCGGTGTGCGCAGCCGTATCCGCACCGGTGCCGAGGTTACGCTGGCGCAGCGTTTCTCTACGATCGATACAAATCAGACGGATTTCATTCCCGGTCAGCAGGCAAGCTCTCGCACCACACTGACGGTGATCCAGCCATTGCTGCGTGGATCGGGTCTCGACTACAATAACGCTCCGACGCGGATTGCCGAGCTCGACACGAAGATCGCGCAATTCGAGCTTGTTCGGCAGGTGGAGAACCACCTGCTTGAGGTCGAGCGCGCCTATTGGAACCTCTACAATACCCGGGCCAACCTGTTTCTCAGCCGCCACCTTGCGCGACATGGACGAACTCTCGCTAATCAAGCGGTCGCGCGCGAAGACTTCGATGGTGATCCGACACTGGTTATTCGCGCAACGGCGGCTTGGCGCAAATGGGAGGCAGACACCGTACGTGCCGAGGCGGCGGTCAAGAACGCGCAGTTCCGTCTTGCGGCTCTCACCGACGCGCCAGAGCTCAAGCTGACGGACGCCGAGTTTATCACGATGACCCCGCCGCTTGCGGTCTCGCCAAAGGTGACAAAACAGCAGATCCTGGATGAGGTTGTCGAACGCCGCCCAGAACTGCAGCAGGCATTCCTTCAGTACGAGGCTGCGACCCTGCGCGAAGGCGTTGCCGCGAATGAGAGCCTGCCTGAACTCGATCTGATCGCAGAGGGTGTCTACTCTGGTAATGACGTGGATCAGCGCCTTGGTGGAGCTGTCCGCGACAGCGAACTGGGCGGACTCGTCGGTCTCCGGTTCTCGGTCCCGCTGGGCTATGATGAACGCGAGGCACGCCATGAACGCCGCAAACTCGAGACGGTGCAGCAACGCCACCAAACGCGGGCTGCCTTGTCGTCGGTCCTGCTCGAAGTGGAAGTCTCTGCGAGCGAGTTGGCTGTCGCGATCCAGGACTTGCAACAGCAACGCCGCGCGCGCCTGGCCGCGCAGCGCGAACTTCAGGCGCTGAGGGTGCAATGGGAAGAGGGCGCAGGGTTCGACACCATGGCTGCAATTCTGACTGAACTGATTGGTGCGCACGAACGTGCGATGCTGCAGGAGGCTTCGGTGGCTCAGGCCCGTGCGACCATCGCAGTTGCCGCTGCAAACTTCAGCCGGTCACGCGGTGTGCTGCTGGATCGCTGGGATGCTCAGATTAGTCCGACAACCGGCGTGCGCGACAATCGGATCTACAGGCTGAATGCCTTGCTGAGCGAGTAAGACGATGAACGAGATACGGCCGGTCCTGGAAAAACTGGAGGACAGAATCCTCCTCACTGCCGAACCGACCGTCACAATCGACGGTCCGGCAGAGGTGGAACTGGGCGCGCAGGACGTGACCTACTCGGTGACGTTCGACAACACGTCCGACACGGATACAGGGTTCGCCCCATTCATAAACGTTGTATTGCCGACAACCGGCGCGGACGGTGCCGGGAACGAGATCGATGATGGCATCACCTTCGACAGCGCTACATTCCTTGGCACATCCATCGTTCCTACAGAAGTTGTCTTCGACGCAGATGGCAATGCTGAGCACCCCGTCGCGGTCGATGCGGATGGAGACCCACTGGTCATCTCGGGCATCCCGGGTGATACGCTTTTGGTCTTCGAATTGCCGTATGGCTCGTTCACACCGAATCAGGCTCCTGTTGCCATAGACTTGGTCCTGGACTTCTCGCCGCTTGCAGATCTTGATGCTCCGCTGACCATTGACGCGGTCGGCGGATTTGCATTTGGCGGAGATGAGCTGGACAATCCCGATGTGGACCCGTCGATCTTGGGCAATGCGACATCCTCTACATTGGAGGTAGCGCCATCGCTGATCACGTTGACCAAGGAAAACGAGGGATCTGAGTCCGAAACCGCGACCGGGCCGAATTTCCCGCGCACTTGGACAATCACACTGGATGTCGCCGACGGACAGACCCTGACCGATGTCCTAATCGAGGACTTCCTGCCGAACAACATTCACTATCTCGGTAACCTGACGATCTCGGACGGCTCCGCCATAGTCAATCAAGAACCGCAGCTGGACGCGGTCGTGGCCGCGGGCGACGAGGCCTTGTCGATCAGTGTTCCGACCGTCACAGGCGGGACGCCAGTAACCGTATCGTTCGATTACTTCATCCCGCAGTTCGATGCCTTCGGAAATCCGGTCATCGACCCGGTCACCGGGGACGACTCTCTCGCTCCCAATGATGTCCGAGCCTCAGGTGATTGGGTTCCGCTCGATCCTCGCGATGCTCCGCAGCGGATCGTCAGCGATGAAGTCGCAGTCGACGATGAACTCGAACTAAAGTCAATCGCGGTCCAAAAGTCCTTTGAGATTACTGACGATCAGAATGTCGCTGGCCCGACACCGGGCGATACGCTGACCTATACGCTGGCGCTCCAGGTCTCGGATTTCTTTACGATGGGCGATATCGTGTTGACGGACACGCTTGGCGACGGGCTCGAGTTCGTCGGTGGCTCGGTCGCGTTCTCGGTCAACGAGGCAGATGGCGACACAATCGCGGAGACCGCATTCGACGCTGCGGCAGTCACGGTGAACAACGACACTCCGGGCGCGGGTCAAACCGAGCTGTTGTTTGATCTCTCTGCGGCAATGTTGGCCGAAGGCGCAGCGGATGGCATCCTCGTCGGTGATCTGATTGATGGCGCTCAGGAAGGCGCAACGGTCGCATTCATCACCTACGAAGCACGGATCCGAGACCAGTTCTCGAACCCCACAGACGAAGCCGAAGTCAGCCAGGGCGACGAAATCTCGAATGATGTCACAGTCCGCGCGAATGTGCGCGACAATGCCGACCCTGGCACACCGACCGACCAGTTCGAGGAGGATACAAGTTCCGCGGGGTTCGAGATCCCGTTCGGACAAATCGAGGAGAAACAGGTTGTCGCCATCAACGGCGAGGTACCCGGTCCCGATCTGATAATCGTGCCGGGCGATACCGTGACCTTCAGCGTGCTCTACACTGCGCCGTTGGGATCATTCGAAGATTTGACATTGGATGACTTTCTCCCATTGCCGGTCTTCGATGCGACTGAAGTCACGACCTTCAACAATGGCTTTGCAAGTGATACGCCCCCTGTCGCCGGGGAAGCCCAGTTTGGCGCGCAGACCACGCAAGAGTTCATCGACGCGAACATCGCGCCAGCTCTGGTCTCTGATACGACATCGAACTCTCTGAGCTTCGATTTCGGTACCTTCTCGATTGACCCGCGTCAGGAGGTCCAGATCGAGGTGTTGTTCTCGGTCTCTGTGACCGATGCGGTCTTTGCCGATGGTCTGCTGCTGACCAACCAGGCCACGACCAGCGAGCAAAACACGGGTGACGAGCCGGTCAGCACCACGGCGATCACACAGTTTGTCTTCGCTCAGCCCGAGTTGAGCATCACCAAGGGTGTCGTCGCGATCGAGGCAGTCAATGGCAGCGGATCAATTGACGGCTCGATCGGACCGGTCGGCTTTGGCGAGCCCGGTGATGCTGGTCCGCGCGCCGATGGTCTGATCAACTCGACCAACCTGGCCGATGACCCGGTTGACGCAAACCTCTCGAATGTCGACGCTGGCGATCTCGTGACCTTTGCGATTGTGATCGAGAACACCGGGTCCTCTGCGGGCGGCGCGTTCGACGTGCAGATCCAGGACATCCTGCCCGCTGGGTTCGACATTCCTGGCACAGGGCTAAACCTTGATGTGCGCGACGGTGCCGGGAACGCCGTTGGATTTGCAGACCTCGGCGGAGGTATTTTCGGCTCAGGGATCGAGCTGATTGATGACAATGCCAACCAGCTCGGCGCAATCGCGGCCTTCGATGCCGCTGCTGGCGACAACATCATTGTTGTGACCTACGATCTGATCGTTGCGAATGAGACGGGACCGGAAGACACGCTCGAGAACGTCGCGTCGATCGAGAACTTCGCGGCTTTCGAGGATGGGGACAACCGTGTGATCGTACCGCTCGAAGACGATGCGGTTGTCACGACACTGGATCCGACGGTCGAAAAGCGGATCAAGACGACCAATGTCGGCGATGACACGAGCAATCAGGTGTTGATCGGCGAAATCGTCACCTACGAGATTGTCATCGACTTGACCGAGGGTACAACCGAAGATGTTCTGTTCATTGACCAGACCCGTTTCGCCAACAATGCCAACGATCCTTTTGCGAAGGGCGCGCTCGAGATCGTCGATGGCGAGATCACGGCGCTTGGTGCAAACCTGTCGTTTGAGAACGTCTTCGATGTCGGAGACGGGCCGAGCACGGTTGCCTTCGATTCAAACGGAGACGGGATCAACGACCGGCTGGAATTCGACTTTGGCGACATTCTGAACACCCCAGACGGGGTTGCGGACGCCGACGATCGGATCGTCATCGAGATCACGGCAATCGTAAGTAGCGATGATGCGACGGTTGGCGGCGATCTGCTGATCAACCAGGCGATTATGCAATATGAAGGCGTCGAGATCGTGGACGAAGCCAATGTCCGCGTTCGTGCTCCCAATGTGGACATCGAGAAGACTGTCGATCCGGCGATTGTGGATGCAGGCGATACCGTCACGTTCCGGGTCGAGGTTCAGAACGATCCGCTGCTGGTGCGCGGGCAGGACCGATCGGCAAGTGCGTTTGACCTCGTCCTGACCGACTTGATCAGCGATCCGGATCTGATCTTCCAAACAGGGTCGGTCGTTCTGTCCGGCACGGCTGCGGCGGATGCCGTGATCTCGCTCGGGAATGGAGCAGGCGATACAACGATCGAGGTTCTGCTCGAAGAGTTGGGGACTAACGAGACGCTGATCATCGAATATCAAGCGATTGTTCCCGATGGCGTTGCGGCCGGTGACGAGCTTTTGAACACAGCCGATCTGACTTTTGACTCGTTGCCGTTCGACGACGACCAAAATGAGCGTGACTTCAGTGTCTCGGACGACGCGGTGACCCTCACACGTGCACCCGAGCTGGAGAAGAGCGTCGTTGCAACGTCGTTCGATGAGACCGACGGTACGGATCTGGGCATCGGTGAGGAAGTGACATTCCTGATCGTCGCCACCATCCCCGAGGGAACTGGTCCGATTGCGATTTCGGACACTCTACCTACGGCGCCGGGCGTGCTGACGTTCCTCTCGGCGACAGTGACCGATATTGGCGATGATCTGATCGGTTCATCGGCTCTTGCAATCGGCGCGACGGCAGTGCCGGTAGGCGGTACGATCACCTTTGACTTTGGCGATCTCGAGAACGTACCGGATGGTAACGATGACGAGGAACAGATTTTCATCGAGGTCATCGCACGCGTTGATGACCTGCCGGACAACACCAGCGGCGATACCCTGGTTAACACGGCAACTCTGACGTTTGGCGATGACTCGGATGATACAGTTAACGCGACCGCGTCCGTCGATGTGGTGGAACCGGGAATCTCGATAGACAAGGTTGCTCCAGACGGTCCGTTCGACGCTGGCGATGTGGTCGATTACCAGCTCCAGATCGTCAATGACGGGACCGGGCCGGCCTTTGACATGGCTATCGCCGATCTTCTCGAAGATACTGGTCTGGTTCTGGTGCCTGGCAGCGTCACGGCCTCTGATGGTACTGCTGTGATAACCGAACTTGCGAGTGGTTTCCGGGTCGCGATCGATCAACTTAGCCCCGCGACGACGCTCGTGATCGACTATCAGGCCGTCGTACAGGACAGTGCGGCCTTCAACAGCGCGTTGACGAATACCGCCACAGTCGAGCGTTTCGATAGCAATCCATCCGACGATCCGAACGATGAAACTCGCGACACGGTTTTTGATCCCGGCGATCCCGACGCGGCGCTTACCGATACTGAGGAAGTCGCGACGGTTGGTGTTGAGCTTTCGAAGGAGACCTCTGCGGGTGCGACGTCTGAGGGTGAGACGGGGTCCGGTCAGTTCGGGGCGGA
>JBCBOR010000130.1:0-7611 GCA_039821125.1 Pseudomonadota bacterium
CCTGCACCATGGTGGGCGCGGCAGCGGGGTTCAGCATCCGGCACACGGTGTTCACGCAGGACCTCAGCCCCAGCACATCGCGCAGGCGCAGCAGCGCCAGAATGCGCGGAGCCATCGCTTCGAGGGGAACATAGGCGATCCCGCCGCGGGCCAGAGCCGTTGCCGCACAATCGGGTCGCCCGGCAATGGGGATCGAAAGCGCCCGCGCGCCCTCCCGCACATCGGCGATTGCGTTCTGGTGTGAATTCCAGCCGTGCAGCAGCACGGGATATCCAGCCTGCGCCACCAATTTGGCCGACAGCAGGAACCACGGCAGACCGCGAGACCGCCCCGCCGCGTAAGACGGCCAGTCGAGCGCCGCACCAACCCCCTGCCAGTCGGCCAGACCCGCGCGCGCGGCCCGGGTGAAGCCCGCGACTTCACCTGCCGTCTCGCCGCGATAGCGCATCAGCATCAGAAGGGCGCCGATCGCCTCGGGCGCGGCATCGCCAGACAGGATGATCGCCATCGCCTCGGCGGCCTCATCCTCGGTCAGTGAGCGGGCGCGGGACGGGCCACGGCCCATGGCGTGGATGAAAGGGGCAAGGCTCATTCGGCAGCCACCTTGTCGATTTGCGGAAGCAGGAACGCCCGCAGTTCGGGCCGGCACGAGCCGCAGTTGGTTCCGGCGGAGGTTGCCTCCCCGATCGCCTCGATCGTGGTCAACCCATGGGCCGCCACCGCGTCCGCGATGGTGTTGGCTCCGACATTGAAACAGGCGCAGACAATTGGGCCCGGGTCTGCCATCTCGGCCCCTGGACGGGCCGCCAGCAAATCCGGCGCGCTGAGTGTCGCCAGACCCGCGACCACATGGGTGCGGGCAACTTCCACCGGCTCGCGGTCGACGAACAGCACACCCAGCGTCGCGCCATCCGCGCCCAGCACCGCGACGCGGGTTCGGCCTCGCTTGCCATCGGTCAGCACAACGGTCGCATTGTCGGGCGCTGCGCCGAACAGCAGCTTGGCGTGGCTTTCCCAACAGACGGGCGTGATATCGCCCGCCAGTTCGATCCGCCAGCCGGTGTCGGTCACAGCACGCGCCCAGTACCCGATACCGGGCAGCACCTGATCGTTCGGCTCGACGGTCGCGGCGGCAAAGGCGTACCAGGCCGGGCGATAGGGCTGCACACTGACAGGGGTCGCTTTCAGCTCTGGCTGGCCCGAGACAGGATCGGTCTTCGGCGCCACCGCCACATCGACCCGCCCGTCCGAGGCCCAGGCCGACGTCCAGTGCATCGGCACGAACACCGCCCCGGGCGCTGTCCGATCCGTGATCAGCGCGCGCGCGACCAGGTGCCCATGACGGGAGGCGATGCGCAGCAGATCGGCGGGGCGCACGCCAAGACGGGTCGCATCCACGGGGTGGATCTCGGCATAGGGCTCGGCCATGTGCTGGCTGAGACGCGGGGTGCGTGCCGTACGCGTCATCGTATGCCAGTGGTCGCGGACCCGGCCCGTATTCAGCACAAATGGGTGCTCCGCGGTCGAGGGCGATGCCAGAGGTTTCGCCTCCACCGGGACCATGCGCGCCCGGCCATCGGGGGTGAAGAACCGCCCGTCGCCAAAGAACCGGCCACCTGTCCGGCTCGCCGTGATGGGCCAGCGCGTGGGCTGCAATGCGTCGTATTCGGTGTCGGTGATCCAGGACAGGCCGCTGATGTCGAAGTCGCGTCCCAGCGATCCCGCGATCCCGGACAAGGCGGCGTGCTCGCGAAAGATCTCGGCCGGGCCGGAATAGGTGAACGCCGCGCCCCAGCCCATCTCGGCGGCGACATCGCAGAGGATCTGCCAATCCGGGCGGGTCTGTCCCGGCGCGGGCAGGAACGGGCGCTGGCGGCTGATCGTCCGGTCGGAATTGGTCACCGTGCCGGATTTCTCGCCCCACCCGGCAGCGGGCAGGACCACGTCGGCCAGCCGCGCGGTATCGGTGTCGGCGAAGAGGTCCGAGACCACGACGAAGGGGCAGGCCGCAATCGCATCGCGCACGGCATTGGCGGCGGGCATCGACACCGCGGGGTTGGTCGACATCACCCACAGCGCCTTGATCCGGCCATCGGCACACGCCTCGAACAGGTCCACCGCCTTCAGCCCGGGCGCTTCCGGCATTCTGGGCGCGTCCCAGAACGCGCGCACGGCGGCGCGATGCAGGGGGTCGGTCAATTCGAGATGGGCGGCAAGCATGTTGGCGAGCCCGCCTGTCTCACGCCCGCCCATGGCGTTCGGCTGCCCGGTGACCGAAAACGGCCCCATACCCGGGTGTCCGATCCGGCCGGTGGCAAGGTGACAGTTCAGGATCGCGTTGACCTTGTCGGTGCCCGATGTGGACTGGTTCACCCCCTGCGAGTAAACCGTCACGACCTTTTCAGTCCGGACCCAGAGGTCATAGAACGCCTCAAGCTCGTCCATACCAAGGCCAGTGTCAGAAGGATTGTCCCGCCGGGCCGTCTCGAGCGTCTCGACAAACTGCGCAACATGGGTGCCGATGAACGCGGCATCCACCGCGCCCTGGGCGTTGATCTCCTCGAGAAGCCCGTTGAAGAGCGCCACATCGGACCCGGGCCGGATCGCAAGATGCATGTCCGCGAGATCCGAGGTCGCCGTGCGGCGCGGGTCGATGTTGACGACACGCATGTTGGGGCGCGCGGCTTTGGCCGCAGCGATGCGCTGGTAGAGCACAGGGTGACACCAGGCGAGGTTCGAGCCGACCAGCACGATCAGGTCGGCCTCCTCCAGATCCTCATACGTCCCCGGAACCGTGTCCGACCCGAAGGCGCGCTTGTGCCCCGCCACGGACGAGGCCATGCAAAGCCGCGAGTTCGTGTCGATATTGGCCGAGCCGATGAAGCCCTTCATCAGCTTGTTGGCGACGTAGTAATCCTCGGTCAGCAACTGGCCCGAGACGTAGAAGGCCACGCTGTCCGGCCCGTATTCGTCAATCGCTTCGCGGAACTTTGCTGCCGTCAGGGCGATCGCCTCGTCCCATGATCCCGTGCGCCCGTCGATCTGCGGGGCAAGCAAGCGTCCCTCCGGCCCGATGGTCTCACCCAGCGCCGAGCCCTTGGAGCAGAGCCGCCCCAGATTGGCGGGGTGATCGGGATCGCCCTGGATCTCGACCCCATCCGGGCCGGGTGTCGCCAGCACCCCGCAGCCGACCCCGCAATAGGGGCAGGTCGTGCAGGTGGTCGCGGTCTTGCCGGGCGCCCCCAACCCTGGCCCTCCCCCGAGGGGGGAGGGAACGCCAGTGGCTTTGTCTGCGTCTTTGGCCGTCATGTGGGGCCGCTCATGGTAGCGGGGTCGATCAGGATGCGCCCGGCCTCGACCTTGACGCCATAGGTGCGGACCTGGCCTTCGTCCGGGCCCCGCACCATGCCGGTCTCTAGGTTGATCACCCAGTTGTGGAGCGGGCAGGTCACCGCGCGGTCGTGGACGATGCCCTCGGACAGTGGCCCGGCCTTGTGCGGGCACGTGTCGTCGATGGCGAAGACCTCATCGGCGCCCGTACGGAAGAGGGCGACGCACCCGGCCGCCGTCCGGATGACCCGAGCGCCGCGCACCGGGATGTCGTCGAGCGCACCGATGTCGATCCACGTCACCTCTGGGGCGATCTGCGTCTGAGCGTTCATTCCGCAGCCTCCATGGTCAGGTCGGCCATCGGCGACCACTTCTTGGTGGTCGCATCATCGGCGCGCGCCGCCCAGGGATCGGACTGGTAGATCGACTGCGAGTGTTCGAACCGGGCGACCAGCGCGGCGCGGCTGTCCAGGTCGTCGACCACCCGCTCCTTGACCCAGTCGAGGCCGACCTTGGCGACCCATTTGTAGGGCCGGTCAAGGTACTTGGCGTTCTCGCGGTAGAGCTGGACAAACGCCATGATCAGATCGAGGCTTTCCTCCTCGGTCTCGGCCTTGGCCAGCATCTCGGTCTCCTTGACGTCCATGCCCGCGGCGCCCGCGACCGACACCTCATACCCGGAGTCCACGCAGATCACGCCGACATCCTTGCACGTCGCCTCGGCACAGTTCCGGGGACAGCCCGAGACCGCCATCTTCACCTTGTGCGGGGTCCATGACCCCCACATCGCCTTTTCAATCTTGATGCCGAGGCCTGTTGAGTCCTGCGTGCCGAACCGGCAGTGATCGGTCCCGACGCAGGTCTTCACGGTGCGCAGACCCTTGGCATAGGCATGGCCGGACACCAGTCCGGCCGCATTCAGATCGGCCCACATGGCGGGCAGGTCTTCCTTGCGCACGCCCAGAAGGTCGATGCGCTGCCCGCCCGTGACCTTGACCGTTGGCACGTTGAATTTCTCTGCCGCATCGGCGATGGCGCGTAGCTCAGTCGGATTGGTGATCCCGCCCCACATGCGCGGCACGACGCTGAACGTGCCGTCCTTCTGGATGTTGGCGTGGTTGCGCTCGTTGACGAAGCGTGACTGAGGATCGTCCTGGTACTCATCCGGCCAGTCCGACAGCAGGTAATAGTTCAGCGCCGGGCGGCAGACCGCGCATCCGCACGAGGTCTTCCAGTGCCCGGCCTGCCAGACCGCAGGCATGGATTTCAACTCCTGCGACTTGATCAGGCGGCGCACGTCCTCATGCGTCAGGTCCGTGCATTTGCACATCGGTTGCGCGGCGGGTGCGGCGTACTCATCGCCCAGGGTAACGGCGAGCAGTTGCTCGACCAGCCCTGTGCACGTCCCGCAGGATCCGGACGCCTTTGTCTTCTGGCGGACGAGATCGAGGGTATTGGCCCCTGATGTGATCGCCGTGGTGATCTGACCCTTGCAAATGCCGTTACAGCCACAGATCTCTGCCTCATCCGGCAATGCTGCAACGGCCGCCATAGGGTCCAGGGGGGTGCCCCCGGCGAAGGCGGGCCCGAAGATGAGCGTCTCGCGCATCTCTTTGATGTCGGTACCGTCTTTCAGTTGCCCAAAGAACCACGACCCGTCCTGCGTGTCGCCATACATGACAGCGCCGACGATCTTGTCCTCCTGGATCACGAGGCGCTTGTAGACCCCGCGGGCGGCATCGCGCAGCACGATCTCTTCGCGATCCTCGCCATCGGCGAAGTCGCCAGCGGAGAAGAGATCAACGCCTGTCACCTTCAGCTTGGTCGACGTGAGCGAGCCGGTATAGGCCGCCTCTTCGCCCGTCAGGGTCTTCGCAACCACCTTGGCCATTTCATAAAGCGGCGCGACGAGGCCATAGACGGTGTTGTTGTGCTCGACACATTCGCCGACGGCGAGGATATCGGGGTCCGAGGTCACCATCTGATCGTCGATGTGGATGCCCCGGCTAACGGCAAGGCCCGCATCGGTGGCCAGCCGGGTCTCCGGCCGGATACCGACAGCCATGACAACGATGTCGGCGTCGAAGACCCGGCCATCCTCCATCAGGACGGCATCGACCTTGTCTTCACCGAGGATCGCCTTGGTGGCCGCGTTCAGCTCGACCTTGATGCCGCGCCCTTCCAGTTCCTGTTTCAGGAGGAACCCTGCGGCGGGATCGAGCTGGCGCTCCATCAGGTGGCCCATCAGGTGAATGACCGTGACGTCCATCCCCTGTTCGAGCAGGCCCGCGGCGGCCTCGAGGCCCAGCAGACCGCCACCGATGACGACGGCCTTGCGGCCCGGCGTGGCGGCGACCTCGAGCATGGTGTTGACGTCGTCAAGGTCGCGATAGGCCATGACACCGGGCAGGTCCTTGCCCGGCACCGGGATGATGAAGGGCGCGGACCCCGTTGCGATCAGCAGCTTGTCGTAGGGTGTCTCGCCATTCGCCGTCGTGACCACCTTGCGGGTGCGGTCGACTGATGTGACGGTCTCGCCGAACCGACAGGTCACGCCATGCTCGGCATACCAATCGGCGTCATGGGTGACGATTTCCTCGTAGGTCTTCTCGCCGGACAGCACCGGCGAGAGCATGATGCGGTTGTAATTCCCCCGTGGCTCGGCGCCGAAGAGGGTAACGTCATAGGCGCCGGGATTGTCCTCGAACAGGTGCTCCAGCGCGCGGCCCGAGGCCATGCCCGCGCCAATGACGACGAGCTTGTCAGCCATGGGCGCCTCCTATGGTTCCCTGCGGGACCCGCTGGGGCGCTGCCCCAGACCCCGAGGTATTTTGCGCAAGATGAAGGGGGAGGTCTGGATGGGTCGTCATTACGCGGCCTCCTTCTTCTTGTGGCCATGCTCGTATTCCTCGAGGAAGTCGAGCAGTTCCTGGCGGTAGTTGTAGTAGTCTGGGTGTTCCAGCAGCGCGCGGCGGGTGCGCGGGCGTGGCAGGCCGACATCCATGATCTTGCCAATGGTGGCGTTCGGCCCGTTGGTCATCATCACCACGCGGTCGGCGAGCAGGATCGCTTCGTCGACGTCGTGGGTGACGCAGATGGCGGTGACCTTGGTGCGGGACCAGACCTCCATCAGCACCTCCTGCAGTTCCCACCGTGTGAGTGAATCCAGCATCCCGAAGGGCTCATCCAGCAGCAGCAGTTTCGGCGACAAGGCAAAGGCGCGGGCGATCCCGACGCGCTGTTTCATGCCGTTGGAAAGCTCGGAGGCTGGCTTGTCCATCGCATCAGCGAGGCCCACCCGTTCGAGGTAGTACTCGACCACGTCCTGGCGTTCGGCCTGGGAGGCGTTGGGATAGACCCGGTCAGCACCGATGGCGACGTTCTCCTTGGCGGTCAGCCAGGGGAACAGCGACGGCGCCTGGAAGACCACGGCGCGTTCGGGGTCGGCATCCACGACGTGCTTGCCGTCGAGGACGATCGCACCTTTCGAGATCTCGTTCAGCCCCGCGGTCATGGTCAGGACCGTGGACTTGCCACAGCCCGAATGCCCGATGAGCGAGATGAACTCGCCTTTGTTCAGCGTCATCTCGAAGTTCTCGACCACCGTCAGCGGGCCGGCGGGGGTCGGGTAGACCTTGTCGAGCTGGCTGAACTGAAGGAACCGCTCGTCCGTGGTGGTCCGCGCCGCCTCGGCATATGCCTTGGGCTGGCCGTGTATCGGCGTGACCTGAGGCAGCGTGCGCGTGCCCTCGATCTTTGCCGCGATCCCGACATCCATCAGGTACTGCGTGACCTTGGCCCGCAGATGCTTGAAGACCTGATCGTGGTTCATCGCCGTGCGGTCGCGTGGCCGGGCGATGTTCACCTCGAACTGATCGCCGAGGGTGCCGTCCGGGTTCAGCGCGATGATCCGGTCGGCGACCAGAAGCGCCTCGTCCACATCGTTGGTGATCAGGACAACCGTCTTGCGATCGGCTTCCCATATGCGGACGATCTCGTCCTGCAGGTTGGCCCGCGTCAGCGCATCCAACGCCGACAGGGGTTCATCCATCAGCAGGATCTCAGGATCCATCGCCAAGGCCCGGGCCACGGCGACACGCTGGCGCATCCCGCCGCTGAGTTCCGCCGGTTTGCGCCCGGTGGCGTGGCCAAGGCCGACCATCTTGACGTAGTGGTCGACCATCTCGGCCCGCTCGGATCTGGGCTTGTCACCATGCACCGCATCCACGGCCAACGCGACATTGCCCTGCACCGACAGCCACGGCATCAGCGAATAGGACT
>JBCBOR010000131.1:0-7601 GCA_039821125.1 Pseudomonadota bacterium
GGGACGTGAAAAAAATCAGCTTTCGTCAGTTTGCGTCGATTTCCGGACGCCGGTCGGTGCGATTGACCTCTGTATCGCGGGCGGCCGACTTCAGGAAACTGACAAAGCTCGACAAACCGCGGCCCGCCGCTGCATCAAGGTCATCCTCTCTGACGGTCGCGGTCAGGCGATTGTTCTGAGTCATGCGTCCTCTCCCACCAAATTACATCCTGAAACATCGACAGGTCTACAATCCGGACCTTCAACTTTCAGTAGCACTCGTTACAATTTGGGCTCCCGGACGCAGACAACAAGACCCGCAGCGCATCGTTCCTGGCCGCACAGCGCAGTTTTTCAGCATTGCGCAGGAATAAGTTGTCTATTTTTTAGTCGGCACCGGAATTTCAGCCTACCCCTTGAACAGTTTGGAACATTTTGCCCAGCGATCTGTTCAAAAAACTTGCCTCCGCTCGGCGTGATCCGCCCTATGACGTGGCACGTCGGACCTAACACGACGACTGCATGGGAAACTTGACCTGCGATGGCAGACGGCCGGGAAAAATTCCTGGGGATCTTCGAAAAACTGGCCGCAGATCCGCGCAGACGAGACAGAGGACTTAAGGATTATGAACAACCTGTCGAAACTGCTGACGGGCGCAGCGTTTGGCGCTCTCGTCGCTGGAACGGCGTCGCTCAGCACGCCTGCTCACGCCGCGGACTGCCCCATCAAGGTCGGCGTCCTGCACTCGCTGTCGGGCACCATGGCGATCTCCGAGACGACGCTGAAAGACACGATGCTGCTGCTCATCGACCAGCAGAATGCAAATGGCGGCGTGCTTGGCTGCCAGCTTGAAGCAGTCGTGGTCGACCCGGCGTCGGACTGGCCGCTCTTCGCCGAGAAAGCACGTGAGTTGCTAACGGTGCATGAGGTTGACGTGATCTTCGGCAACTGGACTTCGGTGTCTCGCAAATCCGTGCTGCCGGTGATCGAGGAGTTGAATGGCCTGCTGTTCTACCCGGTCCAGTACGAGGGCGAAGAGAGTTCGAAAAACGTCTTCTACACGGGGGCCGCGCCGAACCAGCAGGCAATCCCTGCGACGGACTACTTTCTGGACGAGCTTGGCGTTGAGAAGTTCGCGCTGCTTGGCACCGACTATGTCTATCCCCGTACGACCAACAACATCCTCGAGAGCTATCTCAAGGGCAAAGGCGTGGCCGAGGATGACATCTTCGTAAACTACACGCCTTTCGGTCACTCGGACTGGTCGAAGATTGTGTCCGATGTCGTTGCGCTCGGCGCCGATGGCAAGAAAGTGGGTGTGATCTCGACCATCAACGGCGACGCCAATGTCGGTTTCTACAAGGAGCTGGCCGCCGCGGGTGTCTCCGCCGATGACATCCCGGTCGTCGCTTTCTCGGTGGGCGAGGAAGAGCTTTCGGGTCTCGACACCTCCAACCTCGTCGGTCACCTCGCCGCCTGGAACTACTTCCAGTCCGCGGAGTCCGAAGCCAACGAAGGCTGGGTCGCCGCCTGGAAAGAGAAGATGGGTGAGGAACGCGTGACCAACGATCCGATGGAGGCTCACTACATTGGCTTCAACATGTGGGTGAACGCGGTCGAGCAGGCCAAGAGCACCGACGTTGATGCCGTGCGTGAGGCGATGTACGGCCAGGAATTCCCGAACCTGACCGGGGGTACCGCCGTGATGCTGCCGAACCACCACCTCTCGAAGCCGGTTCTGATCGGCGAGATCCAGGAGGACGGCCAGTTCGACATCATCAGCCAGACCGAAGAAGTGCCGGGCGATGCCTGGACCGACTTCCTGCCGGACTCGGCGGTTCTGAAGTCGGACTGGAAAGAGCTTGGCTGCGGGATGTATAACACCGCAACGAACACCTGCGTGCAGATCAAGTCGAACTACTGATCTTCGCGAAACGACGATCGGCGGGGGGCCTCGGGTCCCCTGCTTTTGCTTAAGGCGCGCGCATGTCACGATTTCTCGCTTTCGTTTTCGCCATTGCCATGGCGATCACGGCCGTACCCGCGGATGCGCAAACATCCAGCCCGATCCAGGATCTTTTGCAGGAAAACGGCGATCTGATCCGTAAGAGCTCGCGCAAGACGATCGGGCCCGTGATCGATGCGATTGCTGCCAGCGGGCTGGAGCACGCACCTGGCGTTTTGCAACGCTGGCAGGCGCGCGAGATGTGGTCCCGCAAGGACGACGGCACCTTCGTCTTCGCCGAGAAGGCCGACGGTAAGAACATCCGCATCTTCGACATCGCGGGCGGGGCCGAGATCGGCGTTGTGCCCCGCAAGGAGTTCCGGCAACTCAAACCCAATGGCGGCGTCCGGGCCATGATCGGCGCGGCGCTGGTACGCTTCCAATTGAGCGATCCCGACCCGGCCAATCGCATCGCGGCACTCGAGGCCATCGAGCGTGACGCCGAGGCCAGCCATCTTCCCGTCCTGCGCGGCGCGATCGATGATGAGGCCGATCCGGAGATCCGCGCCCGCAAGGCACGGCTCGAACGCCTCCTGACCGTGCGCTTTGGCGAAACCGATGACGAGCGCATCGCCGCCATTCAAGGCTTCGCCGGCGATCTCGGTGTCGATGTCCGTGCGGCGCTGAACCCGCTGGTGCAAACGAAACTGGAGGCCGCGGCAGGCGCTGCCCCGACCGATCCTGATGTCGCTCGGGTTCTGACACCGGGCACCGATGCCCTGCCCCGCGCCGCTGCCTATGACGTATTGGTGCAGGCTGGGCTGGCAACGGCTCGGCTCGACAGTGCCAAGCAGCGCGAGGTCCTCACCGCGCAGATTGAAAATGGATCCGTTGGCGGAGTGCCGGTTGCCGACCTTGGCGCGCCAGAGGCGCGGGACCGCGCCTATGCCACACTGGTGGCCGCTGGCACCGCCGAGCCCGCCGCGACCGAAGCGGATGTCGACGCCGCCCTCGCCGCCCATACGTTCTACGAACGCTATACCGGTGCCCCAGCCCCGGTCGTTGTCGCAGCGGTCGATGTGCTGACCTCGATCGATCAGGCGGTTCTGATCAACCAGATGGCTGACCTGACGCTCGACGCGCTCTCGCTGGCCTCGATTTATTTTCTCGCGGCCATCGGGCTTGCGATCACGTTCGGCGTGATGGGCGTGATCAACATGGCCCATGGCGAGTTTATCATGATGGGCGCCTATACCGGCTACGTGGTGCAGCTCTTTATCCCGGATTATACCCTGTCCATCGCCATCGCCCTGCCGCTGGCGTTTCTGGTCACGTTCTCGGCTGGCGTCGCGATGGAGAGGCTGGTGATCCGCTGGCTCTATCACCGCCCGCTGGAGACCCTGCTGGCAACCTTCGGAATCTCGATCGCCCTGCAGCAGATTGCCAAGAACATCTTCGGCACGCAGGCACGGCCCCTGACCTCGCCCGACTGGCTGTCTGGTGCCATGCAGATCAACGATGTCGTTGCGATTTCAAACATCCGGATCGCGATCTTTGTTCTGGCGCTGATGTTCCTTGTCTTCTTCATTGTGATCATGCGTCACACGCGGCTGGGGCTGGAGGTCCGCGCCGTCACCCAGAACCCGCGCATGGCCGCCTCGATGGGCATCAACCCGGACAAGATCAACATGCTGACCTTCGGCCTCGGCTCGGGCATCGCCGGGATTGCGGGGGTCGCCATCGGGCTCTACGCCAAGGTCACATCCGAGATGGGCCAAGACTATATCGTCCAGTCCTTCATGACGGTCGTTGTCGGCGGCGTCGGCAACATCTGGGGCACCTTGCTTGGGGCCACACTAGTCGGCTTCCTCCAGAAGATCATCGAGTGGTTCAACCCGTCGAACACCCTGGCGGCGCAGACCTACATGATCCTGTTCATCATCCTCTTCATCCAGTTCCGCCCGCGTGGGATCATCACGCTCAAGGGCCGTGCGGCGGAGGCCTGATGATGTTGATCAAATTAGTCGGAAATAAATTGACAGAAACAGTCAGATATCAGACACCGGACCTACGGGGATCCGGATCCTCCTTGTTGACACATGGAGAATGCCCTGATGACTGTTATCCGAAAGACCGCCCTTGCCGGGGCGATGGTCGCGCTCACCGCCCTACCCGTAGCCGCTGCGGAGTGCCCGCTCAGCTACGAACAGTTCGAAGTCGGCGTGCCTCACACCGACATGGAAACCTGCCCCGAGAGCATGGCACAGGAAGGCACCTATTGCCGTCTCAGCCTGGTTGCCGAGACCGTAACAATCTTCGCCTTTGCCGAGAGCAACGATTGCATTGTTGCAACCAAGACCTACGCGGACGAGGACTTCTCGCTGAAGGTCGACTAGTTCAAACCCTTGAAATGGGGGCAAGCCATGGCTGACATGAGCCTCGCCAGCCCTGCCCCGCGCCGGTTCCTTTTCGCCGACAACCCATCGGTGCTGATTTTCCTCGCATGCCTCGCGATATTCACCGTGGGCGTCACGATCCTGTCGGAAGGCTTCGGGATCGGCGTTATCTCGACGTCCTTCGTCAAGACACTGGGCAAGACGCTCTGCCTTTGTCTGATCGCCGTGGCGATGGATCTGGCGTGGGGCTATTGCGGCATCCTCAGCCTTGGCCATTTCGCGTTCTTCGGATTGGGCGGCTACGCCATCGGCATGTGGCTGATGTATGCCAGGACCGAGTTGATCGTGATCGAGAGCCTCGCGGCTGCCGAAATCCCGCCAACACCGCAGGAGATCTCGGACGCCATCGCGGTGCAGATCTTCGGGGTGGTTGGCGCGTCCGAGTTCCCGCCGATCTGGGCGTTTGCACACTCGCTGCCTCTGCAACTGGCCGCCGTGGTGTTGGTCCCCGGCTTGCTGGCCCTGGTGTTCGGCTGGCTCGCCTTCCGCAGTCGCGTCACAGGCGTGTACCTGTCAATCCTGACCCAGGCGATGACCCTAGCACTGTCGCTCTATCTCTTTCAGAATGACAGCGGGTTGCGCGGCAACAATGGCCTCTCGGGCCTGCAGAACCTGCCAGGGCTGGCTGACACGCCGCAATCCATCGTGTCGATCTGGTTTCTCTGGGCCTCGGCTGTCGCCTTGGGCCTTGGATACCTGCTGTCGTCCTGGGTTGTGTCGGGCAAGTTCGGTAACGTGATCCGCGGCATACGCGACGACGAGGCGCGGGTGCGGTTCCTCGGCTACCCGGTTGAGCAGTTCAAGCTCTTCATCTTCACCCTCACCGCCATGATGGCCGGAATCGCTGGCGCTTTGTACTACCCCCAGGCAGGCATCATAAACCCGGCCGAGATCGCGCCGATCGCGTCGATCTACCTCGCAGTCTGGGTCGCCATCGGCGGGCGCGGGCGTCTCTACGGCGCGGTGATCGGCGCGGCCTTCGTGTCGCTGGTGTCCACCTGGTTTACTGGCGGACAAGCGCCCGACATCAACCTCGGCGTCTACACCATCCAGTGGGTCGACTGGTGGACGGTGCTGCTGGGCCTATCGTTCGTGGCCGTGACCCTGTTCTTCCCCATAGGGATCGGCGGATTGTTTGACGTGATCGCCGCGCGCCGCGCTCCCGACCGCCACGGCGCCGATCTCGGCCCCGATGCCGGGGCGCTCCGCGAGAAGGAGGCCGACGCATGAGCGCGCTTCTCGAAGTCTCCGGCGTCTCCGTCTCCTTCGACGGGTTCAAGGCAATCAACGACCTGTCGTTCGAGATCGGGCGGGCGGAACTGCGCGCCGTGATCGGCCCCAACGGCGCGGGCAAGACAACCTTCATGGACATCATCACCGGCAAGACGCGCCCGGACGAGGGCCGCGTGGTCTGGGGCGATCGCGGCGTCTCGCTGCTCGCCATGTCAGAGAGCGCCATCGCCTGCGCCGGGGTCGGCCGCAAGTTCCAGCGCCCGACCGTATTCGAGGACCAGAGCGTCTTCGAAAACCTCATGATGGCCCTGCGCAAGAACCGCGGCCCGCTGGCCGTATTGTTCTACTCGCTGGGGTCCGAGGACACCCTCAAGGTCGAAGAACTGGCCGATGAGATCGGCCTGACCGCTGCCCTGCCTCGCAAGGCTGGAGAGCTAAGTCACGGGCAAAAACAATGGCTTGAGATCGGAATGCTGCTGGCACAGGACCCACAACTTCTGCTGGTGGACGAGCCCGCCGCGGGTATGACCCCGGCCGAGCGCGAGCACACCACAGACCTCTTGCGCGAGGCCGCGAAGACCCGCGCTGTGGTGGTGGTCGAGCACGACATGGAGTTCGTCCGGCGCCTCGACTGCAAGGTCACGGTACTGCACGAAGGCTCGGTCCTCGCGGAGGGGTCCATCGACCACGTCACACAGAATCAGGACGTCATCGACGTCTATCTCGGGCGCTGATTATGCTGGAAGTACAAGGGCTTACCCTGCATTACGGCGGCAGCCAAATCCTGCATGGGATCAACATGGCCGCCCAGCCCGGCGAGGTCACCTGCGTCATGGGCACGAACGGCGTGGGAAAAACCAGTCTTCTCAAGGCGTTATCGGGCACCCACCCGCGGTCGGGCGGCGAGATCACGTTCGACGGAGCGCCCGTTGTGAAATCGCCCGCGCACACTCTAGCGCGAAAAGGTGTAGGTTTCGTTCCCCAGGGCCGGGATATCTTTCCGCTGATGACGGTGCGGGAGAACCTCGAGACCGGGTATGCTTGCCTGCCCCGCGCAGAGCACGGCATTCCGGACGAGATTTTCGAGTTATTTCCGGTACTTGACGAGATGCAGAACCGCCGCGGCGGCGATCTGTCGGGCGGACAGCAGCAACAGCTCGCCATTGCTAGAGCTATGATAACAAAACCAAAATTGCTGTTGCTGGACGAGCCGACCGAGGGCATTCAGCCCAACATCATTCAGCAGATCGGCCGCGTGATCAGCTACCTTCGCGAGCGCGGCGACATGGCAATCATCCTTGTGGAACAATACTTTAGCTTCGCCTACGACCTGGGCGACCGGTTCTATGTGCTGGAACGCGGACAGGTCACACTGAGCGGCCGCAAGGACGAGATCGACCGCGAAAAGTTATTGGCCGCCGTCTCGGTCTGACGGAGCGCGCGCTGCTCCCCGGCCCCCTTGGGCTGGGATTCCACCCGTATGGCAGGCGTATGGCTCCCGTCCCGCACGCGTATGGTTGGCGTATGGCAGGTGTATGTACAGAAAAGCGTGCCAGTGATCCGAAACAATCCTAGTGAGACCTTTACACTGGCCTGGAGTTCGCATGTGATGTCCTGATCGTCCGACTGTATAAAAAGATCAGAGAATGAGCTTCTGGAGACAAAATCTTACCGTTCGCGAACTTCAAACATTGATCGCGAATATCAAAAAAACTCGGTCGATTTCGGATGAAGGGGTGTCGTTTCGCGCGGGCGAAATCGATTCACTCGAAACAATCTTAGTTTCTGAGATGAATGTGAAAACAAAATCCTATACGGTGAAGACGGCCGCCGTTAGGCAAGCCCTTTTCTCAAAACAACTAAAAAATGATTTCGATGAGAAAATGTTGAAATCTATAATCCAGAAAAATATTAGGGCCTGAACCCAATTCGCGCGCGGCTTGATGTTGGAGCAAGCCTCTGATTCACTTTCCGAAAAAAGGGGCGG
>JBCBOR010000132.1:0-7083 GCA_039821125.1 Pseudomonadota bacterium
CGGGGGCCGCCCCCCCCCCCCCCCCCCCCCCCCAACCACGCGGGCGCACGGCGGCAGGCGCCGTGCGCAAAGCGATTGTCGCGATGTTCTTCGTCCTGGCAGCGTTTGGCGCAGCACGAGCGCAGCCACCCGCGCCTCCGGCGGACTTGCGTGCAGAGAGTGTCAGCCATGCCGCGTGGATGGGACGGTATGCGCGTTGTCACGAGGCTTGGGGTTCGTTGTCATCGGCAGCGGCCGTGTTGCGCGGCGGGCTTCACCTGTTGAATGCCGAGCGGCCTCGCGGTTCGCTCGAAGCGCTGGGTCTTGACGATCCGGTGTTCTCAGAGGCCTCGGAGGATGAGATCCGCGCCGCGTTTGCCGAGCAGTTGTTGCTGCGCCTGGAGATCGCGCATCAGGATCTTGACGTCGAACTGTTGACCCGGACGCTTGCGACTGTCGACACCTATGATCCGCTGTTCGCGATGGATGGAGCATTGCATCAAGATATCGCCTGGCTCTGTCAGAGCGTCGTGGACATGCTCACGGTGCAGCGATTGTAGCGCTCGCCGAGGCGCGGCAGGCAGCGACATTGGACCGGCTTCGCGAGATGGTCGACGCGACCTACGATGATCCAAAGCAGTCCGGGCGAACGCTCCGGGTGATTTCATTCCGTCTCAAGGAGATGATCGCGCAGTCGAAGCGATTCCTGCACGTGCGCATGGAACAGGCTGAAGATGTGCGCGGCGGAACGCCTTCTTCCGGCCCGACCGATTGGGAAGCGTTCGGCGCACTCCGGTACTATATCAACAATCCGCGGACTTATGTGCGTGCCTGGTCTCAGATCGGTGGACTGCTTCTGGCAGGGCTTCCCCGGTGAGCGGGCTCTTCATGCGGATCGGCTAAGCGGACGGCGTCTGTGGGTTTGAAAGCCGGGACGCTTGATGTGGGTGGCAGGCGTCGCGATCACATGGCGGATTGACCGGGTTGTCGGGGCATGCCTAGAACGCCGGGACATTTCCTCGACGGGAATTTTTTCATGCGCAGCCTGAACGCGGCCGCCACGCGGTTCTATTCCAGCCCGGCGTTGCTGCTGGTGTTGGCTGCGCTGTTCTGGGCCGGGAATGCGATTGCCGGGCAGTTGGCGCGGGGCGAGATCACGCCGCTGCAGCTTGTCTTCGTGCGCTGGATCGGTGTGACAGCGATGATGTGGCCGCTGTTCGGGCGCGAGGTCCTGGCCTATTGGCCGGTTGCAAAGCCCCGGATCGGGCGCATCGCGCTGATGGCCTTCATCGGGTTCTCGGGTTTCAACGCCGTGTTTTACTGGGCCTCGACCATGACGGGCGGGATCAATGTCGGGATCCTTCAGGGGGCCATCCCGGTCTTCGTGCTGATCGGCGCCTTCGTGGCCCATGGCACGCGGATCACGCCCCTGCAGTCAGTCGGTGTGGGGTTGACCATTCTCGGGATTGTTCTGGTCGCGACCCGCGGTGCGCCGCTGGAGATCCTTGCGATCCGGGTCAACCCCGGGGACCTGCTGATGCTGGTCGCCGGGTTGATGTATGCGATCTACGCCGTGCTGCTGCAGGGTCGGCCCGAGATGCCGAGCGGTGTTTTCTTCACCCTGATGGCGCCGATCGCCGCTGTCACCTCGATCCCGCCGGTCGTGGTCGAGGCGATGGGGCAGGGGTATTCCCTGCCGAGCGTCGATGGCTGGCTGGTCGCGCTCTATGCAACGATCTTCCCGTCCTGCCTGGCGCAGCTGTTCTTTCTGCGCGGGGTCGATCTGATCGGTCCGGGGCGTGCGGGGGTTTATGCCAATCTTGTGCCGGTGTTCTCGGCTGTTCTCGCGGTGCTTGTCCTGGATGAGGTCTTCGCGATCTACCACGCGCTGGCCATGGCGCTGGTGATCGGTGGCATTGCTCTCGCCCAGCGCAAGCCGCGCTGAGCCTTGCTTTATGGTGGGGCCCGGCCCGGAGCGGCCATGCTGCTGACGCAGCGACGCGCTGGCGCGCTCCTGTCCGCTGCGCGGCCAGATGGCCGCACCGGGCGCCCGGGGCTGGCGCTGTGATCAGCTGCCCGAGCCGTGCGAGTGGCCGCTGTGGTTGTGCCCGCCATGCCCGGCCTTGCGCACGGGGATCATCATCTCGACCACGCCCGTGGTCTCGAAGGTCAGGGTGAGCGGGATCATCGCGCCATCCTTGAGCTTTTCGGTCACGCCGAGCAGCATCACGTGCATGCCACCGGGCGCCAGTTCGGCCGTGCCACCCGCGGGCACCTCGATGGCGTCGATCTTCTGCATCTTCATGATGTCGCCGGTTTTGACGGTGGTGTGCAGTTCGACCGCCCGGGCGGCCGGCGTTGCGGCGCCGAGCAGACGATCGGCCCCGCCGGTCGAGGCGATCTCGAAGTAGGCGGCCGAGTTCGGCGCGTTGCCGATGGTCGCCCGGGCATAGGCGCCGGTGATGGTCAGGGCGCCGGCCTTTGCCTCGCCATGATGGGCGCCGTGATCGCCATGGCTGTGCTTGCTGTCTCCGGCATTGGCGGAGTGCGCGAGCAGGGCTGCGGTCAGCGCAAGGGTGCGCAGGGTTGTGCGAAAGAGGTGCATGGGTCTCTCCAGATCCTTTGGGTCAGGGTGCCCGCGAGGGGCGCGTTCGGATCAGAGAGAGGGCGGCGGTCCTCGGGCGGCTGCATAGGCCGGCGGTGCGGCAGGGCCCGCCGGGGACGGCGCCATCAGAGGCGCGCGTGCCGTCAGGGATTGCGGGACGTTCGGCCGGCCGCTGTAAGGCGCAGCCAGGGCCAGCGCCCCGCAGGCCAGACAGTCGCCGCACTGTGCGGGCTCGCCCGGGTCGGCAGGCTCGCCCGTGTCGAGATCGATCAGCACCGTCACCGGGCCATGATCGGTGCACAGCACGGCCTGAACCAGCGGACCGGATGGCAGCGCTGCCAGGCTCAGCCCCGGCAGCAGCGCCTGCACGGTCAAGAGCGTGCAGAGGCAAAGCCTGAGGGCCGACCGGACATCGAGGATCTGTGCGCGCGCATCCATACGGGTATGATAAACGCTTCAACGCCCTTTCCAAACCCCTGCAGGGCGCGGCATGATGGTTGATTATCGCTTGGACCGCCTCTAGGGATCGGAACGAGCGTACGACGTGTAACATGAATGACCCGAGGCCCATCGATGTCAGGCAGCGATCCGACCCTTCTCGTTTCGACCGATTGGCTGGGAGAGCGGTTGACAGCGCCCGATGTCCGGATCCTCGACGGCTCAATGTACCTGCCGGGCGAGGGCAAGGACGGGCGCACGGAATACGAGACGGCGCACATCCCGGGAGCGCGGTTCTTCGACATCGACGATATCGCCGACGATCACGCACCGCTGCCGCACATGCTGCCGCCTGTCGAGAAGTTCGTCAGCCGGATCCGGAAGATGGGCATCGGCGATGGCCACCGCGTCGTGGTCTATGATCAGCAGGGGCTGTTCTCGGCTGCCCGTGTCTGGTGGATGTTCCGGGTGTTCGGGCATACCGACGTGGCGGTCCTGGATGGCGGCCTGCCGAAATGGATCGCCGAGGGGCGCCCGGTCGAGGATGAAATCCCCGATCCGCGCGAGCGCCACTTCACCGGACGGCGCAACGCCTCGATGGTGCGGGACGTGACGCAGATGGCGCGGGCCGTGAAGCTGCGCGATGAGCAGATCGTCGATGCCCGCTCGCCCGGACGCTTTCACGGGCAGGAGCCCGAACCGCGGCCTGGCCTGCGTGCGGGTCACATCCCGGGTGCGATGAACGTGCACTACCGGACGCTGCTCAACGACGATCACACGATGAAGGACGCCGATGCCTTGCGCGCAGCCTTCGACGCGGCGGGCGTGGATCTGACCAAGCCGATCGCCACCTCGTGCGGGTCGGGCGTGACCGCCGCGATCCTGATGCTGGCACTGGCCCGGATCGGTCATACGCGCAACGCGCTCTACGATGGCAGCTGGGTCGAATGGGGGTCGTACCCCGATCTCGCGGTCGAGACCGATTGAGGACGGGGTGCCGATGAATACAACCCTGAAGCCCGGCGAGGAGATTGGCTACACCGTCACCTTTCTTGAGATGACCGAGCGTCCGACCTGGCCAACGCCCAGTCTGCCGGTCGGCCAAAAAAGCGCTCTGGTTGCGGCGAGTAATCCTCCGGTTGAATACTTCCTTTACCTCTATTCGGCGGTCGGTGCGCCGCATGAATGGACCGACTGGCTGCAAAAACCTCGTGAAGAGCTCGAAGCTTTTGTCGGTAATCCACAGGTTTTGTTGTATACACTCATGGTGGATGGGTGGCCCGGTGGCTTTTTCGTGCTGGATCGGACCGGTTCTCCGGCGACGGATCTTGCCAATTTCGGCCTGGTGCCGGAGGCGATCGGGCGTGGATTGGGGCGCTGGCTGTTGGCGACGGCCATTCTGACGGCGTGGAGCGATCCGGCAACCGAACGGCTGACGGTCAACACCAACACGCTTGACCATCCACGGGCATTGGGACTCTACCAGCGCATGGGGTTCCAGGTGGTAAGGCAGGAGGATCACCGGCGCATTCTGACACGGGAGCGCCCGATCCCTGGATAGAGCAGGCTTGAACGACGTCGCGAAGTCGGGGGAACATCCGGGCGATGGCTGAGGCAGGAAAAAAGCTGACGATCCGGATGCCGGACAATCCGCGGTTGAAAACCGCGGTTGTCAAAGAAGTGCATCTTGATCCCGGCGCGCGCGTGCAGATCGGCTCGCCCGTCATGTCGCTGACCGCCCGGCGCAAGACCCATCTCGTGCGCTCGCCCAAATCCGGCCGTGTGGTTCCTCTGGTGGCGCCCAACGACACCATCTCGGGCGGCGATCCGCTCTACGTCATCAATGTCGAGACCGACCCCGCCCCCCGTGTGGGCGAGGAAAGCCGCGATCTCGTGCCCACACCCAAGCGCCGTTGGTCGCCGGGAATGCTGCCGGATGATATCGAGCCGATCGACCGGGCACGCCCGCGGCCCGACGATGTCTCGCATGTGAACCGGTTCGCGGCGACGTGGGGCAAGCCGGTCCTCTCGGTCGGCGTCTACGTTGTCGCCTGCTTCGCCCTGCTGCCGATCCTGAACGCAGTCAGCCGCGTGACCACTGGTGCCGTGCCGTACATGCTCATGGCGCTCGCGCTGCTCTTCGCGCTGATGCTGTTCTATTTCTATGCCCCGCGCGAGGGGCGGTGGCAGCGCAACACGGTCCGCTTTGTCGCGATGAGCTGGGTCGCGGTCTCGGCGCTGGCGGTGTTCTACAAGCCGCAGGAGCCAACGGACATCACCCTCGACGCCGCGCAGGGGCCGATCCTTGCGCTCTTTGCCGAGCCCGAGCAGCAGATCGCCGCCGCGGTGCCGAAGGAGACGGTCTCGCCGCCCGCAGTGACCAAATCCGGCGTTCTGGTCGGCACTGTGCCGCGCGCGCCGGGGGCCCAGTTCGTGCCGGCCGAGGTGGCGTTGCTCGACATCAGTACGGCGCCGGTGCCGCACGGCGTCTCGGTCGAGGAACTGACCCGCGCCAACCCGGACAACAGCAGCGGCGAGGCACTGGCCTTCGAGCAGGCCGATCTCGCACCGCCCGAGCAGACAGCGCCTGTGCTTGTCGCGCGGGCCGAGGACAGGGATCGAACGCTGGCCGAGGCGCCCGCCTTCCCTGACGAACTCGCACTGGCCACGCTGATCGCTCAGACGCCGGAGGCCGATCGCGCCCTGCCGGACACCGCAGCCCCGGCGGTTCTCGCGACGCTCGATACGGCGGTCACCGGCGTGCAGGAGAGTGCTGAGCCGACCCCGTCGCCTGCTGCTGCGCCTGCCGCGCCGCTCGCTGGCCTCCCAACCGCGGCGACCGAACCGGCGGCGATCGCCGAGCCGGTCCTCGAAGCGCTTGATGTCTTGCTGAGCGACCCCGTGGTTGCCGCGTGGATCGCGACCAATCCCGTACCCATCATCGCTTCGGCCACCGCACCCGCGACCGAGCTGCGCGATCTCAGCTATACCGGGAGCCGCACATCCGGCGCGTTGGTCCGGCCGGGCCCGCCCTCGCGCCTGCCTGCGCAGACCTCGCCCGAGCTGATGCTGCTCGCCACGCTCCGCTCCGGCGAAAGTGCATGGATGTCCGAGCAGGCGGGCCTCTTGGCGACCACCGGCACCGAGCCGCCCGCGGTCGCGGTTGCAACGCCCGGGCCTGTCGATCAGGCCGAAGCTGAAGGCACGCGTCTCGGCGCCGAATTGACTTCGGCGGGGGATGCGACGCTCACGGATGCGGCGCCCGGCTCGCCCGCTGCCGAACGTACGCCCATTCTCGTTTTGCGCGGTGACGGCGCGGCGGCCCCGTCGATCGCCGATGATCTGGCCGTCCTCAGCGAGACCGATGCGCCGCCGCAATCCGGCACAGCGCCGGATCTGCGTCTGGCCTATGCGGCTGTGACTGCGCCGCGTGTTCCGACGGCGGAGCCCGAGCCGGAGACCGACCTTCTTGCCTCGGTCGATCCGGCCGAGCGCGTGCTTCTGTTCCTCTACTTCGACGATCCGCGCCTTGGCACGCATCCGCGGGTTGGCGATGAGTGGCTGCCTGCCGCCTCGCTCGAGTTGCGAGACGCAATCACCGAGGCCCGGGTCGAGGAGGTGCGCGAGATCGTGCAGGTCGTCGCCTGGTGCGCCGCGGCCAACGACCCCGAAGGCGCCAAGGAAGCGAACCTGCCGGGCGGGGCGTATCGCGCGGCGCTGTTGACCGACCGCATCCGGCTCTTGCAGGTGCGTGTCACCCTGCCGGGCAACTCGGTAGAGACGCTTGAGCAGCAGATTCCAGTCTTCGGCGGCGCCGAGCCCGGCTTCTTCCACAACCGCGCGCCGCTGATGGGCGGCACATCGGACGAGCCCGTGATGGAGCGGGCCCGCGCCTGGCTCGCCCAGCAGTCGAACCGGACCGCCGATCCAAACACGCCCCAGGGCATCACCGGCGGGCAGTACTTCGACAGTGCAGAGAGCGCCGAGGCCGCGCTCACCGGCGCCGGATGCGCGTATGTCTTCTGGCGCGACGATCCCCAGCCGGTGAACGAGATCGGGCG
>JBCBOR010000133.1:0-7035 GCA_039821125.1 Pseudomonadota bacterium
CTGCGATGCAGATCCTTATGGTGGTTCGCGGGGGGTGGGGGTGGGGCCTGGTCGAGGGAGCGCCGATGCAGCGAAGCTGCGACGGCGCGAGACTCGAAAATCTCGTCAGAAGATCCGGCATGCGAGATCTGTCGAAAACCTGCGATCAGGTTCCGCCTTCGGGGGCGAAGCGTTTGACTTTCTCGGTCGGCCAGTCCTCGAACGTCCAGCCATCCGTTCCATCGGGGTACCAGAAGACATGGCTGTAGCCATATTCCAGCGCGCGTTTCGCCGCGTTCCAGCTCATCCAGCATTCGGCAAGACAGAAGAAGAGGACCGGATGCGCAGGGTCGCCCCCGGTTGCCTCGCTCAGGCCCGCCTTGAAATAGGCATGTGTGTCCGTGTGGATCGCGCCATAGCCGACATTCGGAAGCCAGATCGCCCCCGGGATCGAACGGTGCGGTTTCTCGCGCCAAATCGTGTCCTCGGGCAATCCTTTGGGCTTTGGCGGACGCGGCAGCACGTCGATGAACGCTGTCTTCCCCTCCTGCCAGAGCGCATGGGCCGCCGCATCATTGACAACCGTCGCACCAGTCAGCGTCCCGGGCACCGGTCCGCGGTAGTGGTCCATCCGGTAGCCCGAAGGCTCCTCGGTTGCCTGCGCTGCGCCGCCCCAGCCAGCCAGGGCGAAGAGCACCGCCACAGCGCAGAGCCCCGGGGCCCTCATTCAGACAGGACTTTCAGTGCCTTCCCTTGCTCGTCGAGCAGGGGCACGCCGTACTCTGCCAGGATTGCATCGATGTCCTTCTGGTTCCGGCGGATCAGCTTGTTGAGCTCACGCTTCCATTGCAACTCACCCTGCCGCACACCCATGGTGATCCGGTAGAAGAGCCGCGGCGCGCCCTCTTCTTTCAGGAGCGGCGTCACCAGGAGCCCCTCGCGCTTGCCGAACACCCCGCCAATCGGTCCCCATAGAACCGCCGCATCGATCTCGCCGGATTTGAGATCGGCGATCATCTGCACCGTCGGATCGTCGATGCGCCGGTCGACCATCAGTCGATAGCCTTTGGCATCGCCAATCAGCCCGGCCCGGGCCATGTGGGTTGCAGGCGGCGAGCCCGCCACGACGCCGATGCGCCGCCCCTTCAGGACCGGATCGCCGATATGATCCACGCCCGCAAGATCGCTGCCCGGCTTGGTCACGAAGACATAGGACGACGTGTAGTAGTGGTTGGTGTTCAGGACCAGTTCATGGCCCTGCGCAAAACCGATGATCACATCGCAGCGGTTCTCGCGCAGGGTCCGGCGCACGAAACCCAGCGCCTGCGGGAACCATGTGTACTCGACCGGGCGCTCGAGCTTCGCCGCAATCAGGTCGGCGATCTTGTTCTCGAAGCCCGAGCCGTCCTGGTGCGAAAATGGCAGGTTGGCAGGATCGGCACAGACGCGAAACCGGGTTTCCGAGACGAGATCAGAGGTTTGCGCGGAGGCCGGCGCGGCACCGAGGCCGACCGCCGCCACCGCCAGGACTGCACAAGCTCTAGCCGCCCATGCACTCATTTTCCGCCTCCTTGAAGCTTTCCGGCTTCTTGTTCTTCTTGGCGGGACGTCCCCGGCCGATGGCTTCGGTGCCGTGCGCCTTCAGATAGATGTAGATATCGTCGAGATAGCACATGACATTCGGGTTTGTGCCGAAGGCGGGCATGACCGAAGCCTGATTGCCCGACACCACCTCGCGCCCGTTGGTCACCACGTCGACAAACTCGTAGTAATCCATGTCGACCGCGGACTTCTTCAGGGCTGGCGCATAGGTCGAGCCTTCGCCATCCGGGCCGTGGCAGACATGGCATTCCGCGTGATAGCGGCGAAACCCGGAGAAGGTGTACCAATCGACCGTGCCGTCCTCGGCGATGTTGAAGGTGGGCACATCCTCTTCGGTAAAGAACTTGCCGTCCTCTTCATAGCTGACGGAGACGTTGTCGGCGGCGGCGGCACTCCAGACCAGGGCGCCTGCTGCTGCAAGCATCCACACCCGTGCAAAACCCATGCGTTCTCTCCCTGTGGTCAGTGATTCTTGCTTGATCGTTGGCCGATTGTGAGTCCGGCGCCTGCCAGAAAGCAATCCGGCGCAGACAAGGTGCCTGCGCCGGACAGATTTTTGTATGCCACTTTCTGGCAGGTGGAAGCCTTAGTCAGGCAGCGCGAAGACCGTCAGCTGTCCACCCAGCGCGGTGTAGTTGCTGAGGGCCGCATAGCCGCCCACGGCACCCAGACCGTCGTTCGGGTTGGTCAGGCCAGCCGCCAGACCGATGCCGGCCCAGCCGCCCACACCCGAGAGGATGCCAACATACTGTTTGCCGTCATGGCTGTAGGTCATCACGTTGCCGATGATGCCCGACGGGGTCTTGAAGCTGTAGAGCTCCTGCCCGCTCTCGGCGTCGACGGCTTTCAGATAGCCTTCCAGCGTGCCGTAGAAGACAACGTCGCCCGCGGTGGCCAGAGCGCCTGACCAGACCGAGAACTGCTCGGGCAGCGACCAGACGATCTCACCCTTGATGTTGTCCCAGGCGATGAAGTTGCCCATGCCGCCATGGCTGTCCATGGCCGGATACATCGCCAGCGTCGCGCCGACATAGGGCTGACCGGCGGTGTAGCTGACGCGGAACGGCTCGTAGTCCATGCAGACGTGGTTGGTCGGCACATAGAACAGCTCGGTGCGCGGCGAGTAGGCTGCCGGTTGCTGGTCTTTGGTGCCCAGAGCCGCCGGGCAGATCTCGGTGGTGTTCACGTCTTCACCGTTCTGCTCGGTCGAGTAACGCGGCACAACCATCGGACGACCGTAGGTCTCCGAGTTCGGATCCATGTCGACATGGGTTGCCCAGTTGACCACCGGATCGAACTTCTCGGCAACCAGCAGCTCGCCCGAAACCCGGTCCAAGGTATAGGCAAACCCGTTCCGGTCGAAGTGGGTCAGAAGCTTGCGCTCCTCGCCGTCGATTTCCTGATCCGTCAGGATCATTTCGTTGACGCCGTCATAGTCCCACTCGTCGTGCGGGGTCATCTGGTAGAACCATGCCGCCATGCCCGTGTCCGGGTTGCGCGCCATGATGGTCATCGACCACTTGTTGTCGCCAGGGCGCTGCGCCGGGTTCCAGGTCGAGGGGTTGCCGGTGCCGTAGTAGAAGAGATCGGCCTCGGGATCGTAGGAGTACCAGCCCCAGGTCGCCCCGCCGCCGATTTTCCACTGATCACCTTCCCAGGTGTTCAGCGAGCTGTCCTTGCCGATCGGCTTGCCGAGCGACATGGTCTTCTCGGGATCGACCAGCATCATCTCGTCCGGGCCCATCGAATAGGCGCGCCAGACTTGCTCACCGGTGTTGATGTCGTATGCGGTCACGTGGCTGTGCACGCCGAACTCACCGCCCGAGATGCCGACGATGACCTTGTCCTTGACCGGCAAGACGGTCGCGGTGTTGGTCTCGCCCTTGCTGGGATCGCCATTGACCGCGGACCACTTGACCTGGCCCGAGTTGGCGTCGAGCGCCACAACGGTCGTATCGGCCTGGTGGAGGAAGACCATGCCGTTGGCAAAGGCCAGACCGCGGTTGACCGTGTCGCAGCACATCACCGGAATGACATCCGGATCCTGCTTCGGCTCGTACTTCCACTTGATCGCGCCATTGGCGTTCAGGTCGAGCGCATAGACGATGTTCGGGAACGGCGTGTGCACATACATGGTGTCGCCGACAACCAGAGGCGAGCCTTCATGGCCGCGCAGCACACCGGTCGAGAATGTCCACGCCACCTGCAGGTCGCTGACATTGTCGCGGTTGATCTGGTTCAGCTTGGAATAACGCGTGTTGGCATAATCACCGGTCTGAATAACCCAGTCGTTCGGGTTTTTCTGACCTGTCAGGACACTGTTATTGGCCGATGCCACGCCCGTTGCCGCAAGCAACGAGGCGATCGCCCCTGTGATGAGGTACTTCATGGTCTCCTCCCATCTTCTGCGTCGACATTTTTCGGCATGCCGACAAGCCGGTCACGAATGCCGCGTAAGCAGCAGACGTATTCGTTTATTTATTTCTTATCAGAGAAATGGGTCGCGCCAGATTGGTCAAGCAGTTTCACCGGATTCACCACCAAGGGTGGCCAAAAGTCGTATGAATAGGTCGTGGTCACTTCCCTAGTTTTTCCACCTGTCGGATTATGAGCTGCCGTCGTGAAGATCGGCCGGCGTAACGGCATCGCATCGCCGAATCAGTGTGCGCACGCACTGCGACTCAATCTTTGCGGGAAGCGCGTTTAGAACGCCCGATATCCGCGCACTCGCGAATGATGGTCGAGCGTTGCAGCCCGGACGGATAGCCACCACCCGGCGAGTAGAACCCGCTTTTGAAGAACCGGTCCATCATGACCTGAACCGTGCGGTCCTCGCCGATCTGCGCCAATTGTTCGGCCGCCCAGCAATCTGCGCTCATCTCCTGATCCCGAACGGCCCCGCGCGAGACAGACCTGAGTGCAAGATTATCCGGTGTCACGTGACCCAGCCGATGGTGGGCACATTCGTGAGCGATCAGGAAAACCCGGCGATGCTTCTCCCATGGCGCGTCGAGCCGCGGGTCCAGCACGATCAGGGGTGTGCCGGACGGGTCCACCGTTGCGAGAGACACATGTACGGTATTGTCCGTGACCATCTTGTACCCGCAAAGCTCGTTGTAACCCGAGAAAGGCTCGCCCGCCGCTTCGGGGGTTGAAGTCGGGATCACCTCATCCGCGATCGCATGGGGCGCGTTGCAGGCCGCAAACGCAAAGGCGACCGCGCGCATCCAGCGGAAGAGAGCTGAGTTTCTCATCCCGGTCGATATAGGCGGCGATCCGCCTCAGGCAAAAAAGACCGCGCACGGAAAGGATCCGGAGGGCAGGCCTTATTAATCGCTTATGATGCCATTCTTCTTTTGCCCCGCACCGTCGGTTGCTAGATGTCTGGTAATGGAACCCAGACGTTGAAAGGACACCATCATGGCTTGGACTGCTCCTAAGATCGAAGAAGTGACCTGCGGCATGGAAATCAACATGTACTTCCCGGCCGAGGGCGAAGACACACTGTTCTGATGCCCTGTGCGCAGAGGGGCCGGTTCCCGCCTGTGCACGCCATCTGCCAAACGGGGGCGCTCATCAGCCGCCCCCGTTTTGCGTTTCAGCCCCGAACGATCCGCTGAGCGCTGTTTGCCCAAGGACTGAGAATGCCGAAGGACGCCCTGACCGCCCCGCCCCCCATGGCGATGCTGGCCGAGTTGACGCACCGGTGTCCGCTGTCCTGCCCCTACTGTTCGAACCCGCTCGAGCTTGCGGCCCGTGACCGCGAACTCGACACCGAGACCTGGGCCCGGGTCTTCCGCGAGGCCGCCGAGATCGGCGTGCTGCAACTGCACCTGTCGGGCGGCGAGCCTGCCTCGCGCCGGGATCTCGAGGATCTGGTGACGGCAGCGCGCGCGGCCGGGCTCTACACCAATCTCATCACCTCCGGGATCGGCCTGACCGAACGGCGCTTGCGGGCGCTGGACGATCTTGGACTCGACCACGTGCAACTCTCGCTTCAGGGTGTCGACGCGGCGATGGCGGACGAGATCGGCGGCTACAAGGGCGGCTATGACCGCAAGATGGCTGTCGCGGGCTGGGTCCGCGAGATCGGCTTTCCCCTGACGCTGAACGCGGTGATGCACCGGCGCAATCTCGACCGGCTGCCCGAGACCATCGAGATGGCCGTGGCCATGGGCGCCCGGCGGCTGGAAGTGGCCACCGTGCAGTTCCACGGCTGGGCCGAGAAGAACCGCGGGACCCTTATGCCAACCCGAGAGCAGGCGGTGCGCGCCAATCAGATCGTTGCCGAAGCCCGGCAACGGCTGAAGGGCAAGCTGGTCATCGACTATGTCCCCGCCGATCATCATGCCAAGTTTCCGAAACCCTGCATGGGGGGCTGGGGCTCAACCGGGCTGAACGTGACACCGGATGGTACCGTGATGCCCTGCCACGCCGCGAGCACCATCCCCTCGCTGACCTTCGACACCGTGCGCGAGCGTTCGCTGGGCAAGATCTGGTACGAGGGAGCGGCCTTCAACGCCTTCCGGGGCACGGACTGGATGCAGGAGCCCTGCCGCACCTGCGATCGCCGCGAGATCGACTTTGGTGGCTGCCGGTGTCAGGCCATGGCGCTGGCTGGCGACGCGGCGGCGACCGATCCTGTCTGCTCGAAGTCGCCTCATCACGCCGCACTGGTCGCAGCGGCCGAGGCCGACTCGCAACGGACCCAAACGGAGCTTGTGTATCGTGAAACGCCTCGCTAGCCGTCTCGCCCTGTTCCTGTCGATCTGCGTTGCGGCGGCTTTTCTGGGTCACGCGGCGCAGGCCGCGGATTTCAACGATCCGGACTGGCCCTGCATTCAGCGCAAGGTCGTGCACCTCTCGACCGGGCAAATGTGGGCCGGACCGCCGCTGGCCGAGGATGCCCTGACGGCCTGGCGCCGGGATGATCGGGTGAAAGCACTTGCCCCTGCGCTGGCGGTGCGCCGCACCGGCATGGAGGAGGCCGAGGCGCTGATCGCCGATTTCGCCGCCGCTGCCGCGGAGGATCGGAACGCCAGCCTGGGACTGCTCTTTGCCGGGGCCTTCAGTCTGATCGACCGCGAGCGGGCCGAGATCATTTCCGGCATCGCGCGCTATGCCAGGACACAGATCGATCTGACCGCGAAGATCGACGCCGAACAGAAGGAGCTGACCCAGCTTCTGGCCGAGGACCCGCCGAACTACGACCGGATCGAGGAACTCGAAGATGCAATCGCCTGGGACACGCGGATCTATCAGGACCGCACACAATCGCTGACCTATGTCTGCGAGACGCCGGTGATCCTGGAGAAACGCGCCTTTGCGCTGGCCCGCACCATCATGGGTCACCTCGACACGCAGTGACGTCTTCCATCAGCAGCGGTGCGGGGCGGGCGCCCCCAACCGGGGGGGGGGGGCAAAAGGGGAGGGTGGGTGGCGGGAGCCACCCCC
>JBCBOR010000134.1:0-6987 GCA_039821125.1 Pseudomonadota bacterium
GGTGCCGCTGAAGGGACTCGAACCCCCGACCCCATCATTACGAATGACGTGCTCTACCAGCTGAGCTACAGCGGCCCGGAGGGCGCTCTCTACACCGATCGACAGCGCGCTGCAACGCCCTTTGGAGCGCTGGCCGAAAAAACGGCGAGTGCTGCGCTCAGCGCACAACTTCGGCTTCAGACACGTCTTTCTTCACCGACGGATCGTCCTGAGCCGCGTCCCCGGTGGTGGCATCCGCGACATCGTCCGGCATCTCGTCCTCTGTCGACGCGGCCATATCGGGATCGGTTGCGCTGTTGTCGCCCGCGTTGTGCTGGGGTTGCTCGATCAGCAGCGGCAACATCGCCGCGTGGCTGATCGCCGAGTCGCCGCCCTCGCCCCGCGGTGCCCCGAGCGCACGGGCCAGCCAGCCGCGGACGATGTGATCCGGCTCGCCTTCGCCGCGGGCAATCGCGGCCATGATCGCACAACTGCGGGCCGAGGGTTCGGTCTCGCGCAGATTCTCGATCGCGGTCCGTGCGCCGCGCCAGTCCTCGGCCACAAGGGCCAGTTCTGCCTGCAGGAAGCGCACTTCGGAGTGATCCGACTGAAGCTGGAACAGGGTCTCGAACCGCCGCCGCCGCGCCGCCGGCGCCTCGTCCGGTTCGATCGAGGCAAAAGCCGCGGCAAGCTGCGGGTGCGGCTGGACCTGCCAGGCATCGATCACCAGCTTGGTCGCGGCGCGCTTCGACCCGGAAGCAACCAAGTGTTTGACCGCCGTCGACACGGCCGTGACGTTTCCAAGATCGAGCTTCGCAGCCTCGACCGCAAGCGCGCGCGCGTGCTCGGCTTCACCAACCCGTTCGGCGTCCTCGGCCTGTGCCAGCGCAAGGGCCGCACTGCGCTTGTTCGCCTCGGGCTTGGGCAGGGCGCCCGCCCGCATCTGCTGCTCGACCGTCTTGCGCGCTCCGGCCCAGTCGAACTTCTGGCTTTGCAGGGTGTAGAGCGCCTCGAGCGTCTCGCCGTCCTTGGGGTTCAACTCGTTGGCGTGATTGGCCAGTTTCAGCGCCTTGTCCGTATCGTCCCCGGCAAGCGCCTGCTTCAGCAGCCCCTTGGCGCCAACAAAGGCGGTCTCGTCCTCGGCCATCAGGGCCCGGTAGTAGCTGTTTGCACGCGCCTGATCGCCCGCCGCTTCCGCCACCTCCGCGTTGAGAAGACGGGTCAGGTCCGGGCGCTTCAAACGGCGTTCGGCCACCTTCGCCTTTCTGGCTGCGGTTTTCACATCCCCCGCGGCCAGAGCAATCCGCCCCTTGGCCAGGGCGTCCAGGCCGCTGCGCTGACGGGACATCCCCCACCAGCGCCCCAGACTGACATCCTCGCCGGTCAGCGCCCAGCGGAAGAAGTCGACAATCTGCTTCAGCAGCCAGACCGCCACCAGGAAGGCGATCAGCACCACGATCAGCGCAAGCGCCGCCTCGAACAGCGTCAGATCATAGATCCGCTCGCCATACTCGATGGTGATCTGCTCATCCTTCAGAAGATCGAGCCCCAGCGCGACCGCCAGAATGGCCCCGAGGATGCAAACAACGTAGACGATCCGTATCAGCATACCGATTATCCCTGTGTCCCGCGGACTTCGGACAGATAGGCCGACAAGGCCTCATCCGCGCCGACACGCGCTTTCAACGTATTCAACCACTCGCCAAGGGCCAGTTGCGCCGGCTCGGACAGCGTCACGGCCTGCTCAAGCGCCGCCGCCGCATCGCCCTCGGCCAGACGCGCCTCGACCCGCGACAGGATCGCTCCGGCATCGTTGCCCTCCTGTTCGGATTTCGGGCGCCCTTCGATCACGGTGCGGAACCGGGCCGTGGCGCGGGACAACGCGTCGCCCTCGCTCGCGGCGGCATTGTCGGCGCCGATTGCCGCCTGTGCGGCACGTCCAAACCCGCGCAGCAATGCATCGGCGGTCGCGATCCCGGTCGGCGCGACCCGGGCCAGCGCCTCGGGCGCGGCGGTGCCGCTGATCTTCTCGACCTCCGCCAAGGCCCCGGCATAGGAGACACCGTTCTGCACCTGGGTCTCGAGCGTCGTGGTCGCGGTGCGCAGCGAGGCCTCGGTGATCGCGGCGCTGACCTTGCCCGCGGTCTCCTCGGCCGCACGCTGGGCCGCTGTCGCGGACGTGGCCGCACCGGCGGCGGTTTCGGCAACCTCGTCGACCCGGCCCGCGACGGTGTCGATCTTGGTGGTCAGATCGGCGACCGTTGTCTCGACGTTCTCGCCCAACGCCGCGATATCGGCTGCGGTCGCCACGGTCTCGGCAGGAGGACGGGCGTTCAGCGCGCCCTGGAAGTCGGCCTCGAGCGCGGTACGCGCCGAGCGCAGATCGTCCTGCGTCGCAAACTTCTCGGCGTCCTCCGCTGTGATGTAGGTGTTCGCATCCGAGAGCTGGGCGCTCATCGTCTCGACCCGCGATTTCAGTGTCGCAAAGGCAGCGGCCATCTCCGGCGAGACCCCGGTGTCGCTGGCAGCCGCATCGGCAAGGCTGGTGCGCACCGCGTCGATCTCGGTCGAGAGCGCCGACACCTGAGCCTCGAAGCTCTGCAAGCGGCGTGACAGGGCCGCCGTGTCGCGCGTCGCGGCCGCGGCGACCTTGCCGGCTTCGGTGGCGGCGGTCGTTGCGGTCTCGGCGGTTTGCGCTGCCTCACGCGCTGCTGCCGCGGCCTGTTCCGCAGCCTCGCCCGAGCTTGCCGCGACACCAGCGGCTTCGGCTGATTCGGCGGCGGCGGCCTTGGCCTCGACCGCCACGGCTTGGGCGCTGGCGACCTCCTCGGCAGCGGCGGAGACGTTGCCTTCCGCCGCCTCGAGCCGGCCCGTCAGCGCGGCGATCTCGGCGCGGAGCGCATCGACTTCGGCGGTCGCCTTAGCCGTCTCGGCTTTCACCTCGTCTGACATGGCGGCAAGCCGGTCCGAGACCTCCTGCTGCCCCGGCATGATGTGACGCGCGATCCCGGCGGGCAGATGCGGCGAAATCATCGGGACCAGCCAGAGTGACAGCCCGAAGATCACCAGAATGAAGATCAGGTATTTCAGTGCCGTGGCGGCGAAGCTCGAGCCACCCGACTCGTCCGCGTCGGCCTCGTGATCCGCGTCGTGCCTGTCGTCGTCGGCGCGGTGCTCCGCTTCCTGGGCGTCTTCGGAGTGTGGTTCTGGTTCATCGGCGGCAGGTGTCTCGTCGGCGGATGCCGCCTCCTCGGGAGACACCGTCTCGCTCTCCGGCGTCTCCGCAGCGGTCTCGCCCTCGGCAGGCTGCTCGGTGTCCTGCGGTGCATCATTGCCCGCGGTACCGGTCTCCTGCGTATCCGTCTCGACAGACGTGTCCTCGGATGCAGCTTCGGTCTCCGACGCCGTCTCGTCAGTCGGCTGGTCGGTTTTTCCGGGACCCGATTCGGTCGAATTGCTCATCCGGATACTCCTGTGTCGCGCCGCAGCCATTCTCTGGGCCACCGGCGCCGGAATGCACGACGTGGTTGATATAGCCTAGTTTTGCGAGTCGCGGAGCGCAATCGGCCACACCCGCCTTTATTGACGCAGAGCAGCAGCCAGTCCGTCAAGTGCCGCGATCATGCCCCGCGCCGATGGTCGGGGGGCAACATCGATCCGGGCAAACGCCCCGGAGACCAGTGGCTTCGCCGCATTTTCCGAGATTGCGAGCGCCACCGAACCCGTCAGATCAAGCGCTGGCAGATCCCGGAGCGCCTGCGCAAACAGTGCTGCAGACCGGAAGGACCAGAGCGTGACCACATGAATTTTTTCTGACAGAAGCGCGTCGACAAGCGCCTGATCCGGCGGCGGAGCCGCGCGGGTCTCGTAGATCTCGGCTCCCGCGACAGTTGCGCCGGATGGCGCCACGGCTCCCGCCAGATCGCCCGCAACGTGGCGCCCATGCGGATGAAAGACCTGCCGCCATCCACCCGCCACGATCAGCGCTGCAAGATCCTCGAGCACGCCTTCTGCAGAGTGCACGTCAGCGAACCCTGCCGCTTTCGCCATCTCCGCCGTGCGGGCACCGACACAGAGCGCGGGCACCGCGCGAGTGTCTGACATATCGGCGAAAATCTGCACGGCGTTCGCCGAGGTGAAAGCCAGCGCGTCCGTTCTCGGCGGAACATCGATCCGGTCCACGAGCGCCTGCACCGCCATCATCGGCCAGATCACGCTGTCCATGCCACGCTGTGCCAACTCCGCGGCGATCCGGGCGCTGTCGGGGCGCGGGCGGGTCAGCAAAACCCGCATCGTCTAGACGCGCATCATCTAGACGGCAAAGAAATCCGGGCCGCCGCGCGCGCGCAACTCCGCCGCCGCGTCCGCCCCCATCGCCGCGGCCTCACCGGGGGTTCCGGTGCGTTCGGTCGCGTGCCGCTCGGATCCGTCCGGCCGGATGATCTCGCCGCGCAGATGCACATGGCCATCCGACAGTACGGCAAGGCCTCCGATCGGCGTGCGGCACGAGCCATCCAGACCAGCCAGAAACGCCCGTTCGGCCGCCAGCCGCACAGCTGTGTCCGCGTCGTGGATGGCCGCCAGCATGTCGATGATCCGCGAATCGCCCGAGCGATTCTCGATCCCGATCGCCCCCTGCGCCACCGCCGGCAGCATTTCGTCCTCGGCCACCGGGCAGTTGATCAGGTCGTCCCGACCGAGCCGCCGCAGGCCGGCCATAGCCAGGAACGTCGCCTCGGCCACGCCTTCCTCCAGCTTGCGCAAACGGGTTTGCACGTTTCCACGAAACTCGACCACCTGCAGATCCGGGCGCCGGTGCAGCAGTTGCGCCCTGCGCCGCAGCGAGGACGAGCCGACCACCGCCCCTTCGGGCAGCGCCTCGATCCCCTGATGGCGATGGCTGATGAAGGCGTCGCGCACGTCTTCCCTTGGCAGCAGGCACCCGATCTCGAGACCGTCCGGCAGCACCGTCGGCATGTCCTTCATCGAGTGCACGGCAATGTCGATCCGCCCGTCCAGCAGCGCTTCCTCGATCTCCTTGGTGAACAGGCCCTTGCCGCCGATCTCGCTCAGCGCGCGGTCCTGGATCTGGTCGCCCGTGGTCTTGATGACCACCACCTCGAACGCCGTCTCGGGCAGATCATGGGCACGGGACAGCCGCTCGCGCGTCTCATGCGCCTGCGCCAGCGCCAGCGGGGAGCCTCGGGTGCCGATCTTCAGCGGCGCATCGGGAGAGGGCATCGTCATCTTGGGTCTTTCTCGTTTGGAGCCAAGACCCTAGTACGTCCACATGGACACGCGATCAACTTCTCTGGGTGTGCAATGGCCGCGCTGACCCTTCTCGGTCTGGAATCGAGCTGTGACGAGACCGCCGCTGCCGTGGTGCGCGGGGGTGCCGAAGGCCCGGGTCAGGTGCTGTCGAACGCCGTGTTCGGCCAGGCCGACCTGCATGCGGGCTTTGGCGGCGTGGTGCCGGAGATCGCGGCCCGCGCCCATGCCGAGCGGGCTGATCTGGTCGTGGCCCGGGCGCTGGAGGCGGCAGGCGTCGGGCTGGACGCCATCGACGCCATCGCCGTCACCGCGGGACCGGGCCTGATCGGCGGGGTGATCGCAGGGGTCATGTGCGCGCGCGGGATCGCGGCGGGCACCGGGTTGCCGCTGATCGCGGTCAATCACCTTGAGGGCCACGCCCTGACCCCGCGCCTCAGCGACGGGGTGGCCTATCCCTATCTCTTGCTGCTCGTGTCCGGGGGGCATTGCCAGTTCCTGGCGATCGAAGGTCTGGGGCACTATCGCCGCCTTGGCGGGACCATCGACGATGCGCCGGGCGAGGCGTTCGACAAGGTCGCCAAGATGCTCGGCCTCGGCTTTCCGGGCGGTCCGATCGTCGAGCGCCGGGCAACGGCGGGAGATCCCGCGCGGTTCGACCTGCCCCGCCCGCTGATGGACCGGCCGGGCTGCAATATGTCCTTTTCCGGCCTGAAGACAGCAGTCGTCCGCGCACGGGACCAGTTGATCGCCGGGCAAGGCGGGCTCTATCAGCGCGATGTCGATGATCTCTGCGCGGCGTTCCAGGCCGCAGCTTGCGATGTCCTGGCCGAGAAATCGCGCCGGGCCGTGCGCCTGTTTCGCGAGACCCATCCCGACCGACCAGCGCCTGTTCTGGCCATCGCCGGGGGCGTCGCCGCGAACCAGGCCCTGCGCGCGCAACTCGACACCGCCGTTGTCGCGGAAGGCGCCGCCGTGATCGCCCCGCCGCTGGCGCTTTGCACCGATAACGGCGCGATGATCGCCTGGGCCGGGCTCGAGCGGCTCGCCGCAGGCATGACCGACACCGATACCGCGCCGCGCCCGCGCTGGCCGCTGGACGAAAGCGCAGCGCCGATGATCGGTTCGGGCAAGAAAGGCGCGAAAGCATAGCCGACACCGGCACAGCAAGACGGAGGGATCCATGGCCTTCTGGCTGTTTAAATCCGAACCCAACACCTGGGGATGGGACGATCAGGTCGCCGCAGGAGAGGCAGGCGCCGAATGGGACGGTGTGCGCAACTATCAGGCGCGCAACAACATGCGCGCGATGAAACTGGGCGATCTCGGCTTTTTCTATCACTCGGTGAACGAGAAGCAGATCGTCGGCATTGTCGAGATCTCGGCCGAGTCGCATCAGGACAGCACGACCGAGGACGCGCGCTGGGACTGCGTCGATGTCCGCGCCGTGGCGCCTGTGCCCAATCCCGTGACGCTGGCCGAGATAAAGGCCGAGCCAAAGCTGGAGAATTTCGCCCTGATCAAGCAATCGCGCCTGTCGGTCGTGCCCGTCACCGCCGCCGAGTGGAACCTGATCTGCAAGATGGCGGGGTACAAAGGGTAGATCTTCAGGATCGCCAAGGTCCGCCCTGACCAGCGCGCGGTGGCCCAAATTCACCGAATTTTAGGGCCTGAACCCAATTCGCGCGCGGCTTGATGTTGGAGCAAGCCTCTGATTCACTTTCCGAAAAAAGGGGCGGT
>JBCBOR010000135.1:0-6962 GCA_039821125.1 Pseudomonadota bacterium
CTCGGTTCGGGCAATTGATTCAAAGATCAGTACCGTTGGGAATCCCAAAAATGAGTCACAACCTACGAGCGTTGGTAGTAGACGATCAGTGTGCCCGCAGGCCCAGCCAAGCGATCCTGCCCGGTTTCCAGCCAGTGCGCCAACCAGTATGCCCAGGCCGCAGTGATGTAGAGCGCAAGCAGAGCGGGGGCGCTGGCCTTCGCGATCCGACCGAGAGATCCTTCTCGTCCCGCAACTGAAAAGACTTGAGCGGTCGCGGCACGGATCTCCGCCATGTTTTGCCAGAGCCCGCGCAACAGAATCGCTGCCACAACAGTGCCTGCGATACCGCGGAGGACCATGATTGGCGGGAAACCGAGCCCAAAGTGGAACATCAGCCCGGCCACGAGCCACGTTCCTGCACCGACCCTTACGGCAGTTCTGAGAAGCCCATGCAACTTGGCTGCGAGGTGGTCATCGACCGGAGCGATCCGGATCGCAGGTGCGTCCGGCGCGAAGGCCCGCCGGGTCACAACAATAAAGGCCCAGCTATAGGAAACCCCGGTCTCATAGATCCACTGATAGCCTGCCAGCGGCCCGAGAACTCCGGCCAAAGGCGGCACGAGCGCTTCAGTGGCGAGAATAAATCCAGCAATGGGCAGCAGTTCGATCAGGCCCAGGACCAAAGTGCACAGAACACGATCCCAATAGTTCGTCTCATTGGGATTCGACAGCCAGGCGCGCCATGGCCGCGTCAGTGCCCCGATCGCTGCCGCAATGGCAATCCCTGCAACCGCGACGCCCAGGGCTGCAAGAACCATGGCGGTGACGCCTGAGTTCGCCTTCTCAAGCTGTGCCGAGATTTTTGGCGCTCTTTCCGAGATGTTTGACAGCGCGGTGGCCCAGCGTGCTGCGCGAACCGAGATGCGCTCGGACATCTCGGACAGCCGGTCCACGATCTGGTTGAAAGTTGGCACCGCATCGGCCATCGATGCGCTACGCGCCGCTGCTTGGCGCAGAAGCTCATCGCGCAGAAGAACCCTGATCTCCGCATCAGTCAGCGTTGCCAGAACACCGTCGACGAGCTCCGGACTAAGATCTGCCGGCAGCGTCTCGCCCGGTTCTTCTTGTGTGGGCGCCGATGGAATTTGTGCTGCTGCGGGGCCGGACAGCATCAAAGACATGACCAACCCGGCCAGCAGAAGGAGGCCCAGAGGACCAGCGCGCGTTCTCGATGTTCTCATGACCAGAAGCATGGCACCGGGATCATGGTCATCACAAACCACGTTTCCGTTCCCTGTCCGGAGCGCCGACACCGTTAGAATTGCAGTGAGAGACTGAACATGGGGGTCGGTGGCATGAAACCGATACCGAGGTTGCACGACGCTTAAACTCTACTGCAAGGCCCCGCAAATTGGCGAGGCCGCCGCGCCCATGATGTACGGTTTCGCATGAGAGTGGGAAAAGCGGTTGCTGACGCGAATGGTACGCAGCATCGCAAACGCTGTGAGACGAACGCCCGACGGATCGCTCTCAGGTTCTGAAACTCTGCTGGACCATTAGCGTTCGTTGAAGGCCCGATCAAAAGCCCGAGCAATGGGTTTGAACAGATAGCGCAGGATCGATCGTTCACCCGAGAGTATTTCAGCACGCACAAGCATCCCGGTCGAGAGTTGTACATCCCCACCCGCCGACCGAAGCGTCGTATCCTCTAAGGCAATTCGAACACTGAAGAATGGACCGCGCTCAGGATCGGGAAACGTTGTTGGAGAGACAGACTTCACGACGCCATCAATCGTTCCGAAGACAGCTTCATCGAAGGTTGTCACGTTGATCTCGGCGCGATGCCCGACGGCGATATGCCCAACATCATCGGGATTCAAACGCACGTCCGCAATGAGCGTTGCATTCCCCGGGATGATCGTTGCAATCGCGTCCCCAGGCGCCAGCGTCTCTCCAACGCCTTTGGGCACCACATCCTGCACCCTGCCCGCGGCCGGCGTTCGCACGATCAGGCGAGACACACGATCCTCAACCTGCAGGATTGTCTGGTCAATCTCCGCAATTTCTCCTGAGAGGCGTGCGATGTCTTGTGACCAAACTTCAGCGCGTTCGGCAGCGGTTTGAGCCCCGCGGCTCCGAGCATCGGCGATGGCTCGAACGGCGCTGGTCAGAGTGCGCAGGGCCTCGGCAAAGTCAGCGCGCACCTGTTCCAAGGCTGCCCGCGTCTCCAGTGCGGCGACCTGAGAGGTAAAGCCGCGTGCGAGAAGCTCCTCCCGGATCGTGGCCTGTTGTTGATTGATCTCGATCTGGGCCGCCAGGCTGTCGCGCTGCTGCTCCGCCGCCATGATCTCCTGCTCGCGCTGTGCAACTTCGGCCGAAATCGCCGCCGCTGCTGCTGCGACTGCCTTGGATTCGGCGACGAAGAGTTTCTCCTGGTCCAGCGCGAGGCCCGGATACCGATCCTGTAGCTCACCAAACATCGGCGGCCGCCCGTCGATCAGTGCGCGCAGACGTTCCCGTTGCAGGACCAGATGGGCCCGACGGACCTGGGCCTGCGCGAGATCAGCCTCGGCTGCGACGGGCGCAATCTTCGCAAGTGCCTGATCCTTCTGCACCCGGTCGCCGGGCTGTACGAAAAGCTCCGCGATCGAACCGCCTTCCAGATGCTCGACGATGACAGGCGGTGTCTCGGTTGCGATCTCACCCTCGGCAATCGCGACCTCCTTGATTGTGGCCACCGCCGAGATTGCAACGAGAGCGACGAAGACGATCGATCCCCAGACGATGACGCGCCGACAGAGACGGGCTGCCATGCCGGACTCGATGTCCAGCGGCAACGCGAGATAAGCATGCATCTCAGGGCTCTGTTTCGACACGTGTCCGGCTCCTATCCGGGCGGCGCCGTGGCCGTTGATGAAATATCGGCACGGACTGCAGCGGCCACCGCCGCAGGGTCGGCTTCGGTCATCATCCCGCCTTTCAACACGAACACTCTGTCGCAAATCTCGAGCTGATGCGGTGTGTTGGTCACAATCACCACAGTCGATTTTCCACGCAACGCCTGGAGTTTCCGGACAAGCGCGCGATCGCCATTCTCGTCCAAGTGTGCTGCTGGATCATTAAGAAGATTGATGTTCGCGTTCTTGCAGTACATGCGCGCAAGCGAGAGGCACTGTTTCACACCAGCCGGCAGAGTCATAAGCTTCTGGTCGGTCAGTCTTGTCTCTAGCCCATCGGGAAAGATCTCGCTGTCAGGAGGGATGCCCGCGTCGACAAGCGCTTGCCGGATCACTGCATCTGTCGCCGTCGGAGCGGAAAGACGCATGTTCTGCGCAATCGTGCCATAGAAAAAAACGGGATCGAGCGGTGTGTTTCCGATGCTGGCACGGACCTCATGCGGATCGTGTTGCGCCAAGTTGAGACCATCCAGCAGGATTTGCCCCGATTGTGGTCGATAGAGCCCAAGTATCAGCTTCAGGAGGGTTGATCGACCACTCGAACTCGCGCTTGCAACGCCGATCAATTCACCGGGTGCGATCTCGAACGTGAGATTGCGAAACACAGGTGTACCGTTCGCCATGTAACGAAAGGCAACGGAGTCGAACACGATGTGCCCCTCAAACGGGCGAAACACCGATCGGGTAAGCTTTTGCGGTCGCTCGAGCGGGATCCGCATGAGTTGATTGACCTGACGGATACTCTCCATCAGTTGGTTTATCCGGTTGACGCTGAGAAACACCGTTTGCACTGGCGACAGGACCCGCCACACCAGCATCATGACCGCAATCAGTCCACCGATCGACAGATCCCCGGCAATGACCAGATTGGTGCCGATCAGCAGAGTCATGATCCCGGCTACCATCACCAGCATCTGCGCGACGTTGCCAAGCATCGTCTCGAAGAACTGCATCCTGAACGCCGCCATGGCATGGGCGCGGGACGGGGTGATGAACCGTTTTCGCCATAGCGGCTCGGCCCTTAGCTGTGCGATGGTCGTTTGGTTCGTAATGGCATCGATCAGAAAGCTCTGCCGTGCGGAGTGAGCGTCTCCATTGGTTTGCATGTTCCGTTTCGAGATCGGCAGCGAGACCGCCACAAGAAACATGAACACGATGACAAGGGCGATAGGAACCAGCGCGAGCACAGGGCTGAGCAACGCAATCGCCGCGAAGAACATAATGACAAATGGCAGATCAAGCGCGGCTGTGGCCATGGGACCGGAAAAGAACCCGTAGATCCCTTCGAACTGCTTCAGTCGCATTACCTGCGCATTGACCGGCGCCGCTTCGATCATGCGGATGGGCAACCCGAGAACACGCTCAAACCCATTGATCATGAGGTTGGTGCTGATCCTGGTGCCGATATACGCAATCAGATCTCCCCGAACGCGGCGGAGGTACAATTCCAGCCCCAGGATGCCCAGCATGCCCGCGAGCAGAAAGGCCAGAGTGTCGAGTGCCTTTGCGTTGATGACGACATTGTAGACCTGCATGACGTAGAGCGGGGTCGCCAAAGCAAGCACATTGGCAAAAAACGTAAGGCCAAAAAGGGCCGCGATTGGGCCGCGAATCCTGTGCATGGCATCGGCGAACCAGCTGGTGTTCTTTTTTTGAGTCTGGTCAGTACCGGCCTCAAAAACCGGGAAGCAGCATAGCAGGGGCCGCGCGTCCTTTGCGATTTCAACAAACTCCATAGCCTCACCATCGAAGGCTAGGAACGTGCCTGTATCCACTTGCTCTAGGATCACGACGGGGCGCGTCGCCCCGAGCATTGCGATCACGGGAAGTTCTTCGGGGTCGAGTTGCCTGGTCGCCGCGCGGTGAACCCGCGTGCGGAAGCCCAAGCGCATCAAGGTGGTCCGCAGATCCTCGAGACGGGCGATCGGTTCGAGATGCGGAATCGCCTCGACAAGGTTTCGATCTGCGCCTGTCCAACCCAGCGCTTCGATATAGGGGCGGATGCAGGCGTGAAATGGGGTTTCACCCGCAATTCCGGGGATTCTGCTGTTGGTGAGCGGAGCAAGGATTTCATCTTGATCCGCGTCGAGCGCAGCCTCGAGATGGTCGTCCAGGCCGGAATCGGCATGGATCGCCGGTCCGTCGTGAGATGCTAGGCGCGCTTCAACCATCGCTCATCAGGGCTCCGATTTCGGCTTTGCTGAACGCAAAACAATCTCGCCGGGCGTCATGTCGAAGATCTTGTTTGCAAGCGCCTGATATTCTGGTCGGTTCGTGGCCATCACGATGGTGGAGCGAAACTTGAGATCAAGCAGCCGCTCGCGAAGCCGAAGGTCGGAGGCAGGGTCGAGATAAGCCTGCGCCTCGTCCAGAATCAGCAACCGGGGTTCTGTCGCCAGTGCCCGGGCAATCAGCAAACGCTTGATGAACCCTCGCGGCATCGCCTCGCTCGCAGCCCCGCCCAAGACTGTCTCATAACCCTCTGGAAGCAGCGAGATGTCTCGCTCGAGCCCGAGACTTGCCACGGTGGCGACTGCTTCCTCAACAGTGCACCCATTGCCGAACAGGGTCAGGTTCTCGAGGATCGTACCGTTGAAAACCGTTGTATCCGGAGAGACATAGCCAGTCGAATTGCTGAAGTCCTGACGGTATTCAAGTGCAGACACACCGTCGATCCGAACCTCACCTTCCTGGGGTTCCGTATGCCCTGCCAGCAAGCGCAGCAGCGACGATTTGCCAACGCCATCTCCTCCGCAAAAACAAGCGATATCTCCAGGGTCGATCCGCAGCGAGAGTTCGGACCAACCACCTGTTGCGCCATCATTTCGGAAGGTCATCCGGTCAATCTCGATATCCGGAGCATGAACGGCACATTGCAGCGCTGACTTTGTTTGACGCCGGGGCAGAGCAAAGACCGCTGCCGCGTCGCTCAACGCGATCCGTGTTCGCTGAAGTTCGTTCCAGACCCCTGCGACACGCAAAAACGGCTGGACGGCCCGCCCGGACAGCATGCTGCAGGCCGCAAGTGTACCGATCGTCATCTGGTCATGCGCTGCAAGAACAGCGCCGACCGTCGCGATCGATACGATTGTCACGTTCCCGAGCATCCCCGCCATGATCTGTGCACGGTCCGAGGCCGTAATCAGATCATGCGTGAGGGATGCAGACGTCACACTCAAACGCTCGAACCGCCGCGCCATGAATGCATCCATCGCCTGGCCCTTGACGGTGGAGATGCCCCGCAGCGCCTGGCTGATAAAGTCGAGCGTGCGCGTGCTGTGCTCGTCCTTGCGGGCAAGCGTATCGCGAAGGCGCGCGCCATAGATAAAGGTCGCGGTGCCGAATAGCAGCAGCAGGATGATCGGAACGATGACGAGAAGACCACCGATGATACCGATCACAACAATGAAAAGCGCAGCGAACGGCAGATCGATCCAGATCTGACGCACGGTCCCGCCGTAGAACCCGCCGAGTTGCGACACAGCCTCCAATCGTTCGAGGACCTTGTTCGGCGGCTCCCGCCAGACACTGTTATGAGGTGCATTGAGCAGTCTGTGCACGGCCTCGACCGAGATATTGTGCGAGAATTTTGCCGCGTTCCACCCGAGAAGGTAAGCGCGCGCGGTCCGCAGCGCTGCCTCACCGAATGCGGCAGCGATCAGAATTGCGATCAGCACGACCAACGTCTCTTGCGAGGCATTCGGGATCACCCGGTCGTAGACCTGCAGGATGGCAATCGGCAGGAGAAGGCCGAGCATGTTTATTGTCAGCGCGGCGACAGAAACCGAGATTGGAACGCGGAGCAGGTCAGTATACGGAATTCCATGCTGCCCAAGCGAACGGAGCGAAAGACTGTTCGGAACGTCCTTTCGGGCAGTCCCGGAGACGCGCTCGAGCCTGTCGCCACCACGCAGTGCAGCAGACGTCAGCATCGCCGCCGCATTGCTCTTGCTCCCGTCAGGCAGGCTTTGTGAGAAACCGGTGTGTCTGCACAAAGCCTGCCTGACGGGAGCAAGAGCAATG
>JBCBOR010000136.1:0-6961 GCA_039821125.1 Pseudomonadota bacterium
ATCCAACCTGAACCGTCGCGGGGCCAATTCAGCCAGCATCAACCCATCGCTTAAGAGCCATCTTTTTCAACGACATCGGCTCCTAGCTGGACACCCGCATTAACTGTTCGCGCTGATGTGCTTTCGTGATTCACTCCCGCTGCGGCAATGCGGAGGGCGAGATGGATCAGCAGAGTTTCTTCGGACTTCAGGAACACCTCGAGCGGCTATCCGAGATCGGCGATCCGCTTGAGGTGCTCGATGCGACGGTCGACTTCGATTGTTTCCGGGGCTGGCTGGTGGAGGGCCTCGGCTATGGTGACGGTGCGAAGGGTGGTCGCCCGCCCTACGACCCAGTCTCGATGTTCAAGGTGCTGATCCTGCAAGCCCAGCACAATCTCTCGGACGCTCGGATGGAGTTCATGTTGCAGGACCGCTTGTCCTGGATGCGGTTCGCGGGGTTCGATCTCGGCCAAAAGACGCCGGACGAGAACACCATCCGCCTGTTCCGAAACAAACTGACCGAGAGCGGCGCGCTCAAGCGGGTGATGAAGGCCTTCGACTGGCAACTGCACAAGAAGGGATACATTCCCATGTCTGGTCAGATCGTCGATGCATCGCTCGTGCCCGCGCCCAAGCAGCGCAACACTGACGCCGAGAAGGAAGCGATCAAGGCTGGCAAGACCGCCAACGAGATCTGGCCTGACAAACCCAACAAGGCCCGGCAGAAAGACACACATGCCCGCTGGACACTAAAGATCGGCGGCAAGATCCGCTATCGCCCCGACGGCACGCCGCTGCCTCAGATAGCGCTGCCTGTGTTCGGGTATAAATCTCACATCAGCATCGACCGGCGGTTTGGGTTTATACGCGAGGCGGCTGTGACCAGCGCTTCCGAGGCCGATGGGCGCATGTTGAAGCGGCTCGTTACGAAGGAGAACACCTCGTCCGAGGTCTGGGCGGACAGCGCATATCGTTCGAAAAGGAACGAGAAGTGGTTGTCCAAGAACGGGCTGACCAGCCGCATCCATATGCGCAAGCCGCAAGGGCGCAAGATGCCGGAGGCGACGTCACGGGCCAATGCCCGCAAGTCAGCGGTGCGTGCCCGGGTCGAGCATGTCTTTGCCCATCAGAAGAACCGCTTTGGTCTGTTTGTCCGGACCATTGGCCTGGCCAAGGCCGAGGCGAAACTGACGCTGGCCAACCTCGCCTACAACTTCGACCGCCTGATCTTCCACGAACGCAAGTCCGCCATCGGATGAGTCCGTCCAAAACCGCGGAACACAGGCTCGGGCAGCACAGCCGGGACCAAGAACACGCGCCAAACAACCCCCTCCAGACCGGAAGCCTTCAGATCAACCAGTTAATGCGGGTGTCCAGCTGCCATCTGGCGCATTGCCAGGACTGGGCGAAGTGAACCTTTCTATCAACGGAGGCTTCGGTTCGCTCCGCGCTTTATCCAGCGAAGTAGCCTGCGCCAGGACGCCATGGGATGTCTGTCGAGCCGTAGTCGACACCCAAGGAATGCAGTGCACTGGTGACCTGACTACGATGATGGGTTTGGTGGTTAAAGAGTTGCACCACCATCACCCAGCGGGGGATAGCTGGCAAATCATCGCCCTGCGGATCGCGCTTGGTTGTTCTGTCGGCAAGCCAGGCTTCAGTCCATTCGCGGGCACCAACCGATAGAACCTCGTCTTGTTCAAGACGGATCGACTTCAGCTCTTTCCAATCGGACCACACCGGTTTCCCACGCGGTGAGCGTTCTGGTAAAGTGCCATCAAGGAAAGTCAAAATCCTGCGATTGACCACGCAAATATGATCCAGAGTATTGTGGATCGAACCGAAAAACATCCCGCGGTCCCGCGTCCGCTCCTGTTGCCCAATCTCGTCACAGTGTTGATAGACATTGTCGTTCTGCCAGCCCGAGTAGACCGCCATCTCTTCGAGGTAATCGTTCGAGATCATGGTTCTTTTCCTAAGTTCGGTAGCGGGCCCAAAAGGCCATGATGCTTAGCGGAGCGATGTCGATATTGTTTCACGACCAGCCATACAAAGAAGCAGGTTAGTATGCGATCCGACCATCCGCCACTCCACAAGGGCGGCCCAGAGCGGTCATTCGCCAGCGCCTCTGATTGTTGCAGTCGCGTGCTCATTCGCCGACCTTCGCGGCAAGCGTACAATCAGGTTAGGTTCGGCGCCATTAGGAAACCCTAGTCGGAACAACGAGGTCGAGAGGCGCTCCGAAAAAATTATCAATCGCCAATGTCTTCGTTTTGTGGCAGCGGTAGGCGCCAGAGGTTTTTCTCGCGCGCCAGGAGCCACTGATCGTCTGCGACCAGGCTCACCGAGTCGAGATTGACGGTTGGAAAATCTCTGATGTTGTCGACCTCATGCACCACTTCTCCGGTGCTTGGGTTCAGCCACTGCAAGACCCCTTCACGATAGAGAACCATGATGTAGCGGCCACAGGGGGAGAATTCCGCGAATGTGATGAAGCGGTTGTCGTCGATCGTCTGGATCTCCGCCCCCGTCTCCGACTCTAAAACATGCAGATCGCGGCCCTGGATGAAGAACATCGCGCCATCGGGGGAAAATCTGACGGAGTCGATGATCATTCTGGACTGGGGCTCGAACGTCATCAGCCTCTCAACGGTCGCGACCCGCCAGAGCTGCGCCGATCGGTCATGGCCTGTGACGACCCGTTCGCCATCGGGGGACATCGCCGCATGCCGGAGGTGTTGGCCGACCTGAAGCATCGCATCCACCTCAAAAGTCTGCAGATCGACCAGCATGATCCAGCCCTCATTGGAGGTCGCCAGCATCTTGCCGCCGGGCGCATGGGACAGGCTGCTCACCTCTCCCTGCATGGGCCATTCATGCAGAATCTGCTGCGTCTCAAGGTTCACGATCGCCACAGATCCGTTGAACAGTGAGGCCTGGTTGCCGATGGCGACCAGGCCGTCCTGCGGCAACAGCATCAGGTCCTTGAGCCGGTAGGGCAACGGCGCCTGGCGCAGACGTTTGCCCGAAGCGGCGTCAATGACCGTGATCGTCATGTCTTTGTATCTGTTTTCGGCGTCATGACGCCGAGGCCCGGTATGGACGGCGAATGCGCCGCCATCCTGTGACAGTACGATCTTGGAGCCCGACCAGAGTTTGACCTTGAATCGCCTCAGCAGGCTCGGTGCGTCGTCGGAGGTGGGCGATGTCATGATGAAAGTCCCCTTATCAGTCTGACCGGTCAATACGCGCGCATCCGCGCCCGGCACCGGTCGAAACGACCGGCTGCGAGGTCATCGGGTGCTATCCAGATTTCAAGGTTTCCGCTGTCGGCCTCCCACCCGATCACCTCAGGCCACTCCAGGAGCAGGACGTCACCCTTCGGGCGTTTGGGCGTCCACGGAAAGAGTTGTCCGATCTCGGGCCTATGCTCCGGCTCACCTGGCAGAACGGTATGGCTGCGCCGGTAACGCAGGGCGTCTCCAGCGACCTGTCGCATGTCGTCCGGGATGTCGTCGGCCGCGGGGTCGTGCGCGAGCCAGTCCAGCGTGCGCATCCGGGGGCTGGCGACGGGCTGCAGCAGTTTGAAGAACACGTGATCGCGCAGCGCGACATCCTCGTACACCTCGTCCGGCATCCGGTGGTCGAGCATCGGGATTGTCGCCCCCACCGCATCCAGGGATGCGATCCAGTCGCGATAGGCGGACCGGTTTTCCGGATCAACCCGGTCCAGCGGGTCATGGGCTGCGGCCTTCGCATACCAGTCGCGGCAGGCCTGCGATGGTCCGCCGGGCCAAAGACGGTCGATATAGGGGGCGTCATCGGGGTCGTCTTCGAGCTGGTCCAAAGCCTCGTCGAGATCCAGCATAGCGGTGGAGATGTCGAGCCATCGCCAAGGATAGCTGTCAGGCAGAGGGCGCAACACGCCCCGCCTGAGCTCGTAGTCATGGCCTTCCATACGGCGCGTCTTCAACCGCCCACGCCATTCCGGCGTCGTGGTGAGAGTAAACCTGAGACTGGGAAACGCGTCCTCCTCATGGGGAAGCAGATGCGCAAGCGCCTGTTCTGCCAGCGCGCGTTTGTTCACGCCCGCCCGTACGGTGTCATACGCGATCGGTGCCAGTGGCTGCATCGGGCTTTCGGCGCCCGAAACGCCGTGAACACCAAGATCGACAAGCCGTTGTGGCACGGAGATGTCCGGCGCTTCTGCGCGAAGGTCCTCCGGCAACTCCCGTAAGGGAGCATCAGCGATCTCCGCGTCGGTATGGAGAACCGTGACCTCGCCCTTCAGGCTGACCTCCGCAAACCGGTTGGCAAACAGGAACAGGCCGCCACGTTCCGGCATGGGTGGCAAGCCTGAGCGGTCGGTAAACGCGCCACAGTCGATCTGCAGCACGAAGTACAGCGGATCGCCTTGCGGGTTGCGCGGCCAGTCAACCTCCGCCGGCAGCCGCGGCCGCCCCCCGCTGTAAGTGGCGACGGACGCTCGTGGTTCGTCGGGGGCCACGGGCTTCAGCGCCACCGCACGACCGGCCTGTTCCGCCAGGATCTTCGGTGGTTTCAGCATCGTGGGCAAAACCCAATAACCGTCTTCGAAGAGTTTATTGCTGCGCGTCCAATACCTGTCGAACGCGCGCGCCCGCAGGTCGGCGCGCCGGATGCAGAAGCGGTTCTGCGTGCCGTGGGAGATATTCAGGTTCAACTCCCTCGACTGGCCAGGCAGATTGAGCAGCACCACGGTCTCATCATCCGACCCTGGCAAGTGGCGACGATCCGCCGCCTCATATCCCGCCAGAGCCTTTTTTACGCTGCCGCAGGCGTAGCCGAGATCATCAAGGTCCGACATATCCCCCGCATCCGCCACATAGCCGAACATCTGAACCGGCAGCACCCCGGCATCCTGCGCCCGTTTGCGCTGAGATTTCTCCATCACCTTGACGACTTGTTCAGGGTCTGCGCCCGGGTGGGAGTCAAAGGCGCCCGCCTGCAACGCGACCGGTGTAAATGCGATTGCGGCCTTGAGGTTGTTTGCCTCCGAATCCCTGACACCCGGATCGTTCAGCGCCGCGCGGATCGCTTCGAAGCCGTCAGCAAAGGTGCGATGCTCATCGAGGTTCACAAAGATTTCCGCATCCTCGCCTGGATCATCCGCCCAGACAATGTCGGACACCCAGGAATACTCCGCCAACGGCGGCGTTCCTGGCGGATGCCCGCGCAGAGGCAGGTCGCCGACGGGGTCTGGCCAGTAAATCAGCGCCGACGCCCCGGGATCATCATCCAGAAAACTCGGCGTCTGATCCCTGCCATTGGCCGCGACAAAGAAGAAAAGCGTTCCGTCGTGTGGCATGTCAGGGTCAACCGCTGGCAGGCTTTTGCAGTCCACCTGCAACAGATGCTGCATCGGTTGCCCTGCGCCATCGTGCGGCCAGTCGACTTCCTCGGGAAGATTGGGACGCCCGCCAAACCGGACTTTGGCGGTCTCCGCAGGAGCGTTAACCTCAACCCGCAGGCTAATGGCGGGACGGCGCATCAGGAAAAAATTCTTCGACATGATCTCTACACTATTGGCCAAACCCGATTTTGAAACTCGTCAGAGGAGATTTCTAATGAAGAATGCATCGACAGACACACAGTTTCGGTCGCGATGGAAGGATATCGCAAATCTCTCATCGGACTGGCTTTGGTTCCGCTGTTTGCAAGGATGAACTAGCGGCCCAAAGCAGCCGTGGACGATCGGATTTGATTTTGCTGTCGAGGCATCGAAAAGCTAACTCTGGCGGCGCACGTGGCGACGAGACGATCTGTTCGCAGCCTCGCGCCACTTCGGAAGTAGCTTCGCGATGCTGTGGTGGCCTAGTCGATAAGTTCGTCGGCTAGCCAGAACGCCGTGACCACAACCAACCGAGTAGCCTTTTGAGCCCGATGCCGGTGCGGATTTCGAATTGCTCGTAGTGAATGCGGCGTCGCGGCAAACCACTCCGCTGAAGCTTTTCAACGAGCGCCCGTCTCATTTCGACAGGACCGCAGAAAAATACGTGAGCTTCTGAGATATCCGGACCCATTAGTTCAACAACGTTTTCCGGCGTAAGTCGTCCGCGCTTAGAGCTCTGCCAGAGCGTGACATCGAAGTTCGGTTTGTGATCTGCCAGATCGGTCAGCAGCGCATGATGCGCGGCCTCGTCCTGCGACCGGACCGCGTGAATCATTGTCACCGGTCCATCGCTGTCCTCCAGCGCCTCAGCCATCGCGACAAAGGGCGTGACGCCGATGCCTGCTGCGACCCAGACTTGAGGGCCAGATACGCCGCGGCCGAAACATCCGAACGGCCCTGTGACGCGAACCATTTGATCAACATCGAGCCTATCGATCAGGCGACAGGTCAGATCGCCAAGAGGCGCGATTGTAATCCGCACGAAACCATCGTCGCGCGGGGCGCTGCTAATTGTGAAGGGATGCGGCTCTCTCAAACCCGCACCGTCGAACGCAAAGAAGCCAGACTGTCCTGCACCGTGACGAATTGGTTTGCCGGTTGGTGACATCTCGACCGCGAGCGCTGTACCGCTCCTCTCGAGCGCGTTGATCCGGTATTTCTGCGACGGGCGAAGGCGTCTCGGTGCCGAGGTGTAAAGGTAAGCCACCAACCCGATCGCGCAAACCGCGGCCATGTATAGACCGAGCGGGTCACCATTCTTGAAGGGCTTGAGAATGAACAGGTAATGCAGTGCGCCAAAGACGAAGAAGATCCCAATCAGCCTGTGGGTCCATTTCCAAAGGTGGTAGGGGATGAATGTCGCCACCGTAATCGCGACGAGAACGAGCAGACCATAGAGGCTGATCTCGCCCAAAGTCTCAGCAATCTCGACGATGAGCGTTTCAGTACCTAGACCGTCCATCTCGGCGTCGATGGTATCGTGCAGCAAAATCGCGGCCATCGCTCCGAGACCGAGCCATTTGTGGATACGGTAGGACTGGTCCATCG
>JBCBOR010000137.1:0-6920 GCA_039821125.1 Pseudomonadota bacterium
GTGCGTCACGGACGCACCCTACGCCATGTCGCGCTACACCCCGTAGGGTGCGTCCGTGACGCACCCGCGCTGATGGACCATCCCCCTACTGGGAGCGCAGTTTCGGATCGAGCGCGTCACGCACTGCGTCGCCGAAAAGATTGAACCCGAACACCGCTAGGGTGATCGCGAGTCCGGGATAGATCGCGAGATAGGCTTCCTCGCGGATGAACTCCTGGCTCGAGCGCAGCATCAGCCCCCATGCCGGTGTCGGCTCCTGAACGCCAAGCCCGAGAAACGAGAGCGACGCCTCCAGCAGGATCGCCTGCCCGATGAACGCGGTCAGCATGATCAGGAACGGCGCCATCACGTTTGGCACCATGTGGCGCATGATGATCCGGGTGTTGCTGAACCCGTTGGCACGCGCGGCGTCGATGAACGGGATCTCGCGGATCGACAGAGCCGACGACCGCACGACCCGGGCGCATTTCGGGATGAACGGGATCGTGATCGCGACGATGACCGCGTAGATCGAATAGTCGTTCGGGTTCTCGATCCCGATCGATTTCATGAACCCGGTCGACGCGATGGCGATGGTCAGCGCAAGGATGATCAGGGGGAACGCCATCAGGATGTCCATGATCCGTTGCAGGATCGTGTCGGTCCAGCCCCCGAAATAGGCCGAGGCGACGCCAAGGACCAGGCCGATCACCGAGCCGAGAACCGAGCACACCAGCCCGATCACCAGCGCCGTACGCGCACCGTAGACAATGCGTGTGTAGACATCGCGCCCGAACTCATCCGCGCCCAGGAGGAAGAACGCATCCGTTGCCTCCGAGTTCGAGAACGGCCGGGTGAACTGATCGAAGAAATCACCCGATTCCGGATCGTGCGTGGTCAGGAACTCGGCAAAGAACCCCATGCAAAAGAAGATCACGACGACCAGCAACCCTGCGGTTCCCAGCGGCTGCTTCTTGGCGAAGGTCCAGGCCCGGGTCAGCAGCGAGGGCTGCGGCGCAAGGGCATCGTCTTCGACGGTATGGCTCATGTCGCTTGCCTCCTCAGCTGTAGCGGATGCGCGGGTCGAGCCACGCATACAGAAGGTCGATAATGAAGTTGGTCATCACGAAGACGAGCACGATGGTCATCACGATCCCCTGGACGGCCGAATAGTCCAGCTGCGTGACGCTGTGCACCAGATAGCTGCCAAGGCCGTTGAGGTTGAAGACCTGCTCGGTGACAACGAGACCGCCCATCAGGAAGGCAAACTCGATGCCGATGACGGTGACGACCGGCAACAGCGCGTTCTTCAGCGCATGGCGGTTGACGATCACCTTCTCGACCATGCCCTTCGCGCGGGCGGTGCGGACGTAATCCTCGCGCATGACCTCGAGCAGCGACGAGCGCGTCATGCGCGTGGCGACCGCGGCATAGCGGTATCCGGTCGCCACCGCGGGCCAGATCAGCACGGAGAGGTTGGTCCACGGGTCTTCCCAGATGGGAACATACGTTATCCCCACCGGCGCCCATGGGTCGCCGAAGAACCGTGATGCGGACATGATGGCCATGATCACAAGCAAGCCCAGCCAGAAGGAGGGCATCGCGATCCCGGCGATGGATATGGTTCGGACCAGATAGTCGATCCAGGTGTTCTGAAAAACGGCGCTGAGGGTGCCCAGCGGAATGGCGATCAGGACCGAGACAATGGTCGCCATGATCGCAACCTGGAGCGAGAGCTCGAAGCGCTTGGCCATCTCGTCCGCGACGGGGCGCCCGGTGTCCATCGACGTGCCGAGGTCCAGAACCGCGAGATCCGCGACGAAGTCGGCAAACTGAACCATCAGCGGCTGGTCGAGGCCGAGACTTGCCTGACAGGCCGCAACCTGTTCGGGGTCATAATATCCGCCTTCGCCGCCCATCTTCAGTTCGCACACGTCGCCGGGCAGGGCGCGCAGCAGGAAGAAGATCAGAAAGGCTGCCCCGATCACGGTCGGTATCATCAGCAGAAGACGTTTCAGAACGTATTGCCACATCGTGTCGACAACCCTGTGTATCGGCGGAACTTTGCGGGCAGGGCGGACACGGGACCCGCCCTGCCAGTGATGTCAGGACGGGGGTGTCCCCGCCCTGAAAGGATCAGCTTTCCTGATCGAGCCAGATGTGATCGAGCTGCTGGCCGAGATAGTGCGAGGGCGCAATCTTCCAGCCCTTCACGTAGTCCCGGTGCGGGTTGATCTTGTACCACCACAGCGAGATGAACTGGGTCGCCTTCTCGTCCAGCACGGCTTTTTCCAGCTTGCGCATGATGGTGCGCTGCTCTTCTTCCGTGCCGGCCCGCAGCAGGTCCTGGTACATCTGCTCAAGCTCGGCGTCCTCGTTCTGGGTGTAGTTGTTGCCCGAGGAGGGGATGAACTTCGACACGTCCGCGATCGGGTTGATCACCGACTGGCAGTTGAAGTCGATCGACACGTCGAACGAGTACTGCTTGCGCAGGATGTCGTAGAACACCGGCGAGGGGTTGACCTGCTGGTCCACGTCCATGCCGACTTTCTTCCACTGGTCGATCAGCCAGGTGCCCACCACGCGGTAGGGCTGGTCGACGCCGCGGTTGTTCAACGTGAACTTCAGGTTCGGCACACCGGCTTCGGCCAGCAGACGCTTGGCTTCGGCGCGGTTGGCCTCCATGTCATCGCCATAGCCAACAAGCTGCTTCAGCTCCTCTTCGGTTGCTGCCAGCGGGTGGTTCGGGAACACGATCCCGCCCACCGTCTTCACGATGGCAATCTTCGAGAGGTACTTCGAGCCGCCCCAGCGGTCGATGGCGAGGCTCAGCGCCTTGCGCACCCGCGGGTCGTCGAACGGCTTGACCTTGTGGTTCGGCGTCACCAGCAGAACGCAGTTCCAGTCGCTTTCCTGCACGACGATCTTGTCGCCGAGCGAGTTGACCAGCGCATCACGCTGTTTCGGCGGGAAGCCGCGGAACTCGATGGCTGCCTGATTGCCCTCGATGGCCTGAACGCGAGCGGCCAGTTTCGGGGCCGAGATCGCCTTGAACCCGTCAAGGTACGGGCGACCTTCCAGGTGATAGTCGGCATTCTTCACGCCCGAGACAAAAGCGCCCGGCTGATGCTCGACGAACTTGAACGGGCCAGAGCCGTTGATGTTCGTCTTGTGCCAGGTCAGGCCGTGCTCCTTCAGGTCCTCATCCGCGTAGATGAAGTTGAAGGGCGACGCCATCGAGGGAAGATAAGCACCCGACGGGAACTTCAGCTTCATCTCATAGGTGTGGCTGTCCACGACCCGGTGGCTGTCGACCATGGCATAGAAGGCTTTGCGCGACGAGGCGACGCCTTCCGGCGGGAACATGATCTTCTCGTAAGTCGCATGGACATCATTGGCATCCAGCGGCTTGCCATCGTGGAAGGTCAGACCCTTCTTGATCTTGTAGGTCCAGGTCAGACCGTCTTCCGAGCCCTCGAAGCTTTCGCAGATATCGCACTGGAAATCGTTCTCAGACGGATTGTCCGGGTTCACCCGGATCAGCAGGCTGTAGAACGGGGCGATCGGGTGGATCATCCCGAAGGTCGTCTCGACATGCCCGTCATAGGACGGGATCTTCGAGCCGACGACGAAGTTGAGCGTGCCGCCCGACTTCGCATGGCCATCGGCCAGTGCGCCCGTGGCGAACCCGGCCAGAGCCGCGGCGCCTATGGCGGCTTTCCAGAAATTGGTGCGCATGCAGAGTACCTCCCTTGACTTGCTCACCTTGTGGTGAGGGATTTCTGCGCGCTCCCTCCTGACGCGTTGCCCCCGGGTTTTGCCCAGGGTGCGAGCTTTGCGTTTTTCGTAGTCGGGTCGCTACTCCTCGACCGCGACCATGTGGCCCGGCGACGCTTCGCGATACGTCAGCGGCTCGGGCCGATAGCTGAGCGGGCGCAGGGCGGACGGGATCTCGTCCACCATCAGCTTGCGCTCAGGGCGTTCCGCTGTCGGGTCGGCAATCGGCACCGCCCCCAGCAGTTTGCGCGTATAGGAGTGTTGCGGATCGTCGAACACCGCCCGACGCGGCCCCATCTCGACGATCCGTCCAAGATACATCACCGCGACCCTGTGGCTGATCCGCTCGACCACCGCCATGTCATGGCTGATGAACAGCAGGCTCAGGCCGAACTCCTCCTGCAACTCCATGAACAGGTTGATCACCTGCGCCTGGATCGTCACGTCGAGCGCGCTGACGGCTTCGTCCGCGATGATCATCCGCGGGTTCAGACCAAGCGCTCGGGCGATGCAGATGCGCTGACGCTGCCCGCCGGAGAACTCGTGCGGATAGCGGTCGAAATGCTCGGCCTGCAGCCCAACCTTGCGCAACAGGCCGACCACGTGATCCTTCACATCGCCGCGCGGCATAACGTTGTGGACCAGCATCGGCTCGGAGATCGAGGACCCGACCGTCATACGCGGGTTCAGCGAGGAGTAGGGGTCCTGGAAGATCATCTGCATCTGCGTCACCGCAGCCTTGCGCTCGCTGCGCGACATCTTCGTCAGATCCGTACCGTCGAACTCGATCTTGCCCGCGGTGGCTTTTTCCAGACCGATCAGCGTGCGGCCCGTTGTGGACTTGCCGCAGCCCGACTCGCCGACCATGGCCAGCGTCTCGCCCGGTTTGATGTGGAACGAGATATCCTCGACCGCATGGACCCGGGCCGAGACCCGCCCCAGCAATCCGCCGCTGATATCGAAATAGGTCGTCAGACCCTCGACATTCAGCAACGCGTTCGTCGTATCGCTCATGTCCAATGCCATCACGAGGCCTCGGCTTCTGCGAAGGTGCCCCTGACCTCGACGTTCTGGAACTTCTCGGGCTGATCCTTGCCCCGCATCGAGCCTAGTCGCGGCACTGCATTCAGCAGAGCCTGGGTGTAGGGGTGCTCGGGCCGGTGGAAGATCTGCTCGGCCGTGCCTTCCTCGACCTTCTCGCCCTTCAGCATCACGCCGACACGGTCGGCCACCTCGGCCACCACGCCCATGTCGTGGGTGATGAACAGGACCGCCATGCCGATCTCGGTCTGTAGCATCTTGATCAGGTCGAGGATCTGGGCCTGAATCGTCACATCCAGCGCCGTGGTCGGCTCGTCCGCGATCAACAGCGACGGGCGGCACGACAGCGCCATGGCGATCATGACCCTCTGGCGCATACCACCCGAAAGCTGGTGCGGGTGCTGGTTGAAGCGCTTTTTCGATTCCGGGATGCGTACCAGTTCGAACAGCTCAAGCGCGCGCTTCTTCGCCTCTTCCTGGCTCACACCCTGATGGCGCATGATGGACTCGGTCACCTGAAACCCGTTGCGCAGCACCGGGTTCAGCGAGGTCATCGGCTCCTGGAAGATCATCGCGACCCGGTCGCCGCGGACATCCTGCATCTGGCGCTGTGATGCCGAGAGGATGTCGATGCTCTCGCCGGGGCGCGGCGACAGCGTGATCTTCCCCTCAGGATATTGTGCATGCAGGTAATCGTTCAGGCGCATGACCGACATGGCCGTCACCGATTTGCCCGAGCCCGATTCCCCCACGATCGCCAGCGTCTCGCCCGCATCGATATGGAACGAGACACCGTTGACCGCCTTCACCACCTTGCCGAACTCAAGCGGAAAGTGGACGTGCAGATTTTCGACTTCAAGGACGCGCGTCACCCCGGGATCCCCCAGGGCAACGCGCGGCTGCAGTCATGTGATTGCTGCTGCATCAATTGCTGCACCCGTCGCGGAATGCCCCGCGCCTTCCGGTCTTGTGTTTCCTCCACCCCGCTCCGGCGCCTGCTTCAGCAGGTCGAGTTCTGGTCGGACGGGCCTCTGGCCTGTGATCATTGGACAAGTTCTTTGACCGATGCAAGGGGGTATGATTGGTTAATCCTGCTGAATAATCAGCGGGAAGGTCAGGTTTGTTTCCGCAGGGTGAGATCGCTCGCGCAAGGATTGATCAGGCCATGTGAATTTCCCGCGTACACATCCGGTGAAAGGGGGACACCGATGCCCAGACCCACGGTTTCCGTCGCGCTTGATGCGCGCGGGGTTGCAACGGTGACGTTGGATCGGCCCGACCGCAACAACGCCTACAATGGTCAGATGATCGACGCGCTCCTGTCGGGCGTGTCTGCGCTCGGCCGCGATCCCGCGGTCCGGGTTGTCGTGCTGCGCGGCGCCGGGCGGCATTTTCAGGCCGGAGCGGATCTGGCGTGGATCCGCGACGTCCGGGCAGGCTCGGTCGAGGACAACATCTCTGTCTCACAAGCTACCACGGATGCGGTCTATGGGCTGACGCATATGCCCAAGCCGGTGATTGCGCTTGTGCATGGCGGCTGCTTCGGCGGCGGGACTGGGATTGTCGCTGCGTGCGATGTTGTGATCGCGGACCGGACCGCGATGTTCTCGATCACCGAGGCACGCTGGGGTCTGACCGCCGTGCCCATCGTGCCGCAACTCATCAGCCGGATCGGGCCGGGGCGCCTGCGCCGCTATGCGTTGAGCTGTGAGCGGTTCGATGCCGAGCGCGCCTTCGAGATCGGATTGGTCGATGAAGTCTGCGAGGATGGCGCCCTGGAAGAGACCGCCGCGCCAATCATCGACGCCCTGTTGCATTGCCCGCCGGACGCGCTTGCGCAGTCCAAGGAGGCGATCCTGAAATACGCAGCGCTCGATTTCTCTGCGACGGCTCTGGCCGAGATGGCCCGTCCGCATGCCTTGAAGCGGCTCTCGGCCGAAGCGGATGAAGGCCTGGCGAGTTTCCTCGAAAAGCGCAAGGCCGCCTGGTACCCGGTCGAGGACAAACCCAAGAAGACAAAAAAGAAGAAGAAAGTGGTCAAGAAAACCTAGGGTTTGGACTCAATTCAGCCAGCATCTGATTGCGAAGATGTGGAGCATGGAAAGGAAGTTGCGTTTCATCTT
>JBCBOR010000138.1:0-6667 GCA_039821125.1 Pseudomonadota bacterium
TTCAGCCGCGCCGTCCAGCGGAACGAGGCTGAACATGCACGAGGGCGTATCGAACCACTTCTCGCTGAGCGTGAACGAGGACGGGACCCAGTTTCTGATGAACCCGAACCAGGTGCACTTCAGCCTGATCAAAGCCTCTGACATGCTGCTGATCGATGCCAATGACCCCAGCACCATGGATCGTCCGGACGCTCCTGATCCGACCGCGTGGGGTCTGCACGGCGCGGTTCACCGGATGTGCCCGCATGCGCGCTGCGCGATGCATGTGCACTCGGTTCATGCAACGGTTCTGGCAAGCCTCAAGGATCCCGTGCTGCCGCCCATCGATCAGAACTGCGCGCTGTTCTTCGACCGGATCGCCTATGACACCGACTATGGCGGGCTGGCGCTGGACGACGAGGCCGAGCGGTGCTGTCAGCTCCTGTCCGACCCATCGAAGAAAGTCCTCGTGATGGGCAATCACGGCATCATGGTGATCGGAGACAGCGTCGCCGACACGTTCAACCGGATGTACTATTTCGAGCGCGCCTGCGAGGTCTACATCAAGGCGCTCTGGACAGGTCGCGAGATGGCGGTGATCCCGGACGAGACAGCCGCACTGGTCGCCGAGCAGGGCGAGAACTACGGCATCATCGCCGACAAACACCTCGAGAGCATCAAGCTCCTGCTGGACAAGGACGAGCCTGATTTCCGTGAGTAAAGGCGCGTGCCGCCTAGTTCAGGCTCCTTTGCAATTCGAGCGCGGCGGAGAAACCTTCATGGAACCTCCCATCAGGCGTCCACACACCAATTGTCTCGGCTCTGTATTTCTCATGTTTTAAAACATGTTCGCGTACAGCCTTAATCGCGGTTTGATCGCCGAGACATGCGCGAAAGTCGTTGCCTGACAAGATTGAACGATCTAGCGCCTCCAACCACATGCGCGGTCTGGCTGTGTGTTCGGTATCGGCAGGTATGCTGCCATCAACGCGAACCAGGTCCACGATAAGGTTCCACTTTTGACCAACGTTGGCACACCATGTCAGCGCAGCTTTCCACAATCCGGTCTTTGTAGAAACGACCGGGACGTACTCGAAAGAGTAGGGAGAGCTTTCGACCGTCTTTCGGATCTCTTCGTGAAAAAACAACTGGCTGATCACGGGCGACTCAGCAAAGTCAAAAACATACGCGCGCGGCTTGTTTGGCTGACCGCTTACCATGGGCCCCGCAGCCGCATGGACCGTCAGCATCAGAAACATCGAAATCGCCGTCAAAAACGAAACACGCATACTCATCTCTCCTACCATGCACGTCAGATTAAACGCGCCTGCCCTTTGACGCTGTGTTCCTTGAACTTCTTCAACAAAACGCGCCCATCTCACTTGTCAAATAGTGGGATCTTGCCAACAGCGCTTTGGAAAGAACTGCGCCTAGCTGTCCGCTAAACCGTCATTTCAGAATGTCCCGATTGCACGCTGCCTCAGAATCCTTTTAGGCCATCAATATCCATCGCCTCGAAGTACCCAACTTTCGTATCGGCATCAGCCGAGCCAGAGATCTGCACCATGATGCGGCCATTGATCAGCGTTTGGACCTCGCCTTCTTGCGTGATCACGATTTTCTCGCCGTTCACCCGCTTCACCTTGCCCATGGCACCCAGCAACGCGACGTTCGAGAACATCGCCCCCATCGCGGTGACCATCTGATTGTCGGCCATCAACTGGATGTTCACGCTGTCCGAGCCGTTCGAATACCGCGCCTCGGCCATCTGCCCTCCGCCGAACGCCGCCATGGACTGGGTGTTGACCTCCTGGTCCTCGCGCTCCCAGCCATCCAGCGCAGGCGGCAGGAAGGCGCTCAGCCCCTCGGCCTTGAGCTGGCCCAGCAGTTGCGAGGCAAAGTCGATCTCCTCTTTGGCGGTCTTAATGTCTCCGGACCGATAAGCCTCGAGCGCGGCATTGATCGAATCCTCGACATCATCTGCCTGCGCTGCAGTCGTTGCCATCATCACAGCCACGGCTGCGGCGCACACGCTTGAAAATCTGAACATCCCCATCTCCCTCAATCTCTTGAATGAGGACGAGTTTATCACCTCGGTCCGTGCGCCCAAAAGAGAATCCGACAAGCCAGTGGCTTCGCAATTCTGCGACAGACCCCGGCTTGGGCGATGATCATGCGCAGCCAATCCTGCACAATCGGTGGTGAGGCCTCTTACCCAGCCGGCGACTAGGCAGCGATCTGACGGGCGATGATCAGCTTCTGGATATCGTCCGTACCCTCGTAGATCCGGCAGACCTTCTGGTCACGGTAGATCCGTTCGATCTCATAGTCGGCGAGGTAGCCATAGCCGCCCAGCGTCTGGATCGCGTCCGACGTGATGCGCTCGGCGGCCTCGGCGCAGAACAGCTTGGCCATGCAGGCCTCCTTCAAGCAGGGCTCGCCCCGGTCTTTCATCGAGGCCGCGTTCAGCAGCAGCCCGCGCGCGGCCTCGAGCTGTGTCGCCATCTCGGCCAGCCGGAACTGGACGGCCTGCAGATCGAAGATCGGCTTGCCGAACGCCTGACGCTCCTTGGCATAGTCCAGAGCCTTCTCATAGGCCTGCTGCGCCATCCCGGTGGCAAGCGCCGCAATACCGATCCGACCCGCTTCAAGCGAGGAAAGTGCGATGCGATAGCCCTCGCCTTCCTCCCCGATGCGGTTCTCGAAGGAGATCGCGAGATCCTCGAACGCCAAAGCGCAGCTGTCGGATGCTTTCTGGCCCAGCTTGTCCTCGACGCGCACAACCTCGAACCCCTCGGCAGCGTTCTCGGTGATAAAGGCGGACATGCCCTTCTTGCCTTCTGCCGGGTCGGTCATCGCGAACAGGATCGTCACCTTGCCGATCCGCGCCGACGAGATGAACTGTTTCGAGCCGTTGACCCGGTATCCCTCGTTCGTGCGGACCGCCTTGGACTTGAGGTTCGACGCATCCGACCCCGCCTGCGGTTCGGTCAGCGCGAAACTGCCGATATGCTGCCCCTCGGCCAATGGGCGCAGCCAACGCTCCTTCTGATCGTCATTGGCCCAGCGGTCGAGCACGGCGCAAACCGGCGCGTTGTGGACCGAGACCATGGTCCCGACCGAGCCATCGCCCGCCCCAATCTCGGTCAGCGCCAGCGCGTACGAAACATAATCGGCCCCTGCCCCTCCCCAGTCCGGGTCAATTGTCATGCCGAGAAAACCGAGCTCACCCAGTTCCGAGATCACTTCCGGCTCGATGGCGCCCGCCTTCTCCCGTGCCCCGGCGGTGGGAGCCAGTCGGCTCTGTGCATAGTCCCGCGCCGCATCGCGGATCATGATCTGTTCTTCGGTGAGCATGGCCGTTCTTTTAGAATGGTTGAGATGTGCGCCCATCAAGGCGCGTCGACGCGCCTTATTTAAAGCGCCATGCATGGCGCATCAAAGACGCGATTTGAAAATCGCGTGGTCCAAGCCCGTTCGAACGGGCTTGCTGGTCTCCCGGAACAGACGTCACGACTTTTTGGGTTTCTCGCCTAGTGGGCCACCTGCCTTTTTCCAACCACCAAACCCGTCGGTGATATGGGAGACGTTCTCCAGCCCCATATCCTGCGCGGTCTGGGCCGACAGCGCCGAGCGCCAACCCGATGCGCAGTAGAAGATGAACCTGTTGCCGGACTGGAACTGCTCCTTCGCATACGGACTTTCCGGGTCGATCCAGAATTCCAACATCCCGCGCGGGCAATGAAAGGCGCCGGGGATCATGCCCTCGCGTTCCAGCTCTCGCGGGTCCCGCAGATCGACAAACGTCACGCCCTCGGCCCCGTGCTGATCCAGCAGCTCCGCTGCCGGAGCGTGATCGACAACCTCGTTGGCTGCAGCGACCATGTCTTTGACGTGTTTCATCCTGTCTTCCTTTTGCGTGTGAACACCATCTTCTGGTGTTTGAGTTTTTCCTTGCCGCCATGCCAGCAATAGACCAACAGCGCAGGTTCGCGGTCGGATACCGTGATCCGATGCATCCGGCCCGGAGGATTAAAGATCATCGACCCGGGCGCCCAGACCCCGTCATCGTTTTCGCTGACGCTGCCGGAGAGGACGAAGTAGCTCTCCGTCAGGCCTTCATGGGAGTGCGCCGGATAGGTGCACTTCGGGCCAAAGAGCACGAGACCGGTGATCAGTCCATCCGAGACCACCGGCCCATCCGGCCCGGAAATCTCGGCATACGCATACTTCTTGGACAACCCGCGCGGAACCTTCTCGTAGCCATAGAGCCAGGAAAGCTCGGGCAGCACGGACTCTCTGCACGGCACAGGCTCTCTGTCACCTCACGGCGACCGTTATCGAGCGCGCGCTTGAGGTGAATGGTAACAGGCTTGTCCTCGATCGGGCGGTCGCGGACCTCGGGGTTTGCCTCGAGCAGCTTGTTCAACGCCTCGCGCACAGCGCGCTGATGCGAGCGGATCTTGGCCGATCCGCCCGCGCCAGACCGCCGGTAAAGCTCGAGGATTTCGCGCAGCAGATAGCCCCAATCCGGGCGCTCCGCGATGTGGGCCACCGGTGTTGCCGGTGTTGCCGGTTCCGTGACGATTGTCTCAGGCGCGTTCACCCCGGAAATGCTCCTTAGCTGTCCTGCTGGATGGCTTCGACCTCGATGATCAGATCGACGTCGTCACCGACCAGACCGCCCAGCGCATAGGTCATGCCCCACTCGGAGCGCTTGATCGTCGCCCGGGCCGAGATCCCCAGCGTATGCTTCTTGTGCCCGAACGGATAAGGCCCCGCCTTGTTCAACGTCACATCCAGCGTCACCGGCTTTGTCACGCCGCGAATGGTCAGATCGCCGGTCACGGTACCCGTGGTCTCTCCGGTCGCCTGCCCACCGGTTGCGGTGAACGTGATCGCGGGGTGCGCCTTGCTGTCGAGAAAGTCCTTGTTGCGCACGTGATTGTCGCGTGCTTCGTCGTTCGAGAAGACCGAGGTCGCATCGACCGTTACCGTGACCTCGCCGAGTTCCTTGGCCTTCTCGTCATAGACAAAGCTGCCCTCGGTCTTGAGAAATTTACCCAGCGTCTTGGCGTACCCGATATGGTCAACAAGGAACGCAATGGTCGCGTGGCTCGGATCGATCTTGTAGGTGCGTGGCTCGGCCTGAGCCGGGACGATTGCGGCGGACGCGGTGGCAACGGCAAGCGCCGCGACAAGAGACAGGCGTTTCAGCATCAGGGTTCTCCCGTGTCGATTGCGTTATGCCTGTCGAAGTGGGGGCGGATCAGTCGCGCTCAAGTGCGACAGCTGTGCCCTCGCCGCCGCCAATGCAGAGGCTGGCGATGCCCCGGCGGACGCCGCGCCGCTCCATCTCGTGCAGCAGGGTGACGATGATACGCGCGCCCGAGGCTCCGATGGGATGACCGAGCGCACAGGCCCCGCCGTTCACGTTGAGCTTCTCACGCGGGATGCCCATCTCCCGTGCCGCGGCCATCGGGACAACGGCAAAGGCTTCGTTGATCTCCCAGAGATCGACATCCGAAACCGTCCAGCCTGCCTTCTCCAGAACCTTTTCCATGGCCGGGATCGGTGCGGTTGTAAACCAGCCCGGTGCCTGCGCATGAGAGGCGTGGGCGACAATGCGTGCGCGGATGTCGTGGCCATTGGTGTTGTCTGCTCGGGCCAGCACCAGCGCGGCCGCGCCATCCGATATCGACGACGCGTTGGCAGGCGTGATCGTTCCGTTCTTCTTGAATGCAGGCTTCAGGGTCGGGATTTTGTCAGGCCGGGCGTTGCGCGGCTGCTCATCGGTCGCGACTTCGATCTCCCCCTTGCGGGTCTTGAGCATGACCGGGGCGACTTCCCTGCTGAAAAAACCCTCCGTCTGGGCCGCAAGTGCGGCCTCCAGCGAGCCGATGGCATAGGCGTCCTGTTCTTCGCGTGTGAACTGATACGTCTCCGCGCACTCCTCGGCGAAAGACCCCATGAGGCGACCTGCCTCGTAGGCGTCCTCAAGCCCATCGAGGAACATATGGTCCATCATCTGGGCGTGACCGATCCGGGCGCCTCCGCGCATTTTCGGCACGAGATAAGGGGCGTTGGTCATGCTCTCCATGCCACCCGCAACAACGATGGAGGTCTCGCCAGCACGCAGGCTGTCCATCGCCATCATCACAGTCTTCATGCCGCTGCCACACATCTTGTTGACAGTGGTGCAGGGGACATCCTCGGCCAGCCCGGCTCCGAACGCCGCCTGTCTTGCGGGAGCCTGTCTCTGGCCCGCGGGCAGGACGCAGCCCATAAGAACCTCTTCGATCGAGGCCGCTGCAACACCGCCACGATCGAGTGCAGCCTTGATCGCAACGGCGCCAAGTTCCGGCGCTGTCGCAGCGCTCAACTCGCCCTGAAATCCGCCCATTGGTGTCCTTGCTGCCCCGATGATTGCGACAGGATCCGGCATGGCTTCCTCCAGGAATTGAACGACCGTTCACTTCCTTGGATATTGCATCCGAAGCTCCTCAACCGCAAGTGATTTTAGCACCCGCGACGAGCAACGTCCGAGACCTTTCGCGCGTCTCCAGCTGTCCTTTCGGACATCTGGAGACTTCCGACCAGGCCCCACCCCCGCATTGTCGATGCGCTCTGCGACGATCACCTGCGCATTCTTGGGCGGGCGTGCGCCGGAATGCCTCTGGTCACAGCA
>JBCBOR010000139.1:0-6570 GCA_039821125.1 Pseudomonadota bacterium
GGGCCACTTCGGGAGGAAGAGAGGGATCTGGATAAACGCGCCATTTAATCATGGTATCAGCTTTGCGAAGGTTTTTATATGATTACCATCGCTACTGGCGGGTCTCCTATCCGCCTTAGTCACTCCCGATAATTTCCCCTTATCAGGAATGTTGATTTCTGACGAACGAACCGGCAACCTGGCGCCCCATGACCCAAGTCAGACCCTGGAACCGCACACCGTCGACAGCAACACTACGCCTCACGCGCACTGCCATGCGCGGCGTCCAGTGCGTCGAGGATCTCCAGTCCGCGTTCGGCGCTGCCCCGCGCGGCCCGCGCTCGGAACCGCGTCTCGACGTCGTACTCGACGAGCGCCCGGGTCGAGAGATCATGCATCAGCCGGTTCAGGCTGATCCCGCGCTGCGCGGCCATGCTCGCCAATCGGTCTCGCTGCTCGTCGGGAAGACGGATCGTCAATGTCGCCATGGTCATGCTCCCAGTTTCAGAAACGCCGCCGGTGTGACGACGTCAATGCCATCGAACCTCAGTTCTCCGCGCGTCAGGTGCTTGTCGTTGCCCGAAACGATCCAGCCGGCGTTCCCTGCAACCGCAAGCTCGAACAGATGGTTGTCCGCCTCGTCCGGCAGATTGGGCCGCCAGAGATACGAGATCGGCGTCCATGCCGACACCGACATCAGCGCGTCGACCAGGTCCTGCCGCATATCCGGCCCGATCGGCGCCGTCTCAAAGAGCGCCTCACGCGCCATGACGTCTTCATACTCAAGGTACAAGGCCGGACCAATCACCGGCTGGCACTCCCTGGTCAGGCAGCGACGCAGCACCTCGCGGCACGCCCCATCCGGCGACAGGATTGCCGAGACGACAACGTTGGTATCCACGACAAGCCTGACCGTCATACTGATAGCATATATGCTAGCAGCCTGTGGCGATCAAGTGAGGAGAAGGTCGAGCACACGATGAGCCACCCCCCTGCCCGGCCGCATCTTCCCGCGACGACACTGGAGAGCTTTGCCCAAGAGCTTGAGGATTTGTTCGTGCGCGGCACGCCGGCAAACACCTTGCGTGCCTACGAGCGCGATCTCGCCTACATCACCGCGTGGCGGCAGGCGGCGTTCGGGGCCGCGCCGGTGTGGCCGGAACGCGAGGATGTGGCGCTGCGCTTCGTGCTCGACCATGCGCGGGATCTGAGCGATGCGTCAGAGGATGACCCGGCACGGCAGGTCGCGGAGATGTTGATTGCGGCAGGGCTGCGAAAGGCGCTCAAGGCCCCAGCGCCTGCAACGCTCGACCGACGCATCGCGTCCTGGCGGGCCTTCCATCGCATGCGCAATCTCGAGAGCCCGTTCGATGCACCGCTGGTCCGCACTGCCCGGCAAAAGGCTCGCAGTGCCGTGCGCCATCGACCCGCCAAGAAATCCGGCCATGCGATCACCCGAGACGTGCTCGAGGCGATGATCGCCACCTGTGGCTACGATCTGCGTGGGTTGCGTGACCGGGCGCTGCTGATGCTGGCCTTCGCCTCGGGCGGACGGCGGCGGTCCGAAATCGCGGCGCTCCGGCGCGAAGACGTGGATCTGACTGACCTTCAAGAAGATGGCCTGATCTGTCTGCACCTGATCGAGACCAAGACCACTGGCTCGGCCGAGACCCCGAAGCTGGTCCTCAAAGGCCGGGCCGCCAAGGCGCTGGCGATCTGGATCCGTGAGGCCGGGATCGAGGAGGGCCCTCTGTTCCGCACAATCTCCCGCGCCGACCGGGCCCTGCCTCGGGGCCTCACCTCCGACGGCGTCCGCCATGTGGTAAAGTCCCGGCTGGTGGCGGCAGGCTATCCGCCAGATTTTGCCTCCCCTCACGGCCTGCGCGCCGGGTTCCTGACCCAGGCCGCCCTCGACGGAGCCCCCATCCAGGCCGCCATGCGCCTCTCGCTCCACCGCTCCGCCAAACAGGCCATGGCTTACTACGACGATGTCGAGATCACCCAGAACCCCGCAACGGAGCTGCTGGAGTGACGCGCGACCCAAAGGACATCTTATCCCAACGCCCGAATGTCCTCGCAGAGCGCGCGCAACCCAATCGCCTCGACGCCCTTGGTTATCGGGAATCGGTCGCGCCACCCGTAGACAACGAATGCGCGATCCGGCGTGATGTCTGCGATGGCGCTATGAAATCCCTTGCCGAGCGCTGGCGCGGTGCTGCGCTTGATCTCGATCGCCCACCGTCCATGCGTCGGACCAAAATCCAGGACCAGATCAAGCTCGGCGCCACCAGAGGTGCGGTAGAAGCCGGGCGTCACAACTTCAGTACACGCCGCCAGCAGGTTCTCTATGGCAAACACCTCCCAACTGGCGCCGGCGATTGGATGCCCCAGCAGCGCATCGACGTCGCGCAGGCCAAGCAGTGCATGAACAAGACCGCTATCCCGGACATAGACCTTGGGCGATTTCACCAGCCGTTTGCCGACATTGGCATGGACGGGCGGCAGGCGGCGCACCAGCAGCAGATCGACCAGCAGGTCGATGTAGCTTGCGATCGTGGGTGACGAGACGCCGAGGCTTCGGCCGAGCTGTGCGGCGTTCAGGAGCCCGCCCTGGCTGTGCGCCAGCATGGTCCAGAACCGCTCGAGCGTTTCGGCAGGAACACGGGGGCCGAACATCGGCACGTCACGCTCGAGATAGGTCCGGATGAAGTTGCGGCGCCAGAGATGGCTGTCCTTGTCAGACCCGGAGAGGAAGGCACGGGGGAAGCCGCCGCGGAGCCAGAGGGTGTTAATGTCTTCTGATGCGATCTCGTCTGCAGAGAGGGGCGTCAGGTCGACAAATTCGATCCGGCCCGCCAGTGTCTCGGATTGACGCATCAGGTCGATGCTGGCCGAGCCGAGCAGCAGGAAACGCCCTGTCCCCTGCCCTGCGCGCCGGCCTTGATCGATGATACCGCGCAACGCCTCGAACAGATCCGGCACGCGGTGGATCTCGTCAAGGACTACGAGTTTGTCAGCATGACCGGCCAGATAGGCAGCGGGATCGGACAGCTTCGCTCGGTCTTCACGCGACTCGAGGTCGAGATAGATGGAGGTGCGGTCTGCCGCGATTTCCAGCGCCAGGGTGGTCTTGCCGACCTGCCGCGGCCCGATCAGAGCGACAGCGGCCTCGCGATCAAGCGCGGCGAGAATTTCAGGCGTTCTAAGGCGTGGAATCATCCTTGCATTCTTAAAGTGAAGATTTCGATTTACAAGGATACGATCATAGGATCCCGGAGTACTGAACCATGCCTGATGCTCACATAAGGCCTGCGTTCAATCAATCTTTGGCGTCGCGTTCACAAAGGCTTTTGAAACAACGGATTGCCGCCGCGTGTTGTGCCTCTCGCTGAGCATTCTACCAGATCATGCAGAAAATGCTTGCCACGACTCGGGGAAGTCGGCAGTTAATTACGGCATCGAGTGAAAAAAACGACGAAGTCCGTAACAACAGGACCGTTGACCGAGGCAGTGACAGTATGCGACGCGAGCGCATTGACAGGCTTGTGGGCAATCATGCCCAGAAACTCTCCGAGCGTCTACAGGCGCATCGCAACCAGCTGTTTCCGCCGGACGCAAAACGCACGCTCAGGACGTTCACCTCCGGCGAGGTTGCGGCCCTGCTTGGCGTGAAAGACGCCTACCTGCGCAAACTGCATCTGGATGGCAAAGGACCTTCCCCCGAGATCCGCGCTGGCGGGCGGCGGTACTACAGCCCAGAAAACATCCAGGCGCTGCGGGTCCTGCTGGAGCAAGGCGCCAAGACGCTCGGCACCTACCTGCCCGGGCGCCGCGATCGCGATCACATGCAGGTCATCGTCGTGATCAACTTCAAGGGCGGTTCGGGCAAGACCACCACGGCTGCGCATCTCTCGCAAAAGGCGGCGCTGGATGGCTATCGTGTGCTCGGCATCGACCTCGATCCGCAGGCGAGCCTCTCGGCCCTGCACGGGTTTCAGCCGGAGTTCGATCTGCTGGACGGCGGGACGCTCTACGATGCGATCCGATACGAGGACCCGGTTCCCCTGCCCGAGGTCATCCAGAACACCTATTTCACCAATCTCGATCTGGTGCCCGGCAATCTCGATCTGATGGAGTTCGAGCACGACACGCCCCGGGCGCTGGCCCAGGGTGATGGCCGCTGGTTCTTCACCCGCATCGGCAATGCTCTGTCCTCGGTCGAACCCGACTACGATCTGGTCGTCATCGATTGCCCGCCGCAACTCGGTTTCCTGACCATGTCGGCGCTGTCCGCGGCGACGGCGGTGCTGGTGACGGTGCATCCCCAGATGCTCGATGTGATGTCGATGTGCCAGTTCCTGCAAATGACCTCGAACCTGCTCGAGGTCGTGGCCGAGGCAGGCGGTGACATGGACTACGACTGGATGCGCTATCTGGTAACCCGGTACGAGCCTGGCGACGGCCCGCAGAACCAGATGGTCAGCTTCATGCGGTCGATGTTCGGCGAGCATGTGCTGAACCACACAATGCTCAAATCCACCGCAATCTCGGATGCGGGCATCACCAAGCAGACCCTCTACGAGGTCGACAAAGGCCAGTTCACCCGCTCGACCTACGAGCGGGCGCTCGAAAGCCTGAACGCAGTGAACAGCGAGATCGAAGACCTGATCCAGAAAGCATGGGGGCGCTGATGGCGCGCAAGAATCTGCTCAAGGGACTGATGGAACCGCTCGAGACGAAATCGGCGGGTGCGCCCCCTGCCCCGGCCACCGGCGCGCGGATGACCAAGGGTGCGATCGGCGCAGTCAGCCAGTCGATTGCCGACCTCAAGAGCCGCGCGATCGTCGATCTCGATCCCCACCTGATCGAGGCTGGCGGGGTCGAGGACCGCCTTGAACATGACGACGCCGAGGATGCGCAGCTGCGCGCCTCGATCCAGGACTATGGTCAGCAGGTGCCGGTTCTGGTGCGTCCGCATCCCGAACACGAGGGCCGCTATCAGATCGTCTATGGGCGGCGGCGCGTCCTGGCGCTGCGGGACCTCGGCCTGTCCGTCAAGGCGATGATCCGCGATCTCGACGATCAGGCGCTCGTGATGGCGCAGGGTCAGGAAAACACGGCCCGGCGCGATCTCAGTTTCATCGAGAAGGTCAACTTTGCCCGTCAGATGCGCGACGCAGGGTACAAGCGCAAGGTCATCTGCGATGCTCTGGCGATCGACAAGACGCTGATCAGCCGGATGCTTTACATCGCCGACCGTGTTCCGCTCGAGGCGATCCATGCTATCGGCTCGGCACCGTCTGTGGGGCGTGATCGCTGGATCAGGCTGGCGGATCTCTTCGAGGCCGATCAGATGACCGGCGCCGAAGCATCGGTGCTGGCCGCGGGCGAAAGCTCGGACGACCGGTTCGACAGCGTCATGAACGCTCTGGATATCGCGGCGCGGCGGGCCCAGGCGGGTAGGGCGCCGAAAAGGGGCGAAATGGTCAAGCCAAAGCGCCTGACCGGCGCGGACGGCTCCGATCTTGGCCGGGCCCGCGCCGGAGATGGCAAGACAACTCTGACCCTGAACGACGGCGAGAGCGCAGGCTTCGCCGATTGGCTGGTCGAGAACATCGAGGAGATTCACCGCCGCTGGATGACCCAGCGCGGCGAATAGGCGCCAGGCCGTCGCAAGACACGGCCGCGCCGTCCAACCAGAGCAGTAACAGGAGGCACAAACAGGCAGACCAAAAAGAAAAGACCCCCCGAGACTGATATCCCGAGAGGCCTGTTCGTTGTGTTGCAACTCCGAACCTAGCCCTCAGCGTTGACTCCGTCAACAACCGTTGAGTCCAGCGGGCAGAAAAGGTGTGCCTTGTGATGAGATATGGAGCGACTTTCAACGACGCCCTTCGGGGCGCGGCCGGTGTCGGCTGGCCTGTTGGCAACCCGGGCGCTGGCCGAAGCGGAGGCGCCGGTTGCCAAATTTGATAAATGGGAGCTGTTTCGCGATCTCTGCACCGCGCGTAAGGTGTTCGGCGTGAGCGACAGGGATCTGTCGGTTCTGAACGCGTTGCTCACGTTCCATCCGCAGCGCGCGCTGGAGGACGGACAGCCGCTGATCGTGTTTCCGTCGAATGTGTCGCTGAGCGAAAGGGCGCATGGGATGGCCGAGAGCACGCTCAGGCGTCATCTGGCGGCACTGGTCGGGGCAGGGCTCATCACCCGGCATGACAGCCCGAATGGTAAACGCTATGCCTCGCGGGACGCAACGGGCGCTCTGGTGCGTGCCTTTGGCTTCGATCTGCGGCCATTGTTGGTCCGTGCTGTGGAGATTTCCGAGGCAGCGGAAGAGGCCCGTCAGCAGACGGCTCGCATACGGCGTGTGCGTGAAGAGATTACCCTACTGCTGCGCGATGCGTTGAAACTGATTGCCTATGGTCAGGAGGCGATGCCCGGATCGGCCTGGGATGCGCTGGAGGAGCGCGCGTTGGATGCCCGTCGTGTGCAACGGCGCCAGCTGGATCTGGCTGATTTGGAGGACCTTCACGGCTTGCTCGACGCGTTGCTTCGCGAGATCGAGTGTGTTTTGAGCGACGGTTTGCCAAC
>JBCBOR010000140.1:0-6558 GCA_039821125.1 Pseudomonadota bacterium
AGGTGGGCAATCTCTTTCCGCATGAAGGACAGCGCGCGCGGATGGAGCGGCGCAAGATGCACCACGCCCTTGCGATGCCCGCAGCCGGTCAGGTTGGGGCCCAGCCCTTCGTGCACAAACCGACGGTATCGGGAGATGACGTGAAGGATGCGTTCAGCGACGCAACGCGGGCGGTCTTGTTGGTCGTGGGGGCAGACACAATCGGTTCCGACCGGGGCGGAAAATTCTGGCAGTCCGAGATGTTCAAATCGCTGCACGCCTGGCGCAAGCGGCGGTTCTGGCGCAAGTACATGCCGAACAGCCAGATCCCCGTGACGCGGCTCTCGGACGAGGCGTTTGCCAAGGCGGTCGCCGAGGACAGCAACCAGGCGACGCTGGAGCAGCTTGGCATGACCCAGGCGGATATGGACGCGTTTCTGGATTTTTCGAACGTCCCGACAGCCAACTAACCACCCGGGAAAAATACCGGATCCAGACGGGGGCCAAGAGGGTGGGCTTATCCCCACCCTGTGGATCATGGGCATAACAACATCTTGTGCTTGTCCGCCATCGGGCGGGCAGGCATAGTGCCCGCATGTCTCTGCCCCCCGGATTCCTTGACGAGCTGCGCAACCGCGTGACCCTGTCCGATGTTATCGGGCGCAAGGTCATCTGGGATCAGCGCAAATCCAACCCGGCCAAGGGCGATTTCTGGGCGCCGTGCCCGTTTCATCAGGAGAAGACGGCCAGCTTCCACTGTGATGATCGCAAGGGGTTCTACTATTGCTTCGGGTGCCATGCGAAGGGGGACATGATCTCCTTCGTGAAGGAGACGGACAATGTCAGCTTTATCGAGTCGGTCGAGATCCTGGCCCGTGAGGCGGGCATGGAGATGCCCGAGCGCACCCATGATCCCCGCGCTGCCGAGAAGCGCGATCGCCAGACGCGCCTTGCCGATGTGATGGAGATGGCGGTGCAAGCGTTCGGGTTGGCCTTCCGCTCGGGCGCCGGGCAGGGCGTGCGCGACTACGCGGCGGGGCGTGGCCTGACGCCCGACACCCTGAAGCGGTTCGAGATCGGGTTCGCGCCCGACAACCGCACGCAACTGACCGCCATGATGCGCGAGAAAGGCGTGCTTGAGGAGGCTGTCGCCACCGGGCTGATCATCCAGCCCGACGATGGCGGCCAGCCCTATGACCGGTTCCGGGGTCGTCTGATGTTCCCGATCCGCGACCCGCGTGGGCGGTGCATTGCCTTTGGTGGGCGGGCGATGAACCCGGATGCACGGGCAAAGTACCTGAACTCGCCCGAGACCGAGCTCTTCCACAAATCCCGCGTGCTCTACAATCATGGCCCCGCGCGTGAAGCGGCGGGCAAGACCCAGGCGCTGATCGTGGCCGAGGGGTACATGGACGTGATCGCTCTCGCGCAGGCCGGGTTCGGTCATGCGGTCGCGCCGCTGGGCACGGCGATCACCGAGGAGCAGCTTGGCCTGATGTGGCGCATCGCGGACGAGCCTGTGATTGCCTTGGACGGGGACCGCGCGGGTCTGCAGGCCGCCGAGCGTCTGGTTGACATTGCGTTGCCCATGCTTGCGCCGGGCAAGTCGCTGCGCTTCTGTATCATGCCGGAGGGGCAGGACCCCGACGATCTGATCAAGGCTGGCGGGCCGCAAGCGATGCAGGACGCGTTGGACGGCGCGGTGCCGCTGATCGAGATGCTGTGGCGGCGCGAGACCGGGCGCGAGGCGCTGGATACGCCCGAGCGCCGGGCCGCCCTCGACCAAAGGCTGAAACAGGCGCTCGGCCGGATCGGCGATGCCGGGGTGCGCAACCACTATGCTGCCGATCTGCGGGAACGGCGCGGCGATCTGTTCCGCCCGGTCGAGCGCAAGACCTACGCCGGCGGCGCGGGCGGTGCCCCGTCCATGCCGGGCCGGGCGCCATACCGCAACGCACGCCGAGGCGGCCCAACCCGCCCGGTGCGCGAGACGCTGAGCTCCGATCTTGCGCGGTCAGGCGCAGCGCGCGAAGCGGATGCCCGGATCCGCGAAAGCGCGATCCTGCTGATCGTGTTGCGCCACCCTTCGGTCTTGCCGGAGATCGAGGCGGAGCTGGAGGGGATGACGTTCCTGACCCCTGCGCTGTCGTCGCTGCGCGATGCCGTGCTCGATGCTGCGGTCGAGGGGAGCGATCCGGTCGACCGTGCCGCCACGGCGCTTGGTGAGGCGCCGATCGCCTATCTCGAGCGTGTCCCCCAGGCACGGGTCCACCCCATGGCGCGCCCGGACGCCACGCCCGATGCTGTGCTGACCGTGCTGCAGGAGGCGATCCACCGTCATGCGGCGCTGCTCGGCTTCGAGGCGGAGTTCGGCGAGGCGCGCCGCGATCTGGCCGATGCCGAGGATGAAAGCTGGTCCGCGCGGCTGCGCCATGCCACCGGAAGCCGGGTTGCGGCAGATGGGATCGCCCTTCACACCTCGGCAGAGGGTGAGGACGACACAGGGGAAAGTGTGTTCCAAAAGCTTCTCAACGACGAGGTCTGGCGCCGCTCCGGGAAAAAATAGCGTCTCGCGACGGTCCAGGTAGTGAATCACCCAACCGAATCAGTTAAAGCGTTATGCGAATCAGCACCCCCACCGCCCGAGAGGCATGTGCAAATGGCGCACTTGAATGGGTACAGTGCGATCCCACATCACGTCATTCAGGCCCGGTAACGGGCCGGCACCTGCTTGCACGCAGCCAGCTGTCATAGCCCGCCGACGAGGATACCGCATGGCTCCCAAGGACGAAGACCAGACCACGGACACCGACGCCTCCGAAGGCCAGAGCCCGATGCTCGATATGAGCCAGGCGGACGTCAAGAAGATGGTCGCCAAGGCCAAGGCCAAAGGGTACATCACCTATGACGAACTGAACCGGGTTCTGCCATCCGATCAGTTCTCGTCCGAGCAGATCGAAGACGTGATGTCGCTCCTGTCGGAGATGGGCGTCAATGTCGTTGAGTCCGATGGCGAAGCGGAAGGCGAGGGCGAAGACGCCAAGGAAGGCTCGAAGGAAGTCACGACCACCCAGCAGGCCACCACCGAGGTAGACCGTACGGACGACCCGGTGCGCATGTACCTGCGCGAGATGGGCACGGTGGAGCTGCTGAGCCGCGAGGGCGAGATCGCGATCGCCAAGCGCATCGAGGCCGGGCGCGCCACCATGATCGGTGGTCTCTGCGAAAGCCCGCTGACCTTCCAGGCGATCACCATCTGGCGCGACGAGTTGCTGGAGGAGAAGATCCTTCTGCGCGACGTGATCGATCTGGAGACCACGTTCGGTCAGGCCAGCGAAAACGACGAGATGACAGTGGTCACGCCCGGCGCGACGCCAACCGACGGCACGACCGCTGAGGCGGGCGATGCCACGGCTGCACCGGCGGCGGAGGCGAAGACCACAGCGGACCGGGCCGAGGAAGCCTCTGACGCCTCGGACGGCGAGGAGACCGAAGACGAGGCCGGCGATGCCGAGACCATCGCCGATGAGGCCGACGCGGAGGAGGAGCAGGCCAACCTGTCGCTCGCCGCGATGGAGGCCGCGCTGAAGCCGCTCGTGCTCGAGACGCTGGACGAGATCGCCCACGCCTATGATGATCTGCACGCGATGCAGGAGGCGCGCATCGGCGCTGCGCTGAACGAGGATGCGAAGTTCTCGGCCCAGCAGGAGCGCAAGTACCAGCGCCTGCGCAACGAGATCGTCGACAAGGTGAACGAGCTTCACCTGCACAACAACCGGATCGAGACGCTGGTCGACCAGCTCTACGGCATCAACCGGCGGCTGATGACGCTGGAGGGGCAGCTGGTGAAGCTGGCCGACCGCCACCGGGTCGATCGCAAGGCGTTCATCGAGGAATACCGCGGGTCCGAGCTGGACCCGAACTGGGCCGACCGGGTCGGCAAGCTGAAGGGCAAGGGCTGGGCGCCGATGGTCGAGCGCGAGCGCGAGCGTATCGACGCGACCCGCGCAGAGATCGGCGAGATCGGTCAGCTGGTCGGCGTCGATATCCCCGAATTCCGCCGCATCGTGCACACGGTGCAGAAGGGCGAGAAAGAGGCGTCCATCGCCAAGACCGAGATGGTCGAGGCGAACCTGCGTCTCGTGATCTCGATCGCCAAGAAATACACGAACCGCGGGCTGCAATTCCTCGATCTCATTCAGGAAGGCAATATCGGCCTGATGAAGGCGGTCGATAAATTCGAATACCGCCGCGGCTACAAGTTCTCGACCTATGCGACGTGGTGGATCCGCCAGGCGATCACCCGGTCCATTGCCGACCAGGCGCGCACGATCCGTATTCCCGTGCACATGATCGAGACGATCAACAAGCTGGTCCGCACCGGGCGCCAGATGCTGCACGAGATCGGCCGCGAACCGACGCCGGAGGAACTGGCCGCCAAGCTGCAGATGCCGCTGGAGAAAGTCCGCAAGGTGATGAAAATCGCCAAGGAGCCGATTTCTCTGGAGACGCCGATTGGCGACGAGGAAGACAGCCAACTCGGCGATTTCATCGAGGACAAGAACGCGATCCTGCCCCTGGACTCGGCCATTCAGTCGAACCTGAAGGATACGACGACCCGCGTTCTTGCCTCGCTGACCGCGCGTGAGGAACGCGTGCTGCGCATGCGCTTCGGCATCGGCATGAACACCGACCACACGCTGGAAGAGGTCGGTCAGCAGTTCTCGGTCACCCGTGAACGCATCCGCCAGATCGAGGCGAAGGCCCTTCGTAAGCTGAAACACCCCAGCCGGTCGCGGAAGCTCCGCTCGTTCCTGGATAATTAGGGGTGGGTGGGGTTCAACCCCACCACTACTTTGTTTCCGTCAGAACGGTATTTCGTCGTCAGTGTAGGTGCTCGTTTTATCCTCGATTGCGGTTGGCTCCTCAGAGGTAATCTTTGGACGATCTCGTGTTGGTAATTGCTCGACTTTTTTTGATCTATCCCAAAATATGCTCTTGATCCGTTCTAGTTGGTCTATTGCTGGTTTGGATCTTTCACCGGCCTCACCTATTGCCGCTCCTAACTCGATCAATGTGCTAAATGCAGCGTCAATGGTGGTTTGATCCCGATCAATTTCCGATTGCAGCGCCGCAATCTTGGTAAAGATCAGGTCTCGCTTTCTTCCCGGTTCAAATTCCTGATTTACAATTTTTCTGATTTTCCCGAGTAGTTCACCAATTTGTGACCTGTAGTCCTTTGCTATTTCGATGACGGTTCCGATTGCTCCCGAATCTATTCGATTCATTCGAAGGCTATAACGCGTCGTTATGTAGAGAATTTTTGACTTGAATTTCCGGAAATGGTGTTCGAATTCGCTGTCGGCAACACCGGAAGTGTCTTCCACATCGACTTCAAGAGAATACTCGTCGAGGAAAGCGACAATGGCGGTTACATATGTTCTCTCAGGTTCAAAAGAGCCAACGTAGTTTCCGTTTTGGTCTACGTTATCACTATCATCGCGTGCCCAACGTTCATATTCGGCTCGAACCTTGGCTTCGCAGGCGATAAAAGCTTGTTGGCTATTTGCAGGTATGATCGAAAGGTCGATATCGAAGATCATAGGTTTTCTGGCTGATCAAGATGTGGGTATACTGCAAAACATATAGTGAACAAAAACGCAGATTGGAATAGGAGCCGACAATTCTCCTTTGTCAGGCCCAGTATCGCTCTTTAACGTGACACCAACCCCCGTTGCTGCATCCGCCACACCGCCATGTCGATGCGGTCCTGGCCGAAGAAGGGCTCGTTCTCGAAGACGAGGCAGGGCGTGCCCCAGTGGCCGGCGGCTTCTTCCTCGGCCTGATTGGCGGCGATCTCGGCCTCCAGAGCCTCCTCGTTCCCCGCAATCGCGGTCTCCATCTCCGCCAGATCCAGCCCGGCGCGGGCGGTCGCCTCGGCCAGGTGCGAACCGAGGTGCCAGTCCTTCACGTGATCGCCCCACAAAACCTTGCCCACCTCGCAGGCCCATTCCAGCCCACGGCCCCGGCGCGCGGCCTCGAGCCCCAGATAGGTCAGCCGGTGGATATAGGGCTGCTCCGCCGCGGCCTCCCCGGGCGCCGAGAACTGCACCGGGTCAGGATTGGGCCGCTGGCAGGGCACGCCCGTCATCTCCGCCACCCGGGCGACATCGCGCATCAGGTATGGCCCGAACAACGGATTGCGCTGCTTGAAGAAGCCGGGGAACCGGATCGCGGCGGGGTAGACCGGGCGCAGCCGGATCTCGAGATCATACTCCTGGGTCAGGTCGAGATAGCGCCAGGACCCGAGATAGGAGTACGGACTTCGAAACGAGTAGTAGAGGTCAGCCTGCAACATCCCCGAAGCGTGCCCGCGCCGCGCCGCTCACACAAGCCTGACGTATACGTCATCGCGCTGGCAGTGTTTCGTGATCGGGCCGCGCCCATCTCCCTGACATCGACACACCAGAACCGCTTTTCAGGGGATGCTGCCATGACCATGATCAAGACAACCGCCCTTGCGGCCGCGTTTGCCGCTGTCGCGCTTGCCGGTGCGCCGGCCTCTGCCAAAGGGGGCGG
>JBCBOR010000141.1:0-2101 GCA_039821125.1 Pseudomonadota bacterium
GTCGTCTCGCCACCAGCGTGCCAAGTCCGCCGATCGCCAGAAGCGCGATTAGTGCCAGCAACGGGACGGATACCATTGCAGCGGCGGTCGATGGCGCCGAGTACCAGCCATCAAGTGATGCGGATTTGTGCTGCACAGCCTCGCGGAATTCAGGGGTTGAAATGATGTTCAGGAAGTCCCGTCGGCTGCGGTAGCGAACCACCACGAGGCGCTCGGCGTTGTCGACACCAGTGCCGAGCGTGTTGGTGAGCCCGACAATTACATCGGTCGACAGGACTGGGTAGCTCGCCCGCGCGAGCAGGCGTGGCGCCATGAATGCACCGTAGGTTTGTGCGGCTTCGTCCGCTTCCGGCGACCGCTCGGGAAGGGCGTTGAAATTGACCATGTGAAAAGGACGACCGTCATCGTTGAGAAAGAAGTCCAGAAAGGCCCGGGCCTGCGCATCTTCGATCAGGTGCATTTGCGCGTACTGCGCCCCAAAAGCCATTCGCACTTCGTCTTCGCTCAGCGGGCCACGCAGCGGCTGATGCCAAGCAAGCAAAGCGGCGTAGACGACGGCCAGCCCGATCCAAATGGTCCGTGTGCATCTCATTTCAGTTCTCCGCGAAATCCGAAGGGTCGGTTTGGACGTGCACAACATCTACTGGCATCTCGATGATTGGCCCTTGGTAGGACCTTCCATCGGCAAGTCGGAGCACGCGAACCTCTCCGATAAGGTCTGCCGTCCACGTACTGGCCAGTGTCAGTTCTTGCAGGATCCAGCCCTCAGGCAGCCCGTTGTCGCCAGGGATTGCATTGATGGGTCGGTTGACGCGAACGAAACTCTCACCCGCGGGCGAGACAATAAACGACACAGTCTGGTCGGCCTCGAATTTGAGCCGGTGGTGTTTGAGGACGGCGCCTTCAGTCAGCGCACTGTTCGCCAGATCGCCTCCCGTTACACCCGTGATGTCCGCAATGTGAAAGAACGTGCGACCGAACATGGTTTGGTAAGTGAACTCCCCATCCGCGTCGCATCCCGGCGAGCGCAGGACCGTCGCCCGGGCCGCATACCCAAGCCGCGGGTCATTCTTGAGCCAGTTCAGCGCGGTGAGGCCGGGTGAGAAATCTGCATACGCTTCGAGCGTCCAATCAGTCGTTACCCAGGCTTCCCGTCGCAGGATGTCGATCAACTCATACCCAACGTCCTGCCCAGCCGTTTCCGGGGCGCGTGGGACGCATATCTCGCGTCCATCAGCGCCTACGGCAATGACTCCAAGGGTCACGGCAGAAAGCGTGGCGATGATCAGTAGCGTTGAGTTCATTGGACAGGTTCCGTTTGCGGGTTGGTGAGAAAAGGCGCTGCACCAGAAGCCCCTGGGGGATGAGGATAAAATTGCCTCTGGTGCAGCGCAGTCGCCGTCGCCTTCCGTGAGTGATGGCGGTGCGTGGCGACGGCCGTGTCACAGCTCAAATCGCTGCGATCACTGGATGGCCTGCAACTCTTGCGGCGACACGATCCCATCGCCGTTCGCATCGATGCGTTCAAACGCGCGCGCGTGCATGCCACGCGAACTGACCCTCGCCGCATTGCCGAGACCATCGGCGGCGTTCAGATCGATAAAGGTGGCGAACTCGGCGTAGACGAGCACGCCGTCACCATTGGCATCTGCCTGGCGGTAATTCTCGGCGCCAAGCTCAGCGTCTTGCGCGGCTGCGGGTAGTGCCATGGTTATGGACGCTCCCATCAGAGCGGCCAGGATCAGTGGGTTGGTGCGGATCATGTTGTTCCTCCTTGGATAGGAATTCAGCGAGAGATCAGACGATTGAAGGTGGCGGTTTCGCCCTGCGGCCCAGTCACGGAGCGCGAGTGCGTGCAGGTGCCATCGGCGCAGGATGCGCTGCCTGATCTCGTAACGCTGTTGCCCTGCGGTCCAGTGGCGGTGACCGAGCCCGAGCAGCCATAAGTAGCGCAATAGGGCGCGGCCGGTCTTGCGGCACGCGGTGCCGGGGTAACGACGACATGCGGCGCCGGCACGACGACGACATGCCGGTGTCCCGGGGCACCTGAATGCGCGGTGGCGGCAGTGCCCAGGGTCAGACCGCCCATGAGAGTGGCGAT
>JBCBOR010000141.1:2199-6512 GCA_039821125.1 Pseudomonadota bacterium
CGGGCCTCGTCGTCACCACGCGTGTTGGCGTCCGTCCACTCTCTGAGAAGCCGGCGCCTGTCCTGCTCGGACAATGGAGGCACCGATGCCTTCTTCTGGTCTTCGCGAGCCACGAGCGGTTTGGAAGAGTGCCAATCTGCCTTGTCCTGCATTTCCACTTCAGCTCCGTTTTCTTCGGCTGACCGCGTTTTCCGGTCGTTCGCTTCTGTGAGGAGAGGGATAGCAAGGGGACGTTTCGCCGATATCGATGGCACGAAACCATGTGTCTCGGTTTGTCGACCGCCCGTAACAGCGTGTAACAATCTCGGCCTTTGCTTGCCGGAAGTCTCCTGTCAGCAAATACTGAGGTCATGACCGTTTCTCAGCCGCTCATCCTGCTTGTGGACGACGATCCCGGAATCCGGGAACTGCTCGGCGACTTTCTCGTGAAGGAAGGCTTCGAGCTCGAAGCCGCGTCGGATGCCAGCGAGATGGATTCAAAGCTGGCCCGCATTCATCCTGACCTGATTGTTCTCGACCTTATGCTCCCTGGGGAAGATGGTGTTTCCATCTGTCGCCGCCTCTCGCGGGACGGCGCGCCTCCGATCATCATGCTGACCGCCAAGAACGACGAGATCGACCGTATCCTCGGGCTTGAGATGGGCGCTGACGACTACGTCGCCAAACCCTTCGCACCGCGCGAATTGCTGGCCCGCATTCGCGCGGTGCTGCGCCGTACGAAAATGTCGAAGACCGAGGACACCAACAAGAGGTTTGCGTTCGATCGCTTTGTCATCGATGTCGACGCAAGGCAGCTTTTTGCCGCGGATGACACGCGCATCGCACTGACCAGCGGAGAGTTCGATCTCTTGTCGTGTTTTATCCGTCGACCAAGACGCGTCCTGTCACGCGATCAAATCCTTGATGCGTTGCGTGGACGAGGGGCCGAACCCTTTGACCGCACCGTTGATATGCTGGTGTCTCGACTAAGGCGTAAGCTGACTGCGCATGGCGCGGATCAAGACCTTATCAGCACCGTGCGGAACGCTGGTTACCTCCTGACAACACCCGTGAAAGTCGTGTCGTGAGCCGCAGCCCCTTCATTCGTTGGCGGGTCGGCGTCATTTTCGCGGTTGGCCTGCTCGCTGTCCTCTCCATTCCGGTCGCGCTTTATTATGCCTTGCGCGATGCAGATGAAATGACTGGCCTGCCGCAGCCAGGCCAATTGGCAGCCATCGTCAGGCTTGCAGAAGTCGCAACTCCAGAGGAACGCGTACGCGGATTTGAAGCACTGCAGTCAGCCCAGCTGTCGGTTCGTGTTGCGTCCGACGCCGAGGTTGCCAGCGATCTTGATCTCCTTTGGCCAGAAGACGAAGGGCGATCAGCCGCCTACAGAGCCATGTTAGGTGACCGGGAATTCGCGGCCTACGCTGTGCCACGCGGACTCTTTGGCGCAGGTATCGCACGCCCGCTCAGAGCTGTTGAGTTTCGGGTTGGCCTCAAAGGTGGGGGCGTGGTGATTATTGCAAGCGAAAGTGTCGCGCTTTTTTCGGATGCAGGAGTGCCAATCGGTTTCCCAACGGCTTTTCTGGGCGTCCTCATCGCCTTCGTGGCATTGCTGCTCCTCAACCGCGAATTTCGGCCCGTGCAGCGATTAGCACGCGCAGTCGAGGCCATCGACCCGGCCGATCCGAACGCCGCCTTGCCCGAAATCCGGGCTGGAACCGCGGAGGTGCGGCTGCTCATCGACGTCTTCCACCGACAGCAAGCGCAGGTCACGTCCTTGCTCAAGGCTCGATCGGCGTTGATCGGAGGCATTCAACATGACGTTCGAACCTTCGCAACACGGCTGCGGCTTCGCGTCGAAAAACTGTCCGACCCGGAGGATCGCCGACAGGCCGAGACCGATATTGCCGATCTGGTTTCATTGATGGACGGCGCGCTCATCGCGACACGCAGCGAAGCAGGCACTCTCGATCTGGAGCTGATCGATTTCGCGGAGTTGGTGCGCAGCGAAGTGGAGGATCGACGGGCGTCGGGTCGCGATATCGAACTTACGGTCGAGACGATGCCAACGGGTCTCGACATCCTTGGCGATCGGGTGGCACTGCGACGGGTTCTTTTCAACCTTGTTGATAATGCGCTGCGATACGGAACGTCAGCGCATGTTTCTCTTACAGCAGATGCCGGTATCTTGGAACTCTGCGTTGACGACGACGGCCCAGGTATCCCCGCAGCAAAACGTGACGAGTTAATCCAACCGTTTTCCCGGCTGGAGGTTTCGCGGTCGCGTGAAACAGGAGGCGCGGGGCTTGGCCTGGCAATCGTGCAAACCTTGGTTGCGGCCCATGATGGCACCGTCTCGATCGGTGATGCGCCGAAGGGCGGCGCCCGCATTACCGTAACGTTGCCGAGGTTTACGCCTTCGACGCGTGCCCAGGATTGATAGGATCGGTGCCGTCGCTGGACGAACGACAGGTTTCAATTGTTGTTCGGTCACAGGCTCTTCGAAGCAGTCTCAGTCCTCCTTTTCGGCAAAGAGCGCGTCGAACATTGCTTGAGGGGCGGCACCGGAGAAGGCCGCTACCTGGACCTTATCGCGGACCTTCTCGGCGACGTGCTGCTGAATCTGCGACAATTCTTCGGTCGACAGGTCTCCGCTGCCGTCGGCATCGAAGGCGCGCAGCCTGTCAGCGACCGGCGCGCCTCGCTCCGTTGCTGCAATTTCCTCGAAACTCACTCGGCCATTCTGATCGGTATCGACTTTTTCCGTTAGTCGATCGCGCATCTCTTGCGAACTGCCGAAAACATTGGCGCCGTTGATTGAAATCGGTCCAAGTCCGTTCATTCTAAGTCTCCTTCTGAAACAGCGCCACCTATGCAGCCACCTGCAGGCGAATACCATGTGATCCCTAATCTGAGGTGAATAGGATTTGTCAGAGAAATTCCAATCTTGGTCTCGTACCTTTCAGAGCTTTCGAGGGTATGGACTTCTTCGCTCCGAGCTTTGGAGGAGCGAACAGACTTTCTCGCTGGATCAGGGTCGCACCCACCGGAGGCGTGCAACTTGTGTGCAATCCAAAGTGAAGGTCCGGAAAGCGCACGAAAGCAGCCTCTAACGGAAACGCGGCGAATTCACCCTATGTCCCGCAGACCGGACGCTGAACCGCCTACTCTTTCACTTGTGTCATTGGTCAAAAGCGAAAGCGGATTGGGTTACTCATACCCCCGTTTTGCCTTCGCCATGTGCAACTCGAAACGGGCATCTTTCGCTTCTGCCTCACTTTCGAACCATTCTGTGCGCACCCGTCCGCCACTGCCGATCCTACCCCATTCGCGCACCAAGCCCCAATCGCCAAAGAGACCGGGCACGATCTCCAGGCGGTAGAACCGGTGCAGGTTGGCGTCTGGTTCTGTCCTGGTGAGATGCATAGTCCCTACCCCCACATCCTGGCCGCAATATCCTGCTCTTCCTTGCCCACGGCGTCTGCATAGATCGCCGTTGTGCTGAGCTGGGCATGGCCCATCCATTTTTGCAGCATGTGCAGCGGAATGCCATTCACTGTCGCATTGATCCCAAAGCCGTGGCGCAATCCCTTTGGGCTACGATGCGGCGCGTCGGCGATCGCCGCCTCGATCATGATCCGCTTCACGATCTGCCAGACCCGTACGCGGCTGAGAGGCCAGATCGGCACGCCCGCCAGCTTGCGCGACGTCTGCGCCTCACGAATGCCGTGCGCGGTGTTGAGCGTGTCCAAGTAGTCGGGCGGCACCGGCACCGACCGAAACACCACCTTTTGAACTCCGACCGCATCCTTGCGCTTCTTCAGCGACCGAATGGCAAGCGTCCCGCCGGACAGATCCACCCGGGCCGGGGTAATCTCTACCAGTTCAGACGGTCGGCACCCTGTGAAGTGCAACGTCTCGCACAAAGTGCGATCCCGCGCGGGTTGTTTGCGGGCTACAGCAAGGAACGCTGCCCGCTCTTCGGCGTTCAGATAAAGGCGGTTTCCGCTGCTGTCATAGAGGCTCATTTCGCTCATATTTAACAGTTTACCCGAAAACCGTTAAGCGGCGAAGCGGAAATTGTACCCCTGCCCTATCGATCCACAGACTAAGGGCATCGAACGCTTAACACTCTTACCCATAGTGTTAAGTGATCCCAAATGTTTGTGAAAACCCATACTTCGAGTATGTCATATGGATAGCTCGAGAGAAGTTTGAGAATGGCTGAACAGAATGACAGGTTAGATGTAGTCAAACTTCTCACCGAAGACATCCAGTCTCAGACTAGCTGGAGATACCTTTCTGTATTTCTCGCAGCACAAGTGCAA
>JBCBOR010000142.1:0-6480 GCA_039821125.1 Pseudomonadota bacterium
TGCTTTCAGCCCGGCTGAGTGCGCAAACTACTTCACAAACTCTGGATACGAGCCAGATTGATCCGAAAATGCTCTAGTGGCATTCGAACTGACCGGCGGCAAGGCTCCCGACAGCCCGATGTTCGAAGCCCTGATTGACGCAGGACCGGACGAACCACCCCGCGCTGTCGTCGCCGACAAGGGCTATGACAGCGACGCTAACCGGGCCATGGCGCGTGAGCGCGGGGCCGTCGCGGTCATCCCTCACCGGTCAAACCGAAGGGCCATCCCGGCCCGCTTCGCACGAGCACTCTACCAGGGTCGCGCACGCATCGAGCAGATGATGGGAAAACTCAAACGCTTCAAGCGAGTGGCGCTACGCTGCGAGAAGACCGCCAGGAACTTCCGATCCATCGTCGCCTTGGTAGCGACCTTCATCTTGCTCAAATCCGTCCACACGGCCCAGGAAACTCGCTCTGATCGGTAGGCGCGCGGCGGCGAGTAAGATCGCAATGAATGCGCAGACAGAATTGGGCCGACAAATCTGAACAGTTGAGATAGGTGGATTTTCCGCTCCTTATCCGGCAGCGTTGCCGGGACGACGGAGCGAAGATGGCAAGACGACCAAGACGGAACCACAGCCCTGCTTTCAAGCACAAAGTCGCGTTGGCGGCTTTGAAGGGTGACAAGACGATGAGCGAACATGCGACGCAGTTCGATGTTTATCCGAACCAGATCAAGCAATGGAAGGATCAGATCCTCGACGGCGTGACGGATGTCTTCGACGACAAGCCCAAAGCGTCGAAAGAGCCTGAGATCGATGTCAGATCGTTGCACGCGAAGATTGGCCAGCTGACGCTGGAGAATGATTTTTTGGATTTGGAGGGACCGTGGCCCCGGTGGGGCCGCGAAAGCCCGACAAAGCGCTCGACTAGGCCGGTCTGTTGCCGAGCGCAAAGAAATGACGGATCTTGACCACGCCTTGAGCCTGAGCCGCCAAGCCGATCTGCTCGGGATCAGCCGGGCAGTCTGTATTACGAGCCGCGCCCCATCAGCGAAGATGATCTCAAACTGATGCGCCGGATCGACGAGTTGCACATGGAGTATCCGTTTGCGGGTAGCCGGATGATGAAGGGGCTTTTGCGGCAGGAGGGCTTCACAGTTGGGCGGCTGCATGTGGCGATCTGCATGAAGCGGATGGGCATCCAAGCCCTTTATCGCAAGCCAAACACGTCGAAACCGGCACCGAGCCACAAGGTCTATCCCCATCTGCTGAGAAAGCTGGCCGTGACCAGACCGAACCAGGTTTGGGGTTCGGCATGGCTGCCGCCATCGATCCGAGGCCCATGCCGGACGGACATTACCTATATCCCCATGGCACGCGGCGTTCGGCATCGATCTCGAACCGATGGCGACCAATGCCTCGCTCAATCTTTTAGCCGTGCTGGACCGGTTCAGCCGGAAGGTTCTGGCCTGGCAGCTATCGACAACGCTCGAAACTGGGCCGTGCATAGAAGCTTTGGAAGACGCCATGCTTCACCACGGCATACCAGAGATCATGAACACGGATCAGGGCAACCAGTTCACGTCCATCGACTTCATAAAGACTTTTAAGGATACCCACATCCAGATCAGCATGGGTGGCAAAGGCGCGTGGCGCGACAACGTCTTTGTCGAACGGCTCTGGCGGACGATCAAATATTAAGAGGTCTATCTACGCGCATTTAACAGCGTCTCGGCCGCGCGCGAAAGCCTGGCTCGACATCTAACCTTCTACAATGGTCGGAGACCACACTCATCACTGCACGGGCAGACGCCCAACCAGGCATATCTAAACCCGTCGCCATCAATCCCGGTGGCGGCATAGCCGAGCGGAAAATCCACTCACAAAACGGCTCGAAACGGTTCAGGCAAACCGAACCGCCTCTATGACTGGCGGTCCAGTCGGGTAGCGACTGCGTCCATGTCGCCTCTACATAGGTGCAGCTCAACGCCCCAAAGACCCCGACAAAGATCTGCGCCTGACGAACCTCACCGCTCAGCCCGTCGATGACGTCCAACGTGTCGCCCACATAATCCACGAACGCCCGCTCGCCTGCCGAAAGATGCCGAAGCATCGTTGACGTTAGCAGCCCATCCCACCGCAGATACCGCTCACAAAAACGATTGTACCGATAGCCGTCGCTTGGATGATCGGCGCAGTATTCTTCCCAGACGAGCGACAGCGTCACGCCGTTACGGCGCATCTCGCGATGGATTTGAGGCCAATCGGGCCTCGCCAGCCCACGCTGCGTCTCGTCGCACAACGGATGAAACAGCCGCGCCTCAAGATGAGCGTCGCCCACGCCATTCGGCAGCGGCCAAGACAGGCAAGCCTCCGCTGCCCGCTTCAAATCCTCGCTCGCCGTCGACTGGCCGATCCCAAGGCTCAACTCAGTCTTCCGCGTTGACAGCCCGGCCGCCTTCAGACGAAGCGCCTCTCCAATCTTGCGCATCGGCAGTCGTCTCAACTCGGATCTCCCTGCTCTCCTCAATCAAAGCAAGGCTACCCCGCTGCACGATCGCCCAGCAGCGTCACTGAAGGTTCGCAACCGGGTGACCGGATGGCCCGGAATCCATAATCGGATCAAGTCGGAATAACTGACCGGATGACCCCGGAATGTGCACTTGCAAGACGCCATACCGGTCGGTCGACGACCTGCGGGTTCATCTGGATCACTGGCTCGCGGAATACGTCAGCAGTCACAGCATGCCGGACGGTATTGCGGCGGCAAGACGCCCATCCGAGCTTACAACGGGACGCTGCTCATCGCGCTGGAGAAAACCATCAGAACACCGGGCTTGCCAGACAACCCCAAAATCGCACCCAGCGCCGCCGCGCAGATGTCCGTCAGATCACGTCCCGAGGGTCAGATGTCTGGACCAAGATCTCGTCGCGGGTTTTCTCGCGGTGGCACGTCAAGCTGCTGCGCGCTTGAGCGTCGTATCGGCGTTTGACTGGACCTCGAACTGTTCAACAGATTGAGACAGTTTCTGCGTTGCACTGCGCATCTGGCCGCTGACCGATGACAGCTCATGTGACATCGCGGCGTTTGACTGGGTTTCACTTTCGACCTGGGCGACGGCATCGTTGATCTCAACGATTTCCGATGCCTGTTGTTTTGCCTGTTCCACGATCTTGGAGAAGTGATCGGACACGCCGGTTACGGAACTCGAGATTGAACGAAGCGCATCGCCGGTCTTGTCAACGAACGCAGCGCCCTTGTTCACTTCCTTCCCACTGTCGCTGATGATCTGACTGATCTCTGCAGCCGCGCTCGACGATCGCAGCGCCAGCGTCCGAACCTCCGCGGCGACGACCGAGAACCCCCGGCCTGCCTCTCCGGCGCGCGCGGCCTCGACGCCCGCATTCAAGGCGAGGAGGCTCGTTTGGAACGCAATCTCTTCGATAAGACCTGTGATGCTGCCGATTTTCTCGGAGGAGACCTTGATCGAATTCATCGCGACGGTGGCGTCTGCGACGACCGCCACGCCGACCTCGGCCTCCTCCTTTGCAGCTTGCGTGGCTTGCGCGGCCTCGATTGCGCGGGAGGCGGTTGCATTGACCGACTCAGTGAGCGCGCGCAGCGCAGTCGAGGACTCCTCCAACGTCGTCGCCGTACGGTCCGTGACATGCGACAGCGAGTTCGCTGCGCTCTCGATCTCGGCAACCGTGCTGTTGATCGTCCTTGAGCTTCCATCAATCGACGTCACCACCATGGACAGGCTTTCAAGCGTCGAGTTGAAATCATGGCGAAGCTGCTCATACCCATCTGGAAACGTCTTGGTGATCTTCGCGGTCAGATCCCCCTTGGCCAGTGACTTCAATGCGCGCTCCAGCGCGTTCACGACCTCGGCTTGCTCGGCTGCCTGCGCAGCGCGCTCTTCCTCCGCGGCGCGCTGCAGGGCTTCGCGTTCTGCATTCTGCCGTTCCTTCTCGGCGCGCTGCTGATCCAGCATCTCTCTCTCACGCTTCTCATGCGCCTCGCGCTCGGCCTGAAGACGAGCCTCCTCTGCGCGTTCCCGCTCAGCCTCCTTTTCAAGACGCTCGCGTTCCGCGATCTCCTGAGCATGGGCTTCTTCGGCAAGCCGGGCTTCTTCCTTTGCCCGGTGCGCAGCGGCTTCCTTTTCCTCCGCTTCCAGCCGGATTTTTTCCAGCAAGGCCTCTCGGAAAACCTCAAGAGCACGCGCCATCGCGCCGACCTCGCCTCCGGATTTGGCCCCGACATCGATTTCGCTGAGATCCCCGACCGAAAGCTTTTCGGTTGCGCTGGCAAGCGCACGCACGGGCGCCGCGATGGTTCTGTACGCAACGAGCGTCGTCGCTGCGAAAATGCAAACACTGATCGCGGCAATGATGTGCATCAGGGTCTTTGCGTCGCCGATATCCGCCTGCAACTTAACGCTCGAGGCGCTCATCGCGTTCAGAACCTGATCACCAGCCAGCCGCGTTTGCTCTGCAAAGGCACTCACGCTGTCGGCGGCGAAGTTGGAGATTTCGCCGGCACTCGTGGCCGCATCGATTGCGGCACGCCGCATCGCGACGATACCCTCGGCTGGGTCGGCGATCGCGGTGATCCGGTCCACCGTTGCTTCCAGCCGCGGCATCTGTTGCGACAGCGCCTGCACCTGTGCGGCGGTTTCCGTGAGCCCGTCATGGAGCAGTGTGAGTTGTGCGGTGTCCTCGGTCGCAGCGGTCTGGAGCGCATTGTTCACCAGGCGACCGACAACATCGCGCACATTCGCAACGCTGCGAATCTGCCCAAGGCTGTCATCGACCAGTGTGTTCACCGCTTCCGCGTTGCTGTCAGAGGCATCCTCCGCCAGTATCGTCAGATTGAACGTGATGTCGTCGACCGCGGACGACAGCGCCTTGTCCGCCTCTTGCCGCAAAGTCAGAAGGTCTGAACGTCTTCTCGTCAAATCGCCCGCGCTCAGAGACAGAAACTCCCGATACGACGCGGCGGTTGATTTCAGGTCGTCCTGATAAGGTTTCGTGGCTTCGAAGTCGCCCAACCTGTCGACGCTTGCCTGCATGCGATTGACGCCGGCTTCGCCCAGATCCATGAGTATTGATCTGAGGCCGACACCCGGTGATTGAGAGAGCGAAATGGCGATTCCCGAAAGAAGGTTCACATCGCCGCGCAGCAACAACACAAGCTGCAGGCTCTCGAAATCGGTTTCGATAAGATTTGCCAGCGTCTGATCGACCCGGCCGATCGTCTCCTCCGCCGCTATGGCTGCCTCGAAGTTCAGATCGTCCGACATTTCGACGACGATCTGATCAATCTCGGCACTCAACGTGTAGAGATCTGACATTGTGCGGTTCATCGCCCGATCCGCATCAAACTCGCTTTTCCGGGCCATTTCCAGGCGTGTCATGGCCGTCTCGACGGGCTCCAGAAGTGCCTGCAGCTCATTGCGCGTGTCTCTCGGCAGCTCATCTATCTTGCGATTGAGCAGATCGAGCTGATGGTTCAGCGATGCGGCGGCGGCGCTCAGATCGGTATCAGAGGGTGCGAGAAGCATCGCCGTCAGACTGTCTTTCAACGCGCTCGACGTGGAAACAACGGCCTTGGTCGTGTTCAGCCTGGGAACATGGTCCTCGGTCACGACGGTCAGCAGATGCGCAAAATTTGAAAAGACGACATACCCGACCGCGATTGCCGCGATCGTAAGCATCGCCATCGCGCTCATGATAACGAAGAACTTGTTGAGGATCGGACCGAAAACTCGGCTGCACATCGCACGCATGATTCTGTTTCCCGCTCTTTTGATTGCGCACCTTCCGGCACGAGCGATGGCCTGAGATCTCCTCGCGGCTCAGGCCATCGCGGCGTTCTGCTACTGATCCAGAGCGACGAACTTGCCGTCACCGGAGATCATCGTGAGGAACACATCTTCCATCCCCTGATTGTCATCCGGCCCGAAGACCATGTTCGCACCGCCAAGATCGAGGTTCGACAGCCCGGCCATTGCGGCCAGGAACCCTGCCCGCGTCACATCTGGACCCGCGGCACGCAATGCCTCGATCGCCAGACGGCCGACCATGTACCCCTCGAGCGAGACAAACCCCGGCTCAGCGCTTGGGTCCACCGCCTTCAGGGCAGCCTGGTAGTCCGCAACGACCGGCAGGTCGGTGTTCCAGGGGAACGGCACAACTTGGCTGATGATCACACCTTCGCCGTCCGGACCCAGTTCTTCCGCCAGCGCCTTGGATCCGACGAACGAGATGTTGACGAAGGTCGGGTTGAACTTCAGCTTGCGCGAGAGCCTGATGAATTCGGCGATCGGTTTGTAGGCGCCAACCATGACCACTGCATCCGGCTTGGCCTTACGCAAACTGATGAGGGCAGTCTTCACAGCAGTTGTGTTCCGCGTGTATGTGCCCTCGGCGACGAGCGACATGCCACGCCGCGCCAAGGCTTCCGTCACGCCCGACAAACCGACACGTCCAAATCC
>JBCBOR010000143.1:0-6293 GCA_039821125.1 Pseudomonadota bacterium
GAGACCATCGTCCAGATGGACCTGAGCCCGATCATGCACTAAAAATCAAGTTGGACCACTCGGATGGGGCTCCTCACCGGTCGCCTGCAGATCAGTGGCCATTCGATTTCACAGTCGCGACCATGGGCAAAGGTTTTGGCAGAAACGCCTCGACCGCTGCGGTGGCGATGACGATATGGGTGCCGGCATCGGAGTTGATGACATCGAGACCGCCTTTCACCGCGGTTACTTCGGCGCGGCCGCGGGGCAGGTGAGCGCGCACAGCTTCGATGTCCACTCCACTCGGGTCCTGTGCGCCGATGGTGACCTGCACGCGCATCACATCGTGGCCGAGACCCAACCCCTTGAACAGTGGTAGCGAGGAATGGCGGATCGCATCCTCGACCGCGCGGATCGCGGCCTTGGTGTAGTCCTGCCCGTACATGTCGTTGCCCGAGCCCATCTCGATGATCAACCGTTGCTCTGCGTGCGCGCTCATGCTGCGGCCTCCACATCCAGCGAGACCGAGATTGCCGCGTTGGCGATCACCGTCGGGTTGCCGCCATCCGTGCGCGGCACGTCCAGCCCTCCCTGATGCACCGTGACGGTGACCTGGCCATAAGGGAAGATCGCCGCCAGTGCATCGCGATCCACCGCGTCGGGGTTGGCCACGCCGACCTCGAGATCGATCAGCATCGCGGCTTTCGGCGCGTCGAAGAGCTCGGCCAGATTGATCGAATTCCGCCAGAGCGCGTCTTTCACGGCGCGGCTGGCCGCCTCGGTGTAGTCCTGACGGCGCAGCGACGCGCCCTGTCCGAACTCGATCAGCATCAATGTCTTGGCCATGGGATCTCCGGTCTGTCCGTTGGCGGATGTAGATCATCGGATCAGCGCCGTCACCTGTTTCGCGCAGGACATCTGCTATCCTTTGGGCAGGGCGTCCGCGGTGTACTGGGCGGCGAACTCGGCGCTTGGGGGGATCGGTGTGATCACGTCGATCAGCACACCGTTCGGATCCTCGGTGATGAAGTGGCGCTGACCGAAGGGTTCATTCCGCAGTGGCTGACGAACCGGCAGACCAGCGGCCTCGAGCTTTGCGAACTCGGCATCCACATCCTCGACTTCGAAATTGAGGATCAGGCCTGCGATCTGCGCCCGGCCAGTTTCGGGCACCGTCTCATGCGTCGCCTCGAGCACGGCGATGTTGACGGCGGGATCTTCGGTCGACTGCAGATGAACGTACCAGTCGCTGTCGAATGCGGGTTGGAAACGAAAGTGCTCACACCAGAACCGTGCGGTCTCGGGGACCTGTTTGGTGAGGATGACGGGATAGAACTGTGTGCATTTCATGTTGCTCAGTCTCCGCTTTTCAGAAAACATACAGTATGAATGTAAATAACATACAGATTGTATGTTTTCAAGAGGTGACCGATGCCAACCAACAGGGACCGCAGTGCCGCCATGCGGGCAAAGCTGATCGACGCGGGCCGGGCGTTGTTCGCGGAGAAAGGATTTGCCGATACGTCGACGCCGGACATAGCGCGCGCTGCCGGGGTCACACGCGGTGCGATGTACCACCACTTCGCAGACAAGACCGACCTGATGCGGGCCGTTGTCGAACAGGAGGCAGAGGTGGTTGCCCGGGATATCCATCGTTCGGGACAGGCAACGGACGACGCCCATGGTGCGCTGATGGCCGGGGCAAAAGCGTACTTCACGGCGATGCAGGTCCCGGGACGGGTTCGGCTGTTGCTGCTCGAGGGTCCGTCCGCGCTCGGGGTTGCGGAGATGCAACGAATCGACCGCGAGACCGGGGGGCAGACATTGGTCGATGGGCTTGCGGATGCGATGCCAGAGCACAACACCACGGCCTTGCCGCTCGAGGAACTCGCCAACGTGCTGTCCGCCGCGTTTGACAGGGCCGCGATGGCCATCGCTGACGGTGCCGATGCCGCGGGCTATGAGGACGCGATCGCCATGCTGCTCAGCTGGCTTACCGGTGGCGCACCGAAAAGGTGATTGGCGATATATTGTTGCGCGTCACTGCAAAATTTTCTTTCGCGCCGGCTGGCTGTGAGCTACACGCCCGCGAGAAAGAGAACCGCGAAGGGCACGACATGGCGCGTAACATCCTGATCCTTGGGGCCTCCTACGGCTCGCTGCTGTCCACGAAGCTGTTGATGGCCGGGCACAACTGCACGCTGGTCTGCCGGCGCAAGACTGCCGATCTGATCAACGCCGAGGGCACCGAGGTCCGGATCAAGCTGAGGGACGAGGCCGAGCACCGTGCCATCCGGTCCGCTGATCTGCCCGGCAATGTCGATGCGGCAACGCCCGAGGAGGTCGACCTGACGCGCTATGACATCGTGTGTCTGGCGATGCAGGAGCCGCAGTATATCAACCACACGATCCGGGTCTTGCTGATCAAGATTGCCGAGGCGCGCTTGCCGTGCCTTTCGATCATGAACATGCCACCGTTGCCCTATCTGAAACGCATCCCGGCACTGGCCGATATGGATCTGGATGAGGCCTATACCAACGCGCAGGTGTGGGAGCGGTTCGAGCCGGGTCTCATGTCGCTCTGCTCCCCGGACCCGCAGGCGTTCCGCCCGCCGGAGGACGGTGCCAACGTGCTCCATGTCGGCCTGCCGACGAACTTCAAGGCGGCGACGATTGCGGACGAGGCGCACAATGCTCTGCTGCGAGAGTTGGAAGCGGATGTCGCGGGCGTGACCCTCGACGGCAAGGACGTGCCTGTGAAGCTGCGGGTCTACGACTCGCTGTTTGTGCCGCTGGCGAAATGGTCGATGCTGCTGACAGGGAACTATCGCTGCATCACACCGGGTGCTCCGCAGGCGATCCGGGATGCGGTGCACGGAGACGCGGCGCTGTCCGAGGCGATCTACACCCATGTCGACGCCATTGCGCAGAAACTGGGTGCAGACCCCGCGGATCAGGTGCCGTTCGCGAAGTATGCCAAGGCGGCGGAGAGCTTGTTGAAACCGTCCTCCGCCGCCAGGGCCGTTGCCGCCGGAGCGCCGTTCATCGAGCGTGTCGATCTGCTGGTCAAGCTGATCGCGCACCAGTTGGGCATGGCCCATCCCGAGATCGACCGCACCGTCTCAATTGTCGATGCCAAACTGGACGAGGCCATCGTTCCGGGCTGATCGACGCCGCTGAGAGGCACGGCGTCAGACGACCGGGATCCAGATTTCGACCTCACCGCGGCCGGTCTCGGGATTGAAGCGCTGGTCGTAGAGTTCGAAATCCGGCGCAGGGCGATGGGTCAGCCCGGCATCGGTCAGCCCCTTGTTCCAGATCGTATAGACCGTTTTCGGAAAGTCCGAGATATGACCGGAATGGGTGAACACGGCATGTTTGCCCGCCGGCACCGTCACATCGTCCATACCTTCCGGGAGTTTGGCGCTGGCAGCGACCTCGACCCCGGCAACATAGCGAAAGTTCCCCGCACCATCGCCATCGGTGCAAACGCCAAAGGCTGTCTCGTTGCCGGGTTTGGCAACCTCGGCCACACGGGCGTTGAAGGTCTGCCAGAGCGATGGGATCTTCGCGATCGTCTCGGGTGAGCATCGCGCGCTCATCCCGATCACGCGCATGGCGTCCCGTTCGCGCAGCTCAGGCAGCGCAACATCGACAAGCATGTCTTTGTTCATGGTGATTGGCTCCATCATTGTCAGGGATTGGGTGGTTCCGGCCTCGCGTACCGCGCTGGGTGAGAGGCCGAAATAGGTGGCAAAGGCACGGCTGAACGCTTCGTGCGAGGCATATTGGGTGTCTAGTGCGATGCCGAGGATATCGGCCTCGCCCTCCGCCAGTCGCACGGCCGCGCGCGAAAGACGGCGTGCCCTCAGATACGTCATGGGTGACATACCTGTCGCCAGCCGAAACGTGCGGGACATGTGAAATGGGCTGACCGCACAACGCGCCGCCAGATCTTCGAGTGTGATCGCCGTCTCGAGCGACATCTCGATCTGCCAGAGCACTTTGTCGGCCACACTCATGATTGCCTCATCCGTTGCGTTCGGTGCCAAGACTGTCCGATGCGGCCGAGCCGCGCTTGATCGGCCTTGCTCACTTGGTCTTAACGCTGTGCGGGACACCCTTTGCCTTGACAGTGCCATGAGCCATCGGGAAGGTGCGCGCGCTTTCCAATCCTATCAAACCAAACCATGGAGACGACGATGTCTGCCCAGATCAAGATCACCCTGCCTGACGGAGCCGAGCGCGAGTATGCCGCCGGCACGACGGGCGGTGATGTGGCGGCGGATATCTCGAAGTCTCTCGGCAAAGCGGCGCTGGCCTGCCGGATCGATGGCGCGCTGTCGGATCTGAGCGTGCCGATCGAAGCGGATGCGGGTCTCTCGATCGTCACTGCAAAGGATGACGGCGAGAAAGACGCGGTGCTCGAGCTGATCCGTCACGACTGTGCCCACATCATGGCCCGCGCGGTGCAGGAGATCTGGCCCGACGTCAAGGTCACCATCGGCCCGGTGATCGAGAACGGCTGGTATTATGATTTCGATCGGGATGAGCCGTTCACCGACGAGGATTTCGCGGTCATCGAGAAAAAGATGCGTGAAATCATTGCGTTGCGTGATCCCGTGCGGACCGAAGTGTGGGAGCGGGCCCGGGCGATCGAGTTCTACAAGGACAATGACGAGCCTTACAAAGTCGAGTTGATCGAAGCCATTCCCGGCGACGAGCCGATCTGCATGTACTGGCACGGGCACTGGCAGGATCTCTGCCGCGGGCCGCATCTGGCGCATACCGGGCAGGTGCCCCCCGATGCATTCAAGCTGATGTCGGTGGCCGGTGCCTACTGGCGCGGCGACAGCAGTAACAAGATGCTCCAGCGCATCTATGGCATTGCGTTCAAGTCGAAAAAGGATCTCGATGCGCATCTGACGATGCTCGAGGAAGCCGCGAAACGGGATCACCGTCGAATCGGGCGGGAGATGGACCTCTTCCACCTGCAGGAAGAAGCGCCAGGCATGATCTTCTGGCACCCGAACGGCTGGGCTGTGTATCGGGCGCTCGAGGACTATGTCCGCCGTCGGCAAAATGCCGCAGGCTATCACGAAATCCGCACGCCCCAGGTCATTGACCGCAAGTTGTGGGAGGCCTCGGGTCATTGGGACAAGTACCGCGAGAACATGTTCATCACCGAGATCGATGAGGAACACGCCAACGAAAAACGCGTGAATGCGCTCAAGCCGATGAACTGTCCCGGGCACGTGCAGGTCTACAACAGTGGTCTCAAATCCTATCGTGATCTGCCGGTGCGTGTCGCCGAGTTCGGGTTCTGCCACCGCTACGAGTCTTCAGGCTCGATGCATGGCCTGATGCGGGTGCGCGGGTTCACTCAGGACGATGCGCACATCTTCTGCACCGAGGAGCAGATCGAGGATGAGACCCGCCGGTTCATTGAACTGCTCTCATCCATGTATCATGATCTCGGGTTTGACAGCTTCGATGTGAAACTCTCAACGCGACCGGAGATGCGCGTTGGCTCGGACGAGGTCTGGGACAAATCCGAGGAGGCGCTAGAGACCGCGGTGCGCAAGGTCACGAACGACTTCGAGATCGACCCCGGCGAGGGCGCGTTCTATGGCCCCAAACTCGATTTCAAACTGACCGACGCGATTGGGCGCGAATGGCAGTGCGGGACCTTCCAGGTGGACTTCAACCTCGGCGAGCGGCTGGACGCGGAGTATGTTGCCGCGGACGGCTCGAAGAAGCGCCCTGTCCTGCTGCACCGTGCGATCCTGGGCAGTTTCGAGCGGTTCATCGGGATCCTGATCGAGAACTATGCCGGTCGCTTCCCGCTCTGGCTCGCGCCGGTGCAAGCGGTGGTGACGACGATTGTCTCTGACGCGGATGATTACGCGGACGAGGTTGTGGCCAAGCTTCAAGCCGCGGGCCTGCGCGTCGGCGTCGACAAGCGCAACGAGAAGATCAACTACAAGGTCCGCGAGCACTCGGCTGCTTACGTCCCGGCGATCCTCGCCGTCGGACGCCAGGAAGTCGAGGCCGGTACCGTCGCTGTGCGCCGCCTTGGCCAGCAAGGCCAGCGGGTGATGAGCCTCGACGACATGCTCGCAGGTCTCAAGGACGAGGCGACGCCGCCCGATTTGCGCGTCGCCAACTGATCGGCTCTACCGCGCCCTGCGAGATCACGTCCAGAGTTGCACCCTCGCCATACCCAGCTGGCGCCGGGCATGGCTCCCGCGCGGTGGCCCCACCCCCACCCCCCCCGGCCCACCCCCACCCAAGGCCCAAAACCGGACCGGGGG
>JBCBOR010000144.1:0-6247 GCA_039821125.1 Pseudomonadota bacterium
AGGCTGGGTCGACCGGGTCTGGTCCTGGGGCTGGGCCTATGACCAGACCGACGATCCTACGCGCTCTTTGCTGCGCGCTTAAGGTCTGAGGGTGCGCACAATGCATGTGCTTTCGGTTCTTTGCCATCATCGGACGGACTCACTGTCTCACGCCCTCGCGGATCGGTTTGCCGCGGGGTGCCGGGAGGCCGGCCATTCGGTCGAGATCGCGGATCTTCATGCCGAGGGGTTCTGTCCGGTCTGGCAGCCGGAAGATGATGCCCAGTTCGACGATGCGCCGATGCCATCCGACGTTCTGGCCGAGCAGGCGCGGATCGAGCGTTGCGATGCCATGGCGCTGATCTTTCCGCTTTGGTGGTGGGGCATGCCCGCGATGTTGAAAGGCTGGGTCGACCGGGTCTGGTCCTGGGGCTGGGCCTATGACCAGACCGACGATCCTACGCGCTCTTTGCTGCGCGACCGGACCTGCGTGATGCTGATCCCGGCCGGTGCCTCGCCCCAGACCATGGCACCTTATGGTTATGAGACGGCGATGGATGCGATCTGGCGCACCGGCACGCTCGGCTATTTCGGCATGGTCGAGAAGCGTATCCACATCCTGCACGGATCCGGCGGATCAGTGGCACGGCGGCAGGGGCATCTCGACACCGCCCATCGTGCGGGGCTTACAATCGGCGATCCGGCGGTGGAGGACTAGGCCGCGCGATCACCCTGTCTGAGGGCGATAGCCGACAGAATCAGTCCGACGAGATCGATCACATGCGCCCGCTGCAGCAAAGCCGGATAGCTCTCGAACACCGCCATGCCGTCCAGGCCGAGACTGACGAGACGCCCGAACAGCACCCCGCCATAGATTGCGATCATCACCGTGAGCGCGGCCGACGGGCGGATCCGGCCAAACATCCCGAGCAGGCAGACGATCGTCACCGCACCAAAAAATCCGCCATATTGCGCGCGGATCTCGTTCATGCCGCCGGGGCCGAGGATCTCGACATCCATCGCGCGCAGGAACCCGGTGGTGTCGACAATCCCCTCCCATCCGATATAGGCGGCAAGCAGGGCGGAGATCGACAACACGGCCCGTTGCAGCACCGTCGGGGCAAAGGGCAGGCGGCGCGCGGCGCCCGGGGGATCTGTGATGTCCATGGTCCCTACCTATCCTGCGTCGCCTTGTGATCAACCCCGTGGCACGGGGGCTCGCCAGATCGTGTCAGTCGGTGTCCGGTTGCAGATCGGCGCTGCAGGTCTTGACCGTCAGGCCGGCAGGCAGCTTCGTGGCCGCGTCCCCGCAGGCCAGATCAAGCTGCTTCTGGGTCAGTCCGTCTGCGCCGCTGAGATCAGCGCCCGACAGACGGGTGCGCCGCATCAGGGCACTGGTCAAATCTGCGTCATCAAACGTGGCACCTGAGAGATCCGTGCTCGACAACCGTGCGCTCTTGAGCGTGGCGCCCGTGAAGACAGCGCCCGAGAGATCGGCCCGGTCAAGATCGGCGCCGGTCATCCGAGCCTCGGAGAAGTCGGTCCCGGTGAGGTCGGCGCGCTCGAGATCCGTGCGTTCGAGCAGCGCTTCGCGAAAGACCGCTCCGGGCGCCGTGATCCGTCGCATCAGCGCTTTGCGCAAATCCGCTTCGGTCAGATCTGCCCCGCTGAGGTTGGCGTTCGCCATATCCGCGTCCCGCAGGTCCGTCTCGACAAACCGCGCGCCCGATCCGTCAGCCTTTTCAAGATCGCCATCGCGCATTGTTGCGCCTGAGAAATCGGCCTCGCGGATACTGGCGCGCTCCATCTCGACCCGGTGCAGCGATGCATCCCCGAACCGGGCGCCATCCAGAACAGCGCCTTTGAGGTCGGCCTCGATCAGGTTTGCATCGGAGAAATCGCCGCCCTTCGCCGCGAGCCCGCGCAGCCCGGCGAGTTTGAGGTTGCAGCCTGGGCAGCCGCCCTTTGCAGCGATCTGCGCGGCGGTCTCGGCAAGGACGGTGCCGGTCGTGCCACCGACCAGAAGTGTCAGAGCAGTTGCGGCGGCGAGGCCGCTGGCCGGAATCCGGTGCATCGGGTCTCCTTCTGGAGTGATTCGTGCGTTGCCCTATTAGATAGGATGCCGACGTTAACGAAAAAACAGGCGGTTATGAGCCTGTTGCCGCTGCGCGGAATGTGCGCGCGATCATCGCCCCGTCTTTCTCCGGCAACAGCAGCGGATCGTCGGTAAGAGCGATTTTAGCCACGGCGAGGCAGGGCCCGGGTGCGTGGAACAACATCTGCGCAAGATCGGGCACTTGCTCCATCGCGGTCACGAGCAGGGTGTTGGCGATGCCGGACCCTTTCGCGATCTGGCAGAGATCGGTCGTGGCGGCGAGGCCCGGTTGCTGGCCCGTCTCGCCGAAATGCTCGTTATCGAGGACAAGAATACTGAGATTACCCGGTGCCTGCGCGCCGATCACCGCGAGCGATCCGAGGCCCATCATCATCTCGCCATCGCCGGTCAGGCAGAGCACGCGGCGGTCCGGTTGCGCCAGCGCAACCCCGAGTGCCGTCATCGCGGCGAGTCCCATCCCGCCCCAGGAATAAAGATAATCGTCCGAGCCGCCCGCAGCGAAGCAATCCCAGGTTGGGGCGCCAAGACCGGGGATGACCAATGCGCCATCGCGCTCGGCGAGGACCTGTGCCACCAGTGTGCGCCTGTCGAGATAATTGTCGCTCATTCTTCGGCTCGCTCGAACGTCTTGGCGCCGATCACGCGCTGGCTGATCAGGACGGCGCAAGCCGTGCCGGTGTTGAAGGCCATGTCCGCGGCAGCGGCAAAGGTCTCGCCGACCTCCTCGGCTCGGTCGACGGGCATACAGGTCACGCCGACCGCCTCCAGCGCGGGGCGCGCCGCGCGGCTCATCGGAACCTGCCAGGGATTGAACTCGCCCCAGTGCCCGCGCATCGTGACGACCATCAGGCAGGGTGCACGCATCGCCGCCGGCAGGGTCAGTGCGTTGATGCAGTTGCCAACGCCTGAGGATTGCAGCGCAAGCATCCCGCGCGCACCGCCGAGCCAGAGGCCGGTGGTCAGGCCGATCCCCTCCTCCTCAGTCGTCAGCGTCACGACACGGGTATCATTATCCACGCGGCAGCGGGTCAGGAACCGGGTCAGCCCACCATCGGGGATGGTCGCAACGGTTGCGATCTCACGCGCACGCACGGCTTTGAACACATCGCTGGACCAGTCATACGCAGACATGAAGAGCCGCCTCCTGCCTGTAGCGTTACGGCTGCGATCGCAAGACAGCAAGAAATCAGAACCAAAATCACAAACAGGATTGGCACGCGGATGTCATTCAACTGCTGTAGACTGTCGATCGGATTGTTTCAGTACAGAACTGGAGACCGCGATGCGGGTCGCAGCATTCAATGTCGAGAACCTTTTTGACCGGGCGAGGGTGTTTGGAGACGATGGCGAGGGACTGGAGGGGGAGGTGCTCGATGCTCATGCCGAGTTGAACCGACTGTTCGAGCAGGCTGTCTACACCGACGATGACAAGGCGCGAATGCTGGAGTTGATCGAGGCGCTCGGCATGCTGCGCCGCGATGAAGGCCGGTTCGTGCGCATCCGCAAGATTCGCGGGCAACTGATCTCGCGCCCGCGGACGCGCCCCACCTTTATCAAGGCGAACGGGCGGGACGACTGGATCGGCTGGTGCGAATTGAAGACCGCCCCGGTGGACGAGGTCGCGATGATGAACACGGCCCGGATGATCCGGGATGCTCGGGCCGATGTGCTGGCGGTGGTCGAGGCCGAAAGTCGCCCTGTTCTCAAGGAGTTCCACGACCGGGTGCTGTCCGAAGTCGGTGTCGCACCGGGGCAGGGCTATCGGCATATCATGGTCATCGACGGCAATGACGGGCGCGGAATCGATGTCGGGCTCGCCACCCGCGAAGGCTTCCCTATCGGGACGGTGCGCAGCCATGTCGATGATCTGAAGGAGGATGGCTTTCCGATCTTCAGCCGCGATTGCCCGGAATACGAGGTGACGACAGCGCTTGGTAATAGGTTGATTTTGCTCCCAAATCACTTCAAGTCCAAGTTCGGTGGCAACGACCCCTCGAGCCGCGCCAAGCGCCTTGCGCAGGCCGAGGCGGTGGCGGGCTACTACAACCGGCTGCTCTGCGAGGGGTTCGAGAATATCATCGTCCTCGGCGATCTGAACGACACGCCGGACAGCGAGGAACTTGCGCCGCTGCTGCAAGACACTGATCTTAAAGACATTTCCGAGCACGAGAGGTTCACGGCGTTCGAGTTCAACGCAAACAACGGCCATCGCGGGATCGGCACCCACGGGTTGGGCAACGACAGTGACAAGATCGACTATCTCCTTCTGTCACCAGCACTTTTCGGGAAGGTCACCCTTGCCGGGATGGAGCGCCGCGGCCTCTGGCCAGGCTCCCGCCCGCCGCGATGGGAGGTCTATCCCGAGCTTGAAAAGAAGCACCACCGGGCGTCGGACCACCACTTGCTCTGGGCCGATATCGACATCTGACGAACACCCTCGGGCCGGGATCCAAGCGTATGGCAGGCGTCTTGCAATCGTGTGGCACCTGTATGGCACGCGTACCGCCCGCGTATGGCAGGCGTATGTACAGAATGTCGGTGGTCCTGCGGCAACGACGGGGATGACGGGCGGGGACCAAGGGGACGTACGGTTGGTGCCAGCGCAGGCCAGCTTTCAACCGGAGCGAGAAAAATTGACGGAGGAAAGCCGCTGAGCCGTAGCATGGTATGCGAGTGGAAATGACGGAGAGTCCAATGCGCGTGATCACGGCCGCCCTGGCCTTTTGCCTGGTCTCAGGCGCGATGTCATACGCGGAGCCCTATGACGTGGATGTCTGGGCAGACAACTGGTTTGAACTGCGGGTGAACGGCGAACAGGTTGCCGAAGACAGCGTTCCAATCACAACAGAGCGGTCCTTCAACGCCGAGAGTTTCTCCTTCGAGGCGGAAAAGCCGTTTGTCATTGGCCTCGTCGCCAAAGACTTCAAGGAGAATGACACCGGGTTGGAATACATTGGCACGCGCCGCCAGCAGATGGGCGATGGCGGTGTCATTCTTCAGATCAGGAATGCCGCGGGCGAGACGATCATCGTCAGCAACGACCTTTGGCAATGCCGGGTCATCCACACCGCGCCGCTGGACAAGTCATGCGAAGACGAACGCGATCCGGTCGCGGGCGAAGGCCCATGCGGGTTTGAAGCCTCGGATGAGCCCGGGGGCTGGGATATGCCCGGATTTGATGACTCGGGCTGGGCGCCAGCAAGCTTCTACACAGCCGCAGAAGTAGATCCGAAACATGGCTATGACGAGATCACCTGGGACGGTGATGCCCGGTTGATTTGGGGGCCGGATCTGGAACAAAGCAACACCGTACTCTGCCGCCTTGCAGTCGAATAATCCAATACTGTGAACATAGGGGTCGTCTCCATGCTCAAACCAACTGTAGCCTTCTTTGCCGTCTTGATGGCCGCGGGCACGGCAAACGCTGAAAATGTCGAGATCTATGTTGTCGACATGCTCGACAACATCCAAAACGGATACTGTATCGATATTGCCAAGGGGCGCGGGGCCGATGCCAACCCTGAAAACGGGCTGCAAGCACACACATGTTACAGCCCGTCAGGCGAGGTGCTTGTCGATCAGGCTTTCGATCCCGACCAGTTCGCGGATGGTGTGCTTTACATGCCTGAATTCGACGTATGCGTACAGGCGCCCTCGACTGACGCAGGTGCCCCGGTCGAACTGGCCGCCTGTGATGGGTCCGGTGCGCAAAGCTGGGCTTTTGATGGCGAAGGCACGATTGCCCCGGCATCCGCACCCGAAATGTGTCTGACGCTGACCGGTGAAACCCGCACGGGCCGGAGCGACAAGAACCAGATGATCGCGCTCACCCTGGAGCCCTGTTCCAGCGACTTGACCGCGACCCAAACCTGGGCCAACCGCACCGCAGACGACTAAGGTCAGCCAGCCGGAGCGCCTGACCCGTCGGCGCCCGGCGAACACCCTGCTCAGGTGATTGAAGCCGAGCCTTCGGTCACCGCGCGGCATCCGTCAGAACGGGTTGGTACCGGACATCGCATGCTTTGGGATGAGAGACCCGCTGCGAACCCTGTTTCGGGGGGGGGCCCACCGCGCAGCGGGAACCCCGGTAGCCGGCGGTTTTCGCCGCAACCCCCGCCCATTCCGATGCCCTTCCGGCGGGCGGTGTCCAAC
>JBCBOR010000145.1:0-6120 GCA_039821125.1 Pseudomonadota bacterium
AGCGCCACGGCCAGCGCCTCGGTCAGACCGCCATGAACCTGACCCTCGATGATCATAGGGTTGATCCGCGTGCCGCAATCGTCGAGCGCATAAAAGCGGCGGATCTCCGGCACCCCGGTGTCGACGTCGATGTCCATCACGCAGACATAGGCGCCGAAGGGGTAGGTCATGTTGGGCGGGTCGTAATAGCTCACCGCCTCGAGGCCGGGCTCGATGCCAGGGATCGCTTGGTTGTAGGCGGCAAAGGCGATCTCCTTCATGGTCTTGAAGCGCTCGGGCGCCCCCTTGACCGCGAACCGGTCGACATCGAACTCCACGTCGTGGTCATGGACCTCGAGCAGATAGGCCGCGATCATCTGCGCCTTGGCGCGGATCTTGCGCCCGGCCATCGCGCTGGCGGCGCCCGCCACAGGCGTCGAACGCGACCCGTAGGTTCCGAGGCCGTAGGGCGCCGTGTCCGTATCGCCCTCCTCGATCGTGATCGAATCCGCCGGCAGGCCGATCTCGGATGCCAAGATCTGGGCGAAGGTCGTCGCATGCCCCTGGCCCTGGCTGATCGTGCCGAGCCGCGCGATGGCCGAGCCCGTGGGGTGGATCCGGATCTCGCAGCTGTCGAACATGCCGAGGCCAAGGATGTCGCAGTTCTTCACCGGGCCTGCCCCTACGATCTCGGTGAAGAAGCTGAGCCCGATGCCCATGAGCTTGCGCGTCTCGCCCCGCTTGAAGGCCTCCACCCGCTCGGCTTGCTCGGCGCGCAGTCCGTCATAATCGACCGCCTTCAGCGCCTTGTCCCAGGCGGTGTGGTAGTCGCCGCTGTCATATTCCCAGCCGAGCGCCGCGGTGTAGGGGAACTGCTCCTTCTTGATGAAGTTGATCCGGCGCAGCTCGGCCGCGTCCATGCCGAGCTCGATCGCCAGCACCTCGATCATCCGCTCGATGAAGTAGACAGCCTCGGTCACCCGGAAGGAGCACCGATAGCTCACCCCGCCCGGCGCCTTGTTGGTGTAGACGCCGTCGACCTCCAGATAGGCGGTCGGGATGTCGTAGGACCCGGTGCAGATGTTCATGAACCCCGCCGGGAACTTGGTCGGATCCGCGCAGGCATCGAAGCCGCCATGGTCGGCCGTCACCTGGCAATGCAGACCGGTGATCTTGCCCTCGCGGGTGGCGGCGATCTTGCCGGTCATCCAGTAGTCGCGGGCAAAGGCGGTGGTCATCAGGTTGTCCATCCGGTCCTCGATCCACTTGACCGGCTTGCCCGTCACGATCGACGCCACCACCGAGCACACATATCCCGGATAGGCCCCCACCTTGTTGCCGAAGCCCCCACCGATATCGGGCGAGATCACGCGGATGTTGTGCTCCTCGATCCCCGAGATCAGGCTGACGACCGTGCGGATGGCATGCGGCGCCTGGAACGTGCCCCAGAGGGTCAGCTTGCCGTTCACCTTGTCCATCGAGGCAACGCAGCCGCAGGTCTCGAGCGGACATGGGTGCGTCCGGTGGTAGTACATCGTCTCGGTCGCCACGACTTCGGCGTTGGCGATCACCTCCTCGGTCGGCGCTTTGTCGCCCGCCTCCCAGGTGAAGATGTGGTTGGGGTGCTTGCGGGGCCCGTGCGCGCCAGGGGCCGTCGGGTCCAGATCCTCGCGCAGCACCACGTCGGACTTCAGCGCCTCGAACGGGTCGACGATGACGGGGAGCTCTTCGTACTCGACCTCCACCGCCTCGATCCCGTCGGCCGCGGCATACCGGTCCTCGGCGACCACAAAAGCGACCTCCTGGCCCTGGAACAGCACCTTGCCATCCGCCAGCACCATCTGCTTGTCGCCGGCGAGCGTCGGCATCCAGTGGAGGCCCAGCGGCGCGAGATCCTCCGCCGTCAGCACCGCGAGAACGCCGGGCACCTTCAGCGCTGCTTCCTTGTCGACGCTCACCACGCGGGCATGGGCGAAAGGGGAGCGCACGAAATCGCCGAACAGCATGCCGTCGAGCTTGATGTCGTCGACATAGTTGCCCTTGCCTTGCGTGAAGCGCGCATCCTCGACGCGCTTGCGCGAGCAGCCGAGGCCTTTGAGGCCCTCCTGGCGGGCCTCGCGATCGGGGGCCATGTCGTTCATTCTGCAGCCTCCTTCGCGGCGCTTATCTCGGACGCAGCGGCCCGGATCGCTTTGACGATGTTCTGATAGCCGGTGCAGCGGCAGATATTGCCCGCCATGCCGAAGCGGATCTCTTCCTCCGTGGGCGTCGGGTTCTCCTCGAGTAGCTTTACAGCCCTGGTGATCATCCCCGGCGTGCAATAGCCGCATTGCAGCCCGTGATGCTCCTTGAACGCCTCCTGCAGCGGGTGCAGGGCATCGGGCGTGCCGATCCCCTCGATGGTGGTGATCTCGGCGCCATCGGCCTGGGCCACGAACATCGTGCACGCCTTCACCGACTTGCCGTTGAGCGTCACGGTGCAGGCCCCGCAGTGCGACGTCTCGCAGCCGATATGCGGGCCCGTGATGTTGAGACGTTCGCGGAGCGTGTAGATCAGCAGCTCGCGCGGCTCGGCCAGGAACTCCTCGGCCTTTCCGTTCACCGTCAGGGTGATGTGCATTCTCTTCGACATGGTTGCCCCCTTACGCGCGCGACCAGGCGCGCTCGATCGCGCGGCGCAGGATGATCCCGGCGACATGCATCTTGAACGCCACGGGCCCGCGGTTGTCCTCAGACGGATCGATATCGCCCTTCATTGCAGCAACGGCCGCATCCAGCGCCGCCGCATCCATCGCCGTCCCGACCAGAGCCGCGCCCGCGGCCTCCGAGAACACCGGCGTGTCGCTGAGGTTCGTCATCGCGATCGAGGCGGACGCAACCGCGTCCCCCGCCTTCGTGATTTGAACGGCCGCCGCCGCAGTGGCGTAGTCGCCGATCTTGCGCTTCTGCTTCTCATAGGCGTAGCCGCCTTGGGGCCGCGGAACTGTGACCGAGGTCAACACCTCTTCATCCGCCCGCGCGGTCATATAGGCTGCCTCGTAGAACTCCCGCGCAGCCACCTCGCGCTCGCCATCCTGACCGACCAGGGTGAAGCGCGCATCGAGGCACTGCATCAGACCGGGCATGTCGTTGCCCGGGTCGCCATTGGCCACATTGCCGCCGACGGTACCCATATAGCGCACCTGCGGGTCGGCGATCTGCAATGCTGCTTCGCGGAAGATCGGGGCGGTCGCCGCGAGCTCGGCGTGATCGATGATCTCCGCCTGCGTGACCATCGCACCGATGCGAATGCTCTCGGCGCCGATCTCGATGCCGGCGAGCCCGCCGACATCCTGCAGGTCGATCAGATGCGGAATGTCCGCCATCCGCAGCTTCATCATTGGGATCAGGCTGTGCCCCCCCGCCATGACCCGCGCATCATCGCCATAGCGCTCGAGAATGGCGAGCACCTCGTCCATCTCCTTGGGGCGATGGTATTCAAATGCCGCTGGTATCACCGGCAGTCCTCCCTAGTGTCTTTATCTATCGTTGGGAGGAAACAACCCCGGTCGGATTGGCCGTGGCTCTTAAAAACACACGAAAATCAGACCTTTTGCACGAACTGCGCCCTAGCCTTCACGAACTGCGCCCTCGCTCGTGGACAGCGTATCCTGCACCACCTTCAACCGCGACCGGCTCACCGGCGCCGGCGGCAGCTCCGGTGCCGTAAAAATGCACCGACCCTTGTCCTTGGACCGTTCGAACCGCGAGACCTTGCTTGGATTGACGACATAGCTCCGGTGGGTCTGCAGCAGCCCTTCGGCCGCGAGGCGCTTGCTCGCCACGGTGATCGGCCAGACGCAGAACAGCCGGTCGCCCTCGGTGTAGACTTGGGTGTAGTGGCCATCCGCCCGCACCAGCGCGACATCCCGGGCGGAGATGAACACCTTGCCGCCATCGCGCTCGCACGGGACCTGGAGGCCTGGCACGATCGTCTCGCGCGCGGGCCGCTCGACCGGCAGCACCTCCACGCCCGAACCGGCATCGGCCTCGACCGCCGGTGCCTCGACAAGATGTGTGATGCCGACCCAGAGGAAGCTGCCGAGAAGCACGAAGCTCGTCAGGATCACCGCCAGCGCCAGAACCTCGTTGCTGATCACGGGACCGAACTCGGCAAGCGTCGGAAGCGCCACGAAGCTCGTGCCCGCCATCGCGAGGAAATGGACCGACGACACCGCCACGGCGAAACACAATGTGCCAAGCAGCAGGTTCCGGTCGGTGCGCCGCCCATAGGCGATAGCAATCGCCGCGATGCAGAGCGCGATGGCAGCGACCGACGACAGGACGACCCCGCCGGGCGTATATACCGCGCGGCAAAGCTCCAGACCGGCCATGCCGATATAGTGCATGGTCAGGATCCCGATCCCGACCAGACCGCCGGCCGAGACGATGACCAGCGGCGTCCGGTCCAGAAAATGCAGCATGACCAGGGCGACGGCCACGATCAGGATGGCGGTCAGCGCCGAGACCAGTGTGATCGCCGCATCATAGTAGAACAAGATCGGGAGCTGCAGGCCCAGCATTGCCACGAAGTGCATCGACCAGATGCCGCCGCCAAGCGCCACGGCAGCGAGCGCGATCGAGACCTTTTTCTGGGGAACCGTCTTCTTCGACAGGTTCTTGGTCAGGGACAGCCCGGTGAACCCGGCAACCAGTGCGATCACGCACGACATCGACACCAGAAAGAGGTCGTGAGTGTAGCTTAGCGCGCTCATACGCGAAGAATGCTCAGAGTGCGACCGGAGCGCAATGCGTGTCCTCGGCAGCCTGGCGCGGCCCATCATGAGAGCACCGAGCAATCATCAGCGCAAACCGCTCTCCATGCTGCGACCATCGACGTTGCGCGCAAGCCTCTGGCGTACCGCGCCCGATGACTTCGGTTTTGGTTTCGACGGTCAGACTTGCTTGTTGTCTCGCAAACTCGAACGGTCGGCATCCAAGACACGCATTCGTAGCGCTATGAGCGCTCTTCTAGGCAGCCTTGATGCTGCGACTTGGGCCAGTTGCCGTTTTCGGGCGCAGCGACTCCGAACCCAGCGACAGCCGCCGAGGCCGGCAATGGGCCGATTTTGTTGAATAAGTCCGCCGGACTGAGGAACTGGCGAGTTTAGCCACCACATTCATGAAGATGAACCTTCTTCGCTCGACATGTAGTGGCGTCTCCGGGCCTGAGTTGACTTCTTCAACCGAATTGGCCGTCTGCGCGAAAGTCCTAGGGTGCACTGTGGCGGCGCCAATGATAGCTGGCTAGAGCTCGACGCCGACGCATGATGCGGTTGTCCGACGGCTTCTTTCTGCGCCTCTGCCTCACCCCCGTGCTTCAGCCGCGGATCATGCGCCTCATCACGGTGTCACGATCCACGAAGTGGTGCTTCAGGGCGGCGGCGATGTGCAGGGTCAAGATCACCATCAGCGTCATCGCGGCGTAGAAGTGGACGGCCCCGAAAAACTCGGTGAGCGCCTCATCGCCCCTTGGAAACGGGTCCGGGAGTTCGAACAGGCCGAAGACCATGTTCTTCACGACGAAGAAGGCGTCAGGATCGTTGAAGGGTGAGGCGGAGGCCATGAGCCAACCGCTCACGGGCAGCACGATCATGCAGGCGTATAGCGCGAGATGCCCCATCTGTGCCATCAGGGCCATAAGGTGGCTCCCGCCCAGTACGGCCGGCGTCGCGTTCATCCAGCGCCAGCCCATACGAACCACCGCCAGCACAAAGGCGACGACGCCGAAGCTCTTGTGGATCTGGGTGAGCTCGAGGCGCAGAAGCATGCTGTCAGGCGCGTCGCCAAGCAGCTCCACCATGTAGAACCCCAGAGCGAGCAGGCCGAGGATCAGCAGGGCCATGGCCCAGTGGAGGGCGCGGGCGAGCGCCCCCCATGTCTCCGCCGTGTTCCTGAAAGCCATCTTCCCTACCCCTGCGGCCGGGCGACGAGTGAGAAGCGGACCAGGACATCGGGCCCGATCTCGACGAACGCGGCCGAGGGCCCCACGCCGAGACGAAAGTCTCGCCGGCGAATTGTCAGCACGCCCGATGCCTGCGCATCCCTATCGTCGATCGTGAGCACGATCTCGGATCGGAGACTCTTCGTGCGGCCTCGGAT
>JBCBOR010000146.1:0-6110 GCA_039821125.1 Pseudomonadota bacterium
AGCCGACACTTTATTCTCCGCGAGATTCTGATCGTTCCTAGCCACGGATCAATCAGATTGTCTTGCCCGGTGGCGCGTGGAAGCGTAGACACGCCTCGCTCCAAACCCGGGGCCGATCCAGACAAATAGGAGAAAGACCATGGCGTTTCTCGCCGACAGCCTCGCCCGCGTGAAGCCCTCGCCGACCATTGCGGTCACGAACAAGGCCCGTGAGCTGAAGGCCGCGGGCAAGGACGTGATCGGTCTTGGTGCGGGAGAGCCTGACTTCGACACGCCCGAGCACATCAAGGCCGCGGCGACGCAGGCCATGGCCGAGGGCAAGACGAAGTACACGGCGGTCGATGGGATCCCCGAGCTGAAGCAGGCGATCTGCGACAAGTTCAAGCGCGACAACAGCCTCGACTACACGCCGGCGCAGATCTCGGTCTCGGGCGGAGGCAAGCAGGTTCTCTACAACGCGCTGCTCGCGACCATGAACCCGGGCGATGAGGTGATCATTCCAGCTCCCTACTGGGTGTCGTACCCGGACATGGTGCTCCTGACCGGCGGAACCCCCGTGGTGGTCGAAGCCTCGCTGGAGACGAACTTCAAGATCACGCCTGCACAGCTCGATGCTGCGATCACGCCCAAGACGAAATGGTTCCTGTTCAACTCTCCGTCGAACCCGTCCGGGGCGGGGTACTCGGCGGAGGAGCTGAAGGGCCTGACCGATGTGCTGATGAAGCACCCCCATGTCTGGGTGATGACGGACGATATGTACGAGCATATCAGCTACGCGCCGTTCACCTTCTGCACCCCGGCCGAGGTCGAGCCCGGGCTTTACGACCGCACGCTGACGGTGAACGGGTTGTCGAAGGCCTATGCGATGACCGGCTGGCGCATGGGCTATGCTGGTGGTCCGGTCGAGCTGATCACCGCCATGCGCAAGGTGCAGAGCCAGACGACATCGAACCCGTCCTCGATCAGCCAGTGGGCGGCGGTTGCCGCGCTGAACGGTCCTCAGGACTACATTGCTGAAAGTGGAGCGGCGTTTCTGCGCCGCCGGGATCTCGTGTGCTCGATGCTGAACCAGGCGCAGGGGATCACCTGCCCGGTGCCGGAGGGGGCGTTCTATGTCTACCCCTCGGTCGCGGGGTGCATCGGCAAGACCGCGCCGTCCGGCAAGGTGATCGAGACCGACGAGGATTTCGTCACGGAACTGCTCGAGACCGAGGGCGTGGCCGTGGTCCACGGCTCGGCCTTTGGCCTCAGCCCGAACTTCCGGGCCTCCTATGCGACGTCAGACGAGGCACTGGAAGACGCCTGCACCCGGATCCAACGGTTCTGCGGCAATCTCAAGGGGTGAGGCCCTTCGGGGCTGGTTTGCGCCAGCCCCATGCCGTCTTCCACAGGGGCGTTCGTGGCCGAAACCGGCCACTTCCGCCACATTCCCGTGCAATTCTAAGGAGGTGGTGAAAATCCGCTCCCGGTAACGTTGCAAAACACCGTTAACCCACGGGTTTTCGGCCATTTTGCTTTACTTTTACCTTTTTGTGATGTTCTTTGACACCAAAGCGCGCATCGTGCGACGATCAGGACATCATAGGCGGCTTGTAGCGTTTCGCTCGCCGCCATTTGCTGGGGCAAAGGGGGATCACGCCCGGAGTCCATCTTCCTGACCGGAGTGCCATGCGCTTGTGTTCGATAAAAGGATACGGGCATGCCGACGGTTACAGGTACGAACAACGACGATTTTCTCGACGAGAGCGGCTCGTTTCCGTTCGCCACGAACACCATCTCAGGTCTCGACGGTGACGATACCATCTATGGCGGTGTCGGGGACGACATCATCTATGGTGGCGACGGCGCCGACACGATCACCTCGAACTTCGCGCTGATCTCGCCGGCGCTTGGCCGCGACACGGTCTATGGCGGCGCGGGCGACGATATCATCACGACGAATGACCCGAATTCGCCGGATCCCGCCAACCCGGATGTCTCCTCGGTCGGGGATGATGTGTTCGGCGGCGATGGCAACGACTCGATCGTTGGCGGGATCAACTCGAACACCGTGGGGCAGGATCTCGACTCGCTGTTCGGCGGCAACGGCAACGACACGATTGACGGCAATGGTGGCGAGGATTTCATCGACGCTGGTGCGGGCAATGACCTTGTTATCGCGCGGGATCAGGCGGACACCACCGATGGCGGTGCCGGGATCGATACGATCACGTTCGAGAACCAGACCGGCCCGCTGACCTTCGACATGACCAGTGGCGCCACGGACGTCAACGGTGAGATCGAGTCGAACATCAACTACGAGAATGCCATCGGCACCGAACAGGCCGACAGCATCGCGGGCAACGCCGAGGACAACATCATCGACGGTGCCGGGGGCGACGATACCCTGGCCGGTGGAGACGGTGACGACACCCTGATCGGTGGCGCGGGCGATGACAGTCTTGTCGGCGGCGAGGATGCCGGGGACGGAGACATCGACGTCATCGACTACTCGGGCGAAGTCGATGGCGTCACGGTCGACTACGATGGCGACGAATCCGGTACGGTGAACTCGGCTGGCGTCGGGACCGATGACTTCTCCGAGATCGAGCGCATCATCCTGACCGACGACGACGACGCGGTCGATGCGACTGCGGACAATGCCGGTGTGAACATCGAAACTGGTGGCGGCGACGACTTCGTTGCAGCCGGTCAGGCCGCCGATACGCTGGATGGCGGCGATGGCACGGATACGCTGGACTATTCGGACAGCGCCGATGCGGTGACACTGGACCTTGATCTCGTGTCGGATGGCCTTGGCAACGACACGATCACGGGTACCGGAACCGGCGGCAATTCCGACGGCGACAGCTTCCAGAATTTCGAAGTCTTCAACCTCACCGATGGCGAAGACAGCGTCTCGGGCTCGGCGGGCGCAGAGACGGTCTTCGGTGGTCTTGGGAACGATACGCTGGATGGCGGCGCCGGCAATGACTCGATCGACGCCGGCGAGGGCAATGACCTCGTCGCGGCAAGCGCTGGCAACGACGTGCTCGACGGCGGTGACGACACCGATACCTACGACGCTTCAGCTTCTGTTGCACCGGTCGTGGTCAATCTCGGCGCCAACACGGCGACCGGCGCCGATGTCGGCAATGATGTCATCACCAATTTCGAGAATGTCACCGGCGGCGCAGGCGACGATGCCATCTCGGGCAACAATGACGCCAACACGCTGGACGGCGGTGCGGGCAACGATACGCTGACTGGCAATGCCGGCAACGACTCGATCTCGGGCGGCGTGGGTAACGACCGGATCGATGCGGGCTCAGGCGAAGACTCGGTTGACGCGGGTAGCGGCAACGACACGGTCGGCGCGAGCCTGGGCAATGACATCTTCGACGGTGGCGACGATATCGACACCTATGATGCCTCCCTGTCGACGAACGCGGTAACGATCGATCTCGGCAATGACACAGCGACCGGTGTCGATGTCGGCGATGACGCGATCACCAATTTCGAGAACGCAACCGGTGGCTCGGCGGGTGATGACATCAGCGGCAGCGCCGCAGACAACACACTGGACGGCGGTGGCGGCGATGACGCGCTCGACGGCGCGGCCGGCAACGACTCGATCCTTGGCGGCGATGGCTCGGACTCTATCTTTGGCGGCGCTGGCAACGACTCAGTGGACGCCGGTGCGGATGATGACACCGTTCAGGGCGGCGCCGGGAACGACGATCTCGACGGCGGTGCGGATATCGATACGCTCGACATGACCGACGCGGTCAGCGGCGCCACGGTCGACCTGGATGGTGGCACCGCAACCAGTGCCGAGACCGGCGACGATACCGTTGCAAACTTCGAGAATGTCACGACCGGAGACGGCAACGACTCGATCACCGGCGACGGGGCCGACAACACCATCGTCTCGAATGACGGCAACGATACGATCGATGCGGGCGATGGCAACGACTCGGTCGAAGCCGGGCTTGGCGATGACACCGTCGAAGCCGGTGCAGGCAATGACAACCTCGACGGCGGACCGGGCGGCAGCGACACGGTCGATGCCTCGGATGCAACGCAAACCGTCACGATCAACCTGTCGGATCAGACCGCGACCGGTGCCGAGATCGGCGACGATGTCGTCACGAATTTCGAGAATGCCACCGGCGGTTCGGGCGATGACACGCTTGTCGGTACCGGCAGCGACAACATCCTCGATGGCGGTGCTGGCAACGACCTGCTCGATGGTGGCGGCGGCAATGACTCGATCCTTGGCGGCGACGGCAACGACTCGGTTGTCGCGCAGGAAGGCAACGACACCGTCGATGCGGGCAGCGGCAACGACGTGGTCCAGGGCGGCGCCGGGAATGACAGCCTCGATGGCGGCGACGACATCGATACGCTGGACCTGACCGACGCGATCGGCCCGGCGGTTGTCGACTTCACCACCGGAGAGGCGTCGAGCGCCGAAACCGGCAATGACGACTTCCAGAACTTCGAGAATGTCGAAACCGGCGACAACAATGACGAGGTCACCGGCGACGGCAACAACAACACCATCGTCACCAATGACGGCAACGACACCGTCGATGCGGGTGGCGGCGACGACTCGGTTGACGCTGGCCAGGGCGACGACACGGTCGATGGCGGTGACGGCAACGACACCATCGACGGCGATGATGGCAATGACGTCATCGACGGCGGTGCCGGCAATGACAGCATCCTCGGCGGCGACGGCAACGATGTCATCACTGTCGGCGAAGGCGATGATATCGTCGATGGCGGCGGCAATGACGATCCGGTGCTCGACAACGATACTCTGGTTGTCGATACACCTGACGGTGGCTCGTTCGATGTCATCTTTGCAGGTGGCGACGACGAGGACGGCACGATCAACGTGCTCGACAGCGGCGGCAACACGGTCAGCACGATCACGTTCTCCGAGATCGAGCGGATTGTCTGCTTCACCCGCGGAACCATGATCGCGACGCCGTCGGGTGAGGTGGCGATCGAGGATCTCTCCGAAGGCGATCTGGTGCTGACCCATGATCGCGGGGCCCAGCCGGTGCGCTGGATCGGCAGCCAGACCGTGGCCGCGGTGGGCGATCTTGCCCCTGTCGTGATCCGTGCCGGTGCGCTTGGCAATGACCGCGACCTGCGTGTCAGTCCGCTGCACCGGATGCTGCTGACTGACTGGCGGGCCGAGTTGATGTTCGGCCAGGCCGAGGTGCTGGCGGCGGCCAAGCATCTGGTCAATGGCGACACGATCTATGTCCAGAGCGGCGGTGAGGTCGAGTACTTCCACATGCTGTTCGACAGCCACGAGATCGTCACGGCAAACGGCGCGGCCTCGGAGAGCTTCCACCCTGGCGAACAGGGTCTGAGCTGGATCGAGGAGGAAATCCGCGAGGAGATCTTCACGATCTTCCCGAACCTGCGTGTCGATCTGCAGGGCTATGGCCCAGCGGCCCGCATGCCTCTGAGAGCCTATGAGACACGCGCCTTGAAACGCTGAGGGACGCTGCGGCGTATGGGGTGGAAAGGGCCGGTCTGATCCGGCCCTTTTTCATTTCTGGGGGCTGTCCCAATGGAAGGTGCTGCACCGGCCGGATGAAATAGCTCTTTGCGCCCATCGGCGGGTGCAGTTAGCCTCGGTACAGGTGGATCCGGGCACGTCAGTGGCATGCCGCCTGGATCCCCGGACCCGGCAACGGCGGACTTGGTGATGAAACTCTACTACCGGATACGCAAGCAGGGCGCGCTGGTGTTCCGCATGGAGGTATCCAATCGCCAGCGCCGGATCGAGCTGAACCAGATTGCCGCGATCACCGGCAAGGACGAGATCCGCCCGCACAAGCGCCGCCCGCCGACCGAGGCGGAGGTCGCCGAAATCAAGGATTGGTGGGAGACGTACAAGGCACGCCGCGAGGCCGATGGTCTAATGATGTCGAGACCTTCATGGAAGAGCTGAACAAGTTCACCAACTGGGTCGACAAGGAAGCGCCGAACGCGATGGTCAGCGAGCAGTCCGACCCTTTGCTGATGGCGCTGCTGGATCTGCGTCAGGTGATCGTGCGCAGACTGTCCGAGGATGCGCCGGAAGCCGAGCCGCGCCCCGGTGCGGC
>JBCBOR010000147.1:0-6026 GCA_039821125.1 Pseudomonadota bacterium
GGTCGCCCCGGTCACGGTGATGGTGCCCAAGGGATCGTAGAAGCGCCCTGCTCCCACATTGGGGTCGGAGTCCGGCGTCGTGCTTTCGATCGTGAAGGTGAGCAGCAGGTCCTCGCCGACTTGAAAGTTGGTGATGTCGCTCGGCGCGTCGCTGGCGATCGACGTGACCTGCCCGGCATTGAACGTGAACCCGATGGGCGCGGCGACGGCACCAAACGACAGGCCCCCGAGCAAGACTGCAACTGCAGTCAACTTGAGGATACGCATCCGGGACTCTCCATTTGGGTCTTCGACGAGCAGACTGCAGGCGGTGAAAGACCACCGGCATCCCGTGCGAATCCCCCCTCACGCTTGAGGTAGCATGCCAAGTCCCAGCGCAAAGATCTCAGGTCCAAATTCGATTTTTTCGGTTCAGAAACCGCCCAGACCTAAGGATGGCGCCCTAGAGTGAAGTTTAGTTACACTTCATTATTATGAAACTAGTCTAATTTGCGCTCCATCTGAGCGTCTGTATTGGAGGCGCATCTGATCTATCAGCCGTGTCCGCAGTGATACGGACGGCTCATTCGGTTGCTCTGGTTCGGCCATCGAGGCGCACGGCATGGCCTGATGGACGTCGGCGCAGCGCACGCAGCAGGGATCGTCGTTGAACCCCGCCCGGTTTCCTGGGGCGGGGCCCGAGCCTCATCGCCATGCTTACCGAACGCGGGTCCAGGTCTGTTCCTTGCAGATGAAGGCGACGCAGCCATCCACCTCGAGGATATCGCCCTTCAGCCTCATCTCGGACGAATAGGTGTCGCCGTCCGACGGGTTCCAGATCGTGCCATCGTCGAACTCGACACCGTCGCTGCTGGTCATGTCTTCGATGATGGATCTGCCGAGGTTGGCGTAACCGGTGTCTTCGCCTTGGCTCGTGAACGCCCGGCTGATCGTGCCGCAGGTCTTGGAAGCGTCGGACGCGCAGGGGGCGATGGTGACGTGGAGATAGCGCCCCTCGTCATTGCTCTCGGTCTTCCAGACGCCGCCGACATCGGCCGCAGCGGTCGACGCGATGAGAGCGATGGCAGTGCAGCATGCGGTGATCGAGATGGTCTTGGAGTGTGTCATGGCCTCGTTCTCCTCGGTTGGCCTCTTCTGCACGAGGGTCATCCTCGGGCGTCGCGCTCAGCCGGGCTCGCCCAGCAATGGTAAGGAAGCTCGTACGGTGCTCGCCCCGTTTCTCTCACGCACCGGAGACGTCGCTCAGACAGCTCAAGGGGACTGCCCTGCGGTCAGAAGGGACCGGATCGCCCTTGCCCGCGGAAAGCGAAGGGTGGTTACGCACCACCCAGCCTTTCGAGGTTTCGAGATGGCGCGAAATCCACACGTGGGGCGATCCGTTCAAATGACGTGACTGTCGAGCGTGCCTGCTGCGGCCGCTTGGTAGGAGGTTTGCCCGCCGATCCCAGCGCCCAGTCGGTCGGCGCATGCCTTCATGTTCTCACTGATCGCGAGCCGCCAGTCCTCCGGACTGTTCCGCAGTTTTGCCTGTTCGCCGCGCACGCTTGAGACGTACCGCCCGAGTTTGAGGTAGGTCTCGTGATGGAAGGGCACGCCCAGAGCATTGGCGACTTTATAGCCGTGAAAGCGGTGTGTCAGGCAGTCGATGACTTCCACGGGATCGGCGTCGATCTGCGCCTCACGAAAGTCATCGGCGGCCCCCATGGCGATGGCGGTGTTCATGGCTTGCGCCAGGGCGCCGCCGTCCAATGCAATCTTACCCTTGATCATCTCCTGCATCAGGGCGCCATCCATGGCCTGCTTGTGGTTGGTGACGCCGACGTAGAAGCGCGGGTCGATGCCGAGCAGGTGTCCGATGTACCACCAATAGGTGTAGAACTCGGCGGTCTCGGCCGGGGTCAGGCTGTACCCCATTTCCTCGGCCGCGATCAGGCAGGTGAGCGAGAAGCTGTACCAGCTGAAGCCCATTTCGCTCTGAGAGATCGGTGTCCCGAGGGCCGCAGTGTCATAGCCCCGCTTCAGATGCGCGGCGCGCACATAGGCATGGATCATCCGCACCTGGATCGTCTCGACATAGCCGATGCGCCCCGGGAACAGATTGCCGGGATACATGACCTGATCGAGCCAGTAGGTGGTCTCGATCAGGCGACGCCCAACCCCATCGATCAGACGGCCGGTCCCGTCCAGCACCCTGGACATCGGGAGAGACGTGTAGAGTTGCGTCAGAGACCCCGAGGAGAGCCCGATATCTGTCACGACTGGCGGGAAGATGTACCAGGGGCGGTTGCCGTTTCTGAGTACCGTTCGAAGTTCTTCGAGGCTCAGGAAGGGGTGGAAGTCCGGCAACGTTTCGCATTGCGTCAGCAGCGCCACAACGGCTCGGTGGGGGTTCTGGAGGGAAGCCAGACCGTTCTTCGCGCCGTCGTTGATCTGCCCGCGCACCTCGCCATCCTCGCGAATGGCGGCGACGACCGCATCGGCGAGTGGATCGCCGGTGTTCATGGCCATCTGCATGAAGTCGGCATTCTCGGTCCCGAAGCGTGCTGCGAATGCCGCGCGCGTATTGCGCGACGTCGGCCAGGGGGGCATCGCTGAGGTCATGGCTTCTTGCTCCGGCTGTGTCGGTCGGGTCAGTTCGACGCGGGTTGCGGCCAGGGGACGAAGTCGGGCGGATAGGGAGACCATTCGACGCCGCTCAGCCCGGTCTGATAGCCAAAGTCGTAGAGCGCGCGCATGTATTCAGGGTCGAACGCCTCGTTCGGCTCGAAATTGAAGTCTTGCGGTATCGACGTGACCTGCAGATCGATGCCGTCCCTCTGGGCGATTGCAAAGAACCGATAGACGTCGCCCGAGCCAGAGCCGACCAACAGGCTGCTGACGGCCGTGCCGGCAATACTGAAGACATCAGGATCGACCGGGCGATACGGCTTCTCGATCTGGTTGTTCAGAACGACATAGACCTTGCGATCGATGTCGAGGCCGCTCTTCTCGTCCACCGCTCGGATCGAGAAGCTCGGGGAGAACAGCAGGACCTGCTGGGTCGCGCCGCCATCCACATGCATCTCGTCGAACCGTTGTCCGTCCTCCGTCTCAACTGGGATAAGGACCGGCGGGAAGGCTGCGGGGATCGCCGAGGAAGCCTGCACGATGTCCTGGATCAGGCGCTTTGCATCTGGGTGCCCCGATGTGGCGATGGCGCCCAGGTTCCAGATCACCGGGCGGACGGTGTCGAGGTTCGTCGTCCCGATTAACAGCGTGCGCCCTGCGTTGTACTGCGCAGCGATCGCCGCCACGACGTCATCGTCGAGGTAGCGTTCGATGAGGGAGCGATAGCCAGTCGCATCCGTGAACGCGATGCCACCGTTGAGCGCCCCGAACAGGGTGACGTCGACGAGATCATCCGTGCTGTAAGAGGTGTAGATCTCCTCGAGCACGTCATCGTAGTCCGGGCCGAGAAAGGCGAACACCGCGATGATGGCACCGGTGGAGACGCCCGTGACAACCGTGTAATCTGGCCGCTCGCCGCGTTCCTGGAGGCCTCTCAGAAGGCCGGCGCCGAACGCGCCATCGGGCCCACCCCCTGACAGCGCCAGCGCGGTCTCGGCGAACGGCTTGCCCTCCGGATGACGGTCGCCGAGAAGCTCCGCATAGTCCCGAACGGTCAGCTCGACGATCAGGTCGATGTCTTCACGGCTGACCCGATCGCCCCAGAAGCGCACCTCGTCGCCCGCCACCCGGATGCCATAGGGCGCGACGGCGTCGATCTCTCCGGGTGGCGTAGGCAAGCGCTCAACCGTCTGCGCGCAGCCGCTGATGGCCAACAGCCCAACACCGGCTAAAGCCCGCAAAGACCGCAGCGCCGCGGTCGAGCCAACGCCGCATGCGAGAACGCCCCGCACAAGCTCATTCGGGTTCTTCGATCCTACACTGCGCACCGGTCAGCCCTGCTCCAGATGCGCGCAGAGCCCGCTGAAGAGGCGCAAGCCGTCGCGCTCGATGGCGGCGTCCGAAGGGGCAGAGACCGTGGCGCCGGCCTGGCCACCCCGGAGCACGGCGCATGTCGTCACGCCCCAGGTCATGAGATCGCCACCGTCTGGCTTGCAAATGTCATTCTGCGCCCTTCATGTTGCCCGAGCTTTTCTGGAGAGCTCGATCTTTGGTGCAGCTGGACTGTGCAGAAACGAGACGGCGCAAGGAGTGAGTCACGGTGAACGACCATGTGCCGGTGGCGCCGCGTGACGGATCAGACCAACAGCCCGATCGCATGATGATCGAGGCCCACCTGACGCGTGTGGTTGAGAGCCGCCAGTTCGCGGGGACGACGCGCCTCAAGCGCTTTCTGATCCATATCGTGACACAGACGTTGGAGGGGCGGTCCGAGACGCTGAAGGGCTATGCCCTCGGCGTCGATGTTTTCGACAAGCCAGCGGATTTCGACCCCGGCACCGATACCATCGTGCGGGTCCAGGCGAGCAAGCTGCGCGCGCGGCTCGAGGCCTATTACGCACAGGAAGGGCGCAGCGAGCCGCTACGTATCAAGCTACCCAAGGGCCAGTACGTGCCGGTCATCGAGGTCGCCGATGATGCCTCTGACCCGCCGTCACGCGCAAACGGCGGCGACTCCCGTGCGTCCGTGGCGGTCATGCCCTTCGAGAACCTGAGCGCTGATCCGTCCCTGCAGAACCTCGCCCTCGCCTTCAGCGTCGACATCCTGACGGCGCTGTCGCGGTTTCGAGAGCTGCGGGTGCTCTCGCGCCACGTCACCTGGCGCTACACCGGCGCACGGCCTGACCCCAAGGCGCTCGGAGCCGAGCTCGGTGTCCGATACCTTGTCGAAGGCACCTATCGGCGTACGGAAGACGCCGTGCGGGTCACCGTCCATCTCGTCTGCACCACGACCGGCGACGAAGTTTTGTCCGAGAGCTTCGATCGGGATCTGTCGGCGCAGAGCCATTTCGAGATCCAGGACGATGTGGCCGGGCGGACGACGGCGAAGATCGCGGCGCCCCAGGGCATGATCCATCGCGTCGGGAGCTGGCATCGCGCGGAGACAGACAACCTCGACGCCTATGAGGCGCGGCTGTTGGCCACCGAGTATTGGCGGGCGCCCTCGCCGGCTTCGCACGCCCGTGTCCAGTCGATGCTAGAACGGGCGTTGGAGCTCGATCCGGACTATGCGGGCGCCTGGGGTACGCTCGCCATCATCTATCTCGACACGCTGCGTCACGGATACAGCACGGACGAAAGTCCGATCCTGGACCGTGCCCTTGCGGCGGCCCAACGAGCAATCGACCTCGATCCGTCCAACGCGACGGGCCTGCACGCCCTCTTTCTGATCCACTTCATCCGTCACAACCTGGCGGCCTTCGACGAAGCCGCCCTGCGCGCCGTGGAGGCGAACCCCAACTACCCCGAAATGCTGGCCGACCTTTCGATCTGTCGCGGTTTCGCGGGCGACGTCGCCGCGGCGCGTGCCGCGATCTCCCGGGCGTTCGACCTTTGCCCTAATCCGCCCGGCTGGTTCCACGCAGCAACCTTGCTCATTGAGTTCATAGAGGAGCGATACGATCTGGCGCTTGAGGCGTCGCGGAAAATCGGTGACGCGCTCTGGACAGGGCCTGAGCTCTACGAGGCCATCTGCCTGTCCCTGCTTGGGCGCCTTGACGAAGCCGATGAATGCCTGACGCGATACATTGAGGCTTATGGCGATCCCCTGGTCTTTCTGGAAGGCACGTTCGAAATTTTCGACAAGCCCGCCTATCTCCGCGAGCGCATCCTCACTGCGCTTGAAGCGATACCTTCGGGGCGGCGAACAGCTTGACGCCGACCTTGGGTCGGTTCGATCCGGAGGGCCGGCATCTGCTAGGTCAGTTGGAGTGCACCACGCCGCCGCAATAACTACCGTTGGCTGCCGCACGCCCATTTGCTACTTCGCGCGCGCCTTCACAGCCATTGAGCGAAGTCGCGCAGCAGCGAAGCTGATCCGAGCGACGAGTACGGATCGCGGCCGCTTGCCCATGGGCAGC
>JBCBOR010000148.1:0-6025 GCA_039821125.1 Pseudomonadota bacterium
TTGTGTTGTTTGCCGTCTTAAGCGTACCTTGTGGCGTATTTTGCCGTTTCTAGGGGCATTCTTGTTTCTAGGCGTAAAAAACGCCGGCGCTGCGTTGAGGGTTCGAGCGCCGGCGTTTCGTTCCGAGTAACGCCACTCTTCGAGGTCCCCGAAACGGTCGGGGACCTCCTATTTTGTGGCGCTGTGATCAGGCGAGATCGTACCGATCGTTGTCCATCACCTTGGCCCAGGCCGCGACGAAGTCAGCGACCATTTTCGCGCCGCCGTCATCACAGGCGTAGACCTCGGCCAATGCACGCAGTTGGCTGTTCGAGCCGAAGATCAGATCGGCACGGGTCCCGGTCCACTTCGTCTCGCCCGACGCACGGTCGCGACCTTCGAAGACATCTTCGTCCGCAGACGCCGCACGCCACGCCGTGCCCAGATCCAGAACGTTGACGAAGAAGTCGTTCGTCAACGCGCCCGGACGGTCGGTGAAGACACCGTGTGCAGAACCGCCGTGATTCGCGCCAAGCACCCGCAGTCCGCCGACCAGAACGGTCATTTCCGGTGCGGTCAGGTTCAGCAGCTGCGCCTTGTCCACCAGCAGTTCTTCTGACGAGACATTGAACTTGGCCCGCAGGTAGTTGCGGAAGCCATCAGCCGCCGGCTCCAGCATACCGACCGATTCGATGTCCGTGTCCTCCTGGCTGGCATCGCCGCGGCCCGACGTGAACGGTACCGTCACGTCGTGGCCCGCAGCCTTGGCCGCCTGCTCGACGCCGACATTGCCCGCCAGCACGATCAGGTCGGCCATCGAGACCGAACCATGCGCGGACTGGATGCCTTCCAGCACCGACAGGACAGACGCAAGCTCGGACGGCTGGTTGACCTCCCAGTCCTTCATCGGAGCGAGACGGATGCGCGCACCATTGGCACCGCCCCGCATGTCCGAGCCGCGGAAGGTCGAGGCCGACGCCCAGGCGGTCGAGACCATCTGCGCGACCGTCAGGCCCGACGCTGCGATCTTGCCTTTCAGGTCTGCCACATCGGCATCCGAAAGCTCGGTGCCAGCCGGGACCGGGTCCTGCCAGATCAGGATCTCCGACGGGACTTCCTTGCCGAGATACCGGGCGCGCGGGCCCATATCGCGGTGGGTCAGCTTGAACCACGCACGGGCGAAGGCATCGGCGAACTGGTCCGGGTTCTCGTGGAACCGCTTGGAGATCACGCCGTAAGCCGGGTCGAACCGCATCGCCATATCGGCGGTGGTCATCATCAGCGGCACCTTCTCGCCCGAGCCATCGACCTGCGGGGCGTGGTCTTCGTCCTTGAGGTCCTTGGCTTTCCACTGGTTGGCACCGGCGGGCGACTTGGTCAGCTCCCACTCATAGCCGAACAGCACGTCGAAGTAGCCATTGTCCCAGGTGGTCGGCTCGGCCGTCCACGGACCCTCGATGCCCGAGGTGATGGTGTCGACGCCCTTGCCCGAGCCGTGGGTCGAGAGCCAGCCCTGGCCCATGTTCTCCATCGGCGCGCCTTCCGGCTCGGCGCCAACAGCGCTTTCCGGTCCGGCACCATGCGCTTTGCCAAACGTGTGGCCACCTGCGGTCAGCGCGACGGTTTCCTCGTCGTTCATCGCCATCCGCGCAAAGGTCTCGCGGATATCGCGGCCCGACTGCAGGACATCCGGGTGCCCGTCCGGCCCCTGCGGGTTCACGTAGATCAGGCCCATCTGAACGGCGGCGAGCGGCGTTTCAAGCTTAGACGATCCGCCATCACCGGTTTCCAGATCACGAGCACCTTCGTAGCGGCTGTTCTCGTTGTCGGAAACGATCAGCCACTCGTTCTCGGAACCCCAGTAGACATCCTCTTCCGGCTCCCACGTATCGGGACGGCCGCCGGCGAAACCGAAGGTCTTGAAGCCCATCGACTCGAGCGCGCAGTTGCCGGCGAGGATCATCAGATCGGCCCAGGAGAGGCTCTGGCCATACTTCTTCTTGATCGGCCAGAGCAGCATCCGCGCCTTGTCGAGGTTGCCGTTATCCGGCCACGAGTTCAGTGGGGCAAAGCGCTGCTGACCGGTGCCGCCGCCGCCACGGCCATCCGCCGTGCGGTAGGTGCCGGCAGAGTGCCAGGCCATACGGATGAACAGCGGTCCGTAGTGGCCGTAGTCGGCAGGCCACCAGTCCTGGCTGTCCTTCATCAGCGCGTAAATGTCCTGCTTGACCGCATCAAGGTCCAGGGTCTTGAACGCCTCGGCATAGTCGAAGTCCGCGCCCATCGGATCGGCTTTGGTCGAGTGCTGGGTCAGCAGTTTCAGGTTCAGTTGGTTTGGCCACCAATCCTGGTTCGTTGTCTTGCTTTTGCCCGTCAGCGGGGCAGCGACGTTGCCGTCCATGTCAGCTCTCCATTCCTGTCGATTTGAGGTCGATGGGGCCCGGAAGGCGAGTGCCTGCCAGGAGAATCATCTTAGAACGGTTCAAATCTAGTCCTGGCCCGCGATCAGGTGAAGTCGCATTTTCTGATTGAAGTGATAGGAAAATGTTATCGGCAGGTGCGCTATGCCATGGCTTTCGCTTTCGTGCCGAAGAAGATCGCGTAGAGGCATGGGGCAACGATCAGGGTCAGCACGGTCCCGACGATCAGACCCCCTGCAATGACCACCGCGAGGTCATAGAACAGCACATCGCGCGACAGGATGATCGGCGCGAGGCCGAGCGCGGTCGTGCATGTCGTCATGACGATCGGGCGAAGCCTGCGCACGCCAGCCTCGACAATCGCATCAAGACGATCCCGGCCCGCCGCTTCTTCGATCGCGATCCGGTCGAGCAGCACGATTGCGTTGTTGATGACGATCCCGGCGAGCGCAAGGAACCCCAGGATCCCCATGAAGCTGAAGTTCGCGCCGGGGAAGATCATAAGCGAGCCGGAAACCCCGGTGATCACTAACGGGATCGTCAAAAGGATGATTGCCGGTTTCTTGAAGCTGTCGAACTGCCAGATCAGCACCAGCACCATGAAGGCAAAGGCCAGCGGCAGGTTTGCAAACAGTGCGCCTTGGGCATCGGCCGATCCCTCGATCTCACCGCCTTTCTCGATCGCGTATCCCTTTGGCAGTGAGGCGCGGACCGTCTCGACATTCGGCGTGACATAGGCATCGAGTGCTGCCGCTGTCATCAGTTCGGACTTGCCGGAGACTGTCACAACCCGGCGTAGGTCGCGCCGTTTGATGCGCGAGTATTGCGGGCGGCCGTCGAAGCTTGCCACCTGCAAGAGCGGTACCGGTGTCGAACCAGCGACCGCGATGTTGAGTGTGCGCACCCGGTCGATATTCGTGCGTTGATCGCCCTCGGCCCGGGTGACCACCGGAATGGTGACATCGCCAACCCGGTAGTCCGTAACCTCGGCCCCGGCCAGCTGGGTGTCGAGTGCGTTCGCAATGTCCTCGGAGCTGACGCCTGCCCGCCGCGCGGCGTTCTGATCGACCAGCACCTGAATCGCGACCGTCGGGTTTTCCCAGTCCGTCTTGACGGTCCCGATCCCGGGCGCCTGTCGCAGGGAGGTCATGATCTCGTCTGCAGCTTTGGTCAACGTCGTGGCATCCGGGCCAACGATGCGGAATTCGACGAGACCGGACTCGGACGGTCCCATGGACATCACCTTGGGTGTCACGCGCGCTTCAGGGACCGAGCGCAGCGCGTACTCGGACAGCCGCTGGTGCACGGTCATCACATCCTCGACCACTTTCAGCGTGACCAGCATGTATGCCTTGTTCGGAAAGCCATCGATCGGCTCGAGCGCAAGGTAGAAGCGCGGGCCACCCGAGGCGACATAGGCGGCGACCTTCTCGACCTCGGGATTGATGCTGTCGTCCAGCAGCCAGCCGGTCACACGGTCCACCACCGCCGAGGTGGCGAGCGTGTTCGCCCCGACCGGCAGATCCACGATGACCTGAAGCTGCGTGCGCTCGGAGGCGGGAAAGAACGTCTTACCGACGAACTGGAACATCCAGCCGCCGAGAAAAAGCGAGCCGATGGCCAACGCAACCACGCCCCAACGCAGCCGGATCGCCCCGCGGAGAAGACCGCGATACGCACGGTAGAGCCGGGTGTCATAGGCCGAGGCGTCGTCGCCCTCGGTCCCATCGCCGCCACCGGCTTTCATGAAATAGACGCAGAACAGGATGAGCACGGTCAGTGCCACGACCCAGGAGATCGCCAGCGCGATGGCGATGACCAGCGAGATCGATCGGGTGTACTCGCCCGCCGCGCCGGGCGCGAGCATCAGCGGCATGAAGGCCAGGATCGTGGTCAGCGAGGCGGCCAGCAGCGGCAGGATCATCGCCTGTCCGGTCGCCAGCGCTGCCTTGACCCGGTCCTGTCCACGCTGGATGCGGCCCTGCATTTCTTCGGCGACGACAATACCGTTGTCGACCAGCAGCCCGAGCGAGATGATCAGAGATGCAAGCGACATCCGCTCCAACTCGATCCCGGCATAGCGCATCACCAGGGTCGAGATCAGCATGACCATCGGCACCATGGCCCCGACGATCAACCCGGTGCGCAGACCGAGAAATGCCACCACGACTGCCAGCACCACCAGGATCGTCTGCCAGAGGTTGTTCAGGACTGAAAAGACCGCCTGATTGATCTCGTTCTGCTGGAAGGTGATGAACTCGAGCGTGAAGCCCCAGGGCATTGCTTCCTCGAATTGGCGGGTCACCTCTGCCAAGACCGCGCTGAATTGCTTTGAATCGACCTGATCTATCATCGAGACCGAGATCACGACCGCTGGCTTGCCGTTGTAGGTGGCCGGTTTTGCCGGTGGCTCCTCGTACCCCAGCGACACATTGGCGACGTCGCTGAGATAGATCGTGATCGGACTGTCGCCGTTGACGCGGATTGGCAGTGAAGAGAGATCATCGAGACCGCCAAAATCACCCGAAGGCTCGATCGCGAGGGTGATGCCATCCGCCTCGACCCGCCCTCCGGGCAGGATCACGTTCTGGCGTGTGATCGCATCGAGGATTGCGTTCGGGTCGATGCCAAGCTGGCTGATCCGGACATTGTCGAACTCGACATAGACGCGTTGCTCTTCGACCCCGAAGAACTCGACCTTGCGCACGCCCGGAACCGTTGCGTAGATGATCTTGCGCAGTTCCTTGGCGGCCTCGCGCATCTCCCAGTTCTCGAACCCCTCCGCGGTCATCGCGATGGTGGCCATGGCGACGTTGCCCTGATCATCGTTCACGATGGGACCGACCGTGCCCGACGGAAGATCCGAGGCCATGTCCTCCATCTTATTCCGCAGATCCGCCCAGATCGGCGTCATGTCGGTGTACTGCTCACGCACCTCGACCGAGATCAGGGTGTTCCCGGTCGAGGAGGTGCTTTCGATGTGCCAGACCTCCGGGATCTCGCGGATCTTCTCCTCCAGCGGGCGGGTGATGAGGTCCTCGATCCGGTCCGCGGACATCCCCGGAAACTGGGCGATCACCTGCGCTGTGCGGATCGTGATCGAGGGATCCTCGCGCGAGGGATGGGTGAGGAAACTGATCGGCCCCATCACAAGGCAGATCAGAATGGCCGCCAGCACGAGCGTCCGGTTCGAGAGCGCGAATTGCGTGAGCATCTGGGGTCCCCGTCGTCCGCGCCGCGATCAGCGCAGAGTTTCTGCTTCGAACAGATCCACCTGCATCCCGTCATGCAGAAAGCTGACACCGGCGGTCGCGATGATCTCGCCGGGGGCCAGATCGCCCACGATCTGCAGCTTGTTGTCGCGGACGTTGACCACCTGCACCGGGCGCTGGGCGAGCTGCGAGTTCGCCGGGTTGTAGACGAAGACCGAAGCATCGCCATCCTCGGCGGGGTTGGGCAGGATCGCCGAGATTGGCACGGAGAACGCGGTTCCGGTGGCAGCCGAGGCGAAGCGGAAAATCAGCTCTGCGCTGATGTCGTTGAAAAAGTTGGCTCTTAAGCGATGGGTTGATGCTGGCTGAATTGGCCCCGCGACGGTTCAGGTTGGATTTGGGAGTAGTCTGGCG
>JBCBOR010000149.1:0-5824 GCA_039821125.1 Pseudomonadota bacterium
CCGCCCCTTTTTTCGGAAAGTGAATCAGAGGCTTGCTCCAACATCAAGCCGCGCGCGAATTGGGTTCAGGCCCTAGCATCTCAACGATCGAAACGGTCGAAGGGCGCTATGGTTACCGCACTCCAGAGAGCCTTTACGACGTACTTCGCAGTGTCCGCGCTGGCCTTGCCCCATTTCACGGCTGGCGCGCAGGTCGAGGCCTGGGATGCGGATGCACCAGTTCCATTGTGTGCAACGTCTACTGGGGAAGCAGGGCGGCTGTTCGAGGGCATCACCGGGTATGTTTCGGGACCCGCCCGTTTTGACCGGGTCGTTCCCTCTTCCAAAAATGTTAATGTCATTCTACCGGTGCGCACGCCCTTCGGCTTCTACACAGCAGCTTTCGAGCCTGGTTCCTCTCAGCTTCGTTTCTTCAATGACGAGACGCTGACCTATGTTTGCGGCATCGAAGTCGTTCCGTTCGATCCTGACGTCCATCCACTAGAGTCAATTTCCGAAGGAGACTGTGCATGGATGGATCCCGGCGCCCGCCCATTCCTGACCGGTCTAGCCAACGTCGTCGTCTCTCCGCGATATAAAGCTGTGTTGATCGGCACGGGTCTGCCGATTGCAGAACTCTTGCCGCTTTCTGCAGAAGCGATATACGTTCTCGGACAGCAATCGGGTGTCACAACTGTGGCAATTCTGGGTGACAATGATGTGGTCAGGCAGTGCCCGGTCTTGGTCGAGAGCACCGCAGAGTACTTTGCTGTAGTCGGGCTCGATGAAAATCAGATCTGTGTCGATGAGAATGGCATGACCGCGCGTTTGACTGTTGGGGAAAGCGCAACGCTGTCCTTTGCCGAGCAGCCCTACACTAAGATCGCAGTTGCCGATGAAATGGTCGCGGAGGTCACGCCGCTTGGTGAAACATCAATGCGCGTGGACACAGTCGCGCCCGGAATCACGAACATCATTGCAGTCAAGAGCTGGCCGGACCGCGCTGTTGTGGTCCGCGATTGTCTCATTGTTGTCGAATAGCGGCGCAGGTCAGGCGGCGACCGAGCCATCGGTGAACTGGAGCCGGGCGAGGCGGGCGTAGAGACCGCCCTCGGCTACCAGTTGATCGTGCGTGCCGGTCGCAACCACGCGGCCCTGATCCATCACGACAATCCGGTTCGCCATCTTCACGGTGGCCAGACGGTGCGCGATCACCAGTGTCGTGCGATCGGCGCTCAGCCGCTCGACGGCCAACTGCACCGCGCGCTCGCTTTCGGCATCCAGCGCCGAGGTTGCCTCATCCAGCAACAGCACCGGCGCATCGCGCAGGATGGCACGGGCAATCGCGATGCGCTGTTTCTGCCCGCCGGAGAGCAACACGCCGCGCTCGCCCAGCCAGGTATCGTAGCCATCGGGCAGGTCCGAGATGAACTGATGCGCCGCCGCCGCCTCGGCTGCTGCCTGGACCTCTGCCTCCGACGCGTCGGGGCGCCCGAACAGGATGTTGGCCCGGACCGTGTCGGCGAAGATCACCGGCTCCTGCGGGACCAGCGAGATCCGGCTGCGCAAGTCATCGAAGGTCAGCCGGTGGATCGGCACGCCATCGACGCGGATCTCGCCCGCTTGCGGGTCGTAGAAGCGGAGCAACATCTGGAGTACCGATGTCTTCCCCGCGCCGGAGGGACCAACCAGCGCGACGGTCTCGCCCGGGGCGACCGACAGGGATACCGTATCCAGTGCCGCGACATCCGGACGACTGTCATAGGCGAAGCTGACCCGGTCGAACTCGACCGCGCCGAGTGCCGGGATCGCAGCGGGCACGGGATCCGTGGGCTCGGCCACCGGGTTTTCCATGGCAAGCAACTCAGCCAGCCGCTCGGTCGCGCCCGCGGCACGCTGCAATTCGCCCCAGACCTCGGACAGTGCCGCAACGGCCCCGGCTGTGAAGATCGCATAGAATACGAACTGCGCCATCGTACCGGGACTCATGGTTCCGGCAATCACATCGCGGGCCCCCATCCAGACAATGCCGATGATGCCGGTGAACACCAGGAAGATGATAATCGCGGTCAGCCACGACCGTGCGACGATGCGGGCCAGCGCCGCATCATAGGCAGCCTCGACCCGGCCAGAGAACTGGTCGCGGGACCGGTCGACATGGGTCATCGCCTGCACGGTCGGGGCGGCCTGCAGCACCTCGCCCGCCAGCGTTGCACTGTCGGCGATCAGGTCCTGCGACAGGCGCGAGAGCCGCCGCACCTTGCGCCCAAGCACAAGGATCGGCACGACAACCAGAGGCACGATCAACAGCGTCATCGCCGTCAGCTTGGGCGAGGTGATCAGCAGCAGCACGATCCCGCCGACAAAAAGCAGGATGTTGCGCAGAGCGATCGAAGCGGTGGAGCCGACGACCCCCTGCACGACCGCAGTATCCGTGGTCAGGCGGGTCATGACCTCGGCGGTCATGACCTTTTCGTAGAAGGCCGGGCTCATGCCTGCGACATGGGCGAAGACCGCCGAGCGGATGTCGGCGATGACCCGCTCCCCCAACCGGCTGACCAGATAGAACCGTAGCGCGGTCGCTGCGGCCAGGGCCGCGGCCACCCCGACAAAGGCCTTGAAGTAGAGATCCACGAGTTCGTAATTGCTGGTCCCGAACGCATCGATCACCCGGCGCAGCGCCTGGGGCAGTGACAGAGTCAGCGCGGACGCCGCGATCAGCGCGATCGCCACCCCGACAATCGTCCAGCGATACGGCACCAGGAACGGCACGAGACCGCGCAGCGGCGCGATCTTGGCGGATTTGGCCCGCTCCTGCTCGCCGTTGCCCGGGCGCGGCGCTGGCCCAGGCGCAGTTTGATCCGACACGTGGCGTTCCCCGGACTGCCTCACCCTTAACTCCGCTCTGTTACCAACGCACCCAAAGTCGGGCAAGTCAGAGCGGCGTGCTTGCGACCTTCGGCGCGTCTGCACTCCGTCGCCCGCCGGACCGGATTCTAACAAACGCGACACTGACGTGTCGAAAACATCTGGGAAATTCATACCGCAGGGTGAAATGATCGGTGTGTCAAAGGGCGGAGCCCATGCGTATCCTCATCTCCTTCACCGCGCTCTTCCTGTCGGTGTTTCTCGTTCAACTCGGGTCCGGTTCGCTCGGGCCGCTCGATGCGTTGTCGGGCGCGGCGCTGGGATGGACGACGGGTGAGATTGGTTTGCTCGGGTCGGCACATTTCCTCGGCTTCTTCATCGGCTGCTGGGCGATGCCGCGGATGATTGGCGCTGTCGGCCATTCGCGCGCTTTCGCCGCGGCGGCAGCAATCGGGGCGACAGGCGTGCTGTTGCATCCCGTGCTGCAGGGGCCCGAGGCCTGGGCCGCGCTGCGCGTGCTCTCCGGGATATCGGTCGCCGGGGCCTACACCGCGGTCGAGAGCTGGCTGCAGGCCAAGATCGAGAAGCACAACCGGGGCCGGATCTTCGGTGTCTATCGCCTGGTCGATCTGACAGGATCCATCGGATCGCAAGCGTTGATCGCCCTGCTCGCGCCCGCCGCCTACACATCCTACAACATCATCGCGATCTTCTGCTGTTTGTGCCTCGTGCCGCTGGCGCTGACCCGGCAGGTGCCGCCGATCATCGACCACCCACCGGTTCTTGCGCCGATCCGCGCCTGGCGTGTCTCACCACTTGCGTGCTTCGGGATCGTGATCGCTGGCGCAACAGGTGCGGCGTTCCGGATGGTCGGGCCGGTCTATGGGGTCGAGATCGGCCTCGGCCCGGACGAGATCGCGCTTTTCCTGATCGCAACGGTCGTGGGTGCGGCCATCGCGCAGTACCCGGTCGGCTGGCTGGCGGACAAGATCGACCGGCGCTGGGTGCTGATCGGCCTCTCCTCCGCCGCCATCGTGATCTGCGTGGTCATCAACACCGGCCTCGACGCCCGCACCTTCACCGCCTTGCTCGCGGCATCGGCCCTGTTCGGCGCGACCTCGCTGACGATCTACTCGGTCTCGGCCGCCCACGCGAACGACTACTGCCCGGACGATTTCACCATCGAGCTGAACGCCGCCCTGATCTTCTTCTTCTCGGTGGGCGCGATCACGGCGCCCCTGACATCGGCCCAACTGATGGAGCGGTTCGGGGCGCAAGGCCTCTTCTGGTTCGTCGCCGCGGCCCATCTGGTGCTGATCACCTTCTCGGTCTATCGTATGACCCGTCGCACCGGCGGAGCCCCCGCCACGCCCTACCGATACCTGCCCCGCACCTCGATGGTGCTCGCGCGCCTCTGGCGCCGCCAAGAAGAAACCGACAAAGACACCCAGGAGGGACCCAAGACATGAAACTCTTCCACGCCGCTGCTTCGCCCTATGTCCGCAAGGTCATGGTCACCCTGCATGAGACAGGCCAAGTCGATCAGGTCGAGACTGTTCCCGGCGCCACAACACCGCTGGATCCGAACCCGGTCCTGTTGGAGCAGAACCCGCTGGGGCGCATCCCGGCGCTGGTGACCGAGGATGCAGGCACGCTGTTCGACAGTCGGGTCATCTGCCGGTATCTGAACGCCCGGGCGGGCGCTGGCCTTTATGGCACAGGCGGCGCCGAGTTCCCCATTATCGGGCGCGAAGCGCTGGCCGAGGGCATGATCGATTCGTGCCTTCTGACCGTTTACGAGGGGCGCCTGCGTCCCGAAGAGAAAGTGCACCAGCCCTATATCGACGGACAGCTCGGCAAGGTCCGCCGCGCCATGGCCGCTTTCAATGCCCGCATCGGCGAGATGTCGGGCGATCTGACCATCGACAAGATCGCACTTGGCTGTGGCATCGGCTATGCGGACTTCCGCCTGCCCGATCTCGGCTGGCGCGACGACAACCCGGCCCTGGCCGAGTGGTACGCCGCCTTCGCCGACCGTCCGTCGATGCAGGCAACAATCCCGGCGGGGTAGAAGACGACACCGTTTGGGTGTTTACGACGACCGCGAACAGCGGTCGTCTACTTTTCTGAGATCCGCTGAGCGTTCTCCAAAATTCCATCAACGAGACGGCGTGCGTCAAACACCTCGCCTTGCTCTAGACGTTTCCTCACCATCGAAAACGGCGCGAGCGACGATTTGAACCCGTTTTCGAACTCCTTTGTCATGCAAAGGCAGGGTCCAAACGCGTCGGTAAGATTGACCCATCGGTATCCAGCTTCCGACGTGAACTGATCGCCGAGCCAGACCCCCACAACTTCAACGGCCAAGTCCTGAGAAATCTTTGGGCCTTCGATTGCCTCCTGGATGGTCAAGTTGACAAGAGCATCGCCCTCGGAGCGCTCGCCTCGAAGGTCCTCAAAACGATCTGCGATCACAGACCATAACTTTCTTCTCTCCGCCAAGAATCGCTCGTCGCTCTGATCTAGCGGTTCGATCAGTGTTTGCAGCTCCCGAGTTGGTTTGAAGTCGCTCAAAAACTGTGGGAGCAGATCTAATTGAACATCTTCAGGCACCGGCGCACGACCAAGCGTGATAACAGCGTCTGCAACGGCGAGGTACTCTTCCTTATTAACCTCACCACCCCGAAGAATGAGGATAGGAACAAGTCCGTCGTGAGCATTCTCAGAAACATTTCGCGCCAGGACGGCATAGAACCCTGCCTTCAACCGCTCCGCGAAGTCCTGAGGATCACGCACAATGACCGCTAGATCGTCAGCGTTTACCTGCAGTGAATAGACGAACGTACTGCCTTCCGGACCCTCTGCTCTGATGGGAAACTCCCCGGCGCTAGCAGGGGAGTTTAGGGTTTGGACTCAATTCAGCCAGCATCTGATTGCGAAGATGTGGAGCATGGAAAGGAAGTTGCGTTTCATCTTT
>JBCBOR010000150.1:0-5612 GCA_039821125.1 Pseudomonadota bacterium
CGGCGCATCGCCACTCGCTACGACAAGACGGCGACCAGCTTCCTCGGTTTCATCGAGATCGTCGCCGCACGCCTCTGGTTCCGCCATTTGTCAACATGACCTAGTGAACAAGCGCCCAGTCCGGGCTCAGGGGGCAAGCTCAGTCTTGCCGCCGGTACCGACTTGTCTACGAGATAGGGCTATGGCAGGGGCCAATCAGCGTCCTACCTGAATACGCTCGTGCAGGCGCGAACGATCGCTTACCTGCGCCCCGCGCCAACTTCGGCGGCGGCGAAGGGCGGCAAGCCGTCTAGGGTTCGACGACGCCTTGTTCGCGACTCGGAGCTGCTACGGCTCTGCAGCGAATGACGGGGTCTCAGCAGGGCCTCTCTCGCTGCCGCGAGTGACCACTCTCGGGAGGCCGCACGGCACTGCAACATGACCGTCGCTCGTCCTAAACATCATGCGTCCCTTATGGTAACGGTCGGCGCTGCATCTGCGAAAGGCGGGTTGGTCCGTAACTCGGGCATATGGCGCTCAAGACTGGAGGTCTGCGATGTGCCGCATTTCGATCATTCGAACCCTTCGGCGGCTTGGGTCATGCAGAAATAACTACACTACGCCCATGACTTCGACATGGAGAGCGTTCGACGTCAGTCCCTCTCCCTCCGCCATGGACAATCGAAGATCGCAAGCGGCACGGTGAAGCTCAACTGGAAAGCCTGGGGGCTGTAGGTGCCGCGGCTTCCGGCTTCGCGAGTGTAGTTGAACTCGACGTTCACGGGCCCGAGCCGTTTTGACATGGCCAGGCCATAGCCCAGCGAGCGGGCCTTGCCGAAGGTCTGGCCGCCAAAGAAGGTGCCATTGTTGTCGTCCTCGGTGATCTGCTGGCGGTAGTAGCCCACCGGGCCGAACGAGAACCCTGCCAGCGCATCGTCGACAAAGCCAAGATCCTTCATCGCCGTGCCGGTCAACAGGATCTCGTCACCCGAGTTGTAGTTGGTCCGCGGATTCTCGGTCGAGTGGAAGTACATGAAGCTGCCGGACAAGTTCCAACCGTCGCGCAGATAGCTGAAACCAGTCTGACCGAAGAAGGTATAGCCCCCGGCGCCCCAGCCAACTTCGCTGAAGTCATTCGCGGCGTTGCGGCCGGTGTTCTCGCCGGTGGGCAGGATGACCCCGGTGCCCGCCATGGCGAAGATACCGGGCTGCAGTTCCCAGTGAATGTTCAGGGGCGAGATCAGGGTGTCCGACAACGCGAAATTCAACGCATCGTCCTGCAGGAAGTCGGGGATAGGGTCGACGGCCTCCTGCCGGATGCGAAGTCCTGCAACCAGGGCGCTGGCGCGGTAGCTGCCGCCCAGAATCTCCCAGCCGGGAACGAAGTGCAGCTGCACGCCTGCCGCGGCGGCCTCGAGATCAAGCCCGACCTCGTTGCCATTGTCGTCCAGCACCGGCCCCCAGCTGACAAGGTTTCGCTGCGAAACCCACACACCGTCCAGCGGCAGGTTCGCGCCGACGGGCACCCCGACCAGTGCGTTCGGCGGAATCGGCGCGATCATGAAGGGCTCGCGCGCCTCGGTCGTCGCAGTGCCGAGGCCAAGCCCGGCCAGCGCGCCCAGCAGGGCTGTCTTGAGTGTGTTCCGGCGCATGTGTTTCCCCCCTCGCCTTTTGTTATGGTCCGGTATGCGTGCGTCGCAGAGGGCCAGAGCGGCCCTCGTGCACGGCACGATCCGGGTCTTGGTGTCATGCAGGCTGGTTTGGGCCTTGATCCGGTCCTGCCACCCGCCCCCCGCCGGGGGACGGATCAGAACGGATAGCCCTGACCCGGGTCCTCGACGGTGACCCAGCGCAGATCGGTGAACTCGGCGATGGCGGCCTTTCCGCCAAAACGCCCATAGCCCGACGCCTTGACGCCGCCAAAGGGCATCTGCGGCTCATCCGCGACTGTCGGGCCATTGATATGGCAGATCCCGCTTTCGATCCGCTTGGCCAGGTCGAGGCCGCGTTTGACGTCGCTGGTATAGATCGACGCGGACAACCCGTACTCGGTATCGTTGGCGACGCGGATGGCTTCGTCTGCGTCCTTCACACGGATCACGGATTTGACCGGGCCGAAGGATTCCTCGGCATAGATGCGCATGTCCGGCGTCACACCGTCCAGCACGCCTGCCGGCACGACGGCGCCGGTGCGGGGGCCACCCGCCACCAGGCGCGCGCCCTTGGCAGTGGCGTCGGCCACCAGATCGTCCAGCCTTGCCGCCGCGTCCTCGGTCACCAGTGCGCCCAGGACGTTCGGCCCCCCAGGATCCCCGGCGGGCAGTTTCGCCGCCTTGGCGGCCAGTGCCGCGACAAAGCGATCAGCGATGCCCTCGGTCACGATGATCCGCTCGGTCGACATGCAGATCTGGCCCATGTTCATATAGGCCCCGAAGGCCGCACCGTTCACAGCGCCCTCCAGATCGGCATCGTCCAGAACGATAAACGGCGCCTTGCCGCCCAGTTCCAGCAGGCAGGGCTTGAGTTCCTCGGCGCAAAGCCGCGCGATGATCCGGCCCACATGGGTCGAGCCCGTGAAATTGACACGCCGGACGGCCGAGGTGCGGATCAGCGCCTCGACCACCTCGGCGGCATCCTCCGGCGCATTGGTCACAACCTGCATGGCGCCTTCGGGCACGCCGGCCTCGACCAGCACCTCGCCAATCATGGCATGGGTCCGCGGGCACATCTCGGAGGCCTTCAGCACCACGGTGTTACCGCAGGCCAGCGGCATGGCCACGGCACGGACGCCAAGGATCACCGCAGCGTTCCAGGGCGCAATGCCAAGGCAGACACCGGCGGCCTGGCGCATGCCCATGGCCAGCATGCCGGGCTTTTCGGCGGGGATCACCTCGCCGCAGATCTGAGTGGTCATGGCTGCCGCCTCACGCAGCATCTTCGCACCGACCGACACGTTGAACCCGATCCACGGAGCGGTTGCGCCGGTCTCCGCCATGTTCGTGGCAATGAAGTCGGGCGTGCGCGCCTCGAGCAGATCGGCGGCTTTCAACAGGATGCCCCGGCGGGTGTGCGGCCCCATGCCCGACCACTCGGGGAAGGCAGCAGTGGCCGCGGCCACGGCGGCAGTGGCGGTGGCCGTGTCGGCAGCTGCGCTCGTGGTGGCGACCGAGCCGTCGAACGGGTTGATGCGCGAGAAAGTTCGTTGCGCGGCGATGTTCGCGTCGACGTTCATGGCGACGTCCTCGTGTCTGATAACTGGGAGGTCTGGGGCGTTTGCTGTGCAACCCGGACGTGATCCGCGCCGCTACTCGGCGGCGATCCGGTGGTTGTCGCCTGGCAACGGCCCATCTGCGGGGATGTGCACCACGGGACACATGGACACTTCCCCGCCCCGGTCGCGGAACCCGACCGAGCCCTTGCCGCCCTTTGCCCAGCCACGTCTGTCGGCCAGCGCCTTGGCGATCGCATCGCGCCTGGACAGCTCGTCATTGTCCAGCATCTCGCGCTGTTTCATGTACGAGATCTTGGCGTCCGGCCCGTATTTGACGTTGTAGGTGAAGATCACCTTCATCAGCCAATGGGTCACGAACAACTCGATACCCTTCAGCGGTTTCAGCCGGTAATGGCGGGTCGCCTTGTCCGACAGCGCATAGCGCAGCATGTTGCGCCCGAACCAGCGCATAGGCTTGGGGAACCAGCGCGTCGCGAAGCCGGTCATCAGCGAGTCCATCAGGTCGGTCTGGACAGGGGAATATTCGTGGTCCCAGTCCTCCCACGCCTCGGCATAGGCGACCATCTCGTCGAAGGTCGACGGGACGCCCTCGATGGGCAGATCACCCTCGCGGCGGAAATGCCTGGACAGCGCATGCAGGAACTTCGCCTGAGCGGTCTGCACATGTGGCGGCAGTCCGCCCAGACCCAGCCGGGTGAACAGGCGATGCTGACCGACGGCGATCATGCAGAACGTGATGACGAAATCCGAACTCTTGGCAAAGTGCCCGGGGACGCCCTTGGCCACGCCCATGTGGATGTCGTTCAGCTTCCTGACCGAAGCGATGGTGTCCGGGTGATCCGGTCCATTGCAGTACCAGGTCCAGAAGAAGCCCAGCGTATCCTGCATCCGTTTGACCGGGCGGCGGATGGCCTTGTTGGTGAAGACCTGCGCCTCGGCCCCGTGGGCGGGCATCACCACGTGCATGTTCAGGCTGGTGATCAGAAAGTGCAGGATGAATTCGTCCATCTGGAACTGCGCGACCAGGGACATGATCTCGGCGTAATCGTGTTCAGGATCCAGACCGGCAATATGGTCATCAACCCAGCGGCGTTTCTGTTTGATGGCGTCGTCAACGTCGAACATTGGCCCGATCCCTCCCGCGAATTACTATTTACAAATACGTTAGAAACCGGTCCGCGAGGCGTCTGTCACCCGAACCGCTGACAAGCCAAGCCATTGACTTTGCGCGATCTGGCCTTCCCCTACGGCGCATTCTGTCACATAATCGAATGACAGAGAGCGGCGCCCGCGCGGCGACATCGCTCCGACTCAGGGGAGGAAGGCACAATGGCCGCAAAGGCGTTGTCGCCGCAGATCCGGTGCGCCACGCGCCCCAGGCTGCGCTAGGGCCCGGACCGGATGCGCTGGGCTCCGGTCGCCGAGGACGTCAGTATCCGCACCGGTCTGCTGTCGCGGCTGATCGGGCATATCGGCTCGACCGAATTCGACCGGGTCCTGCTGGAGGTCACCTGCCAGCAGGCCCCGGTCGCAGAGACCACCGGCTATCTGCTGATTGGCAACGCCGCACCCATGGCAGCGGGGTGGACCGGATCGCGCGCGGATGCGGCCAGCCGGGTAGAGCTGTATGTGCATGGCGGCCATCGATGCGATCCCGTGCTGGGGACGCTTCCGGCGCGGGCGGAGGAAGGCGCGGTATTCGTCTGCCGCATCACACCGCGGGAGGTCGAGGACGACGAGTACCGCTGGCAGTTTTTCGAACTGCCCGAGTTCCGTTCGGACATTTCCATCGCGTTGCGGACCAGCCTGGGCTGGAACATCATCAAGTTCTTCCTCGAGCAGGACGACGCGTCTGTTGAGACCGTTCGCAGACTCGGCGAATGGGGCGCCGTGCTGTTTCCCATCGCGCGGCGTCATTCGACCCGCACCGAGAGCGCGGTCAGCCAGGAGGCCCGCCCGATGGCAGAGGAACGGTTGCGTTCGGCGCTGAAGGCGCGATTCCCCGAATTGACCGAGCGCGAGCGTGAGGTCTGCGCCCAAACACTGCTGGGCCAGTCTTCGGGATCGATCGCGGCCGCGCTGGAGTTGACGACAAACACGGTGATGACCTATCGCCGCCGCGCCTACAAACGGCTCGGGGTCAGCAATGCGAACCAGTTGTTGAAGGACTTGTTCTGACCCATCCGTGAACGGCAATGCGAGACGGGAACCCTTGCTGAGCTATGCCCGAATCTTGGTGATGGCTGAGGCTCTGTTGCACAAATCGGGTGGTTGCCGAGGTTCCCCTTTCCCCGGACGGATTATCCCACGGGTTCCGTGGCGGGTATGCCGAGCGCGGTGTAGCCGTTCAGGACGGCGATGCGGATCTGGAGTTCCGCTACCTGGCGGTCGAAGTCCCGCG
>JBCBOR010000151.1:0-5504 GCA_039821125.1 Pseudomonadota bacterium
GCCAGTTTTGCCAATTGGCAAAATCTTGCCGGGTAAAGATCCGTCCTTGGTGTGGTCGTCCATCAGGGCGGCGAAGGCCTGTTCCAGATCGGTGCGGCTGGTGCCGGGGGTCAGGGTCAGGTGCAGGCCCTTGGGTTTCATCGTCGCCGTCAGCACCGGGTCGCCCGCAGCGTTGCGGTAGATCTTGGGCGCGGGTTTGGCCCCTTCCCCCTCGCGCTCCTCGGGGTTTGCCGCGGCGATCAGCTGGGCCAGCACCTTGGCGCCTGCGAGCCTTGGTTTGCCCGCCTTGCGCAGGGCTGCCTGGTCGCGAGCAAGACGGCCGGCCTCCTTCAGCACCCGCTCGCGCATGATCATACCCGCGAGGCAGGGTTTCAGCCGGCGTGCATGAAACTCGCGCAGATCGTGCAGGTCGCCATAGGCGGCCGGGATCTCCGGCGGCAGCGCCGCCAGATCGAGATACCGTGACAGCCAGGCGTTCGAGACCTCGAGCCGGGCCGCCATGCGCCCCTGATGGCCGTCATAGTAGAAGCGGCAGGCCTCGGCATAATCGAGGGCGCGCTCGTAATCCGAGATATCACGGCGGTCGCGGTTCTCGATATCGGCGAGGCGGAAGGCTTCCTCGTCCGTCAGCTCGCGCACTTCGATCAGGAAGCGGAACTGCGGGTAGTTGTTGGCGCGCAGCCAGCTGACGGACCAATGGCGCCTTGCGCCGCAGATCACCTCGTAGTCATGATCCGGATCATCATGAAGCGCGCGCACGATGGCCGGGAACTCCTGCCCGCCCTGGGCACGGATGCCCTCGATCAGGTCGGCGCAGTTCTGGGCATCCAGAAGGTCGTAGCGCCGGTTGTGCCGGTCCCACATGCGGCAGCGGGCCGGATCGACCCAGCGCAGCGTCTTTTCCACCAGCGCACCCGCGGCCCGGTCTGCCAGGGCAGATGAGCGGCGCAGGAAGCGGTTCTCGCGCGGGTCGGGGCGGGCCGGTGCTTCGGCGGGTGCAGGGGCAGGACCAAGATCGCTCAGCACACCGTCGATCAGGCTGTCATGGCGTTTGCTCATTGGAAGGCCTCCAGGACGCGGGTGGAGCAGACGGGCGGAATGGTCGGCGGCATGTGCACTATGATCCGATCCCTCACAGCATGCCCTCCTCGGCCAGACGTGCGTGGTGGCTGGGCCAGCAGCGGCGGATCAGCACCTCGACCTCGCGCCCGAAGGCATCGAGATAGGCCCGGCACCGCCTGTGTGTCTCGGTCCGGGTCGCAGCGCCCGTGATTTCGTAGACCGTCATCAGGTTGGCGGTCGCATTGTCGATCTCGGCACTGTCCCGCAGCACCGCGCGCAGCATCTCGGCGGGGAAGACGCTGTCCATCATGCGCTTGATCGCGGCATGGGCGCCCTTGGTCTCGGCCATCTTGGTGGCGGCGATCTTGACGAACTTGTAATCCGGCGCCCCGCCCTGACGGCTGAGCTCGGTCAGGGTCGAGACCATCATGCGCAGGAAGTGGCCCGTGGAGGCAAAGTCGATATTGTTGGGCGGGGCCGGGATGATCAGCGCGTCGGCGGCGCGCAGCACGTTCAGCGACAGCATTCCCAGCGCCGGTGGCGGATCCATCAGGATCACATCGAAGCGGTTCCGGATCGTATCGATCCCGGCCCTCAACCGGTCAAGCACCGCGCCGCTTTCGCGCACCAGCCGGGCAGCGCATTCGTATTCCGCATCGTAGAGGCCCAGATTGGCCGGGATCAGCGAGATGCCGGGCCAGTAGGTCTCGCGCAGCGCATAGTCCAGGCTCGCCGGCCCGCCATGGCGGAAGAACGGGTAGAGCGTCTCGCGCTCCTCATCGAGATCGGCATCCGGGTTCAGCCCGAAGATCGAAGTGGCGGACGCCTGGCTGTCGCAGTCGATGACACAGACCCGGTAGCCCCTCAGCGCCAGGTACTGCGCCAGGTGGCAGACCACCGAGGTCTTGCCGACCCCACCCTTGAAGCTTTGCACCGCGATGGCGACGGCGTCCTCGGTGTCCGCGCGCCAGGGCGGGCGGCCGAGCACTGTGCGCATCCGGTTGACCTCGGCGAGGCTGTAGCCGGTGCGCCGTCCCGTCACGGGGTCCTTGGCGGGCTGGGGCAGGCGGCCATCGGCCTCGGCATCGCGGATCAGCTTCTCTGAACGCCCGATCATCTCTGCGGCCCGGCGCACGGTAAAGCTGAGATCCAGCCGCTTGGTCTGGCCGGGCGCGAAGACCCGGTCGCGCAGCCGCTCGATCACAAGGCCTGCGCGCTCGGCCATAACCTCGAGCTCGCGCAGTCCGACGCCTTCCGGGTCCGAGCCCGCGTGGGACTCCGTCTCCGCCAACAGTCCATCCATGGGTCTGCCTGCCTTTGCTGCTCCTGCTCTGCCTGTCCGCCCGGTCTACGAGGTGGGCGTGTTTGTTTTGCAGACAGAGTCTCGCAGACAGGGTTGCAATGCAAGTTCGATTTTTCGAGCGCGCGGTCGAAAAAACCGAACTTTCAAGGGCAGAGAACATTTCAAGGTCGTATCATAAACCGGCACACATCTGCGTGGTATACTCCGGCAGCAGAGCGTCTGGACTTCGTGAACAGCCCATGCGCAGATGACGGGCGAGCGTGTGGGCGTAGGGACAGGAATGAAGACCGGGATTGCTTATGTCGGCTGCGGCTTTGTCGCGGATTTCTATCATGCTTGCCTGCCGAACAGTGCCGATCTTCTCGAGGTCACCGGCTGCTGGGACCGTAACATAGCCCGGCTGCAAGCCTTCACCGGGTACCATCGGCTGCATGCCTATGGGTCGCTGGACGAGGTGCTCGCCGACCCAAGGGTGAAGATTGTCGTCAACCTGACCAATCCGGACCAGCATTACACCGTCTCGAAGGCCTGCCTCGAGGCGGGCAAGCATGTCTATTCGGAAAAACCGCTGGCGATGGATCTGGACGATGCGCGGGCCTTGATTGCGCTGGCCCGGGAGCAGGACCTCGAGATCGCGGCGGCGCCGGCCAGCGTGCTGGGCGAGGCGGCGCAAACGCTCTGGCGCGCGGTGCGCAAGGACGTGGCCGGGCCGGTCAGGCTGGTCTATGCCGAGCTCGATGACGGCATGGTCCACAAGATCGGCTATCAGAACTGGCGCTCGATCTCGGGTGCACCATGGCCTGCGCGGGACGAGTTTGCCACCGGCTGCACCTTGGAGCATGCAGGCTACGCGCTGAGCTGGCTGGCGGCGATGCTCGGCCCTGTGCGCCGGGTCGTGGCCCATGCCGCCCTGACGGTGCCGGACAAGGGGCCGGAGACGCCCGCGAGCTACACAACACCGGATTTCTCCTGCGGCTGTCTGGTCTTTGATGGCGGGGTGGTGGCGCGGGTGACGAATTCGATCATCGCACCGCACGATCACCGGCTGCGCCTGTTCGGCGAGGGCGGCGAGCTGCGCATGGGCGAGATCTGGGATTTCGAGGCGCCCGTCACCTTCCGCCCGGTTCTGGAAAGCCGGGCCGAGCGTTTCATCGAGAAGAAGACGGGGCTGAGGCGCTCGCGCACCCTGCCCCCGGTGCGCAAGCGCAAGGTCGCGTCGGCGGCGAATGGCGCGAACATGGACTTCACCCGCGGGCTGGCCGAGATGGCCGAGGCGCTGGTCGAGGGCCGGACACCGCGGCTGGCGGGTGATTTTTCGCTGCACATCACGGAGGTCTCCCTGGCCCTGCAATACCCGGACCGGTTCGGCACCGACTATCAGGTGACCAGCGACTTCGCGCCCATGACCCCGATGCCCTGGGCTGGGTGAAGGGATCGGGTCTCTCCGGCATTTTGCCAATTGGCAAAATGTGAAACCGAGGTGACAGAACCGCAGTTTTGCCAATTGGCAAAACGGTCAGATCAACGGTCAGATCTCGGTGCGGATCCGCGCGAGGGTTTCCATCACGGCAACGCTGTCGTCGAGTGTCATGCCGGGGCTTTCGGTGAGACCTGCGGCCAGGCAACGGGCGATCTCGTCCAGTTCGAACTGATAGCCATTGCCGGGGAAACTGTGGGCGGCGCTCTGCCCGTCGCGGCCCAGCAGCGCCCGCGCCGCGCCGCGCGCCAGCGGCCAGAGCCCGGTGCGCTTCAGCGCAGCCTTGACGGGGTTGTCCGGTCCCGGCGGCGTATGGGGGCGCGGTGCGAAGCGGTGGGTCCGGGTGCGCATGGCTTGCAGGAAGGGCGCTTCGATCATGATCCTGCCCCTGTCGCCCGCAATCTCCAGCGTATTGGAGAGTTCGGCACTCAGGCTCGCGGTCACCTCGGCCACGGCGCCGGGATAGCCAAGCACCGCCGTGACCTGCCGATCGGCGCCGCCGGGGCCCATCACTGCCTTTGCCGCCACCGTATCGGGCGCGCCGCCCAGAAAAAGATGCGACAGCGATACGCCGTAAACGCCGAGATCCAGCAGTGCCCCGCCGCCGAGCGCTGGGTCATTGAACCGGTTGGCAGGGTCGGGGTCCGAGGGAAATCCCATCGCGGCCCGGATCAGGGTCGGCCGCCCAATCTCGCCGGCTTCAACCGCCTTGCGCACGGCCACGATCGCGGGGAGGAACCGGGTCCACATTGCCTCCATGCAGAAGACACCAGCCGTACGGGCGGCATCGGCGATCTGACGTGCCTCATCGGTGTTCAGCGCAAATGGCTTCTCGACCAGAACCGCCTTCCCTGCCGCGATCGCCATAAGAGCATGCGCGCAATGCAGATGGTTCGGCGTCGCGATGTAGACCGCATCGACATCCGGGTCATCGACCAGGGCCTGGTAGCTGTCATGGGATCGCGCCGCGCCAAACCGGTTCGCGAAAGCCTGCGCCTTTGCGCCGTCGCGCGAGGCAACGGCGGCAAGTCGGGCGGTTGGCGCATGGGTCATGTCCCCGGCGATCTGGTGCGCAATCACACCGGTTCCAAGGATCCCCCACCTGACATGGGTCTGCATTGACTGTCCCTGATGGTTCGCGGCGTCAGGCCGGATCAAGCACGCTGAACGCGACCCAGATTTCCAGGTCACGGTCATCGCCATCGAGAACCCGGAACCGTCCCCATCCGCGGCGGGTCTCAAGCAGCGCCAATCCGGTGTTTCTCGTCAGCCTCGTTGCAATTTCGCCATTTGGCTCTCGCCTGGCGTTGACGATCTGCAGGCGCACGCGATGGCTCGCGACCAAGGACGGGGTCGCGGCAGCCAAGGCTGCGGTGTCTTCAGCAGGCTGCCCGGCCGCTGCGGTTTCCGTATCGGATCCGCCCAGGGTCCCATCTTCTGATGCGTCTGGCGTGACCTCCAACGGCTGAGACGCAAGCACGTCCTCACGTCTGGTCTCATCGGCAGGTGCCGCACCTGATGTGGCCTCAATCGGAGCGGATGATACCAGTGATGTCTCTACCGGGGCGTCCGCAGGGGAGATCTCAGGAACCTCGACACCATCGATCACCAGCCGCGTAAGCCGCCAGCATGCCGCCCCTGACACCGAGCCATCTTCAGGAC
>JBCBOR010000152.1:0-5395 GCA_039821125.1 Pseudomonadota bacterium
GCCCCTTTTCGCGTCACTCCCTGTCACGCCCCGCGCTGCCGCCGGTGGCGATCGCAGGCTTTGTTTACTAGTCGTCAGACTGTTTGCCCCTCGTCTGCCTTTTTACTCCCCCTGACACAATGAAAGCGTGGCGGAGAAGAGCCCACTTCGTCGGCCGGGAGGACAAGTGCCTCACAATACCACTGCTTTGGCGCGGCCTTGCGGGCGCTCCAACATCGCCGTGTGCGCGAGGCGTCGTGTCACTCCGCGGGCGGCGTGCCGGCGGGGGCCTGCAAGCGGCAGCGCGCCATCGCCGTGCAGGGCCCTGCCGAGGGCCGGAGGAGCGAGCCCACCGAGACCGCCGAAAACCAGACATCAGGACGCCGAGAGTCCCGATCGAACAGCAGCACCGGGCAAATGGAAACTTGCTGCGGGCGGACAAGGAGGAAAAAACGATGCCACAACCAGATAATTATTCAGTCAGCAATCTGAGCGAACATATCGGCCACGACTTCGGACAGTCGGATCCGCTGTTGGTCACGCAGGAGATGATCAATGGCTTCGCCGAGGTCACCGGCGATCACCAGTGGATCCATGTCGACGTGGAGAAGGCGACCAAGTACGGGCCGTTCGGCGGGCCGGTCGCGCATGGCTTCCTGACCCTGTCGCTGCTGGCCGCCTCGACGGAATCGGTCGGTGTCCCCCCCAGCGACGCCAAGGCCGTGCTGAACTACGGGCTTGGCGGTGTCCGCTTCCCGATGCCGGTGCTCAGCGGGTCGACCGTGCGTGCGCGCTACACGCTGGTGAGTGTCGAGCAGAAGGGCCCGGGTGCGCAGCTGATGACGCTGAAGGCCGAGCTGCGGGTGGAGGGCGCCGAGAAGCCCTCCGTCGTCGCGGAACTGCTCGCCATGGTCATGGGATAAGGGGACACGCATGTCTGCCAAGAAACCGATGGATACGTCCGGCGACCTGGTCAAGGCCATGGGCGAGCTGGTCACCGCGTCCCTGAAGCGCCCGGACAAGATGTTCATGGCCTATTCGGAGGCCGTTCGGGCCACGGCTCTCAGCCTGACCGGTGCGGCCGAGGTGGCACCCGAAAAGGGAGACAAGCGGTTCAAGGACCCGATCTGGTCGACCAACCCGGCCTACAAGGCGTTGATGCAGACCTACCTGACCTGGTCCAGGGGCATGAACGACTGGGTCGACGGGCTCGACATGGAGAGCCGCAACAAGCTGCGCGCCAAGCTTGTGACCTCGATCCTGACCGACGGGGTGGCGCCGACCAACATGCTGATGGGCAATCCCTCCGCGTTGCACAAGACCCTTGAGACGGGCGGCAAGAACCTGATCTCCGGCGCGCGGCACATGATCGACGACATGCTGAACAACGGCGGCCTGCCGTCGTCGGTCGACAAGACCAAGTTCAAGGTCGGTGAAAACATCGCCGTAAGCGAAGGCGACGTGATCTATCGCGAAGAAATCCTTGAGTTGATCCAGTACCGGCCAAAAACCGAGAAGGTGTTCGCGCGGCCGGTCTTTATCGTGCCGCCGCAGATCAACAAATTCTACGCCTGGGACCTGGCGCAGAATCGTTCGGCGGTCGAATTCCTCGTCAGCGAGGGTCACACGGTGTTCCTCGTCAGCTGGCGCAATCCGGGCAATGAACATGCCGACTGGGGGATGGACGAGTACATCGCGGGCCTTGACCGCGCGTCGCAGGTGGCCTGCGAGGTCTCGAAATCCAAGGAACTGAACGTCGTCGGCGCCTGCTCCGGCGGGATCACGGCGTCGCTGCTGATGGCCTACTGGGCGGCGATCGACACGAAGCGGGCGAACACCTTCACACTGCTGGTCGCCATCCTCGACGTCGAAGGCGCGAAAGACACCGCGATGGGTCTGTTCGCGAATTTCGAGACGCTCGAACTCGCCCGCATGTTCTCGCGCTCGCGCGGTGTCCTGCCGGGCAGCGCGTTGCAGAAAGCTTTCGCCTGGCTGCGCCCCAACGATCTTATCTGGGCGTACTGGGTGAACAACTATCTGTTGGGCAACGAGCCGCCGGCCTTCGACATCCTGTTCTGGAACTCGGATACGACCAACTTGCCCGCTGCACTGCACAGTGACATGATCGCTCTCATGGAGAAGGGCGGCGCCCGGCGCGGTACCGACCTCACCGTGCTGGGCGTGCCGGTCGGGCTCGAGCACGTGACCTGCGACAAGCTCCTCGTGGGGGGCACGACTGACCACATCACTCCCTGGGAGGGCTGCTATCAGTCGGTGTCCATCTTCGGCGGCAAGAACGACTTCATTCTCAGCGATGCCGGTCACGTGCAGTCGATCATCAACCCGGTCGGCAATCCAAAGGCGCGCTACATGACGAACACTGCGGCGCACAGTACGCCCGAGGAGTTCCGCGCCGGCGCCGAGATCAACGCGGGCAGCTGGTGGCCCTACTGGGCTGGATGGCTCAAGGGGCGCTCGGGAGACGAAATCAACGCCCCGAAGAAAGCCGGAACGGCAAAATATCCCCCCCTCTGCGCTGCTCCCGGGACTTATGTCCTGCAGGGTGAATGAAAGACAGATACTTGCAGATGAAATCGCAAATCTTCACGGTGATGGGTCAGGGCTGGAACGTCGGCGTGATCGGTCCCGAGGATGCAGACCAGACGCTACTGCTCTGTAACGGCATCGGGGCCAGCATCGAGACGGTCGCGCCCCTGGCCGACCATTTCAAGAGGACGCGGCTCATCATGTTCGACGTCCCGGGTGTCGGCAGTTCGCCGACACCCTTCTCGCCCTATCGACTGACCAATCTCACGCGCATGCTCGACAAGATCCTGACCGAACTGGGCGTGGGGCAGGTGAACGTGTTCGGTGTCTCCTGGGGCGGCGCGCTCGCGCAGCAGTTCGCCCATGACTTCCAGGCGCGCTGCCGCTCGCTGACGCTGGCCGCCACGTCCGCGGGCATGGTCATGGTGCCGGGCAAGCTCAAGGTCCTGAGCAAGATGCTGACGCCGAAACGCTATGAGGACCCGAACCACATGATGGACATCGGGGCCGAGCTCTATGGCGGCGGCGTGGCCTTCAATCGGGAGCTGCTGCGTGAGCATGCCATCGCCATGCGCGCCGGCGACAAGCGCGGCTATGCCTACCAGCTCCTGGCCGGTGTCGGCTGGACCAGCTTCTTCTGGCTTGGGCGGATCAAGACCCCGACCTTGATCCTGATGGGCGAGCACGACCCGATCGTGCCTGCGGTGAACGGGAAGATCATGGCGAAACGCATGCCGAATGCCACCTTCGAGACGGTGCCGTGTGGGCATATGTTCGTGCTGACCGAGGCGGCGGATGTCGCCGAGCGGGTCGAGGCGTTCATCCATGACTGGGCGGCCGAGCCGGCCTGAGGACATCGAACACGGCGGCGGACGCTTGGTTACCATGGCAGAAGGCGACGCAATCGGACCGATCCGGCGCACTGCGACGGGCATCCTGGTCGCCCTGGCCCTGGTCTTCGCGCTCAGCTTTACGGTCGAGGATCCAGGCTTCACTGTCCTGCTGATCCGCTCGATGGCCGAGGCGGGGATGATCGGCGGCCTCGCGGACTGGTTCGCGGTCGAGGCGCTCTTTCGCCATCCGCTCAGGTTGCCGATCCCGCATACCGCGCTGCTGCCGCGCAACCAGAAGCGGGCAGCCATCAGCATTGCCCGTTTCATCGACGAGCACTTCCTGGTGCGTGACCAGGTCCTGGTCCAGGTGCGCAAGACGAACCCCGCGCGACTGGCGGCCGCGTGGCTGTCGGACCGATCGAACGCGAAGTTCGTGGCGGCCGAACTCTCGTTCACGCTGCGGCTCTTCCTGAACCAACAGCTCGAGCGCGGCGTCCGGATCGGCGCGAGCCCGGACATGCGGGCGTTCCTCAAGGACGTCGCCCAGCCCGACGATCTGTCCGGCACCATCTCTGCCTTCCTCAAGGAGACGGTGCGCAGCCGGCTGATGGACGACATCATTGCCGAGGTCCGCACGGTGCTCGACCAGAACCGGGACAAGGTCACCGAGATCGTGCAGGAGCGCAGCCGCTGGTGGATCGCGTCGACGGTCGATCGCGGGTTCGTCAAGCTGCTGGTCGACGGGATCCTGTCGATCATGGACGACCTCGCCGATCGCGACTCCGCCCTCAGGCGGGACTTCGACGGCTCGGTCGTCCACTTGGTGGACGGCATCCAGAAATCTGGCCGCATCGCTGCCTTCATTGCCGAGGGGCAGGAGAAGTACCTCGCCTCGCCTGCCTTCGCCGCCGCCATCGACGCGCTGGTGGCGAAGGTTCTGCGCCAGATCCAGGACAATCTCGAAGCGCATCCGGACGGCGCGGCCGACTTCATGGCCGGCGCGATCGCCGACTTCGCGGAGAGCCTGCTGGATGACCCCGCGCTGCAGGACGACCTCAACGAGAGGCTGGTCGCCGCTGCCGGCGCCTTCGTGGAAGCAGCCCGTCCCGCGATCGTCGCCTATATCACGCAGGTCATCGAGGAGTGGGAGAGCGATGACCTCGTGGCGCGCGTCGAGCGGGAGGTCGGCTACGATCTCCAGTTCATCCGCATCAACGGCGCGGTCCTCGGCGCGCTGGTCGGCGGCGTGCTCCACGTGATCACCAGCGCGGCCCACTAGCCCCGGGTCTGACGACCTCCGGGCCGCAAAGCGGGGGCAAAAATTTTTGCTGCACTGCACCATTTCATATTGCACCGCACCATGAGACACCTTACGTATTGGTCACCCACCGAGAAGGAGACACACTATGACCGAGACCGTCGAAACCCGGAGTGATCTGAGCATGCTGCCCAAGACCGAAACTGCGTCGAAGATGTTCGGCGCCCTCTTCGCCGCCAGCCGCAAGACTGTTGAAGGCGTCATCGAAGTGGACAAGGCGCTGATCGGCTATGCCCGTGACGCCGTCACCGGCTATGTGGAGCTCGGCAAGGAGTCGCTGCAGGCGAAGAGCCTCAATGATCTCCTCGACCTGCATGTCGCCCGTGCGCATTCCCGTATCGAGACGACCGCTGCCAACACGCGCGAGATCGTTGAGCTGACCCGTCAGAAGGTTGGCGAGGCCTATGTGCCCGTGAAGGAAGTGTTCCAGACCTCGCAGTCGACCGACGCCGCGTAAGCGATCGCAGGCGCCAAGCTGAGCCGGCCGCCCGGGAGCACAAGCCTCCCGGCGGCCTTTGCGCGTCCGGGATCAGCGCCCATGGGCCATCTGATCCTGCCCCGGTCTTGTGGACACCCATGCTATGGCTTTCGAGCCAGGAGAGGAGTGTCCGACGGCGAGCAAGAAGCGCCAGGCGGTTGAGCGCGTGAGGGCGAGCGGTTTGCCCGTCTGCCGCGTGGCGGAAGAGCTCGGCGTGCACGAGACGGTTCTGCGTCGCTG
>JBCBOR010000153.1:0-5345 GCA_039821125.1 Pseudomonadota bacterium
AAAAAAAGTCCGGTCGTCGGCGGGCAAAGGCGTGCCGTCATGCTGGCGTACCAGTTCGGCCTCTGACACACCATCGGTGAAAAGGCAGAGGATATCGCCCGGCTGAAGGCGAATCTGACCAACAGGATGGGACCGGTTCGAGCCAAGACCGAGCGGCGGGCCGGATGCTTCCGGGACCGTCTCTGCTCCACTCGCGCTTGCCAAGACCGGCATATCGTGTCCGGCACCTGTGTAGGACAACATGCCCGTGCGGGGATCGAAGAGACAGGCGACGCCAGTGACGAACATGTGGTCGGTGTTGTCACGCGAAATCTCACTATCCGCCAGCGCCTGAATCTCATCGAGATCGTTCATGCGCAGGGCAGCACTTTTCCAAAGCGACTTCGACAGCGCCATGAACAGGCTGGCCGGGACGCCCTTGCCCGAGACATCGGCGATCATGAAGAACACATTCCCGTCGTTGCGCACGATATGGTCGTAGAAATCGCCTCCAACCACGCGGGCCGGCGAGATATGGCAGGCGATTTCTATCGAGGGGTCCGGCTGCGCCTCGGCCTGCGGCAAAAGCCCCATCTGGATGCGGCGGGCGACATCCAGTTCACCTTCGAGACGTGATTTCGCCGCCCGCTCGTGCAGCAACGCCAACTGAACCTCCTGGTGCTGCCGGTCGCGGTCGATCAGCGCCGCACCGAACGAAACAGTCCCAACAATGAGCAGCCCTGCCGTCATGCCAAGCCCGTCGATCAGCATTCCGGAATAGCTATAGGCCACCAGACTGAACGGCATCGCTAGAAGCGAGACCACCAGAGCGGTGGGAATTGCAACCGTTGGCATCGTGCTGGGCAGCATCAGAATGATCATCAGCCCGACAATCAGCGTCAGCACAATTTCGAACCAGACGATCGCGCCAGGCCGTTCCGCGTACTCGCCCGAGACAATCTGTTCGATGGTTTGAGCGAGGATCTCGCTCGACATCGCCTTGTCGAACAAAGGTGTGTTCGTCAGCCCCGAGAAGTCGCCGAGGGACAAGCCGACGATCACATATTTGTCGCGGAAGAACTCCGGATCAAAGCGTCCGCGAAAGACGTCCTCTCCGTCGATGTAAATGCCTGGATCGGGCGGGCGCAGGTTCAGCCTGAGATCACCGCGACGATCGAGCGGCACAGCCGTGTCATCGGCGATCTGCATGTAAACGGCCCCAAAGGCACGCTCTTCCAGCCGCACAGCGTCTCCGCCACGGGCCAGCCTTACCATCTCGGCTGGCATCGCGTGGTATTGCACGGTCTCATTGCCCGGTCCGCTGGTCAGGCGGACCATTGGCAATGACCGGGTTTTGTCGAAGCCGCTGATCTGGTCGAGGATTAGCCCCTCGCCTTGCGCCGCTCGGGCAATGGCAGGGTGGGCGCGCAACTCTGTCGACATCATCGGTGCGAGGTCGAGCAGTGATGTCACCGACCGGATCCCTGCCGCATCCACAGGCCGCGGAGCGTGCGCCTGCTGGTCTGCGCTGGGATTGCGCCGGGCGTACAGGGTCGCAAGCCCCTCCTGCCGAAACAGCACCACAGGTGCGACAACCGGCCATTGCTCGATCACTTCGCCGAAGTAGATCGTCTTGTCCGGTCCTGCGACCGAGCCGGACTGCGCCTCGGCCACCTCGAAGATCCCGAGCCCATCGAGCATCATGTCAAGGCCGATGACCTTCGCTCCGCTCTGGCCGATCTGATCGACCATCCGCGCCAGCCGGTCACGGGGCCAGATCGCCTGATCATCCTCGGCGCCTTCGCGCTCCTGCACGGCGACGATGCGCACGGGGCTGGCCGCCGGATCCTCCAAGGCAGCCCGGGGAAGCGTCCGCTGCATGAAGTCGAACCAGTCCCGGCGCCAAGGCGGCTCGATCCCGTAGAGCGCCAGTGCGAGTTGCGCGACCAGAACCGCCCCCAGAACCACAAGCCGTGAGAATGCTCGCGTACCTGCGTCGATATTCCGGCGAAGCGTGTTCACCGCCGTTCTGGCCTCCGACCCGTTCTGTGGCGCCCCGATCCGTGGATTCCTTGGCTGCGCAGGAAATCCACCCCTGCGCTTGAACAGTGTCGGAGTTTTCCGGCGCTGGCGAGTCCTCTGTTTGATTTCCGGTCGCGATTGTGTCGCAGATGCGTCTTTGCACTGCAGACCGCTCCTTGTGCCACTAGATCAGGCACGCCGAATTATCCAGCACGGCCCGCGTTGTCTTGCACCACAACCAAAAGGCGCGCCGCGACGAGGCGTTACATGATGACCGACGTCCACCCGCCCCATTCTCTCCATGTCTCCGCCAAAAATTGCAGGCCCTATCGCCGAGGTGAAGTCGCGTGTGTTGTTACGTGAATGTCAACTTCCCAAGTTGTGCGGGAAGCGGAGTGCGAGATGGAGACGGGAATGGCTGCCGAGCCGGCTGTAGTGATGGATGAGGTCCTGCCAGAGGATGCGTGGAGTCAGCTAGCCGCAACGCCGGGTGCGGTCTTGATCGACGTGCGTGCGCAGGAGGAGCGGTCCGCCTCGGGCATTCCGGCAGTTGATCAGATCGACCGGAACCTTTGGGCGATCGAATGGCCGAAGGACACCTGCAACAAGAGCGTTTCGTGGTTTCTTGCCGATGTGGTGCGCAAAATCAAACAGACGAAATCCGAGCGTCTGTTCTTCCTGTCCTGCAGTGGCGGGCGTGCGCGCACAGCGGCCCAGGCTGTCGCGGCAGTGACCGGCGATCTCGGGCAACGGTTGCATGTGACCCATATCCGCGAGGGGTTCGAGGGCCTGACACAGGCCCACGGCCGAACCAGTAGCGCAGATGGCTGGAAAGGTGCGGATCTGCCTTGGCGCCCGTGCTGAGAGCCGCTTGACGCCTACGGAAGTCTGAAACCGACCGGACCCGGCGTTTTCCGGCAAGACTCCCGCCTTCGAGCAGGATCAAGGTTCGTGGTGGGAGGACGCCATCATGAACCAGCATTTTTCCGAGACCCGCAAGGTTCTGCCTCTGCGCCCGGACGGCACGCCCGACAACAATGACCGGACGGAAATCGGACCGACGCCTCTGGCCTTCGCCGAATGGAGCGAAGCGGGGCTGGAAATCCCCAACCTCCCGCAAATGCGCAGCGACCGCCATGCGCGGCTGGTCAAGGGCATCAACGATCGTGGCTATGGCGGCGCGCTGTTCTTCGATCCTCTGAACATCCGGTTCGCGACGGACAGCACCAACATGCAGCTTTGGAACGCCCACAATCCGTTCCGCGCAGTTTTCATCGGAGCCGATGGCTACATGGTGCTGTTCGATTTCAAGGGCGGACCGGACAAGGTGTTGTCAGACTTCAACCCGCTGGTGCGCGAAGTCAGACGGTCTGCCGCCATGTTCTACTTTGTAAACGGCGACAAGCAGGACGACGACAGCCACGACTTTGTGGCCGTGATGGATGAGTTGATGCATGAGCACGCGCCAAACAAGCGGCTCGCCATCGACAAGATTGCAATCTCAGGCTACCGGGCGTTCACCGAGGCGGGCTATACCATCGAGGAAGGCGAAGAGCTGTCCGAGAAGGTCCGCGCCATCAAGCAGGCCGAGGAGATCAAGGCCCTGCGCTGTTCATGCCTTTCCACCGAGATCGCCTGCGCGCTCATGGAAAAAAACGCCGCCCCAGGCATGACCGAGGACGAGATCTGGGCGGTTATGCATGCCGAAAACATCCTCCGCGGCGGGGAGTGGATCGAATGCCGGTTGCTATCATCCGGCCCGCGCACCAACCCATGGTTCCAGGAATGCGGCCCGCGGATCGTGCAAAATGGCGACATCGTCGCCTATGACACGGACCTTGTCGGCCCCTACGGGATGTGCTGCGACATCTCCCGCACGTTCTGGGTCGGCGATGGCGAGCCGACGGCCGAGATGAAACGCCTGCACCGGGTCGCGCGCGAGCACATCGAGGAGAACACCGCAATCCTGCGCCCGGGCATGTCCTTCCGCGAGATCACCTTCAGCGGGCACATGCTGGCCGACGAGTTCGTCGAGAGCCGCTATGGCTGCAAGATGCACGGCGTCGGGCTTTGCGATGAATGGCCGTTCATCGCTTACCCCGAGGACTGGCGCGAAGGCGCTTTCGACTACGTGCTCGAGCCGGGCATGATGCTGTGCGTCGAGGCGCTGATTGCGCACAAGGGCGGCGACTTTTCGATCAAGCTGGAAGATCAGGTGCTGATCACCGAGACCGGGCATGACGTTCTGACCCGTATGCCGCACGATCCTCGCTTTTTGTAACAGGGTCCGCACCGCAACCTCCGCCAACGCGGCGTCATAGCTGCATCTGATCAAGTAGTTTGATCTCTCGCGCCTGCGCGCTTCCGAATTTGCGACCAAGACCTGAGCACCGCGTCTCGGTCGCGTGATCGCCGCATTGTTGAAACTGCCGGGAGACCGGGCTAGCACATCATCTTGTGATGTAACGATATGTCATCACATCAATCTTCGGCTGCTGGGGCAAGCCGTTGCATTGCTCACAACCCTCATGCCCCGACGGAGGAGAAGAGATGTTCAATCGCTCAACTCTACAAACTGCTGTGTTGGCATCGGTTATTGCTTCGGGCGTTGCAAAAGCGGGCGAGATCTCGACGCAAGCTGTGATTGACGCGCAGAAAGCGTGGGGCGAAGGCATCGTCGCAATCGCGAAGGTTCACAGCGATGGCGGTGACTTCAAAGCCCGTGCCACAGAGCACATCGAAGATCTGTACGCGTATGGTGATACCAAAGTAATGTTCAAACCGACGCTCGCGTCAGAGGATCAGTTTCGCGAAAAGTTTGGCGAGGCGTTGAGCTATTTCGTGGGTACCGAAGGCTCAGAGGACAAGGGTTTCGCGATCAAGGGCTGGACCAAGGTGCGTTGGGAAAACAACGGCATCTATACCACCGGCACATCCGCGATGGCGATGGGCAACTACTTCTTTACAGGCCCGGATGGCACGGAAACGAAGGTCGAGTACACCTTTGGCTACGTCAAGGACGAGAGCGGTGCCCTGAAGATCAACCTGCACCACTCGTCTCTGCCCTACTCACCGTCTTAACGGTTTGAGGTCGCGCCGATACGGCGTGTTGCCTTACCACCAAGTTTCTCGGCGGCGTGTGAGTCTGGGTGCGCCGCCGGGGTTCAGCTTCATTCTCAATGTATTGATATGTTATAATATAACTAATGCTATAGAATAACATGTATATACTTTCTCATTTATAATATTGCGTTAACCATTCGTTAAACTAGGGTTTGGACTCAATTCAGCCAGCATCTGATTGCGAAGATGTGGAGCATGGAAAGGAAGTTGCGTTTCATCTT
>JBCBOR010000154.1:0-5306 GCA_039821125.1 Pseudomonadota bacterium
CGAGGCGCTCATCCAAGCATGGGTAGAGAAGCGCCGCCGCCCAGATCAGCGGGAACAAGACGACAGGCATCGCCAGATGATCGATACCTCCCGCACCCTCCGGCATCCAGAACGGCATTGCCGCCATCGTCACGATGGCAAGGATCAGCGCAATGGGACCGGCGAGGATCCAGCGCATCGTCACTGGATGAGACTCGATCCAGTACGCTATCTTGCGTAGCAAACGCAGAGGCAATCCCGTTCTGCCGCGCTTGGCAGGCAGCGCAATTTCGTCTTGTGTATCTGACAACGTACCGCCCGCCATGCATACCTCACTCGTTCGATGGGCCTGAGTCTGGTCTGCTTTGGCTTGGTCGCTGTCGCGACCTGGCTTGAACACCACACTAGGTCGTGTTGGGCGGAAGGGCAAATCCGACCTTAACCGTTTCGATCAAAACTTTACCGTGCCCACGATCCCGAACGTAAACGGCTCACCGCTTCGGATCCGTTCGATCTCAGTGTTTGCACCATTTGCAACCGTCTGTAGTGCATACGTTTCATCGAAAAGGTTCCGCGCATAAGCAAAGATATGAAAGTTCTCCATTTCGAAGCCAATTTGCGCGTTTACCAGAAAACGCGAATCACTGATGTTTAGCGGATTGTTGTCGGGGCCAACGAAAGAGTCGCCCGTGTAGCTAGCATCGACCCCGAAATACATGCCGTTGTCGAAGAAGTATGTACCGCCAAACGCAGCGGTCAGTTCTGGCGCGAACGGAAACTCGTTCCCGTCAAAATCATCACCGGTGTCGTCGATGTTCTCGAAGTCGATGAACTCGGTGTTGACATAGGCCAGTGACGCAAACAGATCGAGTTCGTCAATGGGGGTCGCTTTGATCTCAAGTTCACCGCCGAATAGACGGGATTCGCCTGCATTTCGGGTGATCGTGTCCAGTGGATTGTTGGAGAGCAACACATCGACCTGCTGATCGTTCCATTTGGTGTAGAACGCGTTCGTATTCACCGTCAAACGATCATCAAACCACTCCGAGCGGAGTGAGACCTCGTAGTTCCAAGTGAATTCAGGATCGAACTCGTCGCGTGTGCCCCGGAGCAGATTCACGCCAGTCCCACCGGCGCGATAGCCACGTTGGACGACGAAACCGACCGTTGCATCGTCCGTGACATCGTAGACGACACCGAGCTTTGGCAGAAAGGCGTCAAATGTGCTTGACGTGGTCTGGACATCGCCATCGGGCAGAAACCCGGCAACAACAGCATTGTCGCTGCGAAAGATGTTGGTGCTGGTGAAGTCCACGCTTTCCCGATCGTAACGCAGCCCCGCGATTAGCCCGAGTTCTGGAAGCACGCGAAACTCCAGCTCACCAAACACCGCGTAGTTTTGCGTTTGCGTATCCTGATCGACGATCGCTTCGATGGTTGCACCAGGCGCAAGGAATGCAAATGCAGGATTGAGGAACTCGGCGGCAAGGATAGCGTTGGCCGGAGCAACGTCAGAGATGTCGGTGAAGTAGCCGCCCAGGACGCCCTTTAGCCTGTCGCTGTCGTAGATGAGCTTGAGTTCTTGTTCAAAGGTCTCGACTTCGGAAGTGCGTGTAATGAAGCCGACATCAGCATCGCTGAAATCGCTGTCCTCAAGCCGGAAGTAATCCGCTGTGAAGTAGTTTGTCGACGACTCGACGCTGAACTCATCGGTGATATCGAACGTGATCCGCAAGTTCCCGCTGTCGATCACCGCGCGCTCGCGCGAGGGTACATTCGAGAGATTGACCAATTGCCCCGGGAATAGATCGGCCTGAACCAGATCCTCGCCACCTTCGTTGCGCGAGTGGAAGTACTTGCCGACAATGCTGAGATCGTTTGTTGGTTCGAATTTAAAGGATCCGCGCAGGATCTGTGACGTGCGGTTGTCGAAGTCATCGACCTGTAATGTCGGGTTATCGACAAATCCGTCCGTACGGGTGTCTTCGGCTGAGAACCGAACCGCAAGCGTGTCTTCAATAATCGGCACGTTCAATGCGAACGCCGCGCCTTTCGTATTCCGTATTGCCAGTTCGCCCCGGGCTTTCGCCTCCAGCTCGTAGGTCGGATCTTTCGAGCGGATCACGACCGCACCAGCCAGCGCATTGCGTCCGGTCTGGGTTGACTGAGGACCGCGTAAAATCTCAACCTGCTCGAGATCCCAGGCCGAGTACGGTCCGAAGAAGGTCAACTGGTTCGACGATGAGATCGTTGCACCATCAACGGTCGTTGACACCACAAGTCCGTTCCCCGACCCGCCAACGCCGCGTTGATCGACGCCGCGGATCGCAAAGCCTTTCTCGCCGAAAGACGAGCTGATCCCAGGCGTGCGCTCGATGACGTCGTAAAGGTCAAAATCGCCGCGACGCTCAAGGCTCTCACCAGTAATAACGGCAACACTCGTCGTTGTGTCCTGCAGTGTGCGATCGCGTAACTCGCCCTCGACCACGATTTCATCGACAACAAGATCGTCACCGGCATCCTGAGCAACCGCGGCGGCGCTCAATCCAAGTGCCAGGCTCGATGCAAGCGCGGTCGTTCCCCATAGGTTTCTTGACATGACCCCCTCCAACACAGTCACAGTTTCAGACGACTTTGACTGGCTGGAGCCCGGACGCGGCGTGCTGGCGTTCGTCCGCGAAAATGCGGACCATATCCGACCATTGCTGTCAAGTACCGTCGATGCGGAGTAAGTCTGCACGTGGAATGCAGGCAAATCCGCACGCTCATAGCTGGCAAAAGCCTAACTATGTCGCTATATTCGCAAGAGCCATGCAGCCATGAGCTGCGAAGCCATAGCCATCGAGTGACCAACGTAACGCTTCGAAACGGAAGTTCGAGCTTGGCCGTGAGATGGTTGTTTTCCAAAGCCCTAGCGGTGGCTTGGCCAACTATATGGGCAAGGCCGGAACTGACGTTTGCATGTGATTTTTCGATTTGCGCACGCTGCTGCGCGCGTCATTCACGATACATGAAAGCAGAGGACAAGTGATGTTCAACGCCCGGTTTATGACGATCTTTGCCGTGTTGGCTTTGGCACTTACCGCGTGCACTGAGCCGACCCCGTACCAGCCCGCAACCGATCGAGAAGGCTACTCGGACAGTGCGATTGAGGAAAACCGCTATCGTGTCAGTTTTGCAGGAAACTCTCGCACCAAGCGCGACACTGTTGAGAGCTACCTTCTCTACAGAAGTGCCGAAGTCACGCTGGCCTCTGGACATGATTGGTTCCGCGTTGCCGAGCAGGACACCGAGGTGACAACCCGGTTCCGCAGTTTCTCGACTGGCTTCGGGCGATCAGGGTTTGGTCCGTTCTTTTATCGGTCGAACTTTAAGCACGGGTTTTTCGGTGGAGTCGAAAGTTCCACCGCACGTCCGATCAATCGGTATGAGGCATTTGCGAACATCCTTGTGTTCAAGGGCGAAAAGCCGGTCGAAGACCCAACAGCTTATGATGCACGCTCGATCATCGAGACGATCGGTCCACAGGTGATCCGCCCAGAGGCCGATGCACAACTGGTTTCGGGATAACATCGCAAAGCGGGACGATGTGGCGACAATCGCTCCATGGTTTCGAGGGTTCGGCATCCCAAATCCTTTGTGGCCGGGACGAAGTATCAATTGTCCCGGCAATGCCCACAGCTCGGGTCATTGCATCTGCAAGTCCAGAGAATGAAACCGGTGGATCTAGGTCGCTGCACCTGCCGTTTCGAATTCGATTGCGGCCTGCTCGTCCCCGGAGATTGCGCGTTCGAGAGCCGAGAGCCTTTTGTAGATCGACATCAGCTCGACAATCGTTGTCCAGTTCATGACGAGAAACTGGAACGAGTTTTCGACCCGTTGGAATGCCCTCAAGATCTGCTGCATCACTCCGAGAGTAAACCCGGTTGCCACAATCGTTGGACCCAGAGCGACATAGGGCAGGATCACGCCTGCCTGCAGATATCCGTACCGGGCAATGTTGAAATAGAGATAGTGCAGGTAGAGGCGAAAGTAGTTCCGGCGGACGTTCGCGAAAAGCTCGCCCAATGTGATCGGCTGAGCCCGACTCTCGTTCTCCTCGCCAATCACCAGTTCCTTCCGAAACGCCGCTTCGACCCGCTGATTGCGGAACTCGAGCCCCGGCAGCCGATACCCGGCGAGACCCAATAGCGTCGTCCCAACCACCGACCAGATTAACGCAACGAAGACCAGTGCCTGTGGAACCTCTCCAACGATCGGAAGTTCTTTGACATACGAAGATAGCCCCCAGAGGATCGGAAGGAACGCGATGAGCGTCATCACCGCATCGATCATACGCGAGCCCAGCTGCTCCATGATCTTGGCGAACAGCATCGTATCTTCCTGAACGCGCTGCGAGGCCCCCTCGATCTGCCGAACCTTCTCCCAAAGCGCGACGTAGCGGTCATTCATCGCGGTTCGCCAGCGGAAGACGTAGTGAGAGGTGAAAAATGCGATGACGACGGCAGTCATGATGTAGATCATCGCGATCTGCAGATAGGTGGCGAGCTGAGCGTAGTAGTCTGCGGCTTCGACCGTGTTTGGCTCGCTCAACGCCTTTTGAATGGTGTTGTAGAACGTGCCGAACCACTCGTTGATCATCACGTCGAGTTGGACCTGAAACCAGGTCGAGAACACGATCAGGGCCGATCCCGCAACTGACCAGCGTGCCCAAGGATGCGGCGTGTAGACCATCCAGAACACGACAAAGGCAGCGTAGCACAGGATGTTGAACTGGTAGAGCCAGACCGCGCCTGCGTTCCATCCCGTAAGGGCGGCAATGCCGAGCGGATCGGTCCAGTCATAAACCGCAAAGTTCCAGATCAGGATACACACCAAGCCCCAGACAGCAGCGGAAATCGCAAACAGCTTTGGTGCCGGGAAGAAAGAGACGAACATTGTCAGATCACCCAGTCGATCAGGTAGATTTGGATTGCAGCTCGCGTGCGTGTTTTGCGAGATCTACCAGTCGCGGCCTCAGATCCGCGGCGGATCCGAGCGGTGGGTCAAACCAGAGCCGGGCAACATCATCACCCGCGATCAGATCCATCCCTTCCAGATCGAGGCATGCCAGCTGCCAATCGGCATGGCCACGCCCCAGCAAGACCTTAACATAGAGGGCGATGGCATCGGCGTGATCCTCGTTCATGTGCTCGACCGCACCCGGGGCCATCTCGTCCAGCCCTGCATCAACCGGGGTGACAAGGTCACCCTGTGTCATCACATGCGCCTTGCCAAACCCGCCATTGAATGAAGCGCCTTCGATCTCAAGACACCAGAACGCGAAA
>JBCBOR010000155.1:0-4573 GCA_039821125.1 Pseudomonadota bacterium
TGCTTTCAGCCCGGCTGAGTGCGCAAACTACTTCACAAACTCGGGATACGAGCCAGATTGATCCGAAAATGCTCTAGCGGCAGATGAGACTGCGCGTTGGCGCATAGCTCGGCGTCGAAAGACATGGCACGGGCGCGCTACGTCTGTTGCCATCGGAACCGGCACCGATCGTGAAGCCGAAGGGGCGGCAGGGCCGCCCCCGTTTCGAGCCTTATGTGAACTTCTTGATCTCACCCGATTTCAACCGGCTGAGATAGCTTTCAAGCTCGCTCTTCACGACGGGCATCAGGAAGTAGAGCCCTATGACGTTGACAACAGCCATCGCAAAGATCGCCGCGTCCGAGAAGTCGATCACCGGTCCCAGATTGGCCGCAGCACCGATGACGACGAAAATGCAGAAGATGATCTTGAAGATCAGCTCCTTCGTCTTGCCTTCGCCAAAGAGGTACGTCCACGCCTTCAAACCGTAATAGCTCCACGAGATCATGGTCGAGAAGGCAAACAGGATCACCGCAATCGCCAGAATGTACGGGAACCATGTGAACGCGCTTGCGAACGCCGCCGATGTCAGGCCGACACCTGAGGTATCGCCCACGGTCTGGATGGTCGCGCCGCCCTCGTTCAGCAGGTAGAGGCCGGTTTCCGGATCGGTGACCAACTGACCCGAGATGATGATGACGAGCGCCGTCATGGTACAGATCACGACGGTATCGATAAACGGCTCGAGCAGCGAGACGAAGCCCTCGGTGATCGGCTCCTTGGTGCGCACGGCCGAGTGCGCGATGGCGGCAGATCCGACACCGGCCTCGTTCGAGAACGCCGCCCGCTTGAAGCCCTGGATCAGCGCTCCGACCATGCCCCCTGCAACACCGAGGCCGGTAAAGGCACCCTCGAAGATCTGACCGAACGCCCAGCCGATCTTGTCGAAGTTCATCAGGATGATCACCAGAGCCGCCAAGACATAGACGACGCCCATGAAGGGCACGACCTTTTCCGTCACCTTGGCAATGGATTTCAGGCCGCCGACGATGACAGCGAAGACAACCGCGGCAAAGATGATCCCCGTGATCCAGCCCGGGTACTCGCCGGTGATGCCAGCAATCTGCTGATGCGCCTGATTGGCCTGGAACATGTTGCCCCCGCCCAGGGCGCCCAGAATGCAGAAGATCGCGAACAAGACGGCGAGGATACCGCCCCCAGGCACGCCCCGTTCCTTGAAGCCCTTGGTCAGATAGTACATCGGACCGCCCGAGACGGTGCCGTCCGGATACTCGTTCCGGTACTTCACGCCCAGGGTGCATTCGGTGAACTTGGACGCCATGCCCATCAGCCCGGCCAGGATCATCCAGAACGTCGCGCCCGGCCCGCCAATGCCGACCGCCACGGCGACACCAGCGATGTTGCCAAGGCCGACTGTACCCGACAGCGCCGTCGCCAAGGCTTGGAAGTGGCTGACCTCACCGGCATCGTTGGGGTCTGAATAGTCGCCGCGAACCAGAGCGATCGAATGGGGAAAGGCCCGGAACTGGATGACACCGAAATAGACCGTGAACACCGTTGCCGCGACGACGAGCCATCCGACGATCCATGGGAAATCCGTGCCGGGGAACGGGCTGAAGATGAAGCTTACGAACCAGCCGGTCGAGTTTGCGAACATCTCGTTGATCTGCGCGTCCAGGGTCGCGGGTGTATCCTGTGCCGAAGCACCCGTGACGGCGAACAACGCAAAGACCCAAGCGAGGATCACCGTAGAAGACAGTTTGGTCATGGATCTCATCCTGGTCCGAATTTCAGGGAACAATGGTGCAAGCCACCGGTGCCGCTTGCACGAGGCTGCCAGCGACCGAGCCGAACACTCTGGCCGCAATCGCGCTGCTGCCGTCACGCCCGATGAAGATTTGCGATGCATCGGACTTCTCGGCGATATCGCACAGCGTGTCGGCGATGTGCCCGTACCGGATCACGGTCTCGACCTCGACACCGCTGTCCGCGAGCGACGCTTTGAGCGGTGCGATAACAGCCGCCTCGGCGCGGGCCAGTTCCTCGGACCGGCGCTTGTGGCGCTCCTCGATCTCCTCGGGTGTCAAGAACGAGTAGGGCGACCACTCCAGCACATGCGCAATGATCAGCGACGCGCCTTGCATGCGTGCCCGTTCGAGAGCGAACTCTGCGGCCCGTTTCGAGGCTGGGCTGCCATCATATCCAATCAGAAACTTGGCCGTCATCAGTTCCCCCGTGGCTGGCTGGTGTGAGTCCCCTCCGAAAGACAACCACAGGTCGAGTTATTTTGACAGAAATTTTATGGACAAATGACAATCTGATTTTGCTGAACCGCCGCGGGCCTCGGGACCAAAACCCATGACCAGAGCGCGCAATACGCGCAATTCACTTGCGCGACTCACGTAATTCCCCTAGCGCATCTGCACGATATCACCGGGAGAGACCGATCCACGTGATCGGCGCCGAAGGGGAAACCGCCTCGGAAACTCTCAGGCACCAGGACCGGTGGTTGGAAAAAAATCCGTAGAGTGGTCGCGGCAGCGGCCCGCCCATGGGGCAAGTCTTTTCCCGCCATGGTGGTGGATCAGGCGAAACTCTCTGGCCAGTGACGGAGGAGGCAGCGCGGCGGAACAACCTCCGGCGCGTGCTCATCCTTCGGAGGGTCAGACCCATGCGCGACATTGCAGTCATCGGCGCCGGCATCACCGGTATCACCACAGCTCATGCCCTGATGGATCAGGGCTTTGATGTCACTGTCTATGACCGAAACCGCTATGCGGCGATGGAGACCAGCTTCGCCAATGGCGGCCAGCTCTCCGTCTCGAACGCCGAGGTCTGGACCTCGCTCGGCACCGTGCTGAAGGGCCTGAGCTGGATGCTGAAATCGGATGCCCCGCTTCTGGTCAACCCGATGCCGTCCTGGGCCAAGTACAGCTGGTTCGCGCAGTTCCTGGCGAACATCCCGAACTACCGCCGCAATACAATCGAGACCGCCCGGCTCGCCATGATGGCGCGCGAAGCATTGCTGGACATGGCCGACCGGGAGGGTGTGCCCTTCGATCTCGAGCGGCGCGGGATCCTGCATTTCTACACCGACGCCAAATCCATGAAGGCGGCAGGCGACGTCAACGCGCTCTATGCCGAGGCAGGGTTGTCGCGCCGTCATGTCGATGCCGAGGAAATCCGTGCGTTGGAGCCTTCGCTGACAGGTGATTTCGTTGGCGGTTACTACACAGAAAGCGACATGACCGGCGACATTCACAAGTTCACCACGGGTCTGTCGAATGCGCTGGTGCGCAAAGGGGCAAAGATCCGGTACGACGCCAGGATCGAAACCGTGCAGGCCGATGATCTGATCCGCATCCGTCTTGCCAGCGGCGAGGACCACCTGCACGACGGCGTGGTCGTGTGCGCCGGTGTCGCCAGCCGCGGCTTTGCGGCGCAGCTGGGCGACTATGTGCCGATCTACCCGGTCAAAGGGTACTCGGTGACCGTCAACCTCGACGCCGAAAGCCAACCGCACGCCCCTTGGGTCAGCCTGCTGGACGACAAGGCCAAGATCGTGACCTCGCGTCTCGGCGCAGACCGGCTGCGTGTGGCGGGCACCGCCGAATTCAACGGTGCGAACACCGACATCCGGGCCGAACGGATCCGCCCGCTGACCGACTGGGTGCGGTCCTACTTCCCGGGCGTATCGACGGAACAGGTGACACCCTGGGCCGGCCTTCGGCCGATGATGCCGTCCATGCTGCCCCGGGTCGGACGCGGACGCCGCGCTGGTGTCTTCTACAACACCGGCCATGGTCATCTCGGCTGGACGCTGGCCGGCGCGACGGCGCGGATCGTTGCGGGCACCATTGCCGAGGCAACGTCCGCGACACGGCCCGCACCCCGCCCCGGCCTGCGCGGTGCGCTCGTCCAATGATCGACAGGGCACGCATCCGCACACCACCGTTCAGCGCCGGTTCGCAAGACACCGGCGCGAACGTTCGTCATGACATGAACGAGATCGATGGTGCACCTAGAGAGAGAAAGTTTGAACTCTCTCTTTGAGACCTTAGAGCAATGGGAAACCCAGCTCGCGCTTACTGATCTTAACGATCAGAGGTGCGATGATGACGAATTCGCGCCATAAATTCAATAAGATAGGTAAAGGTAAGGCTCCAACGCCATTTTCGCTGCGTTTGACCTTCGAAGAACGCGCCAAACTGGAAGCGGCGGCGAATGGTGTGCCTTTGGGCGCGTATATCAAGGCCAAGCTCTTCGGTGAGGACTTGGAGAAGGTCAGACGGCGCAATACCCGCCCTGTGGACGATCACATTGCTCTGGCACGTGTTTTGGCGGCTCTGGGGTGTCAATCGGCATTGAATGCTGCCCCCTGATCGGCGTCGAACATTGACCCCCCGTTTTGTCGGAACGGTGCTAGCCGGGCGCGTGGACCGCTAGAGTCTGCGCGCGCCCGGCTTCGCGCTGAGGTTTGTTTTATGCTCGGTTCTTAAAGCGCCAGCTTTCGTTGCCGGTCTCGACGATCTCGCAATGGTGGGTCAGCCGATCGAGAAGTGCCGTGGTCATC
>JBCBOR010000156.1:0-4454 GCA_039821125.1 Pseudomonadota bacterium
CTAGGATCAGCAATATCAAGGCAGCCTCGATGCGCACACTCGATTTGAACCGTGCGACTGCATCCAATCGCCCAGACAGGAGTTCTGGCGTCAGTCTCCGCTTGTTGGCCGCGACGTTGGTGCAGCGATGTCGTCATGATGGTATACGCACCGTCCACTCCACCACTGATCGTCTGAGGCATGCCGTATAAGCTAACCGAGGCGCATCGGGACAAGATCCCGAAGGCAAAGTACCGCGTCACGAACTGGTCCGAATATGGTGAGGGGCGAGGGCGCCATCGGTTCGAGCGCCGCCCCGAACGGGCTCGTCCAGCGCGGTGACGTGCGCTTCTGGATTGACGAAGCTGTCATCGCGGATTGGATCGCGCCGTGGCGCAAGGGCCCAGGCGGTCAGCGGCGGTACTCGAACACGGCAATCGTCGCGACGTTGACCCTGGGCTCGGTCTACCGACTGCCGTTGCGCCAAGCCGAGGGGTTCGTGCGCAGACTGTTTGCGCTGATGGATGTCGCGATCCCGGTGCCGGATCATACGACCCTTGCGCGGCGTCGCCGGACGCTGGCCGTAGACATGCACACCAGCGCTCATCCTAGGCTGGTGGACATCGTGCTCGATAGCACCGGCCTGAAATTCTACGGGCCGGGAGAGTGGGACCGAACCAAACACGGCGAGCGCCGCCGGGCGTGGCGCAAACTCCACGTCTCGATCAACCCGGCGACCTCCGAGATCGTCGCGCACGAGTTGACGGACAGCGATACCTCGGACGGCGCGATGGCCGGACCGCTGGTTGCCGGATCGGGCGGCCAGATCCGCCGCGTGATCGCTGACGGGGCCTACGATGGTCAACCGGTGGCAGATGCAATCCGAGCAGCCCGCCCGACCAAGTCACCACCGAAGATCGTCATTCCTCCGTCTGCCAAATCAATTCCACCGCCCGGCCAAGAGCATGGCGGCAGCGAACGGGAACGCCACTCAGCCGAGATCGCCGCTTCCGGGCGGATGAACTGGCAGGAGGAAAACAACTACGGACTGAGATCACTCGCGGAAACCGGGATCGGGAGGCTGAAAGGCCACACCGGCGGGATCCTGCGCGCGCGTACCTTCGGCGCCCAGCAAAAGGAGGTCGCGATCGACATCACAGTGATGAACCGCCAGATCCGAGCGGCAAAACCTGTGACGGTCAGGGTCACATGAGAGCATAGGGGAGGGAGAAACTCATCCAGCCCGGGCGATGCACCAACGCCGATCTTGTCCCGATGCGCCTCGTTTAGCTTACACGGCATGGTTCGGACGATCAGTGGTGGGAGGAAGGCGACGCATACCACCGAGCGGCTATCTTTGCACCAACGTCGCACAAAACCCCCGGCCCATCGGTCCTGCGCCTATTCGATCACCACGAAGGTGCGGATCTCAATACTCTCGCGCGCGGGCGCAGCGTCCTGGTTCGGCAACGCAAATGCGGTGTGCGGCGTGAACCGCGCCTGACCTGCTTCAACACTGTCCCACCCCTTGATGAGAAGCACCTCATCAGCGGTCATCTCCGGCGCGAAATACCATCTCTGTGCCGGGTTGTAGGCAAGGTGGTAGATCTCGCCGACGCGATCCGGAAACACTTGATCGGTCGCAATCAAGTCCGCAGGCGAGACAGAGGACGCATCTGCGAGCGCAAGCGGAGAGCGTTGCACCGGCCCAACGATTGGCCGCCAGACATTGACCTGGACGATCCGCGCGCCTGAAGCGATCAGGCGGTCGTACTCGTTGGTGCCCAGCACATCCTTCGCCCGCTGCGGGCCACTTTTCGCAGTATAGTCCACATGAATGCGTGAGGCCGGGCCGCGGTTGCCGTCCTTGTTCGCTGCGCCTTGGCCACCGTCTGAACGCCGGGTCGCATCGAAAATCGCCACGCGCGATGCCCCAAATTCGTCACTGAGCAGGGCTTTGATCTCATCGAAGTACGGGCCTTCGACTGTGTCGTCATCATAGAGATCCCGCACTTTCGTCGGGACGTTGCGGAAAACAAAGCCTGCCTGATCAAGCGTGAAACTGTCCGCCTCTGCGCGCAGGTCAGAGATCGCAATGGGCTGTGTTTCGGTCTCGAAGAAATACTCGACCTGACCACCGGTCAGGGCCTGGCTGTGGAATTTCGGTTTCTCGTCCTGCGGTACGATAAAGGTCAGCGGTGCGATCACGTCCGAAGCGATGTGGTGTGTAATCTCGTTATGCTGTTTCATGGCGGGGTTCCTCTCAGCGGGGTTATCAATGACCCCAGAAGTGGCGACCCCGCCGCGTCAAAACAAATGAGAAAGGCTCAATACGGCTTGAGAAAATTTCAAGAGCTGGTCAGCTGCTGTCCGCGCTGGCGAGTGCCGAAGCTTGGTCGATCAACCAACGTGAAAGCCGCCGTGCGGGTGCTGTCGCCATCTCAGCAGCGGGTGTGCACAGATAGTAAGATGCACCGGTTGGCCCGATCTGACCGAACGGAGCGACCAGTGTTCCGGCCTTGAGTTTCTCTTCAATATAAGGGGACCGCCCCATCGCCACGCCGTGCCCCGCCTCGGCCAACGACAAGGCCTGATCGATCGAATCAAGTACGATCGTTCGTTCCGGGGACGGTGTCGACAGACCCCGTGCGCGCGCCCACTCCTCCCATTCTCCTGGAATGCTGTTGTTGACGACGATCCGTGCGCTTTTCGGAAGATTGTCAAACGCGACGCCGTCCTCGAGGTAACCCGGAGCCGCGACAGGCGTTGCAAGATCCGCAAAAAGCAATGTCGCGTCCACACTGTCCCAAGCGCCACGCCCGTAGCGGATCGCGAGGTCGATCTGATCCCGCCGCATCTCGACGATACGGGTGGTCAACACGAGTTGCACGTCGATCTCGGGGGCCGCGAGTTCAAATCCGCCCAACCGTGGGATCAGCCACGTCGCAGCCAGCGACGGAGGAAGGGTCAATCGCACCGCTTGTCGCCCCTCGGAGGGTTGCAGCGCCTCTGTCGCATCTTGAATTTCCTTCAGCGCAGGCTCGATGCGCGAGAGATATCTTTGCCCGGCCTCTGTCAGGGTCAATCGTCCTGAGCTTCTGTCAAAAAGCTGCACGTGCAGCGTTGTTTCGAGCTGCTTGATTTGATGGCTCACCGCAGACTCCGTAACGCCAAGCCGCTCCGCAGCATCAACCAACCGGTCATGGGTCGCCGCAGCCCAGAACGCCATCAGTGCGCGAAACGGGGGCATAGAATATCGCTTGCTCTGCATGTCGTCTGACTATCCGGTCGCTCAACCAAACGGCAAGACATGCCTGCGCGCAGAACGTTCTACCGGGTCTATCAGAAACGCAAACAGATACCGCCCGATCGTTGAACAAGCCTTCGCAAGCGGTCCATGCACCGGGCTGGCACCGCGCCGACCCTCTGTTCCAGTCGGCTGTCGGTGGGTCAAAGACATGATGCAGCGAGACCCCTCAAACCACTCCATGAGCCAGTTCGTCTACACGGCCCAGTGACCGCTTGCACCCAGCCTCTGTGCTGATTAGGGTCGCGGCACTGCGGAGAGGTGGCCGAGTGGTCGAAGGCGCACGCCTGGAAAGCGTGTATAGGGGCAACTCTATCGCGGGTTCGAATCCCGCTCTCTCCGCCACTTGCCAAAGCGAAAGCGTTCTCCCAATCCGGCTGCGGCCGGATTTTTCCGTTGTTTTCGAGGGTTATGCGGGAGGGGCTGTTAACCGGCCCCTACGCAAGGAGGCCCGGAAGCGGTCTCTCCGGGCAGATATTCTCTGGACCTCATGACTGCCGCCATTTGGTGAATTTCTCTCAGGGCTTTGAAAAGAAAGCACTTTCTAGAGTCGTGGCCTTAACACTTCGACGCCGGTGACGGCCGGTGAGATGAAACCGGGATCGGAACGTTCGCAGTGCCCCCTTGGACCACCCAGCATGTAGGTCACGACATTGCTTAGGCGATGAAAAGACAATACCTTTCAATGCAATGATCTTTTTCATGGAGTGTGGGCATTTATGGCAAGATGGACAGGAGACCCGGGCATCTCGGCCGTGTTGGAAGCTGCGGATGCTTGGAGGATCCATTGCTTTGCTGGTTCAGCTTCGGCGCTCTCGACGGAGAGTCTTTGGGCTTCGGAGAACTTAGAAGCGCTCTTAACACTCTTTGCCGACAACCCCCTTACCGATAAGCGTGACTTCCTAGAGAAGCTCAGTGAGCAGTTGAAAGGCGCTCCTTCATCAGTTCCGAAGTTAGCTGCCGAAGTGCTCTGGTTCCTAAACCTATTTCCTAGCCGGTCCGCAATGAAGCCGTCTACCAAGCGCGAACAAGTCGAGCGTGTCTGGGAATGGTCGGGCGAGCCGCTTCCGGGGTCGGCCTACCCTGATGAGGCGCATATGCACGGAGTCGGCAATCCGGGCACTGCATATGCAACACACCGGCCGATGGAGTTTGAGTACCTGCTGCG
>JBCBOR010000157.1:0-4381 GCA_039821125.1 Pseudomonadota bacterium
CTGCTGCGAACATTGCCGGGTGCCTGGCAACGATCGCAGCAGGAGAGGTGATCGCACCGGCCAGATTGCTTGCAGGCGAACCGATCATGCCGACAACCGTCGCAATCAGTTCTTCGCGCGACGGCATTGCCGCCACCGCCTTGACGCCTGCTGGATCCAGCACCGTCTCGCCCATCGCACCGCCAACGACTTCGAGTTTCTCGTTGTCCTTGGCATAGGCTTGCACGACTTTCGCCGCGGCGACGGGGTCCTCGGAATATGCGAGCACCATTTGCCCTTTGAGATATTGCCCCATGCCTTCGCACGGTTTTCCATCGAGGGCGATCTTGGCGAGCCTGTTCTTGGCGACACGGACCGCACCGCCTGCTTCACGCATGCGTCCACGGAAATCCGTCATCTCAGCGACCGAAAGGCCGGCGTATTTCGCAACAACGATCACGCCAGAGTCCGCAAAGATGTTGCCGAGCTCATCGACCACAACTTCTTTCTGGGCTCTATCCACGGTCTTCTCCAAGTTATGGGACACCTTGCGATGCCCCGGCTCTCGTTTGCCCCGGCCGCGTCCCTGCGCCCGGTGCGGTTGGTCCCGTCCAGGGACCCGGCCAAGATCGCCGCCCCTGCGGGCCACGAAATCCAGAACCATGTCCCCGTCTATGGCAGGACTTAGTGCGGGTGGATGACCCGCCGCCCACCGTCTCGGACGGATGGAGGGTTGCCCCTCCGGCTCTCCCGGTCGCCCGGGAAACCCTGCAGCACGCCGTTGGGCGCGCCGGCTTAACTCAGGCGCTCAGGCTGTCGAGCGCGATCGAGATGCCCGGCCCCATGGTCGAGCTGATCGAGATCTTCTTCACATAGGTGCCCTTGGCGCCTGTTGGCTTGGCCTTCTGCACCGCGTCGATCAGCGCGCGCACATTTTCGGCGATCTTCGCTTCTTCGAAGCTCGCCTTGCCGACGCCGACATGGACAACGCCCTGCTTCTCGACCTTGAAGTCGACCTTGCCGCCTTTTTCCGCCGCCACGGCGGCCGCGACATCCATGGTCACGGTGCCAACACGCGGGTTCGGCATCAGGTTGCGCGGCCCGAGGATCTTACCAAGACGACCAACAATCGGCATCATGTCCGGGGTGGCGATGCACTTGTCGAAATCGATTGTGCCGCCCTGGATCGTTTCCATCAGATCCTCGGCACCCACGATATCCGCGCCGGCTTCCTTCGCCTCGTCCGCTTTCGGACCACGCGCGAACACGGCGACCCGAAGCGTCTTGCCCGTGCCGTTCGGCAGTGTGACCGAGCCGCGTACCATCTGGTCCGCGTGGCGCGGATCAACGCCAAGGTTCATGGCGATCTCGACCGTCTCGTCGAACTTTGCGGTCGCATGGGTCTTCACCAGCGACACCGCTTCATCGAGCGCGACCTGCGCCTTCTCACCAACAGCCTCACGAATGGCCTTGGTCCGTTTTCCGAGTTTTGCCATCAGATCAGCCTTTCACTTCCAGGCCCATCGACCGGGCTGATCCCGCGATGATCTTCATCGCCTGTTCGACCGAGTTCGCGTTGAGGTCCTTCATCTTGGCCTCGGCGATCTCGCGCACCTGCTTCGAGGTAACCGACCCCGCGACCGAGCGGCCCGGCGTCTGGCTGCCGGACTTCAGCTTGGCCGCCTTTTTCAGGAAATACGACGCGGGCGGCGTCTTGATTTCCATCGTGAACGATTTGTCCACATAGTAGGTGACGATGGTCGGGCACGGCGCACCGGGCTCAAGTTCCTGGCTCCGCGCATTGAACGCCTTGCAGAACTCCATAATGTTGATCCCACGCTGACCGAGCGCGGGACCGATCGGCGGCGACGGGTTCGCCTTGCCGGCTGGGACCTGAAGCTTCAGCGTCCCTGCAACCTTCTTGGCCATTGAACAGCCCTTTCTCTCTCCAACCCCGGCAACGCGTCACCGAGGCATTTCAGGACGTGGTCCGGTCCGGACGGCGCGCCGCCCTCGCCTCCCACAGCAATCGCGTCAGGCTGCTTTCTCGACCTGCGCGTATTCCAGTTCGACCGGGGTTGCCCGGCCAAAGATCGAAACGCTCACCTTCAGGCGCGCGTTTTCGTCATCCACCTCTTCGACCAACCCGGCAAAGCCTTCGAACGGGCCGTCCTTGACGTTTACGTTCTCACCGACCTCGAAGGTGATCAGCGGACGCGGCCGCTCCACACCTTCCTCGACCTGGTTCTGGATCCGCGCCACTTCCGAGTCCCGGAGCGGCGTCGGCTTACCCTGCGGGCCCAGGAACCCGGTGACCCGGTTCGTATCCATGATCACGTGGTAGGCCTTGTCCGTCATCTCCATCTTGACCAGCACATAGCCGGGCATGAACCGCCGCTCGACCTGCACCTTGCGGCCACGCCGCAGCTCGGTCACTTCTTCGGTGGGGACCAGCACTTCCTCGATGATCTCCTCGAGACCCTGCTGCTCGACCGACTCGCGAATGGACTCGGCAACGCGCTTTTCAAAATTCGACAGAACACTGACCGAATACCAACGCTTCGCCATTTATGGTCTGTCCTCTGTCTGACGTGGCCCGTGCGTGGCCGCCGCTGCTTGCCCGATTTCTCTCAGATGCTTCTGATGTCTCTCAGACGTTTGGCGTGACCCTCAATCACAAAGACGCGGGGGACGAATCGACCCGCGCCTACGATGTTTGTGAAGTTGTCGGGGCGTAACGCCGCGTTTGGTAAAAATCAAGCGAAAAGAGCCCGCCCTGATCGCGGGGTCGTCTAGAGGCTGAGCAGCAGATCAACCCCGATGGCCAGGATCTGATCCACGAAGAAGAAGAAGATCGCAACCAGCGTCGCCATGACAAAGACCATGGCCGTGGTCAGACCGGCTTCCTTGCGGGTCGGCCAGACCACTTTGGAGGCCTCGGTGCGGACCTGTGCCACGAACTGTGCGGGATTGATCATATCAGCTCCTAATCTCAGCCCGGGCGCCTGGCAGGGGCGGAGGGTCTCGAACCCCCGACCTACGGTTTTGGAGACCGTCGCTCTACCAACTGAGCTACACCCCTTCGTCAGGCGCACCCGCGAGCGTCAGGCATTTACGCAAGTTGGATGCGCGATGCAAGGGCGGGCATGCGAAACTCTTCCGGATCACGCGTCCGAGAGCGCGCGGAACCAGTCAAGCCCGTCTTCCGTGCGCCCCGCCGGTCGATATTCGCACCCGACCCAGCCGTCATAGCCAAGCCGGTCGAGCGTCTCGAAGAGATGCGGCAGGTTCAATTCGCCCTGATCCGGTTCATGCCGGTCGGGCACACCGGCGATCTGGATATGACCGATATGGCCGATCAATCGCTCGAGGCGCCGGGTCAGATCGCCTTCCATGATCTGCGCATGGTAGAGATCGAACTGCAGTTTCAGGTTTGGAGCCCCGACTGCCTCGATGATCGCTACGGCCTGATCCGAGCGATTGAGGAAGTAGGCCGGCATGTCCCGCGTGTTGATCGGCTCGATACAGAACAGTTGATCCGGAGCTTGCTCCGTCGCCCAGGCAAGGTTCTCGACATACGCCGCCTGTGCCCCTTTGCCGGCTGCGTTGCCCGCCATGATGTGCAGACGGTCCGGTCGCAGAACCTCGGCGTAGGACAAAGCCGTCGCGATCGACTCACGAAACTCAGGTCCGCGCCCCGGCACGGCGGCCATGCCGCGCTCGCCGGCGTCCCAGTCTCCTGGAGGGCCGTTGAACAGCGCCTGCTTCAGACCCGAGACATCCAGCGCTGCGCGGATGTCAGCCGCCGGATGCTCATATGGGAAGAGGTACTCGACGGCTGCGAATCCGGCAGCTTTAGCCGCAGCGAACCGGTCCAGGAATGCATGTTCCGTGAACATCATCGAAAGATTGGCGGCAAAACGAGGCATCGGGTCTTTCCTTTTCCGGTGCATGCTGGTCCGCAGCGCCGCCAAGGTAAAGCGATTTCGGTCCGTCACCGCACCTTAAACCACGTAGCCGCCTAGCCGCCTAGCGGATGACCAGCTCGAGCGGCATCCGGCCCAAAGGTTCAGAGCCTGTCTCCGTCACGAGCGACGTCCGGCCCAAAGTCATCGCCGTCTGGCTGTCGCTGTCCATCAGGATCATATGCAGGAAGAACACCATGCCGGGACGGATCTCGGTCTCGGCCCGCTCGTAGAACATGAACTCATCCATCCAGCATGGCGTATACCGCGCCCCAAGCGAATAGCCGCAGGCGTTCAGACGATGCGCACCGAGACCCGCCGCATCGAGTGTACGGGCATGCGCATCGAAGACATCTCCCGTCGTCGATCCCGGGCGCAGCGCCGCTTCGCAGGCCTGCAACGCATCTGCTGCGGCAGACTGCATGCCGAGATGCTGG
>JBCBOR010000158.1:0-4316 GCA_039821125.1 Pseudomonadota bacterium
CCATGGTCTTGATCGGCTTGCGGTTGAGAAGCGCCGGTGCGCAGACGGGGAAGATCATGTCCCGCATCAGGAGCCGCGTAACGAGACCAGGGTAATGGCCGCGCCCGCAGGGGATGCGCAGGTCGGCTTCATCCTTCGTCAGATCGGGGATCTGATGCGCACCGCACAGCCGAACCTGGATGCCCGGATATCGGTCCACGAACCGCCCGAGACGCGGTGCGATCCAGAGGTTCGCAAAGGATGGCATCGCCGTCACCACCAGCCTGCCCGAAAGGTCCCCGCCAGAGAGCGATCCGATCGCCCTCTCGAAGCTGGCGAAGCCGCTCGAGACGCCTGGCAGGAGCTCCCGCGCCGAGTCCGTCAGCGCCACACCGCGCGGGAGACGCCGGAATAGCGTCACCCCGAGATCCGCCTCAAGGGTCTTGATCTGGTGGCTGATGGCGGCGGGCGTGACGTTCAGCTCGGCCGCGGCCTGCAGAAAGCTGCCGGTCCGGGCCGCGGCCTCGAACGCCCGAAGCGCCTTGAGTGGTGGCAGTCGCACGCGGTGGACTCCTTCCAAGGATCAAATTCACTGAATCAATGGGCCAGAAAGATCCGTTTGAACGCAAGCCCGTTCAACCACAGATTTGGCGCATCCGATCACCGGCACCGTGAACAGGAGGATGAAAGATGACCGTGCTGATATCGAAGTTCTTCCCGTCCAGCTCTGCGTTCGGCCGCCACGAGCCGCGGCCGTCGTTCCTCGCGCGTGTGGCGTTCTGGATGGAACGGGCACGCTCACGCCGCGCGCTGGCGACGCTGAATGAGCGCCAGCTCAAGGACATCGGGCTCACCGCCGAGGACGTTGAGACCGAGCTTCAGAAGCCGTTCTGGAACTGAGAACGCCCAAGCCGGGGCGGTACGCGAAGAGAACGCCGCCGCCCCGCCGCCCCCCACATTCACCGCAACGAGCGGCACGCGGCACCCCAGTGCCGCTACTCGCCCGCACCACCCCCTATCTCCGATCGTGCCGACAGAACCCTCTCACAAAGCGATCGCTGCGTCGCTTGGTGCGCGAGGCACTCCATCACCGCTGAGGTCGCGGGCAACGCCGGGCCGGGCAGACACCGGCAATCACAGGCTCCGCTCACCGGCCTGCTCCCCCGACTGAACGGCCCCTGCAGCGAACCGTCCGAAACTTGTCTTTTATTATGGTATGATGACCGGCATCGTACTCTAGATGATCTGACGGGACCGCTTCGAGAACGCCTGTTCAAAGTGTGCCTGGGCCGATGAGAACGTGAACTGGGGAGCGATATGATCGCTACATATGACGAGATTAGCCAGATGCTGGTCGACCTGGCACCGATCCTCGACATCGAGGAGGCCGAAGCCTACAGCGAGGAACTGAGCTGGGCCCTCGCTTTCAGTGGCGACCCGATCACAGAACTCGCGCTCGACTACGATGCCGATACCGGCAAGCTCTTCATCACATCCTGCGTCGGCTCGGCGCCGCGCGAGAAGGTGCTGGAGACCTAACGCTATCTGCTCGAGCACAATCAGTTCTGGGCGGACACGGGCGGCGCCCGCATGGCGCTCGACAGCGAGAGCGAAGAGGTCCTCCTGATCGGCGACTGCGTGCTCGCGGATCTTACGACCGACAGCCTGGGCGCAACCATCGCCGCCTTTCTTGTCATCCATCGCACGCAACAACTGATCCTGGTGAACGGCATCGGCGGCGGCAGGGCCACGACCGACAGCGCGGGCCCGATGCCCGGCCACATCATCGCCTGAACACCAGATACCAGCGGCCCGACGCAGAACACGGGCCAGGAGGAAGCCATGAACGTGAAGGTGGACGCCAACTACAACACGCTGCGCAAGTCGTTGATGATTCAGCTCGAAAAGAATGGCGGCAAGACAGATGGCGTTCGCCTCAACCGCAAGAGCGGGAGGCTCTACGCCAAAAGCCGCAAGAACTTCATCAGCTTCTCAAGCAAGAGAACCCGCAACGCCAAATATGCCGCCGCCGCGAATACGATTAAGGAGTCGATCAACCGCGAGTTCAAAGGCCAGAAGATCGGTGGGCAAAACATCGGCGACTTTGTGTTCCAGCAGCTTGGCAACCCCAAGAAGATCAACCTCGCGACGCTGAAGCAGATCGACCTCAGCATCGCCACGGCCGTGAAGCAGGCGTCGCAGAACTCCAGCGGTGACGTGCAGCGGATGGCGGACCATTACAGTCTGCTGGTCGATGCCAACCACGACGACATGCAGAAGGACAAACCGCAGGTCACCCATCAGCACCTTACCCTGTGGATGGACGTCGTGACCGGTCGCGAGGCGATGCGAGAGGCGCTCATCAAGGATCTCTCCAGCTTTCCCGGGAACCACAATCCCAGCGAGATCGCAGAGAAGATGCTTCTGGACACGAAAGCAAACCTGCACGGCCTGACCTGGGCAACCTTCAATCGCACGCTCGAGGAGGTTGGCAAGCTCTTCGGCAACCCGCGCCTCAACATCCGCACGGCGATGCCCCGCCTCACCGGCCTGATCGATACGCTGGCCACAAAGAAACAGGTGATGCTGAACGCGCGTGAGGCGAAGTCGCAGGACACGGCGCTCGACAAAAGCATCGACCGCAACCCCACGGTGCAGAACCTTCCGTTTGGGCAGGGTCCACTTCTCGGCGTGGCCCTGGATCAAGCTCGCGTGAATCGATCGAGCCTGTTGGCGAACTATGCCACCGTCGCTCGGCAGCACGTAAGCCGCGACTCGCAAGCGGTCATGCAGCTGCGCGACGATCTCGTGCAGAACGCCAATCAGTTTCGCGCACTGGCGAACTCGATACCGACCACGCTCGAGGACCTCAACCTCACGGTCGCCGCCTACAAGGCGATGTCGCCGGAGGAGAGAAGGCCGATCCAAGAGACCCTGAGCGCCAACGGCGATGTCGCACAGAACCTTCGCAACACGGCGACGAGCACCCGCAGCATGGCGCTCTCCCTGACCTCCTACAACGACCGTGCGCTGGACCTCGACGCCCGCCCGATGATGAGCAGCCAGGCGGAACTGCAGGGCAATAGCGGACTCAACCAGACCTCGCCGCAGCACCTCTTCATCAACCACGCACTGCGCGATCCCAAACTAATCGTCGATCCCAAATCAAACGTGAAGGTCAATGGCGACGATTTGCAGAAAAACCGTCAGATCCAGAAAGGCAGAGACTACTACAACCGACAGCTGGACGACGTGAACCTGGCGCTTGCGAAGTATCAGGCGACAGGCTCGCGCCAGGACCTGCAGACGCTGGCGCGTACCGTCGAGGACGCGCTGATGTCCAACACGGACATGACGCTCCTGACCTCGAGCAAGTCACGCCGCGCGAGCCTGCGGGAAATCCCGAGTGACGAAGACCGGACGATGATCTCGAACACGAGCCTTTTGAAGGCCCAGGCCCGCGGTCTGCGCGCGCTGAGCGAAATGATCACGATCCAGAACGATCAGGACCGGCTCAATCAGATCGTCCATATCCCGATGCAGGATCCGGCCTCGGCTGTCCTGCCGCCGCAGCCGCAGGTCAGGAGCGACCAGGAACTCCACGACCAAACAGGCATGGACGGCGAGCCGCCCGAGCCGGACGACATCATCGTGAAGTCGGACACGCCCAAGGGGCCGGTCTTGAACGATAATATGCTCGAGATCATCGACAACGGCGAAAGCGAGCAATCGATCCAGAACGAGGGGGGCAGCAATGACGGCATCGCCTCCAACAGCAGCAGCGATGACAACGATATCGAGATCGATAACAGCGACGACAACTCGATCCGGATTGTCGAAAACCCGCCGAAGAACAATGTCTTCGCCCCTAACGATGGGGACGAAGACTGGTGGAACGAGCTAGAGGCGAAAGAGAAGCAGAACGGCAACGAAATCCTCAAGAAGTTTGAGGATGCAAAGCTTGGCTATGAGATTGAGGCGCAAAACAAGGCCAACGACGCTGCAAAGAAGGCGGTCGAGAACGATGAACTGATAGATATAATCCAGCAAGTTCAGGGCGATACGGCGGGCAACGACGGCGAGATCGATCCAGATATTGTGATCAACAAACCGCAGGGCGACGGTATTAGCAACATCGACGTCGATGACATCCTGAGCCTGGACTCGACAAACAACAACAACAATGAAGGCGAGAAAACTGTCAAGATGAACGTCAATGTCGACGTCGCAAAGGATCAAGACATCGACGAGATCCAAGATTAAGCGGCGCTCAAGCAAGAAACAGGCTTGCGTCGCAGCCGCGCTCTTGGCGAGACGCGGCTCCCGCTCGACACGGA
>JBCBOR010000159.1:0-4136 GCA_039821125.1 Pseudomonadota bacterium
GCCAACAGTGACGCCGAAGCCCGGCAGTAGATCATCTCTAATCCGAGTTTGCCCATTTTTCAGAAGCGGCAGTTGAGCGAGAGTACGGTCGGTTAAGCGCATTTTAGTCTCTTTTTAGTCTCATCCAGACAGGCTTTGGAGTGGGTATGAATGGGTCAGAATGAGAGTATCAGATTTTTAAAATATTGAAATCATTACATTCGTTTGGGCGCATGAGAGTGTATGAGTAGAGCAGGAACCGCCTCCTAAGCGGTAGGTCACAGGTTCGAATCCTGTCGGGGCCGCCAAGTTTTCATCGATTGGTCGTGTATGTCCTTTGACAGGTCCCTTTGGCTGACCGGGATGCCGGACGCGGTGTCGGTGGAGTTGATGTATAGCAAGCGTCAGCCCACATCTACGGCCCCCTGCAAAGCCAGCAGACTCGCGGGACGGAGCGGTTCGCGCCCGTAATCCTGAGGCAGATCAATCCATTTGGAATGTTGCCCGCATGGATTTATCTAGCCTTTCGTCGGCTTTCATAAGAGGGATGTGACCGACAAAAGGCAGGTCGGGCTGGCGGGTGGCAATGGACAGATACATCCTTTCAGGAAGTGCGGTTTTCATCGCCGCGATATGCATGCTGCCATTGATCGGGGTTGCCGCCGCGGCAGCGCTGGGTACATGGGATACGCTCGGACAACTCGCTGACACGGTGCTCTGGCGGTACACTTGGACGACGCTTGTGCTCGTCGTCCTGGTCGGCAGTGGCAGTGCAATCATCGGCGTCATCACGGCGTGGCTGGTTGTGACATGCTCGTTTCCCGGCCGCCGCTTCTTCGAGATTGCGCTGGTGGTTCCCCTGGCCTTCCCGGCCTATGTGCTCGCCTATGCCTATACGGATATTCTCGATCATCCCGGGATCGTGCAATCGACTTTGCGCGATCTGACGGGGTGGGGCCCGCGTGACTACTGGTTTCCTGAGATCCGGTCCCTTGGCGGTGCGGCACTCATGCTGACCTTTGTTCTGTACCCTTATGTCTACCTGCTGACGCGCGCGGCCTTCAGATTGCAGGCCGCGACACCCTTCTATGCCGCGAGATCGCTTGGCTCTTCGCCGCTTTCTGCCTTCTTTCGCGTGTGCATTCCGCTGGCGCGTCCCGCGATTGCGGCTGGCACGCTCTTGGTTGTGATGGAGACGATCGCCGATTTTGGCACTGTTGCACATTTCAGCGTCCAGACCTTTGCGACCGGGATCTACACAAGCTGGTTCGGGCTTGCGGACCGTGCAGCGGCGGCGCAACTGGCCTTTGGGCTCCTAATGTTTGCGTTGCTGATCGCGGCGCTCGAGCAGGCGAACAGGGGTGCCGCGAAATTTGCGACCCAGGGACGTCAGGACATCTTCACGCGCACCGCGCTGAGCGGCAGGAAAGCAATCGCGGCCCAATGCGTCTGCGCGCTGCCCATCCTGCTCGGGGCGATCATTCCCGCGCTGACATTGTTCCTGATGGGACTTCGGGCCGAACAGGATGTGTTGAGCCCGCGCTATCTCGGCTTTCTGCAAAATTCGGTGACGCTTGCTGCGATTGCAGCAGTTGCCACCGTCTCGGCGGCGATGCTGCTGGGAACGTTCAACCGAATGTTCCGGACCAAGGTTGCTCTCCTGTCCCTCTTCATCGGGCGCCTTGGCTACGCGGTCCCCGGCGGTGTGATCGCGGTTGGCCTTTTGGTGCCGATCGCCACGCTGGACAACTGGTTCGATGCCCATATGGAGGCCTGGTTCGGTATATCGACCGGTTTGCTCATCTCGGGATCGATCTGGCTGCTGATCGCAGCTTACATGATCCGGTTCATGGCTGCTGCGATTGGCGCCTATGACAGCGGCCTTTCCACGGTCACCACGAACATCGACTCAGCCGCTCGCGTGCTGGGACGAAGTCCGCTTGCTACAGTGCGCGATGTCCACCTCTCGATCCTGCGACCGAGCATCCTGACAGCGCTGCTGCTTGTCTTCGTGGATACGATCAAGGAGTTGCCCGCGACACTGATCCTGCGTCCGTTCAACTACGACACGCTCGCGGTGCACGCCTACCGGCTGGCCTACGATGAACGTTTGGATGGTGCTGCTGTTCCCAGCCTGATGATCGCAGCAATCGGTCTTGTCCCGGTGATCATTCTCTGCGCTCAGATCGGGGACTGGCGGCGGGAGTTGAGGGCGCACCCGTAAGGCGCGCCCTTGGTAGGTGCGCCCGGGCTTACTTCCACCCTGCTTCGTTCAGCACCTTCTGAGCAGCGCCGATATTCAACGCAATATCCGACAGCTTGATCGTGTCGGGCCGGAAGATCCCAAGCTCGGCGACCGAAGAGGCAAGCCCGACACCTGGCACCGCCGGATACTCGTCATTCCCGGCAGAGAAATACTGCTGCGCCTGCTCGGAGGCGAGATACTCAAGGAACTTGATGGCATTGTCCTTGTTCGGTGCGTGCTTTGCAACGCCGCCGCCCGAGATGTTCATGTGCGCCCCGATGGAGTTCTGGTTCGGGAAAACCCATCCGATGTTGGCGAGATCTTCTGCCGACATCGACTTGTCGCCCTTCCGCAGCGCGCGGGCGAAGTAATAGGTGTTCGACATGGCGATGTCGCACTCGCCCGAGGCGATGCCGCGCAGCTGATCGGTATCACCGCCCTGCGGGTCACGGGCGAAGTTCCCGACAACGGCTTTCGCCCACTCAGCCACCGCGTCCTCGCCGAGATGGGCGATCAGAGCGGCTGTGATGTTCTGAGTGTAGACGTTCGACGACGACCGGATGCAGATCTTGCCAGCATACTCCGGTTTCGTGAGATCCTGATAGGTCTGCGGCGGGTTTGCGACATCCGTCTTGTCATAGAAAAGGATCCGTGCGCGCTGCGAGAACGCGAACCACTGGTTGTCGACATCCTGGAGATAGCCCGGGATCTTCGCCTCCAGCACCGCGCTGTCGATCGGTTGCAGCAGACCCAGATCTTTGGCGCGCGTGATCCGCACCGTGTCGACGGTTAGGAAAACATCGACGGGAGAGTTGGCGCCCTCTGCCGCCATTCGGGCGATCAACTCGTCGGCCTTGCCTTCGATCCGGTTGATCGTAATCCCCGTGGCTGCGGTGAACTCCTCGTAGAGCCGCTCATCGGTGTCGTAGTGACGAGACGAATAGAGGTTGAGGTCTCCGTTGGCGTACGCCGGCAACGCAGCTGCCGACATCGCAAGTGCAACGAGGGTTGTTCGAGTGCGCATTGTCATCTCCCTGAATGGCACGGCATGGCGAGCGCGAGAACCGCCGCCAGCGCCCCGTTTCAATTATACCTGATTAAAAAAGTCAACAAAGGAAATCACGCCTTGTGTGGGTGATTTTGATACCGCGCTGAAATCTTAGGAAAATTTCCGATTAGAAAACTAAGATATAGGGAACTTCAATCATTCCAGAAGCTTATGGACACCCCTTGCTCGCCGCCAGAGTTATTCGGACTGGGTTGGCACGGCCACGACGACCGAGCATGCCTTCATCGGCCCACCTGATTGCTAAAACCCCTATGCCCCCGGCTACAGACCGGAGGGCCGGACAAAGGCTCCGGCACTGCGGTCGCAACCGGAGAGAACGCGACGTGCTGGGGATTGCGCCCACTTGGGAAGCCACAGCATCTGACAAGCCGCGACCGCGCTTGCCGGATTGACCGGATTGATCAGCCTTTCAGGCGCACGATTGCGTCGACCTCAACCGAGGCGTTGCCGGGCAGACCCGATACGCCCACCGCCGTGCGCGCGTGCCATCCCGCCTCGCCAAAGAGCGCGATGAAGATGTCCGTTGCCGCGTTGATGACCAGAGGGCTGCTGGGAAAACCGGAACTGCAGTTGACGAACCCGCCCAGCCTGATCACGCAGTCGACCCGGTCGAGATCGCCGTCGCAAGCGTCGCGGAGTCGATATATCAGGTTCAGCGCACAGATCTTGGCTGCCTCCTGGCCAGCGGCGATGCCCTCGGGCGTGTCGGGCACAGGCCCGGTATGCGTAACCTTCCCGTCCCATTCGCAGACTTGTCCGGACAGATATGAGGAGCCCCATCCGAGTGGTCCAACTTGATTTTTAGTGCATGATCGGGCTCAGGTCCATCTGGACGATGGTCTC
>JBCBOR010000160.1:0-4036 GCA_039821125.1 Pseudomonadota bacterium
TCGCTCGCTTGTTCGCCATCTCTGATCCTCCGTTTTCCTAAACATAACCGTGGACCAACTCACTGGGGGAGGCTCAATTCCTCGACGATACCGTCGGCGAAATAATCTTGCTCAGGATCGGCCGACATGTTGGTGAAAGGAAGAACCGCAATGCAAGGCTTACTCGATGAAACTAGTGTCGTCGCGGGCTTGCCACGTACCACATCGGGAGCTGCCATTGTGCCCGAGTAAACCGCGTAGACCCTCATGGGTTCGGCGATGTTCTTAAGTTCGTGTTCACCCAGGTCAGTTATCTCAACGTCAAGGCGCGATCGTATCTGGCGATAAGCGTCCTCCGACATGCAAATTGCGCCTGGCGTCGACAAGGCCTCCAGTCTGGCGGCAATGTTGACACCGTCGCCCATCAAATCGCCGTCGCCTTCCTCGATGACGTCGCCGAGGTGGACCCCAATGCGGTACTCGATCCGTTGGGCCTCATCGCCGGAGCCATTGCGCTGGTGCATGGCATCTTGCAACGCGATCGCACAACGGACAGCTTCGACTACGCTGCGAAACTCAACGAGGACGCCGTCACCTGTTCGTTTCACGAGACGTCCGTTATGCAAAGAGATGTTCGGATCGACGATGCCCAGGTTGATCTCTCGCACATCCGACAGCGTCCGCTCCTCGTTTATGCCGACCAACCGACTGAAGCCGGCGATGTCGGCGACCAAGATCGCAGCAAGTTTTCGGTGTTCGGTCATCGGCTGTTTCCAAGGAGAAGTTTATGTATGGTTCAAAGAGGAAGAGGGCACAATGGCAGGCGGCCTGAAAGGGTTGCTTGGAGTCTAGAACTCGCTGCAATTCTTTTTGCATCGCAACGACGCCACCAGCACCGAAACGCCCATCAAGTCGCAGAGCGGCATCCAGTAGTTCTTGATCTCGTGGCTTTCGAGCTTGTTCCAGGCGGTCAATCGCTGGGATTAGTCGCGTCATGCCAACAGGAGAACAAAGCCGCCATTGGCGCAGCAGCAGCGAACTAGCGCTTTGTCCGCTCTCCAGACCTCCGATGCGGCACGTGTGGACGGTAAGAACGCGGGACAACGCGGACGTTGATGGTTATGGTTCAGCAGTCCAGTATCCGCAGTAGACCGGACCATTGCGAACAGAGGCTACACTCACTACAAGCCTCAAAGCCCGGAAAAGAAAGCCCGCAAGTCGTCGGCCACGATCTGAGGCTGCTCCCACTCCATGAAGTGCCCGCCTTGTTCGATTTCTGTCCAATGGTCAACCGGTCCCTGCCGCTCGATCCAACTGCGCGGGGTCGGAAAGAAGTCATTGATGGGCATGAGGTATCCAATTGGAACTTCGGGTACCCCCCAGCCGCCCTCCGCCCGCGCGGCTTCATAATAAAGTCTCATCGAGGAATTGATCGTTCCTGTTGCCCAATAAATCGTTAGATTGGTCAGGAGATCATCGCGTGAGATGACGCTGTATAAGTCGCCGTCATGATCTACCCAAGTCTCGAACTTCTCCAAAAACCAGGAGGCCAGACCAGCCGGTGAGTCATTTAGCGCATAAGAGATGGTTTGCGGTTTTGAGGAATGCAGGAAGGCGTAGGCCATTTCCGTGAACGTCCAGTTCTGCGCGTTCTTCACGAAAGTCTGTTCTTCTTCTGACAAATCCTCTGGCAGTGGTTGCTGCAGGTATGGGTTCGTCCCACCGGTATGCGAGCCGATTATCGCGTCGGGAAAGTTCAAAGCCATAGACGACGCCACCCCGGCACCCAAGTCGCTGGACCGGATCCCGTAGCGATCATACTCCAGTCCTTCGGTCATCAGCCTGTGCATGAGCGGTGCCATGGCCACGGGGCTCATCCCCGGGTCGGTTGGGATTTCGGAGAAGCCGTATCCTGGAAGCGAGGGTACAACGACATGAAACGCCTGTCCCTCTTCGGGATCGTTCAGCAAAGGAATGATGTCCAGCATTTGAACAAAAGACGATGGCCAACCATGCAACATCAACAGCGGCACGGCGTCGTCCCGCGTCGAAGGCGCATGGATGAAATGCAGCGTCGTTCCGTCAACGTCGGCAGTAAAGTGTTCGTATGCGTTCAATCGCGCTTCGGCGGCACGCCAGTCGAAGTCGGTTCGCCAGTATTCGATCAGGTCAGCCAATGCGTCGGGGTTGGTACCATAGGTCCAGCCCGTACCTTCGACAGCACCCGGAAGACGGGTGTTTTCGAGACGAAGCACCAGATCGTCAATGGTGTCTTGTGGAATGTCGATGGTGAAAGGTGTCACGTCGATAGCCTCTTGTGAGAATGCCGGAGCCGAATTTGCGAAAAGAACTGTCGCGAGAGCAATCCAAAGCCGCATGTCCAATCCTCCTTTGGGTCTGGCAATTCCGGACAGCGTGATCCAATATGACAAAAAGTAAAGTACAGACATATTTGTCAGTAAGGAGTGGAAATGTCAGACGCGCCCTATTGCCCCATGGAAGTGGCCAACCGAGTTTTCGGGGGAAAGTGGAAGCCGGGCATTGTGTTCAGACTCACAGAGCGAACCTATCGGTTTGGAGAACTGAAGCGCGAAATGCCGTGGATTTCCGAGCGAGTCCTCATCCGTCAGCTCAAGGAATTGGTCGCCGACGGTATTGTCGATCGCAGAGACTATCAGGAGGTTCCGCCGCGCGTGGAGTATTCCATGACGGCGCATGGAAGCACCCTCGCTCCGCTTCTGAAATCGATGGCCGCGTGGGGCGACAAGCACTTTGAGTTTACGCAAGGTAGCTGAACGCTAAACACACAAAGCTGCCGCTCGCACGACGCGCAGCATTCGGAAAAGTGGGCTCATTCGATACCTTCGCCGCATGGTGAGCGAACGACCGAGCCCAGAATGAAGCGGCTAAAACGGTCAGTTGCGCAACACTTCCCTGCCCCACTGACGAGGCGAAGACCGTTGCCTGCCTGAGACCCCAACAAACGCAGTGCCATTTAGCGTGAAAAGACACGTCCCCTGCCCTACCTCGGAATGTTGCAAATCTATGTTGCAAAATATCTTGATTTCGCAACACTAAAGTGCAACACTGTTTGCATGAACCTTGGCTATGCCCGCGTATCGACCGACGACCAGGCCACCGCTGCGCAACTCGATGCGCTGCGGGCCGCTGGTTGTGAGCGAGTGTTCGAGGAACGCGCCTCTGGCGGTAGGTGGGATCGGCCGGAGTTACATCGGATGCTCGACCAGCTCCGCGACGGCGACGTGGTGATCGTCTGGAAGCTCGACCGGCTGTCTCGGTCTCTGAAAGACCTTCTGACCATCATGGAGAAGATAGACGCGGCAGGAGCTGGATTCCGTTCGCTCACCGAGGCCATCGACACGACTACTCCAGCCGGGCGCATGATGATGCAGATGGTGGGTGTTTTTGCCGAGTTCGAGCGCGAGATGATCCGAGAACGCACCCGCGCTGGTCTGGAGCGCGCGCGAAGGAAAGGACGCCATCCAGGGCGCAAGCCAAAGCTGTCGGATGACCAGCGCCAGAAAATCCGCGACCTGGTGCTTTCCGGCAAGCGCACGGAGGCCGAGGCCGCGCGTCTCTTCAAAGTCCATCGCTCCACGATCAGCCGTCTCATGCGGAAGGAATCCGATGCAGCAGCTTGAGATGTTTCCCGAAGACATCCGCATCGAGCGCGTGGACCCCGAGGCCAATATGTATCGGTTCTACCGGCTGCGCCTCATGCGATCTGTTCGGTGGGGTGTCGCTGTTACGCGAGTGGGGCCGGATTGGCACCCAAGGGCGGCACCGGATCGAGCTGTTCGAAGATTCGGGCCGCGCGGCCGACGCTATGGTCGCGGTTTATCGGGCTAAGCAAAAGCGCGGGTATCAGCTCGCAGGGTGAGTTGAGGTCGAGTAGCGCCCCCCTACCCCTTCATTGCGGCCGTTCAATCGCCTGGCGGCGAAGGTTTGGGAAGAGCCCACTTTGACAAATGCTGCACGCAGCGCGAATGGCTGCTATCGATCATTGATCGATGTAACGACCTCATATGCAGATGAT
>JBCBOR010000161.1:0-4000 GCA_039821125.1 Pseudomonadota bacterium
CCCGCGCGGTAGTCGGCATTCAGCGCATAGACCAGATCGACCAGCGCATCGCCCGAGTTGTTCGGATCGAAATCACCTGCTGTGCCCGTCGCGACATAGCCGATGTTGCCCCATGTCCAGCTGTCGTTCGGCACATGGGTCTTGGTCAGGAAGCCGGTCGGCTTGTTCACGCCGTCGCCCGAGACGAACGCCTCGGATTCGGCCCGCAGGAACCGGTCCGCGATGCGCTCGGCCAACCAGCCTTCAACATCGAACGCCGTGTCATCAAGCACCCGCTGCGATGCCTTGGGCGAAGCCGAAAGCTCGTGCAGCGGGATCGAGATCCGGTCGATCGTCGGCGCCGTCGTCTCGGCCACAGGCGAGACCTCGTCGATCCATCCCGCGCCGATCTCTTCGTGGTCGATCAGCACGTCATAGGCCGAGGCCTCGACCGTGACCACACGGGCCAGCGCGCGCAAGCTCGCGCCCGAACGCAGAACCGTGTCGATCCGGTCCGAGGTTTGCGGGTCGATCAGGAACCCGCCCTCGGCGGCAACCTGGGTGTTCAGACCCTTGGTCTCGACCTCGAGCGCACGCAGCGCATCGTCATCGCCGGTGCGCACATAGGCCGACAGGGCCTTGCGGTGCGGCAGGGCCTCCATCGCCGAGGTCGACAGCGCCGGGCGGCGGAAGTCGGCGTTCTTGCGGTCGAGCGCGTCAATGCGCGTGCCCATCTGTGTAATGCGTCGTGCCATGTCATCCTTGAAGGTTTTAAAAGTCGCCAAAAATTCCGTCGCCGCCGATTTCGCCTCGGTCGAGACAACAGCGCTCGAGTTCATCTCGCTCATCTCGGGTTCCTGTTCCTGTTTCAGTAAGTCAGCTTGGATGCGCCGAGGCGCGCCGCTGCCCATGCCGGGCGCGGCTCTCCCCGTCGCCGGGATCCGGTGCCGGTCCATCAGCGCGGGTGCGTCACGGACGCACCCTACGCGGCGTGGCGCGGCATCTCGTAGGGTGCGTCCGTGACGCACCCGCGTGTCAGCTCGCCAGAACCTCGGCCAGGGCCGCTTCCATGTCGGTCGCCGTGACGGCGGGCTCTTGCGTGTAGGGCGCGGCTTCAGCCGGAGTGTCCGGCGCCGTCCGCGCCGAGGGAAGCATCGGGAACGTGACCAGCGAGACCTCCCAGAGCTCGATCTCGAGCAGCGTGCGCCCGCCCGTCTCCCGGTTCGGTTCCGCGCGGACTACCCGGTAGCCGATCGACAGCCCGTCAATGGCGCCAGCCTTCATCAGAACCGACGCCTCCCGGCCCAGTTGCACCTCGGTCAGCACCTCACCCGACACCCAGAGCCCGGTGGCGTTTTCCGCCACCTGATGCCAGACACCGATGGGTCGTGCCGGATCGTGCTGCCAGAGAAACTTGATCGTCCGGCCCGCTGTCTTCAGACGCTGCAGAGACGTTGCGAATGCCCCCGGCGCCACGATGTCGCCGGACTGATCGGCCTCGCCAAAGCGCGAGGCATACCCGCGGATGCGGCCGGCCTCGCCAGTCTCGGTCAGCGCCGAGAGTGCGGTGTACTTCATCTCCAGCCCGCTCAGCGGGGTCGGCAGGTGCAGGGTCATGTCTGTCCTCTCGGGTCTGCGCTCGACACTGCCCTGTTTCCCACGCGGCCCGTGGGCGGATGAGCGGGCAGAGGCGATGGTTCCGGTGTCTCGACGCGGTGCGCCAATGGTATCTATCGATCAGGCTCGCGGCGGCAGGCCCAGGATCTGGCGCTTCTCCGCCTCGTCCAGAAAGTCAGCCTGCGCGACCCGGCGCCAGAGCGCTTCGCGTTCCGTCGACAGGGCCGGAATTGCATCCTGATCCGGGGTCAGTTCGATCTGCATGCCGCTCTCGCTCAGCCAACTGCTCAGCGCCAGCGCCGTCTTGCGCACCAGCGGCAGGACCGTCTGGCGATAGAAGGCCCGGTTCGCTTCCTGGAAGTTCGAATAGGTGTTGTCCCCGGGCAGACCCAAGATCATCGGCGGCACCCCGAAGGCCAGCGCGATCTCACGCGCCGCCGCGTTCTTGGTCTCGAGGAACTCCATGTCAGACGGCGAGTACCCCATGGGCCGCCAGTCGAGCCCGCCTTCCAGCAGCATCGGACGCCCGGCATTCGCCGCGCCGGCATGATTGCGCTCCAACTCCTCGGTCAGGCGCTGGTATTGTTCCTCGCTCATCGCGCCGGACCCATCGGCGCCAGCGAACACGATCGCACCCGAGGGCCGGGCGGCATTGTCCAGCAGGGCCTTCGACCAGCGCGCCGCCGCATTGTGGATATCGACCGCAGCGGCCGCAGCCGCAAGCGGGCTCATTCCGTAGTGGTCGTTGAGCGGATGGAACCCCTTCAGATGCAGGATCGGGCGCCGCTCTGCGGTCATGTCCCAGCGATGGGTCCGCCCGCCAACCGCATATTCATAGGCTGCAGGCCAACCATCGCGCCCCGGCACCACCTGCATCCGGTCAGACCGGAGCACATGCAGCTCGCGCGGCATCCCCAGCGTATCGGCGGCAACCGCCTCGACATATGCGTTGCCGCTCAGCTGCAGGAACCCGTAGAGCGCTTCGAGAAACGCCCGCCCGTCCTGTGCCGGGTTCGGCTGCGCCAGCAGAGAGGCGGCGGGATGCACCTCCATGCGGGCACCATTTTCCGTCAGGATCAGCGGGACTGCCGCTGCGGCCTCGGCGATCATCCGCACGGCCCGGAAGCCGATCGCGTTCTGCTCGTACCCGGTCCGCGCCAGCGAGGCCTGATCGCGCGGCGACCAGACCGCACGCCCCGACCCGTGGAACGCCAGGACCGGCGCTGCGGCCGAGGCTTTGGTATCCTCGGGCCGGGCGGCCGAGCGGAACAGTTTGAACACCATAGGTTCTTCTCCTTTGGAGATCCTGAAGCGCCGCGCGCCCTGCGGGGCACGACGAACTTGTCAAAGCGTGCGAACGCGCGGGCGACGATCCGCAGGCGCGTCGATGATCAGATCGGTCAACGCCCAGACCAGCGCGTCCAGCCGGTCCGGGCTGGGTCCACGGGTGCCGCCGACGAAGCTGCACATCTCGTCTTCCAGCGCCGTGAACATGTCTGCGTGATGCACACGTCCCTGCTCGTAGAGCGCGGCGACAGGCTCGGCTCGCAGGCGTTTGCCATGTCGGGCATGTACCGCGCGATAGGCGACATGCGGCGCGATCTGGCGCACCAGTTGCTCGACCAGATCACCGCCCTGGTTGACCTCGGCCACCAGCCGGTCAGCGCCAAACTCGTGATAGGCCGAGACCGCCATCTCGGCCCAGCCCTGCGGGCTCTGGCCTTTGACAGAAAAGTCAGCGAGCACCCACGCTTGCCAGTCCTTCGCGGCTTCGGCCTGTTTGACCCCGGCAACGATGATCCCGCAGGCAACGGCCCCCGGACCTGTCGTCACCGGCGGGTCGACCGCGACCACGATCCGGTCCAGGTCCGGCGCCGCCGCCCGGCGCGCATCGATCATCTCGCGGGTCCAGAGCGCGCCTTCGCGCTCCCGGATCAACTCGCCGTCCAATTCCTGACGGCCAAGATGCGTGCCGCCATAGCGCGCTTGCAACCGGTCCAGAAACCCCGGCGCCAGGTTGTGCGCGTTCGCCGATGTCCCGGCGCAGCTGACAACGGTCGTCTGGGCCTCGAGGATCTCGCACAGCACCGCGCAGTCGCGCGGCGTGGTCGTCACGATCTGGCGCGGATCATCGCCAAGGCGCAGCGTGAACTGGAGCATGTCCCAGGCCTCGCGGACATATTTCCACTTGGCCAACTCGTCTGACCAGGCTGCACCGAACTGTGGTCCGCGCAGTGCTTCGTAATTCGTGGCGGAGGCAATCATCGCCTCGGCGCCGTTCGGCCATTCCAGCCTGTTCTTGCTCGCGATAAAGCGCGGGCGGCGATCCGGCGGCGGAGACGGCGGGGCGCAGCAGATTCAGGTCGGCTCGGATGGATCTTACCGTGGTCGCCAGGGGATTGAT
>JBCBOR010000162.1:0-3998 GCA_039821125.1 Pseudomonadota bacterium
CAGCAAACATGCTGAATCAGAAAATCAATCGTCTGTGAATCCCATACGATTCAATCTGAAACGAAAATGCTCTAGCATTCGCGGACCCACATCAGTCAGGTCTCGTCTGTGATCTCTGGGAAATCTTCGGCGACTGCGACGTCGTATCGCCCTGATACGCCCCTCGAGCCGTGATGGGTCACCCAGCTTTGCGTGTCCAGCCAGATCTCACCGCCGCACTGATCGACCCAACGCATGCAGAAGCTCTGATCCTCGCCATAAAGGATCTGGCCGTTCGGCGAGACGAGATGACTGAAAAAGTCGTGATAATCCAGCCCCTTGTGCAACGGTAACGCGCCCATCGCCGGGAGCGGACGGGTCGCGCCCCGCGCTACCATGGTCTCCGGCACCGCCCGGCTGAGCAGCATCATCCCGGTACCCGTGGCAGGCACGGTGATAAACCCGTCTCGACGCTTCGGCACCCACGCGCCGCCGCCAAAGGCCGAGCGCTGATGGTTGTAAATCCACGCCCGGCTGGTGATTTCGGCCAGATTGGCGCGGTCTGCTTCGGGCTTTGCTGTCTCCGCCTCGATCAAAGCCCGGATCCGCCCCCAGCGCGCGTGCTTCTGCGGGTACGCCGTTGCGGTGAAATCTGCGCCGAACCCGATCAGCCGCCAGATCACCTCTGGCCGGAACTCCATATCCGAGTCCAGGCACAACATGTGCGTGAACCGTTTGCGTGTCAGGAACACGCTCATCAATTGGTTGCGCGAGAACACGATGTCCGAAAACTCATAGGTCTCGAACGCGAAGGGGACGCCCCGGTTGCGCAGCTGTTGCGTCAGCGAGATCAGGCTTTTCACCGCCGCCGTCGTGATCGTGCCCTGCGTCGGCATGGCGATAAGCAGGCAAAACCCTTCCGGGACCTCGACAGCGTCGCTCACCCGAACGCCTCCGGGAAGTCGCCCATGGCCCGCGGCAGGTAACGCCCGGAATGCCCGCGCATGCCATAGTGCAGAATGCGGCTCTCGACATCGACCCAGATCTCGCCGCCGCACTGCTCGACCCAGCGGTGGCAGAAGCTGATATCCTCGCTCTCGTTCATCGAGCCGTCCGGGGTGATCAGGGGCGAGAAGAAATCACACAAAGGCTTGTCGCCCAGCAGCGCGATATCCGTGTGACCGGGCCGCGGATGCGCTGCCCCCTTGGCCAGCATGATCTCGAAGACATCGCGGTGGATCAGCATGATCCCGGTGCCGACCGCCGGAACCTTCAGGAACGCTCCATCGCGTGTCGCCTCCCATGCCGAGCCATCGAACCGCGTCAGATCCACGTTGTACGACAGCGCGATATCCATCAGATCCGCGGTTCCCCGCCGAGCGCCATCGGGGCCCACCCCCTCCTTCTCCACCATCTCGCGCACCCGATCCCAGGCGACATAGCGCTTGGGGCAGGCCGCGGCGACCACCTTCTGATCGCGTGCAATCAGGCCCAGGATCGTCTGCGGCAGAAACCCCATATCCGAGTCGATGAACAAAAGATGCGTGTACTCGGTTCCACCGATCACATAGCTCGCGAAGATATTGCGGCTGAACGCGATGTCCGAGATCGCCAGCTGCTGATAGCCCCACGCGATCCCGTTGGCGTGGAGCGCCTGTACCAGCCCCATCATGTACCCGACCGTGCCCGAGACGACATCGCCCGTGGTCGGTTGCGCAATCAGGATCTTGGTCATCGGGGGTCCTTCGGTGGTGCGCCTATCGGTGTAGGAGCGCGCGCTGGTCCCGTCAAACCCTTGGGTCCGGGCGATTTTCATCGAACTTTAAGGATACCGGGGCAGGGTCCTCCCCGCATGCCGGACCCGGCGAGAGCCGCTGCCCGAAGATCGATCGAAGCTTCAAGGACCGAACCGGTGCCGAAGAAGGCTGGCTCACCACCGCCTGAGGCCCCGGAGTTGCCTCTCGCATGACGGGAGCAGCCGAAGCCATGGCAGCGCTGCCATCGTGCTTCCGCGTTTCAGAACGCGTTGATCGAGACTACCTTGTTCTTTGTGACCCCCACGGGCCACCCCCCATCGAGAGAGCGTCAGGCGGACTTCCCCCCGCCACATGTGGCACAGCCGGTGGGCTGAAGCCCACCCTATCCATTTGGCCGACAAAACCATGTGCTCGTGCCATTGCCTGACTGCGTCGTGCAAATCGTTCCGCTAGCGTCAGCGGCCGAACATCACGTCGGTTCGGAGAACATATTTGCTACCCTCAACGACCTCCTCCCCGCGATGTAACAACGGATGATAGAACAACAAGGCTTTTCCTGCCTCTGGCTCAATGGTGAAGTCTTCGAAATGGTTATGCCAAAAGACGTCAGCGAACCTTGTGCCACCGCCTTGCTGCACGTCGTTTAAGTAGACCATCAGGGTGAACATGCTGGATGTGCCATCTTTCGCTGTCCAGACACCGTCCTGATGCCAGTCGAAGTAGTGCCCTGGCGCGTAGCGATAAACGCGAAAGCGTTCATTTAGCCCAACGGCCTGTCGTCCCCGAAAGGGGCTGATCTTAGTCGTCGGAAACTGCCGCCAGATCTCCTTGGCAAGGGCCGGATCGTCAAAGACGACGCGATCATTGTTCCGTATGTCGGCATGAACACGCGTTCCTTGCTCTGTTGTGATCGTTGCAGTTTCGAAACCTAAGGCCTCGGCACGACGAATCATCGTGTTGCAGAAGTCTGTTTCGAGAAAGGTCGGGATCTCGACGACGTGTCGAGCAAGGATTTCAGGAATTGGCATAACTGTGGCTCCAATGATGTTGACTGAAGTTGAGATCAGTCAGCGATCAACGGTTCCATGCCCTCAGCAGCGTTGCGTGGGGCGATAAATCTGTATGCCTTGCCTTTTCGATCATGTTGGTCGCGTAACAAAGCAGACTGTTTCCATCAAGGCCCCTTTCGCCCCTTCTTCCGCTTCCCATACTTCGACCCCCGGGTCCCCGGTTTCCCGGAGGTTGACCGGGGGGAGGGGGCGGAGGCCTCCTCGATCGCCGATTGCCGGGCGAGGGGATCGTCGGCCACTGCCAGGTCCACGGCCTCGAGGCGTTTGATCTCGTCGCGCAGGCGCGCGGCCTCCTCGAACTCGAGGTTCTCGGCGGCCTTCATCATGTCCTTCTTCAGACCCTCAAGCACCGCGGCCAGGTTCGCGCCCGCTTTCACCTTCACGCCCTTGTCCAGCGTGGTGGTGACGCGGTTCATGTCCACATCGCCCTCGTAGGTACCTTCCAGGATGTCCTCGACGTTCTTCTTCACGGTCTCGGGTGTGATGCCGTGTTCCTCGTTGTAGGCGACCTGCTTGGCGCGGCGGCGGTTGGTCTCGGCCATCGCGCGTTCCATCGAGCCGGTGATCCCGTCCGCGTACATGATCACCTTGCCGTCGGCGTTGCGCGCGGCGCGCCCGATGGTCTGGACGAGCGAGGTCTCGGAGCGCAGGAACCCCTCCTTGTCCGCGTCCAGGATGGCGACCAGGGCGCATTCGGGGATGTCCAGCCCCTCGCGCAGCAGGTTGATGCCGATCAGCACGTCGAACGCGCCGAGGCGCAGATCCCGCAGGATCTCGATCCGCTCCAGAGTGTCGATGTCGCTGTGCATGTAGCGCACGCGGATGCCGTTTTCGTGGAGGTATTCCGTCAGGTCCTCGGCCATGCGTTTGGTCAGCGTGGTGACGAGCGACCGGTAGCCCCGGGCGGCCACCTGGCGGACCTCGTCCATCAGGTCGTCGACCTGGCTGGCGACGGGGCGGATTTCCACAGGTGGATCAATGAGCCCGGTGGGGCGGATGACCTGTTCGGTGAAGACGCCGCCGGTGCGCTCCAGCTCCCAGGGGCCGGGGGTGGCGGAAACGTGGACCGTCTGCGGGCGCATCGCCGTCCATTCCTCAAACCGAAGGGGACGATTGTCCTTACAGCTTGGCAGCCGGAATCCGTATTCGGCGAGCGTATGCTTGCGGGCGAAGTCGCCTTTGTACATGGCAC
>JBCBOR010000163.1:0-3886 GCA_039821125.1 Pseudomonadota bacterium
ACCTTCACTTTGGGTGCGTCCCGGACGCACCCTCCTAACGGCCGCGCTACACCCCGTAGGGTGCGTCCGTGACGCACCCTTCTTGAAGCAACATCAGCCGGTAATCATCCGACGCAGAACGCCGTCCTTGTTGACGAAGGCATGTTTCAACGCCGCGCCGATATGGACCAACACCAGCACGATCAGCGCCAAGGCCGTGTAGAAATGCACGGCCTTCAGCGTCTCGTCCAACTCGGAGGAGCCGGGCACGAACGGATCGGGCAGCTCGAACAGGCCAAACACCATGTTCTTGATGCCATAGGTGTCCTGAAGCGGCGAGGCGGAGGCCATCAGCCAGCCCGAGATGGGCATTGCGATCATGCAGACATAGAGCGCGATATGCCCGCCATGCGCGGCCGCGCGCTCGAGCCCGGACATCCCGTCCGGCAACGCCGGTGTCGGGTTCATCGCCCGCCAGATCATACGCAGAGCCACCAGAGCAAAGGCCACGAACCCCCAGCTTTTGTGGGTCTGGGTCAGGGCAAACCGCTCGAGCAGTGTCTCGCTGTCGGTGCCGGACAGGACCTCGACCATGTAGAAGCCGAGGCCAAGCAGGAACAGGATCACGCCAGCGCTCACCCAGTGCAGCAGGCGCGACGCCCAACCCCAGCTTGTGGTCGTGTTGCTCAGACCCATGATGGCCTCACTTCAAGGGACGCGCCAACAGATCGAAGCTGACGATCACGTTGGGGCCGATTTCGACAAAGGCCGCAGAGGGGCCGACGCCCAACAGATAGTCTGCGCGCACAACTTCCAAGCGCCCTTTCGCTTTCGCCGAGGCAGGGTCGACCACGAGGTTGATATCCGCCGTGATCGGCTTGCTCTCACCCCGCAGGGACAGCGTGCCCGTGGCCCGGTATACGTCGTCGCCCAGCGGCTCGAGCCCGGTCAGTTGATACTCGACCCTCGGGTGGTTCTTCGAGTCGAACCATTCGGCCGAGGTCGCGAACGCGCTCGCCATTGTGTCGTAGAGGTCGATCGAGGTCGTATCGATGCTCAGAGACATCCGGGCAGCGCTGGGATTGGCCGGATCGAAGGTGCCATAGCCAGAGAACTTGGCGAAGATGCCCTTGGTTGGCTCGCCTGCACGCAAATACTCGAACTCGATTTTCGATTGTTCGCGGTCGACATTCCAGTCGGCCGCCAAAGCGGCGGGCGCAAGGCCCAGCAGCAGAAATCCGGTTGCCAGTGCTTTGAAAATGCGTGTCATTCTTTGTCCTGAGATCATGGGGTGTCGGTAAACGTGGTTAAGAAGAGGGGCTCATTTCGAGATCGATCCGGATCGGTATGATCGCGCTGACCGCCGGGGCCGCGAAACTCATGCCGAACTCGCGCCGGTCGATCTGCCCGGTGATCGTGAACCCTGCGATCATCTGGTCTTTCTGGAACGGCGACGGGCCGAGCTTGTTCAGCTTTGCCGACATCGTCACGGGTTTGGTGACGCCGATCAGGGTCAGATCGCCCGTCACGGTCGCGGTGTCGGTGCCGGTTGGGGTGACCGAGGTCGTCCGAAAGGTGATCGTGGGAAACGTTGCGGTGTTCAGGAAATTCTTGCTGCGCAGGCTCTTGTCCCTGAGCGCCGAGGCGGTGTCGATCGAAGTGGCGTCAATGGTGATTGCAACCTGCGTTGCCTCGACATTGCCGGGATCGAAGTCGACCACGGCCTCCCAGTTGCGAAACTGGCCATGGACCGTCGAAAAGCCGAGATGATCGGCCGTGAACGTGATCTGGGCATGGTCCTTGTCGACACTGTACGGGGCTGCGCTGGCGGGCGATGACAGCATCGCCGCGCACCCCAAGATCAGACCTGCAAGCAAACCGCGCATTGTAAACTCCTTGTCAAACAGCGTTCTTTCCGGCCCACACACGCGCAGGGTACAAAGAAACGCCCCCCGACGCAGCCGCAAACTCAACGCTGGGTCGAACGGCTTTCCGTCGACCCTGTACGTAGGTCGCAGGGAGGATGGACGGGGTTCAAAATTATTTGTCCCGGCGGTGGATCCCGGGTCGGGAGGGTGCTGAGCGAACTAGCGCGTCGGCACCGGTGTCTCGCCCCGGTAATCGTAGAACCCGCGGCCTGCCTTGCGGCCGAGCCAGCCGGCTTCGACATATTTTACCAGCAGCGGGCAGGGGCGATACTTGGTATCCGCTAGCCCGTCATGGAGCACATTCATGATCGCGAGGCAGGTGTCGAGACCGATGAAGTCCGCTAATTCCAGCGGCCCCATCGGATGGCGGGTGCCGAGCTTCATGGCGGTATCGATGCTTTCGACCGACCCGACGCCCTCGTAGAGCGTGTAGACCGCCTCGTTGATCATCGGCAGCAGGATGCGGTTGACGATGAACGCGGGGAAATCCTCGGCCACCGCGATGGTCTTGCCCAGCTTGTCCACTACCGTGCGGAGCTGATTGAAGGTCGCGTCATCGGTGGCGATCCCGCGGATCAGTTCGACCAGATTCATCACCGGCACCGGGTTCATGAAGTGCAGGCCCATGAACCGCTCCGGCCGGTCGGTGGTCGAGGCCAGCCGGGTGATCGAGATCGACGAGGTGTTGGTGGTCAGGATCGTGTGATCGGCCAGATGCGGCGCCAGATCACCGAAGATCTTGACCTTGACCTGTTCGTTCTCGACGGCGGATTCGACGATCAGATCACTTGGCCCAAGGGCTGCGATGTCGGTCTCGGTCGCGATCCGTGCCAGCGCATCGGCACCATCCGCGGCCGAGAGCCGGTCGCGCGCGACCATCTTGTCCAACTGGTCGGCGATGAAATCGCGGCCCCGCGCCAGGTTGTCCGCATCCACATCATTCAGCCGGACGTCAAAGCCGGCCTGTGCAAAGACCTGAGCGATGCCCACGCCCATCTGTCCGGCGCCGATCACGCCTACGCTGCGGATGTCCATATCCGTCGTCCCCAGTCTCGTGCCGGTCCTTGTCGACCGTGCGGTTTTTTGCGCACGGCTCTTGTGCGCTGCAACACGGAAGACTATTGCGGCCTATATCGGCTTGTCCAGCATCGCTTGCGCAATTTTCGGTTTTTTAGGGATCGTTTTCGCGGAGGCAGTTTCAACGCCGTGAGATCCTGGCCTTTGGCAGGTGGGAGAGAAGCTCGAGGCTTGCGCCCGAGACCCCGCGAATGCGGAGCTTTTCCAGGGTTTGCACGCTCAGAAGCGGCTCGAGCGGGGCGTCGATGCTTGAGATATCGAGAACGCGCAGGCGAGGAAGGTGGGCGAGTGGTGAGAGATCCCGGAACGCCGTTTCCTCCATGTAGAGAACCTCCAGAGTCTCGGCAAAGGCGAGGGGTTCGATATCGGCGACAGCAGTGTGGCTGATATCGAGCGTATGGAGGCCGGGCAGATCGGCGAGCGCAGAGAGGTCCGTGACGTTGGTCCGGTCGAGCCAGAGACGCCGGAGCCGGGGCAAACCTGCAAGCGGCGCGAGGTTGGCAACACTCGACGCACTGAGATGCAGCTCATGGAGATTCTCGAGACCTGAGAGCGGCGCGAGATCGGTGATGCGGGTGCCCCAGAGCTGCAGGGTCTCGAGCGACTTCAGCCCGGCCAACGGCCGGATATCGGACACCGGGCTGACGATCTGCCAGGGCAGATAACGCCCCCGTCCCATGCTGTTGCAAAGAGACTTGAGGGCCGTCAGCCGGGCCAGCGGTGTAAGATCGGTTGCATGGTGGCCGATGTCGGCGGTTTCCAGCATAGGGCAGTCTGCGAGAGCACTGAGATCGGTGATGCCGGTACCGCCAAGGGCGATCCCTGTCAGGTTCGGAAAGGCGGGCAGGGCGCGCATCACCGTGTTGCTGAAATCCATATCGCTCAAATACAGGTGGGTGCAG
>JBCBOR010000164.1:0-3541 GCA_039821125.1 Pseudomonadota bacterium
AGGCCTGTTGTGCCGCGTCGAGATAACTTCCCTTGTGAAAGAGGCTGATCAACTGTGCACGCGCCCGGTCCTGGCTCGGCGATGAGGTCTGGAGAGCGGCCTGTCCCAAGGTGAGGTCCTTCTAACCTGTGTCCACCTTTGCGATCTTGCCACGGGTTTGGTTACTCCGCGCTTACCACGGCGTCCTGTGCGGTCTGCCCGCCCGCTGTCGCGGCCCGGGCAGATCAGCTTGCCATGACCCCTCCCGGCCTCCCTTTGGGAGGGGCGCGCGGGGCGGCGCTGGTCACCCGGCCTGGCGGGGTGGCCGCGCGTGTGTGATCTCAGGAAAAGATCTCCGCGACGCCGGTCTGTTCGGACTGCGCGCGCGTGATGTCGCGCAGGATTCTGATGAAGAAGAAGCCTGCGATCAGAGAGAAGACCGAGGCGCCCATGTCGAGATAACCGACGGTCAGCCAGTCATCATTCGTCTCTGCCCGGATCGAAATCCGAAACGAGGCGTTGCTGAAAAGCGTCGAGATCACCCAAGCGCCCCACCAGATGCCGAAGGGGTGACCGACCGGGGCGTTTATCTCGCGCCCAAGCCCTGTGCTGGTGTTCCAGGTCTGCCTGATCGCACGGAACGGCATCCAGAGATTGGCGATGGGGATGACATGCCAGCCGATTGCCCATCCCGGTGAGATGCGCTCGGCGTTCGGGTCGAGCGCCTGTGCGTTCGACACCGACCGGTAGATCCACATGCCATTGACGACATAGGCGCCGAGCGTGGCGGCCAGAAGGCCGAAGGCAGCCACCATCAGCACCGCGTCGAGCGCGTAGAAGTCGACATCCATCTCCATCCCCGGGGAAAAGTCGCCGCGGTAATAGCCGGTCTCCCAGAAGGTCACGCCGATGAACGCCACTTCGCATACGAGGTAGAGCCATGTCAGCACGATGCAGACCGGGGTGAGTTTCGTCAGGTCATAGGGCATGGGGCGGGGTGCTCATGGGTCCTCGGTCAGCCACGCCGCGCCCTGCATCTCGGCCAGACGCGAGGCGGTGCGCTCGAACTCGAAGGCGCCTTTGCCCTCGGTGTAGAGGGTCTCGGGCGGCGCTTCGGCGGCGCAGTAGAGTTTGACCTTCGCCTCGTAGAAGGCGTCGATCAGGGTGACGAGGCGTTTGGCCTCGTTGTGCTTTGCCCAACTGAGCCTCGGAATATCGTCGAGGAAGAACACCCGGAACTGTTCGGCGACGGCGAGGTAATCGGCAGGCCCGAGCGGCACGGCACAGAGATCGGCGAAGCGCGCGCGCCCGACTTCGCCCGCGGCCCGCGGGATGGCGATGCGCCGCCCTCGCACCGACAGGGTCAGCGGTCCCTCGTCCTCATCGCCGATCTCGCGTGCCCAGGCGGCGTCCATGCCCGCGGTTGTATCCCGCCCGAGCGGTTCGAAGTAGACGCGTTCCCCGGTCTCGTGCCCCTGACGGTAATCGGTGGCGCTGTCGAGCTGGTGGACATCGACCTTCTCCTTTAGAAGCTCGATGAAGGGCAGGAAGATCTTGCGGTTCAGCCCGTCCTTGTAGAGATCGTCCGGGACCCGGTTCGACGTTGCCACGATGACAACGCCGCGATCGAAGAGCGCCTCGAAGAGCCGCCCGAGGATCATCGCATCGGTGATATCGGTGACCTGGAACTCGTCGAAGCAGAGCAGCGTCGCGCTCTCCGCGACCTCGTCGGCGACCACCCGAATCGGATCGGTGACATTCGACTCCCGGGCGATGTGCACGCCGACATGCACCTCCTGCATGAAGGCATGGAAATGCACCCGGCGTTTAGGGGTCACCGGCGCGCCATCATAGAAGAGATCCATCAGCATGGATTTTCCGCGTCCGACCCCGCCATACATGTAGAGGCCCGTCAACGCCTTGTCCGGCTTTGCAGCCTTGCGTCCGAAGCCAAGCCAGCCGAGCGCGACCTTCTTGCCCGCGGACGGATCGTAATCCTGCAGGCGCATGTGGAGAAGCTGCAGTTTTTCGACCGCGGCACGCTGTTCGGGATCGGCGCGCAGCTCGCCCGACGCGATCTTCTCGCGATAGCGCGGCATCGGCCCGTCGATCATTTCCCGTATCCCCTTCGCGGCAACGATCCGGCCGGCGGCTTAAAATATCTCTGTGATGATCCGGTTCACAAGGATTGCTTTGACTGGAGTGTAGGGGCGGGGCAAGGCTGGCTGCAAGCAATCAGGGGCGCCCGGACATGAGCAGGTTCTCGAACACGACGGTGATCATCGCGGCGGGCGCGCTGATCATGACGCTGGCATTCGGGGTGCGCCAGGTGTTCGGGATCATCCTCGACCCGGTCTCCGAGACGTTCGGGTGGCCTCGTGAGGTTTTCTCGCTGTCCATGGCCATCGGGCTGGTGGTGATGGGGCTGGGCCAACCGGTCTTCGGATGGATCGCGGACCGGTTTGGCGACCGGCTGGCGATCTCGCTGGGGTTCGTGCTCTACGTTGTCGGGATGGGCATGACCGTCTGGGCGCAATCGCCTGCGATGATGCACTGGGGCGCCGGTGTCATGGTCGGTCTCGGTGTCTCCGGCACAGGCTTTGGGTTGATCCTGCCGGTGGTCGGGCGCGCCGTGCCCGAGGCGAAACGCAGCCAGGCGCTGGCCCTGACGGCAGCGCTCGGCTCGATCGGTCAGATGACACTGCCCGGGGTGACCGGCTTGCTCGTTGATGCCTATGGCTGGCAGATGGCGATGATGGTGATGACGGCGCTTCTGCTGCCCATCGCCTTCTGCATCCCCTTCATGAAGGCCGAGATCCCGGCGGAGAGCGCTGCCGTGTCGGACGATCTGGCCACCGGAGCGCTGCTGCGGCGCGCCTTCGGCCATACCTCGTACACGCTGCTGGTCATGGGGTTCTTCGTCTGCGGCTTCCACGTGGCGTTCATCGCCTCGCACTTCCCCGCATTCGTGGCCGAGGTCTGCGCGACCCCCGCAGGTCCCGCGACCGAGCTGGGCGCCTGGTCGCTCTCGATTGTAGGTTTCGCGAACTTCATCGGCACCCTGATCATCGGGCAGTTGGGGGCACGGTATCCCAAGCCCTATCTGCTGTCGGCGATTTATGCGCTGAGGGCGGTGGTGATTTTCGTCTTCATCTCATTCCCGATCACACCCGCCACGGTACTGATCTTTTCGTTCACCATGGGGCTGTTGTGGCTGACCACGGTACCGCTCACCTCGGCGCTGGTCGCGACGATGTTCGGTGCGCGCCATATCGGAACGCTTTACGGGATCGTGTTCCTGAGCCACCAGATCGGCAGCTTCACCGGTGTCTATATGGGCGGCCGGGTTTATGACCTCTACGGCAACTACGACATGGTCTGGTACGCGTCGATCGCGCTGGGTATTTTCTCGGCCATTGTCCATTTGCCGGTACGCGACAGGGCCTGGCAGGCGTCCCCGGCCTGACCCATCGGCAAGGGTGCGTCACGGACGCACCCTACGCCACGTCGCGCTACACCCCGTAGGGTGCGTCCGTGACGCACCCATCTCTCAGGTCACGTC
>JBCBOR010000165.1:0-3526 GCA_039821125.1 Pseudomonadota bacterium
GGATGCGCCCTCCGCCCCGGCCTTCAGCGCCGCAAGCCCGCGCGCCACATGCTCAATCACCGCGGGATGGGCCAGAACCTCGGCCAGCGGGGTGTCCCCGGCCAAGTCCGCGAGTCGGCAACACGCCGGGACATTTGGGACGATCAGAAAGCCGATGAAATCGCGGTCATGCCCGGCAATCGCGATGTCCTGCGCCACCGGTTGCAAGGCATCGATCCCGGCCAGTCGCAGCGCGCCCGCCGCGACCCAGGTGCCGGAGGTCAGCTTGAAGTTCTCGGACAGGCGCCCGTCGAAGAACATGCCCCTGGCCGGGTCACCGGGATCGGCCAACCGCACCGCATCGCCCGAGCGATAGAACCCGTCGGCATCGAATGCCTCTGCTGTGGCTTCGGCGTTCTTGAAATAGCCCGGCGTCACATTCGGGCCGCGCACCCGGATCTCCAGCTTGTCTGCCACCGGCGCCAGCTTGATCTCGACCCCCGGGGTCGGCAGACCGATATTGCCCGACCGCGGTGCCTGAAAATGGCAGTCCGTGGCGAGCGGCGCGGTCTCGGTCATGCCCCAGGCCGCGACCATGGGCATGGTCCGTCCCGCCATGCGTTGGGACAGCGTCTCCAGCGTCTCCCACACCGATTGGGGCAGGGCCGCGCCCGCGTAGAACAGCAATGTCATGTCGAAGAACGCCGTGCGCAGATCCGCATCCTGTGCCATGGCCTCTGCCAGCATGTCATAGCCGCGGGGCACGTTGAAACAGAGGTTGGGCCGGATCTCCTTGATGTTGTCCGCCGTGCGCCCGATCAGCGGCGGCGCCGGGCGGCCATCGTCGATCCAGAGGGTGCCGCCGTTCCTCAGCACCATGTTGACGTTGTGGTTGGCCCCAAAGGTATGGCTCCACGGCAGCCAGTCGACGATGACCGGCGGCACGCTTGCCAGGAAGGGCCAGGTGAGCAACCGGGCGTCCTGCGAGGCGGTGAGCATCCGTTGGGTATTGATCACGGCTTTGGGCGCGCCGGTTGAGCCTGATGTGAAAAGATACCGCGCCACGGTGTCCGGGCCGGTCGCGGCGAAGGCGGCGTCCACGTCCGGCCCCGGCGGTGTCGCGGTCAGATCGGAAAAGGCGGTCATGTCTCCGGCGGGCATGCTGGCCACCACAATCGCGTTGTGATGGGACGCGATTGCTGCCAGCGCCGTGCCATAGGCGGCACCGTCCGACACGACAATCACGGACGGCTCGAGCAGCGCAATCATCTCGCTCAGCCGGACGTGATCGGCGGACATCATGGAATAGGCCGTCGAGATCGAAGCCGTCGGCACACCGACATGCATCGCGCCAAGGTTCATCACGGCATGGTGGATCGAGTTTTCCGAAAGGATCGCAACCGGACGATCCGACGTTGCCCCATGCGCCAGCAGCCACGCACCGACGGCCCGCGCCTGGTCCTGCAGGGCGGCATACGTGATTGTCTGCCAGGGCGCGCCCGGCTGGGGCCGCTCGCCGAACGCGATCCGGTCCGGCGCTTGTGCCGCCCAGCGCACCAGCCAGTCTCCGACACAGCGCGCAGGGTCGGGCAGCGGCACGGGCGAGCGCAGCAGGATTGCGCCATCGCTCAGGTCCTCGCGCTCGACCAGCGGTGCTGCGAACAGATCAGTCATGGCCCCCTCCCGCTCAGCCGATCACGGCAACCGGCGCGCCGAGCACAGCCATATCGGGCGCAACACCCAGACCCGGCGCATCCGGCGCGGTCATCCAGCCGCCGTTCACCCGTGGCCCGCCATCGGCAATCGCAACGGTGTGGTACTCGTGGAAGGCCGAGGACTGGAAGTGGAAACGCCGCGGCGTCGATTGCGCCAGATGCGCGATGGCGGCGGTCGCGATCTCGCCGCCCCAGCTGTCCTCGATGGTCATGGATATGCCCAGCTGCACACAGAGATCCCGCACCAGCCGCGCCCGGGTCAGTCCGCCGAAGCGGTTGATCTTGAGGTTGATCAGGTCCATCGCCCGGTCCTGCCAGCCCCTCAGCAGCACCGGCAACCCGTCCATGCACTCGTCCAGAATGAACGGCTGACGGCAGATCCGGCGCACGGCGAGGCATTCCTCGTAGGTCAGGCAGGGCTGCTCGATATACATGCGGATGCCGTTCTCGGCAGCCAGCGGCTCGACCGCGCCGACAACCCGGATCGCATCGTGCTGGGTCCAGCCGGTGTTGGCATCGGCATCCATCACCTCGCCCGGACGCATCTGCGCGGCGACCCGGCGGAACCGCTCGATATCGGTATCGGGATCCTCGCCGACCTTGACCTGGAACTGGGTGAAGCCGGCCTCCTGATACTCGGCCGTGCGTTCAGCCATCTCGCCGGGATCGCGGCGGGCGACGACTTTGAAGAGACGCACCTCCTCCTGCGCTTTGCCGCCCAGCAACGCATAGACCGGAAGCCCGGCGGCCTTGCCCAGGATATCCCAGCACGCCATGTCGAGCGCGGATTTGGCGTAGGGATGCCCCTTCAGGCTTGCGTCCATGCGGGCGTTGATCACATCGGGTTCGGTCGGGTCGATGCCGATCAGGTCGCGGCCGATCATGGCGATCCCTGTGCGTGCGCCTTCGGCATAGGCCGCCAGATAGGCAGGGCCGAGCGGGCACGTCTCGCCCACGCCGGTCACGCCCTCGTCGGTCTCGACGACAACCACGGTCGTGTCGAACGAGGCAAAGGACTGGTCGGCCCACGAGTACGAGCCTTCCTTCAGCGGCAGATCGGCCTGATGGATCGCGATACGGGTGATTTTCATGAGCGCCCCCTTATGTGCGCCCACGTTGGCGGGCACGGGGTGTGCGGTGCAAGTGATTTTGCGCGCGTGGGAGGTTTATGGCTTTGCTGTCCCGGGCTTGACCCGGGACCTCTATCACGCGCGTCGAGACCTTCCCCGGCCCGACCCAGGACAGCTCCGACCGCGGGTGGGCGCTGCTATATCTCCCGTCTGCACTTTATGCTGCCAACGCTTCTTTGGACCCTACCACGCACAAGCGTCAACAAAGCGCCCGCCCAAGGGGCGGTCGGGCGCTGGCCCGGGGCGCTACGCGCCATTACTCCGGGCCGGGCACATAAACCCACCCAGATTTCAGATGTCAGGCGGCTATCCGGCCAAGGCGCTCCGTCCAAAGATCACGGGCTATCGCGTCAGCCGCCGCAATACTCGGTGCGGCATTGAGCGCGAGGAACGCCGCAGCAGCGGTACCGATGACGATATCCTCGGCCCACGGATCCGCGCGTTCGCCGTGCCACAGCGCGGACAGATGCCAACGCTCGGCCTCAGTGTCCGCCAGACGGCGTTGCGTTGCCTGTACAGCCGGCGCGGTGATGTCGAACGTCGCACCACCCGCCAGACCATAGAGCACGACGGCCTTGCCGGGATGACGCTCGAACTCGCCGCCGGCACCTTTCAGGACCATCAGGCCACGCTGGCCAAGCAGCGCGCCTGCATCCTGTTGCAGCGCACGGTAGGACGGGTGGAACACGCCCTGCACCATGG
>JBCBOR010000166.1:0-3525 GCA_039821125.1 Pseudomonadota bacterium
TCTTCGCCAAGCGAATTCCTCGCAGGCTGCCTCGAGCGATATGATCAGCGCGAGCCGGAGATCGGCGCCTTTTGTGCGCTTACCCGTGATGATGCGATTGCCGCTGCCAAGGACGCGGATGTCCGATGGGCAGAGGGCAGGGCGCTCTCGCCGGTCGATGGCATGCCGATTGGCGTCAAGGACATCATTGAGACACGTGATATGCCGACCGGGCAAGGCTCGCCATTCTGGGAGGGGACGCAAACGCATCGCGATGCCGCTTCGGTCCAGGCGCTTCGATCCGCGGGCGCTGTCATCCTGGGCAAGACCACGACAACCGAGTACGCGGCCCTGACGGCGTTCCATCAAACGAGAAACCCGCATGATCCCAACCGCACGCCGGGCGGTTCTTCGAGCGGGTCCGCTGCGGCGGTTGGCGCTGGCATCATCCCCGCCGCGTTGGGGACGCAAGTGGTTGGCTCCATCCTGCGCCCTGCGAGCTATTGCGGGTGCGTCGGTTTCAAGCCGAGTGTCGGGGCCTTGAACCGAAGCGGAAGTTTTGACCATCTCAGCCAAAGCTGCACGGGCGTTTTGGCCGCCTCGCCCCAAGACGCCTGGATCGTGGCAAGCGCGATCGCCGGGCGCGTCGGGGGTGATCCCGGGTTTCGCGGGTTGGATGGTCCAGCGCATCCTCCCGCTACGCGAAAACCAGAACGGCTGGCGCTTCTTCAGACCGGCGGCTGGGAGATGGTGAGCAGCGGGGCAAAGGCAGCGCTGACGGATGTGGCTGATCGGTTGAGGGCATCAGGCATCGACGTTTCCGATAGAGGCGTTGACGGCGAGATCGACAGCTTCGAACAGGCCTGCGCCGACGCCTTTACGTTGACCATGACGATTTTCGACTGGGAATACCGCTGGCCCTGGAGCGCCTATACAGAAGGTCAGACCGGCCAGCTCTCGCCAGCGATGCAGGAACGGCAAAGAAACGCGGCCGAAATGACGCTTGGTGACTACCGGTCCGCGCTCGCCCGGCGTTCTGATGTTCGCATGCGGTTTGCCGAGCTCATGACCCGGTTTGATGCCTGCATCCTGCTTTCAGCAACAGGGGCTGCGCCGATGGGGTTCGCATCGACCGGGGATCCCGGTGTCACGGTGCTTGGGTCGCTTCTGGGCGGCCCGGCGATCTCGGTGCCTTTGCTGTCCGATGACCGGTTGCCCTTGGGCCTGCAACTGATTGGCAGGATGGACGAGGACGAAGCCCTTACGTCGGTCGCGCTATGGGCTTGGGCCGCACTTGGTCCATCTGCCGAATGTTAGCAGTGTCATCCCACACCTTTGTCTGGGTGCAGACCGCCGCAGATAAAGCCTCCGGAAAACCAGCGTCAGCGTTGATCATTGGCTTTGTGGAAACCGCCCGCTCTGATGGCGTTGCTTTGGAGGGTCGACGCCGTCCCCAGGACGTGGAACGAGATGTGATTGCGTATTTTGTTGGCACACTTCGCAATTTGCGTTCTTTTTGCGCATAATTTGTCATACCAAGACATGCTAGCGCCTAAAAGACAATCATCAGAAAGCGAGTGAGATGGAAGTCAACCTGCCAGATGTCCTTGCGGAGGTTACAGCGGCGTTCGAGCGCTATGAGAAGGCCTTGGTCAGCAATGATGTCGAAACCCTTGATGCGCTGTTCTGGACCAGCCCGCATGTCATCCGGTACGGCGCCGGCGAGAACCTCTATGGACACGAGGAGATCCTCGCCTTCCGGCAAGCACGCCCGTCCAAGGGGCTGGATCGGACGCTGACACGTACCGTCATCACGACCTTCGGCACCACGTTCGCCACGGCGAACACCGAGTTTCTGCGCGATGGTGTGGACCGGGTCGGACGGCAGAGCCATAGCTGGGCCCGCCTACCCGAGGGCTGGCGTATCGTGGCCGCACATGTGTCGTGGATGGATGAAGGCTGAGCAGCCTCAGGCGTCTATTCCATGGTGCTCTAGCAGGCGTTCGCCGCTGTCGTTCCACACTTCCCAGCGCACGATCACGCCGTCTTTGATCTCGAAGCGATCCACGTAGCGATTGCCGTCAAACTCGGTCCCGTCAGGCCAGGCCCCGTACAGCGCGCCGAGACTGTAGACCAACCACGTATCGCCGTCCTTTGCGACATCGGTGCGTTCGATGCGTTTGCGCACCCAGGCGTATCGTTTCGCGTTGAAGGCTGTGATGTCCGCCGCGGATCTGAAAGGCCTGCCGCCAGAGAAGACGATCTCGCATTCCGGCGCGACCAGATGTGCGACTTCATCAAATTTGCCCGCCATCTGCGCTTCGAGAAAGCCGGTGATCATCGCTTTTGCTGCAGCACCGTCCGGGATCAGGGTTTCGGTCTCCACCGGGCTCTCCTCTTTCTTGCCATCGGCTTTGGTTCGGCCGTGGCATGCCCCTTGCCAGGACGATGCCGGGCGGGGAGCGCACATGGTCGGCGCATGATCGGTCTGCGAGACCCAACGCGACGGAGAAAACCGATACAGGGAACTCGCAGTCATGAATACATTCAAGACAGGATACAGGATCACTCGCCGGATGGCGTTGGCCTCAATGGCGGCCGCGGGCCTCATCGCGGGTACCGGTATGGTGCACGCCGAGGAGCCCATCAAGATTGGTCTCATCGCGTCGCTGTCTGGTCCCTCAGCAAAGTCTGGCGAGGCGATCACACGCGGCATGACCCTGGCAATTTCCGAAATCAACGCGTCGGGCGGTGTTCTCGGACGGCCGCTCGAATTGATCCGTCGTGATGACGAGGCCAACCCGGGCAAGGGACTGACCGCTGCGCGGGAATTGATCCAGCGCGAGGGCGTGACCGTCCTGTTCGGCGGCCTGCAAACCCCGGTCTCGCTGGCGATCGTTCCCTATGTCAACCAGGCGCAGGTCCCGTTCATGGGCCCCTGGGCGGCCGGGACGCCGATCACCCGCAACGGTGCTGATCCCAACTACGTGTTCCGCGTGTCGGCAGTGGATGACATCGTGGGTGTTGCGCTGGTCGACCGGGCCGTATCCGTGCACAGCGCCAAGAACCCCGGACTGATGCTGATCAACAACCCGTGGGGCGAGTCCAACGAGAAGGCGCTTCTCTCCGCGCTTGGTACCAAGGGTATGCCCAATGCGGGTATCGAGAAAATCGAGGCCAAGGATGTCGACGTAGTCCCGCAGCTGACACGCCTGAAGGAGGCGGGGGCCGACACGATCTTCATGGTCGCCAATGTCGGACCCTCGGCGCAGGTGATGAAATCGCTCGAGCGCATGGGCTGGGACGTTCCCGTCGTCTCGCACTGGGGACCCGCCGGCGGTCGGTTCTCGGAGCTTGCCGGACCACGGGCCAAGGATGTCGAGATGATCCAGACGTTCACGTTCTCGGGCAATGACAATCCCAAGGCCGATGAGAAACTCGCAGCGCTGAAGGAATTGTTCCCCGAGATCTGAGCCTCCCCCAGTGAGTTGGTCCACGGTTATGTTTAGGAAAACGGAGGATCAGAGATGGCGAACAAGCGAGCGA
>JBCBOR010000167.1:0-3480 GCA_039821125.1 Pseudomonadota bacterium
CGTCGAGATTTCCGTCATCGTGCCGATCTACAATGAGGAGGAGAGCATCCCTCTCATGCGCGAGAAGATCCTTGAGGCGCTCGAGCCTATGGGCAAGACCTTTGAGATGGTCTTCGCCGACGATGGCTCGACAGATCGCAGTTTCGAGATCCTGTCTGAGCTCGCCGCCGAGGACCCGCGCATGGTGGTGCTCAAGTTCCGCCAGAACGCAGGCCAGACCGCGGCGATGACCGCGGGGATCGAGTATGCCCGCGGCCGGCTATTGGTCACCATGGACGGCGATCTGCAGAACGATCCGGCCGACATCCCGATGATGCTGGGCAAGATCGACGAGGGCTACGATCTGGTGATCGGCTGGCGCATGAACCGCCAGGACAAGTGGCTGAGCCGCAAGCTGCCCTCGATGATCGCCAACCGGCTGATCGGCAAGGTCACGGGCCTGCCGGTGCGCGACAATGGCTGCTCGCTCAAGGTCTACCGCGGCGATGTGATCAAGCGGGTGCCGCTCTACTCCGACATGCACCGGTTCATCCCGGCCATGTGCACGCCCTTGGGCGCCCGGATCGCCGAGGTCGGGGTGCGCCACCATGCGCGCCAGTTCGGTGTCTCGAAATACGGGCTCAACCGGATCTTCAAGGTGATGCTGGATCTGATCGCCATCAAGACGATCCTGCTCTTTGCCCGGCGCCCGTTGTCGCGCTTTCTCGGGCTGGGCGCGCTGGCGGCGGCCCTGGCGGCGCTCTGGACATGGGCTGCCGCGGCGGGGCTGGCGGGAGAGAGCGGTAGCGTGATGGTGCACACCGCGGTGGCGATGCTGTTCGGCTCGCTGGCGGTGTTCATGGTGCTGCTCGGGTTTGTGGCAAACCTGATCTACCGACGTGTGGGTGTGGATGTGCCGGACTGGCTGACAGGGGATGAGGGGACGGGGACATGAATGCGGAAGTCGAGATGACAGCCGGGGCGGACGAGATGCCCCCGGCGATCAGCGCGATTGTCACCGCTGACGGCGACGGGGCGGGGATACGTGCGCTGCTCGAAGGCTATCTCAAAGCGCTCGACGCGCAGGGCCAGCCCTTCGAATTGATCTGCGTCTTCGACCATGCCTCTGGCGGGATCGCCGAGGCGGTGCGCGACCTCGGCGTGGCCTGGCCTCAGTTGATGGGCATCTCGCAGCGGCCTTGGGGCGGTGAGGACACCGCGCTGAAGGTCGGCATCGACCGGGCTGTGGGCGCAGTGGTTGTCACCCTGCCCGGCTGGTCCGAGATTGACCCGGCCGAGATCGGGCCGCTGATCGCCGCCCTTGGCGAGGACGATATGGTGACCGGCCGGCGCAAGGGTGCCGGGGCCGGTGCCCGCCAGGGCCTGACCCACGGGCTGATCAAATTCCTGTTCGGGCAGCGCTTTGGCGATGTGTTCTGCCGGGCCCGGGCCGGACGGCGCGAGATGTTCGCCAAGATCTCGGATATGGGCGTGCGCCAGCACTTCCTGCCCGTGCTCGCGGTGGCCGAGGGTTACCGGGTGACCGAGACGGATATCGCACAGGACCCAAGCCCGGTCGCACCGCCAGCCTACAGCTTCAAGCCGCTCGGCCATATCAGCGCCTTTGTCGATCTGCTGACGCTCTATGTCGGGCTCAAGTTCCTGCGCAGACCGCTCCGGTTCTTCGGCGCCATCGGTCTGCCACTTCTATTGCTCGGCGCTCTGATCACCGCCTGGCTGATCGTTGAGCGACTGATCTTCGGTGAGGCGCTGGCTGACCGCCCGGCTCTGGTGTTCTCGGTCATGATGGTGGTGCTGGGGCTACAGATCTTGGCGCTCGGCCTGATTGGCGAGATCGTGATCTTCTCGTCCAGCCGACGCATGCGCACCTACGAGATCGAGACAATCATTCGCGGACGTCCGGAGGATGCGGAGAAGAGCTGAGCGTCATGTCTCGAACATCGGTGCATAAGGCGTCCCAGCAAAGGCCTCGCACAGTTCGGCATAGTTTTCGACCGCTTCGGCCTTGCTTCTTTTGTTTTGCTTGGACATGCGCGAACTCACTGGCGCAGCCTCCAGACTAAGAAATTCGAACACCCGAGCCATCTCGCCAGGTGTATCGGCGACCAGTTGTTCATAGCTCATGTCGAGCAGTTGATCTGATGGGAAATGGGCGGCGATACGCGTCTCCCAACCTTCCAGCCACGTAAACTGGTCTCGCACCCAGTCGACCGGAAGAGTGACGGTCGTATCACCGTAAGAACCTGACACCCACTGTCCGAGTTCAGTGGCCAGCCGCATCGATATCAACATTGCCAGCTTGTCTTCGCGCCTCAGATGTACGATTCGTAGCGTCGGGCTGTCTCGCATGTGGTCCATCAGCATCTCGGTGCCAGGAATGCCCCGCGCCTTGCCATATTGCGCCTCGAGATTGTGATAGAGGATCTTGATGCCTGCTGCGTCCTCGGTCGTCATTCGGCTGAGGCGTCGATCAAGATAGCGTGCTAATCCAGCCCCGTTGATGCGCCGCCTGACCAACGGGCTCTCCAGCTGAAACTCACCAAAGATCTCGCCGTGCTGGAAGACCTTTGGATGCGATTTCATGAATGAGCTCAGAAGATTCGATCCGGATCGTCCACTTGAGAGTATGATGAACCTCTTGACTGGCGGCAAAGCGACGCTGGCAGCCGCTCCAATGGTCGTGTGCAGGAGGTCTTTGAGAAGAACAGCATAGTGGGGTTGCATAGCGATCAATCTGCTTGCGTGAGATGGAAAAAACGGCGTCCTGACAGTCTAGGCGATAGCGCTGGTTCCGTCATCCTGAAGGGACTTGTATGATGCCTCGCAACCACCAGAGGAACACCAGCACCAGGCCGATATAGGCCGCGAGATCCCGCAGCCCCGTTGGGTGGTGGTGATAGGCGATGATCTGCACTGTGCCACTATCCTCGAAGATACCGGTGACCGACGCCTTGATGCTGGTCGTAGGCACTTGGCCTGTGGCGGCCAAACGTTCGCCTGTCCAGGAGAGGATCCAGGCGCCATCGGCATCATGGATGATCCAGCGCCGATCGAAGGCGATCTCACGGCCTGGACGGGTCTCTACAGTCTCCAGTATCGCGGCATAGTGATTGTCAGCGGCGTGGGCGCCGTCCAACAGCGCCATCGGCAATGTGGTAGAGGCGGCGCACAATCCCGCAATTGCCGCGAGCCGGAGGCCTTGTGGCCGACACAGATCCTGTGTCCCCTCGGGCAGTCTGAACCAAGCATAGACCGCGTAGCAGAGACCAAACCCGGTCAGCGCGAGACTTGGCCAGTCCTCGGGCCAGAATAAGCCAAAATTCAGTAGCTCCCAGGACAGTGGTGCGAAGAGATGCACGCCATTTGCCCATTTCGTCTGCATCGCGTCTAGCAACAGATGCAGCACGCAACCGAGCCCGAGAATGGCAAAGACCCGACCTGGTCGCACGGAGCACAACGCCAGTGCAGCCGAAAGCACGA
>JBCBOR010000168.1:0-3401 GCA_039821125.1 Pseudomonadota bacterium
ACCGCTGATCGCCACTGACCGGCTGACCCATACCCAGACCCTGACGTCCGAGACCGCCTGCCTGGTATCCGCCGATCCGGCAGGGTTTGCGGGTGGCATCAAGAAGGTTCTGGGCGACCCGGCCTATGGGGCAGAGATCGCCGAGGGCGCTCAACGCTATGCTGACGAACATTTCTCGGACGAAAAATACATTCGGATGGTCAGCGACATCTATGATGCGATGTGGCGCAAGCTGGACGCCAAAGATGAGACCGACAGACCGGCGGAGAAATCTGCAACATCAGACAGCGCGGCTATTGCCGCCCAGTAGATTGCGAAACCGACCCGGTCAAAGCCAGCCTTCCGCCCTGTACCACTCAGTCAGCGCTTCGATGCCAGAGCGGTTGTCATAACGGTAATTGTACCCGGTATCCCGACGCATCTTGCCGGTGTCGAAGGACCGGTCCTTGGTGAAGAACGCAACGCGGCGCCGGTAGATCGGCGGCTCGATCCCCAGCGGTTTGCAGACCGCCTCGCAGAGATCGCCCAACCAGAAGAACGGCGTCACCGGCAGGCGCAGGAACCGGGCACGGCGGCCCAGTTTCGTGGCGATGATCCCGACCATGTCTTTGAAGGGGATATGCTCGGCATTGCCGCAGATATAGACCTCGCCCAGCGTCTTCTCGAGCGTTGCCGCATGGACCATGAAGGCGACCAGATCCTCGACATGGATCAGGTGATAGAGCGCCTTGGCGTTCATGCCGAGGATCGGGGTCACCGGCAGTTTGGCCATCTTGAAGACCTTGAGCAGCCGCCGGTCGCCGGGGCCGTAGATCCCGGCGGGCCGGATCACGGTCAACGGCAGATCGTGCTTTGGTGCGAAGTCGCGGATCCACAGCTCGGCCTCGACCTTGGTCTCCTGGTAGAGATCGCCGGGCGCGAATCTGTAGGTTTCATCCGCTGGGGGCTCTTCGATATGGCCGTGCACGCCAATGGTCGAGACATGGACGAAGCGTTTGAGGCCCGTCTCCTTCACCGCCTGCTCGGCCAGAAGATGCGTGCTTTTCACGTGGACGTTCCAGTAGACCTCGTCCGAGATCTTTGCCTCCCGATAGGCGGCGGCCACATGAAAGATATAGGTCGCGCCCGAAACCGCGCGAGCGATCACGTCTGCATCGAAGACATCGCCTTCGTGCCACTCGATATCGAGATCAGCCAGCGGCGTACGGTTCGAACTGGCGCGGGCGATCACTCGGATCCTGGCGCCGGTCTCGGCCAGCAGCCGCACCAGGTGAAGCCCGGTGAAGCCCGTGCCGCCGGTGACCAGTACCGTGTCCTCACTGCCGATCATGTCCTATCCCCCGAAAAGAGTCTGTTTCTGAAAAACCTTGCGCGTGGCCTCTGGCAACCAGCGATCCTGCATCCGTGCCGCCTCGGTGGCGCAAGCCTGTGCGTCCCAGCCGAGATGGTCGCGCATGGTGCGGGCAACGGTGCGGATCTCTTCCGGACCCAGCTGGCCGCGCACCAGATCATCGGTCCGGCGCAGAAGCATGTCGCGCAGCGTATAGGTCATCGCGTGCTGCATATGGGCGGTACAGACCGCGCGGATCTCGTCCGCCGGGCGGCCCGCCAGCGCATAGTCGAGCGTCCCGACCGGTGGGATCGGTGCGGTGCGGGTGCGGCAGGTTTCGGTCCTGCCAAGTTTGCTCATAGCCAAATCCACCGTCTGTTCCGCAACAAGACGCGAGGTCGTCCATTTCACCCCGATGATGGTCGACAGCCCCTCGAGCCCGCCAAACGCGGCGTGGTCCAGCACCCGGCTTTCATGGGACCGCCCGCCACCATGATCCGCCGGGGTCAACCCACGATAGCAATAGGTGACCTCGTCCTCAGTCAGACACAAGCCGGGCCAGGCTGTGTTCAACTCGCTGATAAAGGTGGCGATCTCGGCATCCTGGGCCTCGGGTGTGTCCAGGGCGCCAGTATCCGGGACATGGGTTGTGCCGAAGATCGAGACACCCTCCCAGGGCACCATGAAGTAGAGCCGCTTGGTTTTGCCGAGCCTGGAATCCGAGGTCCGGGCGCTCTTGATCGAGAACGCCATATCCGGCGCCTTGCGGCGTGTGACAATGTTCATGCTGCGGGTCAGGGGCACACGTGCCGCTGCTTCAGGCAAATCATCGGCCAGTCCGCCAGCCCAGGGGCCTGCGGCGTTGATGATCTGACGGGCGCTTACCTCATACCTTGCACCAGTCAAGCCATCGCGCACTGCAACACCGCTGGCCCGGCCTCCTGCCCGCAGGATTCCAGAGACCTCGGCATGATTGGCGATTGCCGCCCCGTGGACTGCCGCATCGTTCAGGATCTCGATCACCGCGCGGTCCGCAAAACGGATCTGGGCGTCGGACCAGATCGCCCCGCCGGTCAGCCCTGTCTCGGGCACACCTGGCATCGCGGCACGGCAGGTCGCGGCGCCCATCACCCTGCCCGACGGCACCTGCGCACCGGAGGTCAGGCCGATCCCCAGCAGCCGGTAAAGCGCGATGCCCGCGAACATCGCCAGCGGACCCCTTGCGCCGTGCCCATAGGTCGGCATCAGAAAAGGCAGCGGGCGCACCAGATGCGGCGCCGTCCTCAGCCAGACCGTACGTTCGCGGATCGACAGCCGCGTCCGGCTGAAGTTCAGATGCTGGATATAACGGATGCCGCCATGGATGGTTTTGAGCGAGTTGTGGCTGGTCTCACCGCCCAGATCCCCGCGCTCCAGCACCGCCACGCTTAGCCCGCGCAGGGCCGCGTCCCGGGCGACGCAGGCGCCATGGATTCCAGCGCCAATGACAACCACATCATAGGAACAGGCGGCCAGCGCTGAGAGATCCCGCTTCATACCAGGCTCAGCTTTTCGAAGCAAAAGCCAAAAGATGATATCCGGTCCGCCCGGTCAGCACCTTTGGCAGGGCGTTGTATAGATCGACGAACAACCGATTGTAGAGCACCGATTTCAGACCCTTGTGCACCTCGGTTCGGACCGGGAAGCGCTCGACGACAATGTCGCTGTGGTCAAAGGCGGCGAAGGCGCGCTCAAACCTGTCGTAGTCGAACGGATCGAAGACCGGGCTGTCGAGATAGTCGATCTTCACCTTTGCGACCCGGTGCAGGAAGTACAGCCAGGACCAGCGGTTGATCGCCATGAAGAAAGCAGTACCGCCTGGTTTCAGAACCCGCCGGATCTCGGCGATCATGTGATCGGGATCCGGCGTAAAGTGCAGCACCGTGTGGCAGTAGACGAAATCAAAGCTGGCCTCGTCGAAATCCATGCTCCGCCCGTCCATGCAGAGGAACCTGCCCTCTAGCCCGCGTTGTGCGAAGTTTCGTTCTGCAAGCTCAACCGCACGCGGTGAAATGTCGATCCCGGTAACCTC
>JBCBOR010000169.1:0-3274 GCA_039821125.1 Pseudomonadota bacterium
CACCCTACGTCACGCAGTGCAACACCCCGTAGGGTGCGTCCGTGACGCACCGTTGCCGATCGAACCTCAACTGTCGTCGAGAACCATGTCCCACGGACGCGCAAACCCGCCGAGGACAGCGCCGATCTGGGCCTCGGTCACCCCAGGGGTTTCGGGGGCGATCTCGGCGACCAGACCGCGGGTCTTGTCTTCGATCACTGAAATCCGGGCCTTGATGTCCGCAGCGCCCAGCGCCTCGCCGTAAACCCGGCTGATCGCCATCTTGCGCAGATCGGGCTTGAAGACCTTGCCAACGGCGGTCTTCGGCAGCTCGTCCAGCACTTCGACATGTTTCGGCACAGCGGCCCGCTCGGCCACGTGCTCGTCCGCATAGGCCGTCAGGTCCGCGCTCGTGGCGCTGGCCCCGGCGATCAGTTCGACATAGGCGCACGGCACCTCGCCCGAGTGCGCATCGGGCTGACCGATCGCACCGACAAAGGCGACATCCGGGTGGCCTGCCAAAGCCTCTTCGATCAGCGCGGGGTCGATGTTGTGCCCGCCGCGGATGATCAGATCCTTGGCCCGCCCGGTGATCCAGACATAACCATCCGCATCGATCCGGCCCAGATCGCCCGTGCGCAGATACCCCTCGTTTCCAGCGAAGAGGCCAACATTCCGCGCTTCTTCCTTGTATCCGGGGAAGACGCCCGGATTCATCACGCAGATCTCACCGATCTCGTCGACATCGCATTCCTTCGCGATCCCGCCGGTCTCGTCGCAGTGCAAGATCTTCACATCTGTGTAGGGAAACGGCAGGCCGACCGACCCGATCTTGCGCTCACCATGCGGCGGGTTAATCGAGACAAGGCAGGTCGCCTCGGTCATCCCGTAACCTTCCAGGATCGACACCCCGGTCGCCCCCTCGAACTGCTTGAAAAGCTCGACCGGCAGCGGCGCGGACCCGCAGAGCGCATATTTCAGCGAAGAGACATCCGCGTTGACCGGGCGCTGCATCAGCGCCGAGGCCGCCGTCGGCACCGTCACCATGAAGGTCACACCCCAGCGCTCGATCAGCTGCCAGAAATTGTCCATGACCCCATCGCCGCGATAGCCCGCCGGTGTCGGCATGACCATGTGCGCGCCCGACGAGACACAGGTCATCAGGATCGGATAGGCCGCAAAGACGTGGAAGAGCGGCAACGGGCACAGCATCACGTCCTGCTCGGTGATCAGTGTCATCGAGGGACACATGCCGTTGTAGACCATACCGCGATGCTTGTGCTGGGCGATCTTTGGCATGCCGGTGGTGCCACCGGTGTGGAAGTAGGCGCCGATGCGCTCGGCCCCGCCTTCCTGCTCGAAGGCCAGCTTCGCGCCATCACGCTTGGCAACTTCCGCCGTGAAATCCAGGCACTGGACGCCCGGCGCCTTTTGCAGCTTTGGCCGGATCAGCGGCAAGATCCATGTAAGCGGGAACGACAGATAGCGCTTGAGATCGACCTCCAGCACTGTTTTGACGCACCCCGCAAGCGCCACGGCCTCATGAGCCTTTTGCGCCACGTCCGTGTTGGGCATGCTGGCGAGTGTGACCAGAACCTTGGCGTTCGTGTCCTTGAGGATCGCCGCGATCTGCTCTGCCTCGAGCAGCGGATTGATCGGATTGACGATCCCCGCCGTACACCCCGCAAGGAGCGTGATCGCCGTCTCGTTACAGTTGGGCAGCATATAGGCAACGACGTCGTCCGGTCCGACGCCAAGATCGCGGAGCAGGTTCGCCGTGCGGATCACCTGCCTGTGCATTTCGGTCCAGGTCAGGGTCTCGGCCTTGTCCTTCGGCCCGGACTTGATCTGGAAGCTGACCGCAGGCCTTGAAGCGTGCTCTGCCGCGGTGCGCGAGAGCCGGTCAAACACGGTGGCATCCGTGTAGCGATCCGCGACCGGGATCTCCTCGATCGCGGCCTTATCCGCCAAGGTTCCGAAGGTGTACGACTGGCCCATGTGTCCTCCCATCCGCGTCGTCGGTTGCGCGGTGTTTGCGATCAGCCTACCGTTCCACGTTCTGTGACGGCAAGGCCAGATCACAGGTAGTGCAATCTGACGTTGCGGCATGTAGTGAACGCTGTTCAAAAATGGAAGAGGCGATGGATCAAGTTTCTCTCACACTGGCCGAGGTGACCGATCTCGCCACGCGGGCCCTGATGGCCAACGGCTGCAACGAGGCGAACGCCGCTGCCGTCGCTCGCAACATGACAGCGGCAGAACGAGACGGGTGCAAATCGCACGGGCTGTTCCGGGTACCGGGGTATGTGAAAAGCCTGCGCGCCGGGAAGATCGATGGGCAGGCCATGCCGGTGGTCACGCACACCGGACCGTGCGTGGTGACGGTCGAGGGGCATGGCGGGCTCGCCCCGCTGGCGCAGGAGATGGGGCGTCAACCGCTGATCGAGGCGGCGCGCGCGCAGGGGATGGCCGCGCTGGCGATCCGGCGCACGCATCACTATGCAGCGCTCTGGCCCGAGACCGAACCGCTGGCCGAGGCTGGTCTGGTCGCCATGGCCTTCGTGAACGCGCCGCCCTACGTGGCGCCCGCGGGCGGGACCAAGCCGTTCTTCGGCACCAACCCGATGGCGTTCGCCTGGCCTCGCGCAGATGGCGGCGCAATGGTCTGGGACCAGGCGTCATCGATGATGGCGCGCGGCGAGATCCAGATCGCCAAGCGCGATGGGCACGACCTGCCACCCGGCGCCGGGATCGACAAGGACGGCAATCCGACAACGGACCCCGCCGCGGTGCTCGAGGGCGCGCAGCTGCCGTTCGGCGGCTACAAGGGCGGGGCAATTGCGCTGATGGTCGACCTGCTGTGCGGCCCGCTGCTGGGCGAGGTCTCGTCGGTCGAGGCCGGTGCTGCGGACAACCGCGATGGCGGACCCGCGACGGGGGGAGAGCTGATCCTGGCGATCGACCCCGCAGCCTTTGGCGGGACCGATGCGATTGCCCGGGGCGAGAGGCTGTTCACGGCGATGCTGGAGCAGGAGGGCGTCCGCCTGCCCGGCGACCGCCGTCATGCGGCGCGGGCGCAAACACCAGTGGGCGGGATCGAGATCCCGAAAAGCCTCGCCGACACGATCCATGACCTGATCGGCTGATCTTCCTTCCAGAAGGGTGCGTCACGGACGCACCCTACGGGGTGTTGCGCAAATGGTGCGTGTTTCACGCTTGGCTGCTGTCGGCCGCGTTCTGATGTCGGTGCGCACCCATAACCGGTAAAACCACCATCAGGAACCTGAACCCCGAC
>JBCBOR010000170.1:0-3271 GCA_039821125.1 Pseudomonadota bacterium
GAGACCATCGTCCAGATGGACCTGAGCCCGATCATGCACTAAAAATCAAGTTGGACCACTCGGATGGGGCTCCTCACGACCTAAGGTACTCACACCAAACCAGACAAACGCTAAAGCAACAAGACTCACTGTATTTTCCTTCCATCTGCATGCAGCACAGTAGGAGGAAATCTAATAGATATCTTTTTAAATATCAATATGGAATATAATGTCGTTTAAAGCCGCTTCCTGCCAACTCAGCTGCGACCTGCCGGAACGGACCTAATCGTCTCACTCCAAAGTGCATTGATCAGAACCCATTAGCCCAGTTTCGCCGGCCGATGGATGTGATGGTTGGCTTGGTCGGTGAGTTCCAAAACTCCCGTTAATACCAGCGCTCGTAGCGCGTGACTCATTTTTGGGATTCCCATATGGGCTGATCTCTGAATCAATGTGCCGAACCCGGAACGGAGGTTTGGCATGGGAGCGGCGGTTCGATTACGCAGTGATTTCAATGGCCCAACGTTGCGGGCTCTGGCGAAGAGATGCCGAAACGGTGCGCAGACTCGACGGTTGCTTGCCCTGGCAGAGATTTACGATGGAGCCCGTCGCTCCGATGCCGCCCGCCTTGCAGGAGTCGGCCTGCAAATCATCCGGGACTGGGTGATCCGCTTCAATGCCGAAGGCCCCGACGGGTTGATCGACCGGCAAGGGTCTGGTCCGCCGTCGCGGTTGAATGATGCACAGAGGGCATTGCTCCGAAAGGCGGTCGAGGACGGGCCGAAACCGTATGTTGACGGTGTAGTCCGTAAGCGTCTCCTTGACCTGGTTCAATGGGTATGGGACGAATTTGGTATCAGTGTCAGCCGACAAACGCTGGGCCGGGAACTGCGCGTGATGGGGTTCCGCAAACTCTCGGCGCGTCCTAAACATTACGCCCAAGACCCGGATGCCATCCAGGCGTTCAAAAAAACTTCCCCGACATGGTCCGCGATATCCGCGTCCAGAACGGTTGGCCGCCCATAGAAATTTGGTTTCAAGATGAAGCGCGGGTGGGGCAGAAAAACAAGATCACCCGCCGATGGGCGCGCCGTGGCACCAGGCCCCGTGCGCCACACGATCAGCGGACGAAATGGGCGTACATCTTTGGCGCGATCTGTCCGGCAACTGGCAAGGGATCCGGGCTGGTCATGCCATGGGCCGACACCCATGCAATGGGCGAGCACCTGAACTTGATCAGCGCCGAGGTTGCCCCCGGCGCACATGCCATTCTGATTGTCGACCAGGCGGGATGGCACACGTCGCCGAAGCTCGAGGTGCCGGACAACATAACCCTGCTGCCACTGCCACCGCGCTCGCCAGAACTGAACCCGGTCGAAAACATCTGGCAGTTCATACGCGACAACTGGCTCTCGAACCGTGTGTTCAAATCCTATGACGACATCGTCGCCCTATGCTGCGAGGCTTGGAACAAACTCATAGACGACCCTGACCGCATCACGTCTATCGGATGGCGAAAATGGGCGCATGGGTTCTGAGTTGTGAGCGCTGGTATAAGGAGCGATATTGACGCAATCTTCCTGCTCGCTCCATGACTAAGCCTGACTGTCCGGTCGAGTTGCGGACCAGTTCACAGGGCAACGTGTCGATAGAGGGTCTGGCTGGAAATGCCGAGTTTGTTGCATAGGGCCACGCCGATCCTGAAGGGATCATCGCAATCAGAAATCGTCGGTTCCAAATTTTGGACTCAATCCACCAGAACACTATCACCTTACTTTGATGTCTGAGTCTTTCGCTGTGGACCGCGCTCAACAAATTCTGTGCTAGCTCTGCTGCAAGAATCTTATCTTGGAACGGAAACCGATATGCAAACACCTGAACCGGCAAAGGCCCTCGATCCCAGATTTAAAAGTAAGGGTGCTGAATGGAAGCAGTACTCACCAGAAGACCTAGGAGATTGGGTCAAACTTCTTTTGAAAAGAGCAGATATGCGAGTTGATCAAGCCGATCGACAAAGAGACCTCGATGCAGCACAAATGTATTTCGATATGCTTGGTGAGCATCTGAAAGCGGCTCGTCTAAAATGATCCGACATCACGTAACATCATTTATGCCGCGGAATAGACTACTCCGCATCGTACGCGTGTGTTTCTATAGCAATTTGAAGCCCTCCAGAACTCGGTGTTTGCCGCGTGCTGTCACCAATGAGTGTAAATTACCGATGAACATAGCCGGATAACGATGATCCGGTGGGTGGCCCGATCCGAGTGATCCAATCTGACGGCTTTATCAGGTTGATGAAGGAGTCATCGGCAGATGGAACACGGCCATGCTGGACCTCACCGATTTCTCCTGCCTGAAAGGCTTTCGCTTCGCGCGTTCTGTGATCGGCTATGCCGTCGGGACCTACCATCGGTTAGCTCTCATTTTGCGGGATGTAGAAGACCTGTTCGCGGAGCGCGGGATCACAGTTTCTTACGAGACGATCCGTGGCTCGGTTGGCCGGTCTGGTCCTCAGATCGCCGCAAAGGTACAGTGTAAGCGACCAGCGGAAGCGGATAAATGGCACCTCGATGAAGTTGTCGTGCCGATCGAGGGCAGGAAGTACTCGCTTTGGCGTGCGGTCGATGCAAAGGGCGATGTGCTCGACATTCTGGTCCAGTCACGCCGTGAAAAGGTCGCCGCGATGCGGTTCTTCCGCAAGCTCTACAAGATTTGGGGGCTGCCTCGGGTTCTGGTCACGGACAAGCTGCGGTCTTACCGAGCGGCGATGTCCTATCTCGCATCCAGCCTTGGGCGCAGTCAGCACAAGGGCTTGAACAACCGCGCCGAATCGTCTCACTGGCACACGCGTCGACGAGAAAGAGTGATGGGCCGCTTCAAGTCGCCAACCAGGCACAGCGGTTTCTCTCGGTTCACGATCGAAACGCAACGCTGTCCAGGCCAAAGCGCCACCGCCTGTCCGCGCCCCCCTACCACCACACCCGAACCGACGCTTTCGATCTTTGGGACGGATACACCACTGAAGTGGGCGCATGAAATCGTGGGCTGAATGCTAACTTGAGGCCGAGCTAAACAACCTAACAAAACCGATATGAGCGTTCTTCATTCCACGTAAGGGCGCTCGGCGCATCAATTCCGTGTAGGTGCCGAGATTATTCGACGAGGCCATACAGGAGCAATATGACCCTGTTCGTCCTCGGGACTCCAAGCGTTAGGCTCTGTTGACAAAGTGTTTCATCCACAGCCGGATTGAGACGATGTGGACAAAACCGAGGTAGCTGGCAGCGGT
>JBCBOR010000171.1:0-3186 GCA_039821125.1 Pseudomonadota bacterium
TCCAGAACGTCGTCATGGGGTGGCGGAGATCGGCGCGCGCATTCTTCCATCAGATCGGACATCAAGTCGTCGTCTGTCCGCAGTGCTTCTATCAGAGCGTCCACATCGGAGCGGCGAAGCATTGCGGCGCCCATCAGGCGTGTTTTGAAATCCGCCATCAGAACAGCTTCCCGAAGCGGACGGTCATCGACCCGCCGAAGATCCATGCTTCTTCACCATCGGAGCGGCCATGCCCGCCCGTTAGGCCAAAAGCGACAGGCCCGGCGCCATAGAATAGGCCACCCTTCAGACCCCATCCGCGCTCGTGCGCAGCGCCTCCCGCGGCGAACTGAAGTCCACCATCTGTCGAGACGATCAAGTCCACGCCGTTGATCGCATCCAGCGCATAGGCCCGCCGGAACTCGCTCTCGACCTGTTGACGGAAGCCTGCCACTGTTGGACCGATGACTCCGGCAATAGCGCTGCGCGCCTCGATCCGGACCTCCCGGCGCAGATCTCGCTCGATCTTATCGGTATCGATCGGGATGGCGATCTCGCCCAGGTCAAAGGGCACACCCGGGATCTGCTGGGTGTCAATCCCGGTGGAAAAAGGGGCCACGCGCCGGAGCAAAACTGGGCCACTGATGGAAGTAAGCGCCGCGCCTTGGCGCGTGTGCTCCCCCATAGCTGACGCGTGCCAAGGCGCCCCGGCCGGAGGCCGGTTCTGCTCAGGCTTTTGACTTTGCTTTCCGGCTTTGGCGCAGTCGGTAGCTGTCGCCGTTCATTTCGAGAATGTGGACGTGGTGGGTGAGGCGGTCGAGGATCGCACCGGTCAGGCGTTCTGTCCCGAAGACTTCGGTCCATTCGTCGAAGGGTAAGTTCGACGTGATGATGATCGAGCCTCGCTCGTAGCGCTGGCTGATGACTTCGAACAGCAGCTCGGCTCCGGTTTTGGACAGCGGGACGAAGCCCAACTCGTCGATAATCAGCAGATCCTGGGCCGCGAGTTGTTTCTGCAGCCGCTGCAGGCGGCGTTCGTCGACGGCTTCGATCATCTCGTGAACCAGGGCGGCGGCGGTGACGAAGCGGACCCGCATGCCCTTCTGGCAGGCAGCCAGGCCCAGCCCCAAACAGGTGTGAGTCTTGCCGGTGCCTGATGGCCCGAGAGCGATGATGTTCTCCCTACGGGTCACGAACTCACAGCGGGCGAGTTCCATTACCAGCATCTTGTTTAGCGAAGGGATCGCCTTGAAATCGAAGCTGTCCAGGCTTTTGGTCGCCGGAAACTTTGCGGCTTTGATCCGCCGCTCGATCATCCGCCGTTCGCGTTCGATCAGTTCCAGTTCGCACAGCCTGAGCAGATACTGGACGTGATCGTTGCCCTCGGCGGCGCATTGCCGGGCAAGCTTGCCGTGCTCGCTCCAGAACGTCGGCAGCTTGAGTTTCTTGAGATGGTGTTCGAGCAGAACCTGCGGTGCATCCGTCATGCGGCCGCTCCGGACATAAGCCGCATGTAGTTGGCTGGCTTCGTCGTCTCGACCTGGGCCGTGGGCAGGAACGGGTAGACATCCAGATCAAGCTTGGGTGGGCGGCGCTCAATCCGGCACAAGACCAAGTGTTTGACCGCGTCGTAGCCGATCGCGCCGAGATCCAGTGCTTGGCGAACGGCGCCATGGACGTGATCCATCTCGAAGCTCTCCAGCAGTCGCAGAACCTGAACGTATTCACGCTTTCCTGGCTTGCCCATCCTAGCTTCCAGCAACCGGCGTAGGGTTGCAAACGCGTCAGGCAGTTCCCAACCCCGCAGGGGCGCAGCCTGATCCAGAGCGCCGATCTTCCGCTCGAGCAGTGGCAGGAAGTGCAGCGGATCGAAGACCATGTCGGCTTTGTCGTAAGACCGCTTGTGACCAGCGATCTCTTCCGAGCCGCAGCCAATGATGACTTCGTGCACATAGCCACGTACCTGAACCTCGTGATGGGCATAAGCCACCGGCACCGAGTAATCGTTGTTCCGGTAGCGCACCATCGAGATCGATGTTGCCCGGGTACTGACTTTCTCGCAGGCATCGTAGGGCGCGAGCGGCAGAGCAATCAGAGCATCCAGATCGCGCATCAGCCGCTCACCAATCGTCTCGGACTGCCCGCGTACGATATCGTCCTGACGCTTCAAGCACTGTTCTTCCAGCCAGGCGTTCAGCGCATCGAAGCTCTCGAACCGTGGCGCGGGAACAAGATAGTTCCGCCGGCCATACCCAACGGCACCCTCGACATGGCCTTTATCATTGCCCTTGGCCGGGCGACCGAACTTGTCCTCGAACAGATAGTGAGATTGCAACTCGGCGAAGGCTCGGGTCCGCTCGCGCTTGCCGTCCCCACAGATCCTGGCGACGGCCAGCGTGGTATTGTCATAGAGCATCGACAGAGGCACGCCGCCGAAGAACGCGAAGGCCGCGTTGTGACCATCGCAAAAGGCTTCCGTGGTCTCCGCCGGGTACGCCTTGATGAAGATGGCGTCCGAGTGTGGCAGTGCCAGCGTGAAGTAATGTAGCTTGCGCTCAACGCCACCGATCACGCCAAGGGCCTCACCGAAGTCCACCTGCGCATGCCCCGGCGCGTGGCTGAGTGGAACAAACACCTCTTTCGACCGGCGCTTCTTCTCGCGGACGTAATCTGTGACAATCGTGATCCCGCCCGTGAAACCGTGCTCGTCGCGCAGCCGGGCATGAATGCGCTTGGCAGTGTGGCGCTGCTTCTTGATCCGCGCTTTGTCCTCTTCGAGAATCTGATCGATGATCGGGATGAACGCATCCAGCTTCGGACGAGCCGGTGGCTTGTGGCGTCGGTACCCCGGAGGCAAGGCGTGCTTCAGAATCTTGGAGACCGTTTTGCGGTCGATCCCGAAAAGCCGCGCCGCCGCCCGCTCGCTCATACCCTCGACATGGCATGCGCGGCGCACCCGATTGTAAAGTTCCACAGAATACATCTCCCCGCCTTCAGCTCGTTGCCTCAGGCGTAAAGTGGCGGATTTTTACTCCGCGACGGTCAGATGATCCGACCGTTTCCGTGGCCCAATTTGCCTCCGGGATTCACAACCGGGATCATGTCAGATGCCGCACCAGGCGCGCTATCGCATCCGGATCATAGCTACCGCTAATCCGCAGGCGGTGCCCGTTCGCCAGTTCCAGTTCGATCAACCCGGTCGGCTCC
>JBCBOR010000172.1:0-3177 GCA_039821125.1 Pseudomonadota bacterium
GCTGACCATCGGAACCGATGCGAACCCGGTCCAGGCCGGTGTGCGCGCCGAGATTGTCATTCACGCTGATGGCGGGCCGGTGACCTCGGCGGCGAACATTGCCGAGGATCCCAATTTCCTCGGCCACGGCGTGGTCACCCATGGCACGGTTCGGATCGCCGGACAGGACAAGGCCGATTTCCTCAAGGCAGTGGTGCATCCCGAGGCGGGCGACAGCGCGCTGACCTTTGCCGAGGCGCCGACAGGCTGGCAGGTCGGCGACAAATTGGTGGTCGCGGCGGCGTCGAACCAGATGAATCAGGCTACGCAGCAGATCGAGACCTATGAGGACGAGGTCGTCACCATCAAGGCGATCACGGCCAATGCGGACGGGACCTATACCGTCGCGCTCGACCAGGTCCTGCAATACGATCACGTCCCGCCGACGCACCAGTCGGATGCAGTGCTGCAGATCCCGGTCGCGAATTACACCCGCAATGTCTTCATCGGCAGCGAGACCGAGGAGGGTGCCTATCTCGGCGATGGCAATTCCGTGCCGATCGACGAGCGTGGCCATGTGATGTTCATGCACAATGACGATGTCGAGGTCCTGAATGCCGAGTTCTTCGAGCTTGGCCGGACCGACAAGTCCATCCTGATCGAGAAGGCGGTCGATACCCTGCGCGATCAGCTCGCCGCCGGTGAGATCAAGTCCAACTTTGTCGACGATGTTGAAGATTTCCTGGCCACTGAAGGCTCTGCCAGCGAGCACAATGTCGCCGGGCGTTATGCGCTGCACTTTCACCGCACCGGTACCAACGATCTGGACAATCCCGCCATTGCCGAGGGTAACGCGATCTGGGGCTCGCCCGGCTGGGGGATCGTGCATCACGATGCCAATGTCGATATTGTCTCGAACGCCGTTTTCGGCGTGGTTGGCGGCGGTATCGTCGCCGAGGCTGGCAACGAGACCGGGATCTGGTCGGACAACATCGTCATCCAGACCACCGGTCTGGTGGACGGAGCCAGCTTCAATGCCGAGTCGAGCGGCGATCCGTTCCATCCCGACTATGTCGCGGATACGCTGGACGACACGTTCCGTCAGGGCGAAGCCTTTGCGATGAAGTCGCGTCTGCTGGAGGTCACGGGCAATGTGGTGGCCAGTGCGAACGGTACCGGGTTCTCTTTCTGGCCCCACGGCGTCGAGGGCGCGTCGCATATCGATTCCGGCGTTGACGCCTACACCTACGAACAGGGTTACGATCCGTTCTATGGCCAGACCGATGTCAATGCCGCCATCGTGCCGACGCGCGATTTCTTCGCCAATGAAGTCATTGGCTCGCGCCATGCCCTAAATACCTCATCGAACAAGACGGATCACGAGCACGATCTGGATGTGCTGGTTGAAGACCTGCTTGCTTGGAACGTCGATCAGGCAATCATCTCATTCTATCAGCAGAATTACATCATCAAGGACAGTGTCTTCATCAAGGGTGAAGGCAACACTGATCGTTTCGAGAGTGGTGGGTTCATCGGCCAGAACGGAGCAGCGACACATATCCACGATCCGCTCGATTTCAAGTTGGTCAACAATTACTGGGAAGGCTGGGACGTTGTTCTGCGCGAGCCTGCCGAGATCATCGTCGGCAATACTGTGGTCGGGTCGACCATCACTCAGGAGACGGGTGCTGCTGGGATCTTCCGCGAGGGCTTCACCGCCGATAATGACACGATCGACTATCTCGACAATTCAGCCAATTGGATCGAGAGCCTGCCCAACCCCATCGGTACCATCGAGGCCTCTGTCAACGTCGCCAAATCTGACCTCGTGATGGACGCATGGTTTGACTCGTTCCTTGTCTATGTGGAGAAGACGGACACAATCGGCGATCAGGTGCGTACCTTTGGCTCCGGCCGTGATTCCGGTTTCCGCGGCGCCTCACAGAAGACGTGGTGGGAGGAGAACGCTGCCAATAACGGCTATTTCGAGCGTGACGGTAAGATCTTTCTGATTGTCGAACTGGCCGTCGGCGATCGGATCACCGGGTCTGTCGGCACGACCGAAGTTGCCATCGAACTGCGCTTTCTGGAAACCGAACCAGAGCGCCTGCCGGCCGGGGCCGCCAGCAACGGTGCACTTCCGGACCGCTTCGATGCGGATGGCATTGGCGAGTTCCGCGTGGTGGACCAACGCGTCATCGGCGCTTCGGGAAATCAACTCACTGCAACGGACCCCGCCGACGATGCCGGTGGGCAAGACACAGGCTCCGACACGACCGGCGGCACCCACGGCCATACCAACACAGCGCCAGTCGCGACCAATGACAGTGGGTTCTCGATCGAGGTGGGTCAGAGCCTGGATATCGCTGTCGCAGACCTTCTGGCCAATGACAGCGATGCCGATGGTGATGCGCTGAGCCTTGCGCTCGGAGCCGTCACCGGCGGCAGTGCCGAGCGCCTGGTGGTCAACGGAACCGATACGATCCGCTTCACCGCCGATGCCGCTGGCACCGCCCAGTTCACCTACACCGCATCCGACGGCCAGGGCGGCACAGACACCGCAACCGTTACCGTCGAGGTCAATGCACCGACACCCCCGACAGAACAAGAATCTGAGACGGCTGATTCTACCGTACTAATGTCGGAGGAGTTCGATACCGCGCCTGCCGGCGCGGACACGGTGGCTTCGAGCCTGTTGCTCGATGGTGGCGGGGTTGCGTTGGCCCGCGGCAGCGACAGCGGTACGACTGTTTTTATCCCTGTTGATGTTACCGGGCGTACTGGAGTTATGGCTTCGATCACAATGCGCGCTCCATCTGAGGGCTCTTTTGACGCGGGTGGCGCCTATCGCGACTTTATCCGGATTGAGGTCGTATATGATGGCGGTACGGTCACGTTACTGGATGATTTGCCATTTAATCGTGATGCGGGGGCGTTCGTCAGTCCGGTGACGGGCAATAAGGTCGGGGATGCGGTTGCGATTTTGGAGTATGCTTTGGATAGCGCTTCAACTGCCGAGTTACGCATTACCACCCATGTCACCGGCGATGACGAGACCATCGAGATCGATGTGGTCGAGATCACAGCGGATCCAGTGGAGGAGCCGGCCGAGCCACCAGCCCCCCCACTGAACACGGTTCCTGTTGCATCTGACGATAGTGGGTTTTCGGTTGAAGCTGGTCAAAGCCTTGACATCGC
>JBCBOR010000173.1:0-3091 GCA_039821125.1 Pseudomonadota bacterium
CCAAGGAGAGGTCCGTCGAGATCATGGCGATGAACAGCGAGTTGATGAACGCCCCGCCGACCTTCAGCGAACAGAAGTCGAGGTGCTCCAACTCGTACCAAAGCACGTCGCAGAGCGCCGTCTCGTAGTTCCGGATGGTCGGCAGGAACAGCAGCCCCGTGGTGCCCGAGATGATGTCGACATCGAGCTTGAAGCTGTTGACCAGCATCAGCAGCACCGGCCCGATGGACATAAAGACCAGTAAGGCCAGCAAGGCGTAGAAGGCGGGGTTCTGGCGTTCGTGAGACTGGGACATCAGCTGTCGTCCTCGGTCGCCATGCGCACCTGCATTGCGCGGTGTTCCTGCCAGCGGTTGAAGGCAAACATCGCAACTGTCAGCGCCAGCAGAAGCAGGAGCAGGTAGTTCGACATCGCCGCCGCAACGCCCAGTTCGCGGAACTCGGTTGTCGTGCGGGATATGCGCAGCGCCAGGATTTCGGTGGAGAGACCCGGGCCGCCCTCAGTCAGCACCAGGATCACCTCCAGCACCTTGAAGGCATCGATCAGCCGCAGCAGGCCCGTGACGATCAGCACCGGCATCATCAGCGGCAGCTTGATGTACCAGATCTGCTGCCAGACGGTGGCACCGTCGATGCGCGCGGCCTCCAGCGCCGAGCGCGGCAGGGACTGCAACGCCGCCAGTGCAAGAATGAAGATGAACGGCGTCCACTGCCAGATATCGGCGATGATCACCGACATCAGCGCATGCTGACCGAGCCAGTCGACGCCCTCGAGCCCGATGGATTTCAGGAACTGGTTGAACGTGCCGACGGTCGGGTGAAACATGTAGCGCCACATCAGCCCGACCACGACCGGGGCGATCATCATCGGCAGGATGAACATGGTCCGCAGCACCGACATGCCGCGGATGTTGCGATCCAGCAGCAAGGCCAGCCCCACCCCCAGAACCATCTCCACCGACACGACGATGAAGGCGAACCGGAGCGTGACGCCCAACGATTCTCGGAAGTTCGGATCGTTCCAGAGCGTAATGTAGTTCTTGAGCCCGACGAACTCGGCCTCGCCGATCGTCTGGCTGGGGTCCCAGGCCCGGAACGAGCCCCAGATCATGTAACCGAGCGGGTAGATCAACGCGATGGCCATGATGATCACGGCCGGCGCCATGAACAAATAGGGCGTCAATCTGTTGGCGAATGCGCCTGACATCGGAAGCTGCCTTTGGTGCAGGGAGCGATGCGCCGGGGCGGAGGAACGCCCCGGCGGGGAAGGTTACTGCCAGGTGTAGTAACCGGCTTCCTGCATGACGGCGCGCGTACGTTCGGCAACACCGTCCAAGGCTTCTTGTACGTCCAGGTCTTCGGTCAGGACCTTGGACAAGGTGGTGCCGAGATCAGCATTGATCTTGCCCCACACCGGGATGATCGGACGCCAGTCGGGGTCGGCGAACTTCAGAGCCTCACCGAACGTGGCCATATGCGGGAACTTGGCGTTCACATCTGCGTCCGCATGGGTCGAGAAGCGTGAGGGGTTGCCGCCAGCCAGCGCCACGAGCTTGTCGCCCTTCTTCGAGGTCAGCCATTGCATCAGCAGGAAGGCCGCCTCCTTGTTCTCGGCGTTCTTGGGAATGGCGATGCCGAAGCCACCGGTCTGGCTGCCACGGCGCGTCCCCATCGGATGGAGGGCCCAGCCGACCTTGCCGACGACCTTCGACTTCGAGGGGTTGTCGATCTGACCGGCAACAACGGTCGTATCCAGGAACATTGCGGTGTCGCCGTTCAGGAAGGCACCGAGAGCTTCGCCAAAGCCGAAGTTCTTGGCGCCTTCCGGTCCGCAGTCGACGATGGTCTTCAGCGCATTCGCCGCTTCCACACCCGCCTCGTTGTTGACGATCGGGTTCCAATCGTCGTCGAACACACGGCCGCCGAGCGGTGCGAGGTGCAGCAGGAACGCATGCGAGGCGTGATGTCCCGAAGCCGCGCGCGAGGAAAGCCCTCCCATCCCCGGCTCGAGCTGCGGGATCTTGCACGCGATCTCCAGCATCTCGTCGTAGGTTTCCGGAACCTCCAGACCGTGCTTCTCGAAGATGTCCTTGCGATAGCCCAGGATCGAGGTTTCCGATCCGTAAGGGATGCCGAAGAGCGACCCGGTCTTGCCTTGCAGATAGCCCTTGTTCCCGCCGGCAAAGCCGATGTTGTAGACATATCCGTCGATCAGATCATCCGCGTCGTAGCCCGGATCTGCCAGCTTCGGGTTCATGAAGTAGCGGGCCAGGTTCTCCAACTGATCCGCGTAAACGTAGTCTGCCTTCGAAAAGACGACATACGCGATCAGGTCGTACTCGCCTTCGTCCTGCGCCAGTTCCAGTGTCTGGCGTTCGCGCATCTTCAGGTACGGCAGCTGGTCGACCTCGACCTCGATGCCGGTCTCCTTGGTGAACTCCGGCAGGATCCTCATCACCGCGTCGTAGTGCGGATGGGCCGGGAAGTTCACGACCAGTGTCGTGCCTTCATAGTCGGCATAGGGGTTTGCAAGCGCCGTCCCTGCCATCATCGCCACCGTTGTTCCGGCGGCCGCGACGGCTTTCAAAGCTCTCAACATGGTTACCTCCCGTTTTGATTATCGCCGCCATTCACAGGGCAGCTTCAGTCTGTCGGTCGAACAGGTGGATGCGGGCGGGATCGACCGCGAAGGTCAGTGTCTCGCCAAGCGCAAGGGGCGTCTCGGATTTCACTTCGACGGTTACTTGATCCGGTCCGCAACTGCAGAGCAGCACGGACTGCGCCCCGATGTATTCAGACACCAGAACCTGCAGCCTCAGCGCACTCTCCGCCGGGGCAGCAGCATCGAAGGCAAGGTCGGAAGGGCGAATGCCCAGGATCACGGCACCATCCTTGTGCGCCCGCATCGCGGCCGCCCGCTCCGCGCCAAGCTTCAGCGAAAACGCCGGACCCTCGACGAAGATCTCACCATCCCGTTCGGCGATCGTGCCGTTCAGAAAGTTCATCGGCGGCATGCCCAGCAGCAGGGCAAACCGGAAGACCTGTTCAAACGGCACGATCGCCGAACGGGATGGTGAGATCTTCGTCGAGGG
>JBCBOR010000174.1:0-2832 GCA_039821125.1 Pseudomonadota bacterium
ATCCAGCATCATGTCCTCGGGCGCGTAACGCGAGACAATGCAGAAATTGTCCTCCGGATTGCATCCGCAGGTCTCGACAAGACAGTCATGCAGCAGATCATTGATTGCGTGACAGGTCGCCGCGGGCAGGTCCTGTGGCACGTGAAGTTTGTTGAAGGGCATGAGCTGCCTCAGAGATCAGGACAAACAAAAAGGGGCGTGCAATCGCCAGACAGGTGTCTACCTGAGCGGCTTGAGCGAGCGCTGGCATCGCACCGATGCGCGCCAGACACTCAAGGCGACGAGCGCCCGCAGGAAACGAGGAGCCGCGTTACTCGACTTCGAAGACGCCCTCCACCTCGACAATCGCGCCAAGGGGCAGGCTGGACGAGCCGACCGCGGCCCGCGAATGCATCCCGGCCTCGCCAAAGACGCCGATCATCAGCGACGAGGCGCCATTGACCACCTGCGGGTGCTGCTCGAACGTGCCGTCGCAATTGACGAAACCGGTCAGCTTGACGACACGCACGACCCGGTCGAGATCGCCGATGCACGCCTTGACCTGCGCGATCACGTTCAGCGCACACAGCGTTGCTGCGCCCACCGCCAGCGGCAGATTCGATCCCGGTGCGGGAACGCCATCCGCTGCATGGTCTTCCTTGGTCAACTGGCCGGTGATCAGACCCTCGGCGTTGAGCGGGAGCTGTCCGGACACAAACACCAGATTGCCGGTGCGCACAAAGGGCACGTAGTCCGCCACCGGCGCCACCGGCTCGGGCAGGTCCATCCCCATTTCGGCAAGACGCCCTTCGATCACTCCGGCCATGGCTGGCTCCCCCATTCTGGATTCGTGCACGCGAGTATGACCGGGCCGCCCTGTCAGGCCAAGCGGTTCGCAACAGTCAGGTCAGGCCGCGGCCCCGTCACGGCGCCACAACGAAAAACCCCGGCAGCCATGGCCGCCGGGGTCGGAATGTATCTGGCCGGTTGCCCGACCGGGTCGCCTGGACCTATCAGCCGAAGAGGATCTGGTCCTGCTCGCTGAGGTCGAGATCGAAGGTGAACGTCGCACCGTCGCGCACCAGATCGCCGGAAACATCGACCTGGGTGTCGGCAACGCCGTCGCCCGCGGTATCGAGCCCGACGAAGACTGTCGGTGCCGAGCCGATTTCGATGTCGAACCCGCCGATATCCAGCTGGAAGCCGTCGGCTGCCGGATCGGCGTCGGCAACAGCGAGGGTCTCGCCATTGATCGTGACGTCGATGACATCCGCGTAGGTCTGGTCCGGAGCCGGATCGATGAGTTGGTCGAGGCCGAACGTCTCCGAAGCGGTGATGACATCCGTCATCATGTCGCTGTCGATCGCGTCAAGCGAGGCAACCTCTGCGAAGTAGCCGTTCTCGATCAGGACCACGTCGATATCGGCATCGAGGCCAGCATCGTCCGTCAACCGGTCGACTGTCGCCGTCGGATCCGAGACGTCCGTGAACGTCGCGATATCGAAGTTGTCAGTCGATGTCAGCACCAGGACCTCGTTGCTGTCGCCACCTGCGGAATTGAGGTAGTTCTCTGCAGCGATCAGGCCTTTGTCAAGATCGATGGTGTTGTCCAGCGCATCGTCGGTGATCGGCGAGAACAGGTCCCGCAGCTCCTGCGACGGTGTGCTGAGAGCGATCTGGACGAAATCGGTGAAGGTCGTGCCGTTCTCCTCAAGGCTGTCATAGAGGCCATTCTTCCAGTCAGCGATCGCCTGCTCGAGCAAGCCACCGATGGAAGCCGTTCCAGCCGCCGCGTCGACGATCTGAGCCGCCGTGACAACCAGAGCCGGACCCGCTTCGTCCTGACCCGCCGGGATCAGAGCCAGCTCCTGATCCGCAGCCATGCCGCCAACCATGTGGACGACCTGGTTGAGGAAGACATCGACCACGGTGCCGACGCGGGCGTCGCCGTTCATGTCACCGACCGTGGCACCGGCCACCGATGCCAGGGCGGTCGACGAGGTGTCGATCACGATGGCGATGGCGTTTGTGCCCGGTCCGCTGGTCACGATGTTACCGGCAAAGTTCACCGCTTCGTTGGTGTCTGCCGGCGGCGGCGGCGGGTTCTGTCCTTCGACGTTCACCGTGTAGGTCGAGGTGACGGTGTCGCCCGCGGTATCGGTCACATCGTAGGTGATCGTGGTCGTGCGGGTTTCGCCCTCGTTCAGGTCGACAAAGTCGCCCAGGGTGTCGAAGGTCACCGAGCCGTCTTCGGCGATGATGAACTCACCCCCGTTCGAGCCTGTCACGCGAACCCCAACGCCAGCGGCATCGCCACCGACACCGGTGATCGTCACCGACGAGTCGGTTTCCGGATCGTGGGTGTTGGCCAGCGCGTTGGTCAGTTCGACCACGCCTGCGTCCTCTTCCTCGATCGTGACGGTCTCGTCTTCGTCAGCAAGGTCGTTCTCGCCGACAACCGTGACCGTGTAGGTCGAGGTGACGGTATCGCCCGCCGAGTCCGTGACGGTGTAGGTGACGGAGGTGGTCGTCTCCTCGTCCCGAGCCAGGGCTTCGAACTGCTCTGCCGTGTCGAAGGTTGCCGTGCCGTCCTCGTTGATGGTGAAGACACCACCGTTCGAGCCTGCCACGGTGTTGCCGACCTTGGTCTCGTCGCCGGAAACCGCCGTCACCGTGGTGGTGCTTGTGGTCTCGGGATCGACCGTGTTGTCCATGACGTTGGTCAGGGCAACAGGGCCTGCATCTTCACCGACGGTCGTGCTTTCGCCCTCGTCACTGAGGTCGTTCACACCGACAACGGTGACGGAGTAGGTCGAGGTCACGGTGTCGCCAGCCGAGTCCCGAACCGTGTAG
>JBCBOR010000175.1:0-2768 GCA_039821125.1 Pseudomonadota bacterium
AGATGAAACGCAACTTCCTTTCCATGCTCCACATCTTCGCAATCAGATGCTGGCTGAATTGAGTCCAAACCCTAGTCGCTTCTGCCACGGAAACCCTCTTCTGGTCTCCGTCATGAGGCAGGGCTCATCGGTGATGGAAATCCCCCGCGCGCGTCACGATCAAGCAACGATGGCAGGATTTGCCTCGCCGGCCCAGACTGGCGCGGGCTGGTCTTGTTTATCCAGCCCGCTCGTTGGTTCGTGGTCAGTGCCGCGACAGTGCTGACCATGGGCAGACACCCGGCCGGGTGTCGTTTGTGGTTCTACTCACCGGACGGATCGGCATTCTTCGCCCCGGCGACCAGGCTTAGACCCCGAACTGGTAGCTTGCGGGCACATAGCGATATCCGTCGCCGATCCGCTCGACAAACCCGACCGCCGGGAACGGCATGTGATAGCTGGTGAAGGCCACCCGGTCCGTCGCGATCATGTCCAGCACGCGCTTGCGGCTGGCCGCTGCCGCGTTCTTGTCCATGTCGAAGCGGACATGCCAGTCGGGCCGCTGCATGGACAGCACAAAGTGGTTGCAGAAGTCCGCGCAGACCATCAGACGCTGACCGTCGCTTTCCACATTGTAGACACCGTGACCGGGCGTATGCCCCGGTGCAGCGATCATCGTGATGCCCGATACCACATCCTGGCCATCCTCGAGGAATGTCATCTTGTCGGCCACCGAGAACGCGGTGCGCTCGAGCAGTGCCTTGTAGTCCTCGCCCCGCACAGCCGCATTGGCCTTCCACCAGTCGAACTCGGTGCGCGGAGCGACGTAACGGGCATTGGGATAGGCCGGGGCGTCGCCTTCCATGATCCCTCCGATATGGTCCGGGTGGAAGTGGGTCAGCACAACCACATCGACCTGTTCGGGGGCGATCCCGGTATCGATCAGTTTCTGGCGCAGAGCGCCGCGGCCCGGGCGGCGTGCAGGGCCGTTGCCTGTGTCGAACAGGACAACCTCCTTGCCGGTATTCACGACCACCGGCGTGTAGTCGTTCCTCAGCATGCCAGCGGGCAGAAAGTTCTGTTCGGCCAGAGCGGCCACAGCAGCGGGGTCCTGATCCGTGCCGAAGATCCCGTGCGGGTCGGGCCGTGTGACCGATCCGTCCAGGATCGTGCCCACTTCGAAGCTGCCAAGTTTGAAGCGGTAGAAATCTGGGCGCATGGCGCCCGCCATTGGGGCTGCGGCGGATGCGGCGATGGGCAGGGGCGCGGTCATGGCTGTCAGAGAGGCGCCAAGCAGTGCCGTACGGCGGGTAAGGGGGATGGTCATTCTGAACTCCCTGTTCTTCTGGTCGCTTGCTGATGAGTTTTAGCCCGAAACCTTTGAACGGACAGGCCGCCGGGGGTCAGTCGTACGCGCAGCGAAACCCCACATAGACCGCATAGAACTCCGCCGGTTTCCATTGCATACCATAACGCTGGGTCTTCGAGCTACCGTACCACCAGCTGCCGCCCGCGGTCAGCGCATCGTCTCCACGTCTGTCGTCAAGCCATTCCCAGACGTTCGCCCCCATGTCGTAAAGCCCGTTTACGCCGCGGCGCGTGGTCCCAACCGGGACGTGTCGGCGCCCGTCTGCATTCATTCCCTCGGGGTTATCGCCAACGGGGTAGCGATAGGAGCGACCTGTCTCGAAGCCGTCAGTTGGGGTGGTGCGAGCCTCGGTGTACGCGGCGGTTTCCCATTCGGCGCGGGTCGGCAGGCGACCGCCTGCATCCGCGCAGAATGCCTTGGCCTCGTGCCAGCTGATGTGCACGGCGGGTTCGTTTGCATCGGCTTCGTCCCCATAGGGTTGAAGATAGGTCCAACCCGGTCGGCGCTCCCATCCGGCGCCCCACTAGAACCCGCCGCCGCTACGCTCTGCCGTGGTCGAGAGACCGGTTCTTTCAGCGAAATCCGCAAAGTCGGCGATCGTGACTTCTGTGCGGTCGATTGAGAAGCTTCCCAGCTCAACCTGATCAGCAAACGCCGACGAGGATGCGGATATCAAGATGGCTGTAAGTGTTCGACGCATGGTGCCGGTTCCTGTATCCGTGATGGACCGTTGCACCTCGCCGCTTTGCGTGATGTCGGGCGTCCATCAGGCAACGAACGCGACTCGTGCCGGTCTCGTGATTTTGAGACCCACCGATCAAAGCTTGGCGCACGGTCGTCATTGATCTTCATCTGCGATATGAAGCTTTCAAAGCCACGTAATCAATGGACAGCGAAATGCTCGCACATCGGAAAAGTGGGTGGAACGGCTTGGGGAGCGACATCAATGACAACAGATCATCCGCATGCGGAGTGGTCGGCTGCAATGTTCGAGGTGTTTCGCAAGGCGGGCGTCTCATTGTTTGCACATGTGCCCGACGCTGGAAATGATCGTCTGATCGCTCTGGCCGAGGCCAGCAACGAGACCCGCGCATTGCTGCTGACCACCGAAGAGGAAGGTGTCGCCATCTGTGCCGGGGCCGATCTTGTTGGCGAGCGCGGTGTGCTCTGTATGCAATCGAGCGGGCTTGGCAACTGCACCAACTATCTTTCGCTGGCCAAGGGTGGACGATTTCCCTTGCTGATGATGATCTCGATGCGCGGTGATTATGGCGAACAGAACCCGTGGCAGTATCCGATGGGCGAGGCGACAGAGACACTTTTGCGCGCCATGGGCGTTCAGATCTTCCGGGTCGAGCGTCGTGACGAGTTGGAAACTGCTACGCAAGCGGCGGTCAACGCATACGGAGCTGGAGGCCAG
>JBCBOR010000176.1:0-2708 GCA_039821125.1 Pseudomonadota bacterium
CCCCCACTGAACACGGTTCCTGTTGCATCTGACGATAGTGGGTTTTCGGTTGAAGCTGGTCAAAGCCTTGACATCGCGGTTTCGGATTTGCTGGCGAATGACAGTGATGTCGATGGCGATCGCATCAGCATTACAGCGGCGACGGGCGGTGCGAACAATATTGTCACCCTGAATGCCGATGGCACGGTGAGTTATACGCCTGCGGCGGGGTTCTCGGGTTCGGACACGTTCAGCTACACGGTCTCGGACGGCCAAGGTAGCAGCGATACCGCAACGGTGACGATTGATGTCACGGCGCCCGCCTCAGATTCAACTCCGGGACCGACCCCTGAGCCTGCGCCCGACACAGTACTGACACTATCGCTGTTGGATGAAGCCTTGGCCTTCGATGGCAACACTGCCGTAGTGCTCGATCACCAGGATGCCTTCGAATTGGCGGATGGGGCTCTTTCCCTGAGCTTCCGCTCGGACGATGTGCAGACCGTCCAGGGGCTCTTCTCCAAAGACTCGAGCGGTAAGGACGATGGCGGCCATCTGACCCTGACGATCGAGAACGGCCAGTTGAGGCTCAGGGCGCAGACTACCGAGGAAAGTCTTATCATCGAGGGCGGTGCGGTGCAGGAGGGTGCCATGAACACTGCTCTGGTTACCTGGCAAGCCGGCTTGCTTACACTTAGCCTGAACGGAATCGAAATCGGCACTGCAGACGGCTGGACCGGGCTTGGACCCAATCAGGAACCGATCGTGCTTGGCGCGGCGCAATCGCGCAGCGGCGACGGGATTGCCGATCGGATCGAGGAGTTCTTCACTGGCGAGATTGCGGAGGCAACGCTCTCGAGCGATCCGGAGTCTGGGCGAATAGACCCCCCTGTTGAGCAGCCTGCAGAAGACCGCACGCCGCCGCCATCCGATGGGCCGGCCGATCCGCCTGTTGACCAAGATGCTGCCTTAGATCTTGGCGTGACGGATGCGGCAATGTTCGCGCCCTATGCGGAGTGGGTGATCGAGAACCCGTCTGTCTCGGGCAACCCGTTCGATCTCGACGCCAAGGCGATTTTCACCCACACCGAGACGGGAGAGGTCCGGGAGACCGGGCTCTTCTACACGGGCGAGGGCTCCTATGCCTTCCGCTTCTCCGGCGTCGAGGCGGGCACGTGGAGCTTTGTGACCCAGTCAGCGGATAGCGATCTCGACGGCTATTTCGGTACGGTCGAGGTCGCAGTTGATCCCACGGCCCGTGGCTTCGTGGTGGCCGAAGGCACCAAGTTCGCTCAGCAGTTGGGCGATGGCTCGCTCGATGCGATCCTGCCAAACTATGCGATGATCGACACCAATCTTGAAGTCTACTACAACAATCCAGCTGCTATTCAGGAGGTGGTTGATACGTTCATCCACCAGCACGGGTTCACTGGCTTACACATCGCGCATCCGGGCGGGCAACTCTTCGACATCGACAGCACAACCGCACATAGCGGCAGCCGGATCGACGGCTCCCAAGGCTATGATCCGGATCCTCGCGCCTTTGCTGCACTCGAACAACTGATCATGGCAGCTCACGATGCCGGCGCTGTGGTCCATATCTGGCCATGGGGTGATAGTCAGCGCGGCCAGACACCCGATCAATTGCCAGGTGGTGAGGGCGGTGCCGAACATTTGCGTATTCTAGAATATTTTGCTGACCGGCTTGGGCCCCTGCCGGGTTGGACACTGGGCACCGGGTTCGACAATGACGAATGGTCCACGCCCGAGCAGACGGCAGCGGCGGCGGCGTATTTCGATGCCCAGACCGACTTCGATCACCTGACTAGCGTCCGGGCTGCGGATCCCAATTACGGCACAGATCATTCATCAGGAGTGATTTGGAATGTTGGTCAGGATGTCGCCGATTATGAACATCTCGAGCCAACCTACGAGGTTTATGTCGCAGCCTTCGAAGCAGTGCATAATGGTCAGGCGCTCGACAAGCCGGTGCTCAGCGGCGACCGGTTTCGGGTCCGGGATCATCACGAAAAGGACTATACCGAAGCACAAACTGTCGATGGGCTTTGGATCTCGACCATGGCAGGCGGTGCCTCGAATATCTGGGGCAATCTGATAGATCCTGTGACAGGCCAAAGCGAACGCACTGGCCAGTTTGGTAGCTTCTCGTATGCAACTGAGACCCAGGAGCAGATCTCAACCTGGGATAGGTTCTTCAACGACGAGGACAGGTTCGCCCTCGACGCGGTACGAGCAAATGAACTGACCGGTGGTGTGAACCAAGGCCAGTACGCACTATTCTCGGAGAGCGAAGACCGGATCGTGATTTACGCTGAAGATACCGATACGATCCAGTTCAACCTCAACCAACTCGTCAGCGATCCCGACTTCGCAAACGGCGTGCGCATTACTGCAGTTGATACAGAGCTCACCTATCGCGAGATCGACCTCGGCACAAGGTTGCTAACCGACCAGACCATCACTCTCGAACAAAACTCAGACTGGGCTATCTCAGTCGAAGCAATTTGACGCTTGAAGCAATACTTGTCAGCGTGCACAAAGAGCGCTTGCCGGACTGAGCATTCGCAATGATAGAAATTGGCAGTGCCCACTACCAGCAAGTGGACACTCCCTATGGCCTACGTGCCATTCTGTCAATCGGCATTGAATGCTGCCCCCTGATCGGCGTCGAACATTGACCCCCCGTTTTGTCGGAACGGTGCTAGCCG
>JBCBOR010000177.1:0-2674 GCA_039821125.1 Pseudomonadota bacterium
TATCGGTTCCGTTGACCACCAGGCGCTCGGCGCTGCCGCCGGTGATGGCTCCGAGCGCAAGGCTCAGCGCATCACCATCCGCATCGCTGTCATTGGCCAGAAGGTCTGCGACGGCGATGTCGAGGCTCTGACCGGCTTCGATCGAGAACCCACCGTCATCGCTTGCGGCAGGTGCTGTGTTCGGCGGCGAGGTAACCTCGGTCGTGTCGGAGCCGGTATCGTCATCGGGGTCCGCTGTGGTGAGTTGATTTCCAGAAGCGCCAATGACGCGTTGATCAACCAAGCGGAATTCGCCGACGCCATTTTCGTCGAAGTAGTCCGGCAGTACTCCATTACTAAACGCCTTAGCGGGCAGACGCTCGGGCTCAGATTCTAGAAAGCGCAGTTCGATGGCGACATCAATTACGCCGATCGAGCCCGTGACCCGATCTCCAAGCGCAAGTTCAATGATCAGGTAGATTTTGCCGTCACGTTTGTAATACCCGTTGTTGACAGCGTTCTCTTCCCACCATGTCAATTGATCGGCGCCTCGGAACTCCGCATCTTTGCTTGATCCGAACGTCTGGGCCTGCTCGCCGATCGAGTCGGTCTTATCCACATGAACTAAGAATTTGTTGAACCAATCAGTCATCACGAGATCTGACTTCGCAACGTTTACCTGGCCGGTGATGGTGCCAACTGGGTTAGGCAGGTTGGCAAGCCAGTTTGCCGAGTTATCGAGATAATCGATTGTATCGTTGTCTTGGGTGGCGCCTTCCCTGAAGATGCCTTGGGACCCAGTCTCCTCGGTCCGCGTGGAACCAACGACCGTGTTGCCGACAATGATTTCGATCGGCTCGCGCGCGACAACATCCCAGCCTTCCCAATAGTTGTTGACTATTTTGAAGTCGACCGGATCGTGGATATGAGTCGCCGATCCATTCTCGCCGAGAAATCCACCGAATTCAAAGCGATCGGCATTGCCAGTGCCCTTGATGAAGATACTATCCTTGATGATGTAGTTATGCTGGTAGAAAGACATGATCGCCTGATCGACATTCCAGGCCAAAAGATCCTCGATCAAGACATCCATGTCGTGTTCATGGTCAGTCTTGTTCGATGACGTATTAAGCGCGTGACGCGATCCAATCGCCTCATTGCCGGAAAAATCACGGGTGGGCACCTTGGCCGCCCCAACAGTTGTCTGGCCATAGAATGGATCGAACCCATGCTCAAACGCGAAAGCATCGACATCGGACTGAATGTGAGAAGAGCCGTCGACGCCATGTGGCCAGAACGAGAATCCAGTACCATTTGCACTGGCAGCGACATTGTCAGTCACTTCCAGAAGGCGTGACTTCATGGCGAAAGCCTCGCCCTGGCGGAAGGTGTCGTCCAGCGTGTCTGCGACATAGTCGGGGTGGAACGGATCACCACTTGATTCGGCGTTGAAAGTCACGACATCTCCGGTCGTCTGGATGACGATATTATCCGTCCAGATCCCGGTCTCGTTACCCGCCTCGGCCACAATGCCGCCGCCAACTGTGCCGAACACCGCGTTCGAGACCATGTTCACATTGGCGTCGTGATGAACCATGCCCCAGCCGGGCGAGCCCCAGACGGCATTACCCTCGGCAATGGCGGGATTGTCTAAATCATCGACCCCGGTCCGGTGGAAATGCAGCGCATAGCGCCCGGCGACATTATGTTCGCTGGCTGCGGCTTCGTTCGCCAAGAACGCATTTACCTCACCTATATGCTTGTCTCTAATATCACCGTCTGCGAGCTTATCCCGCAAGATATCGACAGCCTTGGAGATCAGGATGGACTTGTCGGTGCGTCCCAGTTCGAAGAACTCGGCATTCAGGATCTCGACATCGTCATTGTGCATGAACATGACATGGCCGCGTTCCTCGACAGGCACCGAGAGACCGTTGCCGAGATAGGCACTCTCTTCGGTCTCGCTGCCGATGAAGACATTGCGCGTATAGTTCGCGACCGGGATCTGCAGCACTGCATCCGACTGGTGCGCCGGCGGGACGTGATCGTATTGCAGGACCTGCTCGAGTGCGACGGTGTAGGTCCCGTCCGCATTGGCCGTGATCGCCTTGATGGTGACGATCTCGTCCTCATAGGTCTCGATCTGCTGCGTAGCCTGATTCATCTGGTTCGACGCCGCCGCGACCACCAGCTTGTCGCCGACCTGCCAGCCCGTCGGTTCCTCGGCGAAGGTCAGCGCGCTGTCGCCCGCCTCGGGATGCACCGCGGCCTTGAGGAAATCGGCCTTGTCCTGTCCGACGATCCGGACCGTGCCGTGCGTGACCACGCCGTGGCCGAGGAAATTGGGATCCTCGGCAATATTCGCCGCCGAGGTCACCGGCCCGCCATCAGCGTGAATGACGATCTCGGCGCGCACATCGGCCTGGACCGGGCTCGCATCGGTTCCGATGGTCAGCACAGATTGCGGGCCCGTCAGCAGGCTGTCGACCACCAGCTTGGTGTCGGTATCGACCGCAAAGTGCAGCTCGCCATCGACGCCGACCGTGTCGAGCCGGGCCTCCGAGACCCCATCCAGCACGACAGAGACGCCGCGCGGAATGTAGACATCAACGCCGTCGCCGGGCACCGCGCCCGTCGACCACGTGCCCGGGTCGAACCACGAGCCGCCATTCAGCGCCACCGCCACATCCGGATC
>JBCBOR010000178.1:0-2651 GCA_039821125.1 Pseudomonadota bacterium
ATAACCATGCGGCTGACCCAATAGAGCAGCAGCGGGCAGACCGCCCACAAGAGCTCGGGCATGGAATAGAGACCCGCGACCTTTGGGCTGTTGATGTAGAGCGCAAAGACCACCACGGCAGCATACCCCGCCGACAGCGCGATCGAGCGCAGGATCGGCAGATCGTCGGTGTGATAGGCCCGCCCGGCAGTCTGCTCCTTGCCCTGGCGGATCTGATCGGTCAGCTCGGCCTGGCGTTTCACAGCAGCCAGCGACAGGAACAGGAACATGGAAAAAGCCAGGATCCAGGGCGAGAGCGGCACCGCGGTCGCCGCAGCGCCGGCCAGGATCCGGATGGTATAGAGCCCGCCCAGCGTCCAGACATCGATGATCAGCTTGCGCTTCAGGAACAGCGAATAGGCGAAGGTGGCGATGTAGTAGATCACCAGAACGCCCAGAAAGGCGAGCGGTGTGAACGCGATGGCCAGCGCGAGTGCAATCGCGATCAGAACCGGTGCGAGGAACACACCGTGGGCCAGCGGGATCTGAGCCGACGCAAAGGGTCGTTTGCATTTGCGCGGATGGGCGCGGTCCGCCGACAGATCGAGCAGATCGTTGATCAGATAAACACTGGATGCGGTCAGCGAGAAGGCGATGAAGGCGGCGATCGCAGCGCCGATATTGCTCAGGTCATGGGCGGCCAGAACCGGCATGAAGATCAGGATGTTCTTCAGCCACTGATGCGGACGCAGCGCCTTTATGTAAGGTTTCAGGCGCGCCGCGCCCGTGGCAGGCGGGCTCAGATGTTCGGTCTCGGCATTCTGTCGCTCGACCTCTGTGCGCAGGCCCGCGCTGGCGCCGACGGTGATGGCCTTGCGGGCCTTCGCCCAGACCGGCATGTCGACCTTGGCGTCACCCGCATAGTCGAACCCGCCTTCGCCATAGCGCTCCACAAGAAGGGCGGCTTTCGCATGCCCGCTCAGGTTCTCGCCGTTCATTGTGCCTTGGACGTCATCGAAAAGTTCGAGCCGTGCCGCCACCGCCTCGACCTGACGCTGGTCCGAGGCCGAGACCAGCGCCGTGCGCCGTCCCTCGGCCCGGGCCGCACGGACCTGCTCGATGACATCCTCGTTCAGCGGCAGGGTCTTGGCATCGGCGATGCACTCATCGGCGAGCTTGCGCTTGAACCCGGCCTTGCCGGCACCGAGCCAGGTGACGAGCTCCGGCAGCCGCAGCGGATTTGCCGCGACGAAGGCCAGCATCGCCTCGTGCAGCGTGTCGGTCCGCGCCAGCGTCCCATCCATATCGACAACAAGAACGGGCTCTGCCGCCGCCATAACCATAACCCCCAACGCTCCAGAACCACTGCCGGCTCGGGTCACCTTAACGCCCGCGGCACACACCATACCCCACATGAGTATACCGCAAATGCGGCTCGATTTGGCATACACTTCGCCGCAGCGCAGCACGACAGATGCAAGTCACGTTCCAGCCATGCGGCCGTCGGATGCCATGCATAAATCACTTGCTCCCGGTTCGGACAGGCGCGAGTGTACATACCGGGGTGCCGTGTATTAGAGTTTTAGGGTTCCATTGTGGGAAAAGTTGCTGTCGTCGCAGTCCGGCGGCGCCTCGAATCGCTTCATACTGGCGCCAATGTCTATCTCTCTGTGCTGATTGACACCCTGCGTGAGGCAGGGTTCGAGATCCGTCTGGTCTTTGCACCTGAAAGCGCGTTCGGCGGACTACCCATCGCGCGCGTCGGGCACGACTTCCTGAAGCGGACATCTCAGATCATCTGGCCCGGTACGCTGTGTCTCGGGCGGATGTTTCTCAGTCTTCGCCTCCGGGTCTGGGCGCGTTTCTGGCGCCGGCTCGGGCTAGAGATCCGCCGCCTTGCCGGTGCGGACTTCCCAGACCCCATCGCCCGGGCCAGTGTGCCCCTCAGCCAGACCGAAGCACAGACGCTTGCTGCCGCGATCGACGCCGAGGCGCCGGATCTGGTCGTTGCCGAATACAGCGCGCTCGGCCCCGTCCTGACCAAGCTTCAGACCCCGGGCGTCAGCAAGGCCATCCTTCTGCACGATCTCTTCTCGCAGCGCGCCCAGACCATGCGCGCCAACGACAAGCCTGTCGACTTCACCGAACTCTCGCTCAAAGAAGAAGCGGCTATGTGCGCCGCTGCCGATCAGCTGATCTATGCATCCCGGGCCGAACGCGAGGTTCTATCCCCTCTTCTTCCGGACAAGGTGCATCACTGGCTCGCACCTTTGCGCCAGCCCTGCCAAGTCATCGCTCCGAGCGGTCAGCCGCGAGCCTTGTTCATGGGAGTGCGCCACCGCGGCAATCTCGATGCACTCGAATTTCTGATGGAGGAGATCTGGCCGCAGGTCACCGCCCAAGTTCCCGATGCGGAGCTCTGCATTGTCGGTGAGATCGGGCGCTACCTGAAACCAGAATGGCGCCGCCAGCCCGGTGTGCGGATACATGGGATCGTCGAGGATCTCGCCCAGTTCGGCGGCGCAGATACAATTGGCCTGGCCCCGACCCGGCGCGCCAGCCCATAGCCTTCAAGTGCGATCTCCGAGGTAAGGACCGCCATGCCGAGGCGGTGATATTCCGCAATCTTGATGGAAATGCCGCTGGCGAGCCGGGTCGGGGCCAGGCCAATT
>JBCBOR010000179.1:0-1495 GCA_039821125.1 Pseudomonadota bacterium
ATTTGTAGACTTCCGCCCCGCCCCCACCCCCCCCCCCCCCTACCCACCTTCGTTATCTCCACGGCATCTCCCTTTGGTGGTCCGCGGGGGGCGGGGGTGGGGCCTGGTCGGAGGAGCAGTGGCGTGGCGCAGCCACGGCGCTGTGAGTTCGAAAACCCTGAATTATCTGGCCGCGACCTTGGCCAGAACCGTGCGCGCCGCGTCGATCAAGCGTCCCCCCGAGCGGTAGGCAACATCCTCCGGCGCCAGCTTGCCAAGCGCGCCATGCAAGGCCGTCGCCTGTTCTGGGGTGAGGCGATCAATCGGGGTGACCGAGGTCTTGATGCCGAACGCGACAGCGCCGGTCTGAGGCAACCGCACAAGGGTCTGGCGCTCGGTTCTGAGATAGAACGGCCCGGCAGATGGTGCTTGCTGCATGAGCTTGTCCGACAAACCAAGGGGCAGGAACAGTTCCGGCACCGCATGGACCAGCCAGTTCACCCGGACAAGCGGGCGATCAGGCTTCACGGCATCGAACACCCGAGCGACCCGGCGGGCGAGGACATCGTCGTAGTCTGGCACCGGCTGATGAATGACCGTAAGCGGACGGCCCATTTTTTCTGCCAACAACCAGCGCGAGGGAAAGCAGAGGATCGCCGAGACCAGCCGATACTCGCCGGAGTTCGGGTCATGGCGCATCAGACAGAAGTCCTCGGAGACCATATGTCCGATGGCGGTCAGCGGGCAATAGGTCTCGAGTTCGGTCGGTGCGGGATCCTGCCCGAGATTAGCCTTGAGCATGGACAGAAGTTCCAGCGCCGGGTCCTCGCCCTCGGTCAATGCGGAGAGCACCACGTCGATATGTGCCGCCATCACCTCACGGCGCCGTATCATCTGGGGGTCGAAATCAGGATCCCGCACAGTCCATGAGGCCATATCCAACGGCGATAGACCGGGCGGTTTCGCGGTGCGCGCCTCCATGAACGGGGTGTAGGGCGCATGGTCGAGCACCCAGGGCGGATGTCCTGCACCAGCGAGACCGGTCATCGCCATGCCCCTTTGGAATAGTGCAACAGATTGAGCCCCGTCAGTTCACGGTGCACAGGCCCCCAGGCCGCAGCAAAACCAAGCCAGTCAGCCCCTGCGGAAATCTCTCCCAACGGCGTCCTGCCATCAACCCGCGCAATCAGTGTCGCTGTGGATTTCGGCAAGGCAACGCGGATGTCGAGCCCGTCTTCTTTCGCCGTGAACCCACCATGCTGGTGTACCTGCTTGGCCAGCGTTCGGGGCGCTACGCCGGTCACATGGGGGATCAGGGCGGGCTTGGTGGGACGAGCCTCCGCCTTCGCCGCGCGGTCTTTTAAGGTGACATAAGCGATGTGGGTCTTGATCGTGCCGGAAAGCTGCTCACCCACTGCCAAACGCTGGACATCATCCAGAGAAGCGACACGCGCGCGGAGATCGTCATCGGCGCCAGTGCCGCTCAGGTACTGCATCGGATCATAGCGCGCGCGCG
>JBCBOR010000179.1:1504-2627 GCA_039821125.1 Pseudomonadota bacterium
GAGAAGCGACACGCGCGCGGAGATCGTCATCGGCGCCAGTGCCGCTCAGGTACTGCATCGGATCATAGCGCGCGCGCGCCACAAGCGAGACAAGCCCGAGATCCGCTCGGTCAAGAGCATCCACCAGTTCCGTCACCGTATAGGCCCGATCACGGGAATGCAGCATCAGGTCATAAAGCCCCGCATCAGACTCCCGATGATCCCCCAGGACCGGATTGAGCGCGAATGGATGGCTCGCGGGCAGCACGCCCAAGGACGCGCGGGCGAGGCGAACCTGCTCCTCCGGCCGATCACCCGCGAAAAGCGTCCCGAACGCGTCCTGCAGCGGGTAGACACCGGAACGGCCGTAGGGCGCGTAGACCATCAGGCCAATCCCGCCATCCGGCGCAAGCGCGGCGCTGAGAGCACGAAAACCCGCATCCGGGTCGGGCAGGTGATGAAGCACCCCGCAGCAGTCGATGTAGTCGAACGGGCCATGCTCGGGCGCTGTCAGCAAATCGCCGGTGAGGAAGCGGATCTCCAGCCCGCGCGCCGCGGCGCGGGCCTCGGCGATGGCTCGGCTCGCTTCGGACATATCGATATAGGTGATCTCGGCAGGGCACCCGATATCCGCGAGTTTCTGCGCCAACATGATCAGGCCATCGCCGGTACCGCCGCCTGCCACCAGCGCCCGGAACGGTCCAGACCAGTCGCGCTGCCCCTGGTACAGGTAGTGATCGATCTCGACAGGGTGCGAGGGCGAGCCCTCGATCAGCCGGTGGGCTTCATCAGACGGATCACGAGCGGGATAGGGATAAGTCTCGTACTGGCGTTTGACGGGATCCATGGCGTGCCTCTGTCCTGCCAGGCGCTGATCTGTCAAGCGTCTGAGATCGGGCCGAGGGCCCGCACAACGACCAGGGTACGGTCGTCGGTCTGCTCGGCCCCATCGGTGACGTGGTCAAGAAGCTGCAGGATACTGCCGAGCGCCTCGGCCGCCGATGCACCCGCGGCGCGCGCCGTGCTCAGGGCTTCGATGACCCCATCGGCACCAAAAAAAGCCCGGTCGTCGGCGGGCAAAGGCGTGCCATCATGCTGGCGTACCAGTTCGGCCTCTGACACACCATCGGTGAAAAGGCAGAGG
>JBCBOR010000180.1:0-2624 GCA_039821125.1 Pseudomonadota bacterium
AGCCGGTCTTCGGTGCGCACGCCCGAGCATATGTCGACACCGAAGGGACGCACCGTGGTGATCGCCTCGGCGACATTGTCGGCAGACAGGCCCCCTGCCAGAAAGACAGGGACGCGGGTGCGGCGGACAAACTCGGCACTGATCGACCAGTCATGCACGCGCCCTGTGCCACCGAGCTCCGCCTGCGACGGCCGCCCGGAGTCCAGCAGAAACGCATCGATCAGATCTTCATACATTGCGACATGGTCCAGGGACTGATCAGTCTCGATATGAACCACCTGAATGCGGCGGACCCACGGCAGGCGCTCGGCCAGTTTATGGTGAACCTCCGGCGCGACATGGCGAACGAGTTGCACGGCGCGGACCCCGGTCTCAGCGATGTCGGCTGCGATGGCCTCGACCGTATCGCCTTGCGTGAGCAGGACCGGGGTCACCCACGCCGGCACGGCCTGCGAGATCTCGCGCGCCATGGCGATGTCGATGATCCCTGCACCGGATGGCATCGGCCCGACGAGACCAAGCATATCTGCGCCGGCACTTGCGGCGATGTCTGCCTCGTCTGGATTTGCCATGCAGCAGATCTTGATCCGCGGCATCAATACTTGTCCCCGTCCGTGTCTCTTCTTTTGCGAGACCATGGCATTGTCACAACCCTAACGAAAGCGGTTTCCGTCATGTGATAAACTGCGTATTCTCTTTACGCGATGTGGACAGAAAATCAGACCGCCACTAACCTATAAGTTGAGCCGAAAGATTCCCAGGAACCAAACGGGGAAGATTCGGCCTGACAAGGGAGGACACACCAATGATCAAAACCGCAGTGATGTTTGCGGCCGCTGGCGCCATGGCCCTGATGGGCACATCCGCGCTGGCCGCCCCGAAAGTCAAGATGGAGCCCTTTGTGACAGGGCTGAACCAGCCGCTTGGCATGGTTGAGACGCCCGACGGTCGGTTCTTCGTGGTCGAACAATGGGGCCGCGTCATGTCGGTGGAAGACGGTGAGCTGAACGGCACACCGGTGCTCGACGTGCGCAACCTGATCGTCGACCGCCACCCCGATTTCGACGAGCGTGGGCTGCTTGGCATCGCCCTGCACCCGGACTTCGCCAACAATGGCAAGTTCTACATCTCGCTTTCGGGCCAGTTGGACTGGCAGGGCGATCTCGGCCAGATGCTCTGGTACAGCCATTCGAACGTGGTGATGGAATTCACCATGGATCCGGATGACCCGTCGGTGGCAGACCCGACCTCGGGCCGTACGATCATGACGACGCCCTGGCCGCAGTTTAATCACAACGGTCACTGGATTGGCTTTGGTCCGGACAACCAGCTCTATGTCTCGATGGGCGATGGCGGTTATGCCAATGACTGGGGCATCGGCCACAACGTGCTCGAGGGCAACGGCCAGGATCTGACCACACCGCTCGGCAAAATGCTGCGGGTCGACCCGGAGACCGGAGATGCCTCGGCCGGGAACCCGTTCGCGGACAACGAGGATGCAGATCAGCGCATCTTCGCCTACGGTCTGCGAAACCCGTGGCGCTGCTCGTTCGACATGGGCGGCTCGAATGAACTGTTCTGCGCCGATGTCCAGCAGAACTCGTTCGAGGAGGTCAACATCGTCAAGGCCGGCGGCAACTATGGCTGGCGCAAGATGGAAGCCGACCGCTGCTTCGACTACACCAAGCCGGACGAGCACCCCGCCAGCTGTGACACCGCGGGGCTTGAGATGCCGATCCTGACCTACAACAACTGCACGGCTCAGCCGGAAGGATGCACCGGGATTTCGGTCACTGGCGGCTACGTCTATCGCGGCAGCCACGCCGACTGGGATGGCAAGTACATCTACGGTGACTGGTCCCGCCAATTCGGCACCGCCGACGGCATGATCAAGATCGGCACCAACAACGGTGACGGAACCTGGACCAACGAGGTCGCCGAGGTCGTGAACATGGACGGCAACCTGCCCTACATCCTGGCCTTCGGACAGGACAGCGCCGGTGAGGTCTATGCCCTGACCTCGCCGACGACCGGTCCCGTCGGCTCGCTCGACACGATCTACAAGATCGTCCCTGCCGAGTGATCTGACCGAGCGGTGATCGCCTTCGCGCGGTCAAAGCTTGACCAAGACACGCGCCCCCGGTTCAATATCGGGGGCGTTTTTACGAGAAAGCACTGGGAGGGCAACATGACAGGACTGTCCAAGATCTTGGCAGTATCGGCACTGTCGATGTGTTGTGTAGGCATCGGGTTCGCAGCTGAGAAATCCGTACCGCCGGTACCGTTTACCGAGGATTTCTTGGGAAGCGATTTAAATATTTCCGCCGGGGAAGTGATCTGGGCCGAACAATGCCGTCACTGCCATGGCAAGAAGGCCTATCCGGGAAAGGCCCCAAAGCTGAAGCCACGGAGATACAAACCGAACTTCGTCTATCGTCGTGTAACAGATGGTTTCCGGAAGATGCCTGGTTGGAAGGATGTTTATTCCGATGAGGAGCGGATGCAGGTTGTGAGCTACATTTTATCAACGGAGTTCTCACCCTGAGGCTTGATCATTAGGGTTTTGTACAGAAAACGCCCTGCATTTTTATGCAGGGCGTTTTTTGTATGTTTTGAAGAGAGAG
>JBCBOR010000181.1:0-2610 GCA_039821125.1 Pseudomonadota bacterium
AAAAGATGAAACGCAACTTCCTTTCCATGCTCCACATCTTCGCAATCAGATGCTGGCTGAATTGAGTCCAAACCCTAATGACTTGATTAGTTTCCCTGGATCAGCAAGTTACATCGCGATAAAAACGGCGCTCCAGATTTACGAGCAGTTTTCCTAATTCTAGTAGCGCTGCTTACATGGCTTGAGTATCGCGTCTGCCCAGATGAACTTATCAGTCACCTACGTTTACCGACCGCCCCCTCTTTCGTGCCGCGGAAGGACCAAGTGCCGGTGAACCCGGTCGGGGTGACCTCTTCCACCTTGAGGGAGGCGGCTTCGACATAAACGCTCGAGCCGACGTGTTTGATGGTACGGTGCTCATAGTCCGGCGGGCCGCCATCGCAGCCGCTGTCCCATTTGTAGTAGGCGTCCTCGCCGAGTTTCAGCTCGCCGCAGCCGCTTTTCTCAAACCGGATGGCATAGATGCCGTCCTGCAGGACCGAGCCCGCGGCGGATTGCCCGCTTTGGTTGGACGTGCTTTGGGTTGAGCTGCCCTGGTTCTCGGCGCATCCGAGAAGCGTTGTCGTCAGCGCGGCGGCGAGCACGCGGTGCAAGGTTTTCATGAAATCTCTCCGGTGAACACTTTTGCGCAGTGTGCCCGGAGTTCGGGGCGAGGTTCAACCCCGCCCCGGGGTGTGTGCTATCCCGCGATCGCGGCGGGGGCCGATTTCTGGCGCCGGACGATCAGCTTGTTGAGCGCGTGCACATAGGCCCGGCAGCTTGCCACCACCGTATCGGTATCCGACGACTGCGCGGTGACGATCTTGCCGTCCTCGCGCATCCGCACGCTGACCGTCGCCTGCGCGTCGGTCCCCTCCGTCACCGCGTGCACCTGGTAGAGTTCCAGCTTCGCGTGATGCGGCACCAGCGCTTTCACACAGGCGAAGGCGGCATCCACCGGGCCGTCGCCCTGGGCGGTCACCGACTTCTCCTCGCCGTCGATCTCGAGGATGATGTCAGCCGATTGCGGCGCCTCGGTCCCGCAGATCACCCGCAGGAACTTCAGCTTGATCCGCTCCGCGCCCGCATCCGCCGTATGCTCCTCAACCAGCGCCAGGATGTCATCGTCGTAGACCTCCTTCTTGCGGTCGGCCAACGCCTTGAACCGCACGAAGATCTCCTTCAGCGCATTGTCGCCGACCTCGATCCCCAGATCCTCCAGCTTCGACTTCAGCGCGTGGCGGCCCGAGTGCTTGCCCATGGCCAGCGTCGATTCCGTCAACCCCACCGATTCCGGCGTCATGATCTCGTAGGTCCCGGCATGCTTCAGCATTCCGTCCTGGTGGATCCCCGCCTCATGCGCGAACGCGTTCTTGCCCACAACAGCCTTGTTGTACTGCACCGGGAAGCCCGTGACCCCGGACACCAGCCGCGAGGCCTGCATGATCCGCGTCGCGTCGATCCCCGTCGCGAACGGCATGATGTCCCCGCGTACACGCAAGGCCATCACGACCTCCTCAAGCGCGGTGTTCCCGGCCCGCTCGCCCAGACCATTGATCGTACACTCGATCTGCCGCGCCCCCGCGATCACCGCGGCCAGCGAGTTCGCCGTCGCCATCCCAAGGTCGTTGTGACAATGGGTCGAGATCGTCACCCCCTCGATCCCCTCGACCCGGTCCTTCAGCATCCGGATGATCTCGGCGCTTTCGCCGGGCGCCGTGTAGCCCACCGTGTCGGGGATGTTGATCGTGCCCGCGCCCGCCTCGATCGCGGTCTGCACCGCCGTCACCAGGAAATCGCGGTCCGTGCGCGTCGCATCCTCGGGCGACCACTGCACATCGACCCCCAGCGATTTCGCATGCCCGACCGAGCGCTCGATCTCCGCCAGCACCTCGTCCCGCGTCATCTGGAGCTTGTACTCCATATGTAGGTCCGAGGTCGCAATGAACGTGTGGATCCGCGGCCGCTTGGCATGCTGCAACGCGCCATAGGCCCGGTCGATATCGCCGCGGGGCGAGCGCGCCAGCCCGCACACCATCGCGCGCTCGACCACCTTCGAGACTTCGGTCACCGCCTCGAAATCGCCCTCACTGGCAATCGGGAAGCCCGCCTCGATGATATCCACCCCCATCTCGTCGAGCAGCTTGGCGATCTGCAGCTTCTCCGCCAGCGTCATCGAGGCGCCGGGCGACTGCTCGCCATCGCGCATGGTGGTGTCGAAAATCTTCACACGATCCTTGGCGGGATCGTTGGTGTCGGCCTTGGTCTCGGCCACGGATACATCTGTCATGGGTTCTGTCCGCTTATCGGGTTTGTTGCGTGCTAGCTGATGCGGCGCGTTCGGGCAATCCTCCGAGGGTCGCGCCGCTCAAGCAGCGCCCTCAGAGGCCGATAAGAAGAAGCAGGCCGAGCGGCGATCCCACTCGAGCCGAGGCAGCAACAGCACTGTCACCACAATGCGTCATGCGTGTCAGTATAGCGTCGGAATGGTGAATGGGAAGTTCATTAACGCTCTCGTCGGAATTTCGCGACCTTATCGTGCAGTTCTAGCTCTCTAATCAGTTCAGCGTACCTTACCTCTCTAGTCTCCCGAGAAGCCGGGATGTCGAAGAATGCCCAAAGCTCCTCTGC
>JBCBOR010000182.1:0-2560 GCA_039821125.1 Pseudomonadota bacterium
CGCGCGATGGCGAACGACCCGGTTTCAACAATGTCTCTCTGACCGTCAAACGCGAGCCGGATGGCGTGTGCTCGAACTATGTCTGCGATCTGGCCAAGGGCGACACCGTCAAGGTCACCGGCCCGTTTGGCGCGACCTTCCTTCTGCCCGACGACCCCGAAGCGCGGCTCTTGATGATCTGCACGGGAACAGGCTCGGCTCCGATGCGCGCCTTCACCATGCGGCGCCAGCGGGCAGCGGGGGAACGCACGGGCGGGATGACCATGTTCTTCGGCGCCCGCACACCGGACAGCCTGCCCTATTTCGGACCGCTCAAGAAAGTGCCGGACAGCCTGCTGACCCAGCATCTCGTTTTCTCCCGCGATCCGGACCAGCCAAAGGAATACGTGCAGGATCGCATGCTGGACGAGACGGCGGCAGTGGCCGACCTGCTCGCCGATCCGGCGACGCATATCTACATCTGCGGCCTCAAGGGCATGGAGGACGGCGTCGAACAGGCGCTGACAACGATTGCGGACTCGATTGGCCAGCCCTGGACCGCGCTGCGCGACAAGATGCGCGACGAGGGCCGCTACCATGTCGAGACGTACTGACCCATGACCACGGCATGGTGACGGCATGGTTCTGAACATCACCGACCGCGATACGTCATCGCCCGGATCCATATCCAGCGGCGCGGCGATAGATCGGCGCATCGCCGCTTTGACAGAACTGGTCGGATCACGACTGCGCGCCGCCAGAAAGGCCCGGGGGCTGTCACGGCGGGAGTTGTCCGAGCGCTCCGGTGTCTCGCAACGCTATCTCGCGCAGGTTGAATCGGGCGGCGGAAACATCTCGATCGCGCTGCTGCTCAAGGTCGGGACGGCCCTAGATCGGCGGGTCGAGTGGTTTGTGGAAGATAGCGATCCCGCGATGGAACCCGACCGGCACGTCGCGCACCTCTATGCCCAAGCCAATCATGCTGACAGAAGCGCGATCGATGCAATTCTGTCCAAGTACCGTGCGGATCCTACGCGGGCGCGTCGCGTGGCGCTCATCGGATTGCGCGGTGCGGGCAAGTCAACGCTGGGGCGCCGCGCGAGTGAGGCACTGTCGGTGCCGTTCGTCGAATTGAACCACGAGATCGAAGCGCAAAGCGGCATGCCCGTCGCCGATGTCATGGCGCTCTACGGACAGGAAGGGTACCGGACGCTGGAGCACACGGCGCTGCGCCGCGTTGCCAATGCGCATGAGACCGTCATTCTGGCTGTTGCAGGCGGCATCGTCGGCGCGCCGGACACCTTCGATCTGCTGCTCGAGCAGTTTCACACGGTCTGGCTGCGGGCCGCACCCGAGGCGCATATGAACCGGGTCCGCGCTCAGGGCGACGAGCGCCCGATGGCAGGCAATCCCTCGGCCATGGAGGATCTTCAGGCGATCCTGCGAAGCCGAGAGGCGCTTTATGCACGGGCGGATGTCGAGCTGGACACCTCTGCGCAGGGCGAGGACGCGACCCTCACGCGACTCGTTGAGATCATCCGCAACAGCGGATTCATCGCCGGCATCTGAAGACAGCGCAGCACAGGCTGCCGCGCAACACGTCCACGCAGCTGTTTTACCGCAGCGCGGTATAATAGTGCTCGCAACCCTGACGAATCTGCCCCAGTCTGCAAATCGCCCCCGCCTGGTGTCGCCATCGTTCAATTGGGAGAAAAGGGCATGCCATTGCACCGCGCCGCTGCCGCTGCGTTCCTGATCGCACTGACCGGCCTCGCGGCCTGCGATGAGGAGCTCGAGACCCAGCGCGAGGAGGTCGTGCGCGCCATCAAGCACATGACCCTTGGTGAGCGCGCGGGCCAGCAGGAACGCCGGATCGCCGGGGTCGTGGCCGCCTCACTGAGCACCAACATCGCCTTCGAGACGTCGGGTCAGATTGTCGAGATCCTGCGCGATCCCGGCGATGCCGTTACGGCAGGTGACCTGATCGCCCGCCTTGATCCCGAACCGTTCCAACTGCGCGTCACAGAGGCCGAGAACAACCTGCGTCAGGCGCAGGCCTCACTGGACGATGCCCAGAAGAAGTTTGAACAACAGCGGCGGCTGCGTCAGCAGGGCTTTGCCACCCAGACAGCATTCGACAGTGCCGAGGCCACGCTGCGCACCGCCGAGGGGGCTGTCGGTGTTTCGGAGACGCAGGTGGAGATTGCCAAACGCGATCTCGCGAAGACAGATCTGCGTGCGCCCTTCGACGGGGTGATCGGCCAGAAACTGGTCGATGTCTTTGAAGAGGTGACCGGCGGCACGCCGATCTACTCGGTCCAGACCGCTTCGGATGACAAAGTCGAGGCCTCGCTGCCCGAGACGCTGATCAACGTCGTCTCGCTCGGGGCACAGGTCGAGGTGGCGTTCCCGCCGCTCGGCAACGCCTCGGTCACCGGGCGGCTGGATGAAATCTCGCCTCAGTCGGGGGATGCCAACTCCTATCCGATCAAGGTGCTGCTCGAGAACACGCCGCCGGGGCTGCGAGCGGGGATGAGCGCAGAGCTGATTTTCCGCTTCGCCTCGGCTGCCACCGGAACCG
>JBCBOR010000183.1:0-2498 GCA_039821125.1 Pseudomonadota bacterium
GGTTCCGGGGCTGGCTGCCACGCCTGACCATATTCTGAACGTCAGCGCCGGACTGCTGCCGGCGCGGGCACCTGACACGGTGGATCTCGCAAATCGCGATGTGATCCACGACCATGGGCGGCACGGCGGGCCATCGGGGCTGCTGTCGCTTGTGGGTGTGAAATACACCACTGCAGGCCGCCTGACCCGGCAGGTTCTCAAGCGCGCACAGCGGTTTTGAGACACAGGCGCTTCGCATCACCGGCATCGTCCACCTCGGCAATTGGGTACGCGGGCGGGTTTTCGAGATCCAGGCGCACTGCCAAAACTGTGTATGAGTGCGTATGACAGGATATGCAGTTTGTGTTACAGGCCGCGCCCAAGCATGCACTGCGCGCGGCGATGTGCCATGAGCCAGCCGATGAACGCGCGAGCTGTCACGTACTTTGGCAGGGGCTTGGCGCTGGACCTCTCCGGGGCGCCTGTATCCGTGATCGCCGCAAGTCGGCGAAGGCAAAGGCGCACGGGCCAGAGGCGCTCAATTTCCACTGATTATTCATATTTTTCTGATGTATTTTATCCATGCGCTGTTTTTCGTAGTAAAATCGTCGCCACTAGTGGATTTCCCATCCAGCCCAATCACTTCCGATAAGGTGCCATTATCAGGAATGTTGAGCTTCGGTGGCGATCTGTTCCGTAAACCAGGCAGTGCCGGGCCAATCACAGGCGGCGAAGCGCTGTTGGTGATCAACCCGCCTCAGAGCTAACAAGCAGTACTGTACGCCGCTCCCTCTCACGGACTTCTTTCGCCGTGGCCTCATGCCCCGTCCGCGGTTCTCGGGCGTGCCCCTCTTGTTCCGTGCGCGCAGATGTGACAAGCCCCCGGCGAGAGGGGTTTTGGTGGAGATTTCAGTATGCGCATTGCAATGATTGGGACGGGGTATGTCGGTCTTGTCTCAGGGGTTTGTTTCTCGGATTTCGGCCATGACGTTGTTTGCGTCGACAAGGATGCAGGCAAGATCGACCGCCTGAAAGCCGGTGAGGTGCCGATCTACGAACCGGGGCTTGATGATCTTCTGGCGCGCAATGCCGCGAGCGGGCGGATCTCGTTCACGACAGATCTCGGCGAAGCATTGGACGGTGTGGATGCGGTCTTCATCGCCGTCGGCACGCCGACCCGGCGCGGCGATGGCCATGCGGATCTGAGCTATGTCTACGCCGCCGCCGAGGAGATCGCCCACGGGCTGACCGGCCCCGCTGTGGTCGTCGTCAAATCAACCGTTCCCGTCGGCACCAACCGCGAGGTGCAGCGGCGCATCGCGGCGGCCAATCCGGCGGCCGAGATCGAGATTGCGTCCAACCCCGAATTCCTGCGCGAAGGCGCGGCGATCGAGGATTTCATGCGACCCGACCGCGTTGTGGTCGGCGCCGAGACCGAGCGCGCCGAGCAGGTGATGCGCGAGATCTACCGCCCGCTGAACATCCGCGAGACGCCGATGGTCATCACCGATCTCGAAAGCGCCGAGATGATCAAATACGCCGCCAACGCGTTCCTCGCGACCAAGATCACCTTCATCAACGAGGTGGCCGATCTCTGCGAGGCAACGGGCGCCGATGTGCAGAGCGTGGCCAAAGGGATCGGGCTCGATGGCCGGATCGGCGGCAAGTTTCTGCATGCCGGTCCCGGCTATGGCGGGTCCTGCTTCCCCAAGGACACGGCAGCGCTTGCACGAACAGGGCAGGATTTCAGCCGCCCGATGCGCATTGTCGAGACGGTGATCTCGGTGAACGATGCCCGCAAGCGCGACATGGTCGAGAAGATCAAGATGGCCATGGGCGATGATCTGGCGGGCAAGACGGTCGCTGTTTTCGGTGTGACCTTCAAGCCGCTGACCGATGACATGCGCGACGCCCCTGCCCTGACCATCGTCCCTGCGCTGATCGGAGCGGGCGCGACGGTTCGCGTCTCGGATCCCGAGGGAGAGAAAGAGGGCGCAGCCCTGCTGCCGGGTGCGGCCTGGGTCGACGATCCCTATGCCTGTGCTGCGCAAGCGGATGCCCTGGTCGTGATCACCGAGTGGAACCAGTTCCGCGGTTTGGATCTGACACGGCTGGCCCAGTCCATGCGCGGCAAGGTGCTGGTCGATCTGCGGAACATCTACAGCCCGGACGATGCTGCTGCTGCAGGCTTTGCCTATACCGGGATCGGTCGCTGAGGGGAGCCTCCGGCGGATTTTGCCAATTGGCAAACTGGATAAACTGGCAATCTCAGAAGCTAAGCGCATGTCACTCTTTAGGTGAGAAGTAGCACTAGGCTCAGGCCTCATAACCAGAAGATGGCAGTTGCCGCGATGCAGATGGCTGACATGAATATGCGGGTGCAGCGGTCATAGTGCCTCGCTATACCAGTTGTTATCATAGCCGCGGCCTGCGATCAGCGCCATCTTTGCCTTCAACTCAGGCGAATATCTCATTCTTTTGCCCATATCGGGACCGCTCTTCAGCGTCGCAGTCCACCT
>JBCBOR010000184.1:0-2390 GCA_039821125.1 Pseudomonadota bacterium
CGCATGCAGGGCGGCGGGCGCGGGGCCATGGGTTTTGGCAAGTCCAAGGCCAAGCTGCTGACCGAACGCTCGGGCAAGGTGACGTTCGACGATGTTGCTGGCATCGACGAGGCTAAGGAGGAGCTTGAGGAGATTGTCGAGTTCCTGAAGGACCCGCAGAAGTACTCGCGTCTTGGTGGCAAGATCCCCAAGGGCGCGCTGCTGGTTGGCCCTCCGGGGACCGGTAAGACGCTGCTCGCCCGCGCGATCGCGGGGGAGGCGGGTGTGCCGTTCTTCACCATCTCGGGGTCTGACTTCGTCGAGATGTTCGTGGGTGTCGGTGCCAGCCGTGTCCGCGACATGTTCGAGCAGGCCAAGAAGAACGCGCCCTGTATCGTGTTCATCGACGAGATCGACGCCGTCGGGCGCCACCGCGGCGCAGGCTATGGCGGCGGTAATGACGAGCGCGAACAGACGCTGAACCAGCTGCTGGTCGAGATGGACGGGTTCGAGGCGAATGAGGGCGTGATCCTGATCGCTGCCACCAACCGCCCGGACGTGCTGGACCCGGCGCTGCTGCGCCCGGGCCGCTTCGACCGTCAGGTCACCGTGCCGAACCCGGACATTGTGGGCCGCGAGAAGATCCTGCAGGTTCATGCCCGCAAGGTCCCGTTGGCTCCGAACGTCAACCTGCGCGACATCGCACGCTCGACCCCGGGCTTCTCGGGTGCCGATCTCGCCAACCTCGTGAACGAGGCGGCGCTGGCCGCAGCGCGGGCCGATAAGCGCCTTGTGACCATGGACGATTTCGAGTTCGCCAAGGACAAGGTCATGATGGGCGCCGAGCGGCGGTCCATGGTCATGACCGACGAGGAGAAGGAAAAAACCGCCTACCACGAGGCAGGGCACGCCTTGGTCGGCTGGTACGTTCCACAGCACGATCCGATCTACAAGGCGACGATCATCCCGCGCGGCCGTGCGCTGGGGCTGGTCATGTCGGTGCCGGAGCGGGACAGCTATTCGACTTCGAAGACGAAATACACCTCGAAGCTTGCCATGGCGATGGCCGGCAAGGCCGCCGAAGAGATCAAGTATGGCGAGGACAACGTGACCTCGGGCGCGGTCTCGGACATCCAGCATGTCTCGAAGATCGCCCGCGCCATGGTCACGCAGTTCGGGATGTCCGACAAGGTCGGCAATATCGACTACGCCAACCAGCAGGAAAGCTTCCTCGGGGCGTATAACGCGGGCACCGGCCAGATCTCGTCCGACACCCAGCGGGTGATCGAGGAGGAGGTTCGCCGCCTGATCGACGAGGCCTATGCCACGGCGCGGGGCATCCTTGTCGACAAGCAGGATGAGTTCGAACGTCTCGCCCAGGGTCTTCTGGAATATGAGACGCTGACCAATGACGAGATCGCCAAGGTGATCGCCGGTGAGCCGATCGACCGGTCCGAGGATGGTGGAACGCCGCCGGTCAGCCGCGATGGCGGCGGGCATTCGGCGATCCCGAAGGCGGGCAAACCGCGCCGCGGGGATGGCGAGCCCGATCCGGGGATGGAGCCCCAGCCAAACTGATCTACTGGCGTTCTGCCATGCGAAACAGACGGCGCGGACCTAGGACAGGTCCGCGCCGTTTTCTGTTCCAAGCCCAGCGATCAGAGAGGATGGCGATAGCGCCGCCGGTCTCACATCGACATATCCGTCGGCACGAACCGCTCGGCGAGCATGCGCGCCGGATCGCTCGAGATCAGGCGATCGTCCTGCAGGTCCAGATGCAGCGAGAACCGGTCCACCGGTGCGGGCGGGAGGGAAAGCACCGCCAAGCTGTCATCGGCCAGCGCGCCATTCACGAACAGGCAGGACCCATCAGGGCCCCAGGCATAGGTCACCACCACGAGACCGTCGGCCGGAACACGCCCTCCGCGCAGTTCGAACAGATCGCCTTCGCAGCGGTGAATGGCCCGTATCGATCCATCGCTCAGCAGCGAGAGTGTCAGCGATGTTTCGCTGCTTTGTCCCTCTGGCCCATGATGGAAAAGCGTGATTGCCTCGCCGCTTTCCGCGTCCAGGTCGGTCCGCAGCGCGCCCGAGACATGAAGGGATACAGAGCCCTCGTGCATCATCCCCTGATCCCGGGGGAGGCTGTGCGGCTGCTCAGCCCCTCGCAGGGTGGCGCGAATCGAGGCGCGATGTCCGTGGACCATGCTGGTTGCGGTGTGAGGCATAGGACATCTCCATTCCCGGTCGGGCGTGTTCCGCGACGTTGGGGGAGATGATCTTGTAATCCATTTTAAATGTCAATATAAATTTTAATGACTGGCCAGAAGCGATCGCTAGAGCATTTTCGGATCAATCTGGCTCGTATCCCGAGTTTGTGAAGTAGTTTGCGCACTCAGCCGGGCTGAAAG
>JBCBOR010000185.1:0-2363 GCA_039821125.1 Pseudomonadota bacterium
CCAGCAAACATGCTGAATCAGAAAATCAATCGTCTGTGAATCCCATACGATTCAATCTGAAACGAAAATGCTCTAGAGCGACCGGCAGAGGTGCCCGCCATCGACTGCCAGCGTTGCCCCGGTGATGAAGGTGCCCTTCGAGCCGAGCAGCAATTCGACCGGGCCTTCCAACTCGTGCAGATTGCCGATGCGGCGCATGGGGACATCCTTGGCCAGGTCCTTGCCGTGCTCGGATGACAGGAAGGGATCCGTCATCTCCGTCAGGAAGTACCCCGGTGCAATGGCGTTGACGCGGATATCGTGGCGCGCCCATTCCAGCGCCAGGCACCGGGTGGCATGCACGACCGCGGCCTTGGACGTGGCATAGGCGGCCGAGCCGGACCCCGTACCGAACCCCAGGATCGAGGCGGTGTTCAGGATGGCGCCCCCGCCATCGCGGGCCATGACGTGCGCCGCCGCCTTGGCCGCGCGGAAGACGCCGTTGACGTTGATGTCGATGACGCGGGACCAGTCGTCCTCGGACATCTCCATGGCCCGTCCACCCCAGGCGATGCCAGCATTGTTGAAGAGGCCATCGAGCCCGCCCATCTGCTCGGCGGCTTTGGCAACGCCTGTCTCGACCGACGCCGGATCGCCCACATCCATGGCCAGCGGGATCACCGCGCCCGCGCAATCCTCGGCCAGGGCGGCCAATTGTGCCTCGCGCCGGGCCGCGGCGACCACCGTTGCGCCCTCCTTCGCCAGAAACCGGGTGATGTGGGCGCCGATACCGCTGGAGGCGCCGGTGACGAGGATCTTCATTTCGCTGACTGACATGGGGCCTCCTTCGGGGACGTGGGTGTGGCGTGAGAGCCTAACCTTCGATCATCGCCTCCAGCGTGTCCAGACGGTCGGCCTCGGCGGCAGGTTTGTCCCAGCGGATGCGCTTGATGCGCGGGAACCGCATGGCGACGCCGGATTTGTGCCGGGTCGAGCGCTGGACTGCGTCGAACGCCACCTCCAGCACCAGGTCGGGTTTCACTGCGCGGACCGGGCCGAACCGGTCGGTGGTGTTGTTGCGGATCCACTTGTCGATCTTGGTCAGTTCCTCGTCCGTGTAGCCGGAATAGGCCTTGCCGACAGGCACAAGTTCAGGGCCGTTCGCACCGTCGCGCCAGGCGGCGAAGGTGAAGTCGGAGTAGAAGGAGGACCGTTTGCCATGTCCGCGCTGCGCATAGACCAGCACGCAATCGGCACCCAGCGGGTCGCGTTTCCACTTGAACCAGGGGCCCATCGGGCGTCCGCCGGTATAGGGGGCGTCGCGGCGCTTCAGCATCAGGCCCTCCTGTCCGGTGGCGCGGGCGTCGGCCCGGATGGCGGTCAGATCCTCCCATGTGGTGAAGTCGACATCGTCCGACATGTCCGTGCGGTCAGGCTGGTGCCTCGCCATCCATCCGGTCAGCGCGGCGCGCCGATCCGCCAGCGGCAGGGCGCGGATATCCGTCTCGCCATCGTGCAGCAGATCGTAAAGGCGCAGGTGCGCCGGGCTCTCCAGCAGCATCTTGGCCGAAACCCGCTTGCGTCCGAGACGTTTCTGAAGGTCGGCAAAGGGCGCGACCTCGCCGTCGCGAACGATGAGAAGCTCGCCATCCACCGTGCCTTGCCAGTCCATGCTGTCGAGCACGTCGGGGAAGCTCTGCCCGATATCGTCGCCGGTGCGCGTGTACAGACGGCGTTCATTGCCGAAGCTGGACGCCTGGATGCGGATCCCGTCCCATTTCCATTCGGCGACATAATCGGCGGGGGGCATCTCGGTCAGGCGGGCCTCGTCCAGCGGGTTGGCCAGCATCACCGGGCGGAACGCGAGCGCGAGATCGACCGCTGGCTCCGCGCCGCCCTCGAGCCAGGCGAAGAGATCCGTGTAGGGCGGCTCGATACCGAACCACAGCTCCTCGATCCTCTCGAGCGTGCGGCCCTCGTGCCCCTCGGCCATCTGTGCCAGCGCCGTGCGCACCAGCCGAGCCGAGACACCGACGCGCATGCCCCCCGTGGCCAGCTTGATGAGAGCCAATCGCTCGGACGAGCCCATCCGGTCGCAAAGCTCGGCAAGGCGCTTGCCTGCCTCGACCGGCCCGGTGCCGGAGAGCATCCCGACGACCTCGCTGAGCGGCGGTGGATCGGTACGCGCACCCTCGGGCCAGATCAGCGCGACGGTCTCGGCCAGATCGCCGACAAAATCATAGGACAGGCGGAAAAGCACCGGGTCGACGCGCTCCTCGACCAGGCCCCGGATGCGGGCCGGTGTGACCGAGGGCAAGTCCAGCGCCCCGGCAAGCGCCGCCAGGGCCCAGCCGCGATCCGGGTCCGGGGTCGATGCGAAATAG
>JBCBOR010000186.1:0-2361 GCA_039821125.1 Pseudomonadota bacterium
CGTCATCGTGATCCGCACGGGGAAGCGCTGTGCAGCGCGCAGCCAGCCACCGGGCGCCGGCGGAGTTGGGAGGCCGTCGGTTGGGCCGCCGGTTCCATCGGAGGCGGCGGTGGTGATGCTCTCGACGCGCCCCTCGAGAACCCGCCCGGGCGCGACATCGAGCACGATCTCGACCGGCGCGCCGACCGAGATCGCCCCGATGTTGTTCTCGGTCATGTAGGCTTCGACCCAGATATCGCGGCCATCGACAAAGGTCATCAAGGGCTGGCCGGCAACGGCCTGAGCGCCCTCGCTGACCGCAAGATCGACCACTCCGCCGTAAGCGCGCGCCCTGAGTTCAGTGTAGCCGAGATTAAGTTCGGCGCGGGCAAGATCGGCCAGTGCCGCGCGGGTGCGTGGGTTATCGGCGCCCTTGGGGCCGAGGTTCTCCTGCGCCCGCTCTAGATCGGCCTGGGCGAGGTCGAGGGCAGCCTCGGCGTCCGTCAGGCCTTTGCGCGCCTCGTCGGCCCGCGCGACCGGGACGAGGCCCTTCCGTTCGAGCTCGAAGACACGTCTCGTCTGAACCTGCACGTTCTCAAGGTCCGCACGGGCGCGGACCAGTTGCGCCTGCGCGCGCTCAACCTCGGCAGAACTCACCCCAACGACCTGTGTGGCCGCTTCCAGATCCGCCTGCGCCCTGTCCCGCGCGATCTCGTAGGGGCGCGGATCGATCTTGGCGACCAGCGCACCGGCGTTGACCGCCTGACCGTTGGCAATGGCCACATCGACGATAGGGCCCGAGACCTGCGGCGTGATCGGGGTGACGACTGCCTTCACGCGTGCATTCGATGTGAAGGGCGTGACCCGATCAGCAAAGAGGTACCAAACAAGCACGATGAGCGTTGCCGCAAACGCCCCACGGAGCGCCGTGATCACTGCGACTCTCCCGCTTGGTCTCCCGATGCATCCTGCCCGCCCAATCCTTCCGCAAGGCCGGCGCCCGCCGCGCTTTCGCCCGTGTCTGCGGCGAGCTCAGGGCCTTCCTCGACCCACTCCATGAAGACCACATAGCCCGCCGCCAGGAACGTGGCGCCGATGAACATGCCGAGGATCCCCCCGGACATCATACCCCCAAGCGCGCCGATCAAGATGACGGGCATCGGCGCATCCACGCCGCGACCGAGCACGAGTGGTTTGAGCACATTGTCGACAAAGCTCGACAGGATGATGAGCACTGAGAAGATGATGTTGTGCAGGGTCGACCCATCCCCGAGACCCCACAGCAAGCCAACGCCCACCAGCGCGACAAGCGTGATCGGGAGTTGGACGATCCCGAAGAGCAGGGCAAGCATCGTCAACGGCCCGGCAGCGGGGACGCCCGCGAGCACGAGCACCAGCCCGAAGGCGATGGAAGTGACGAACGCAATACCAATGATGCCGGTCGCGACCGAGCGCATCGTGGCCACGACCAGAAGCTTGAGCTGCGGCCCGCTGTCGACACCGAAGAGCCGTGCAAAGATCTTGCTGATCGACTGACTGGCAGGCGTGGCATAGGCGAGCATGATCCCCGCGACGATCAGGGCACCGAGCAGCAAGAAGACACTGCCGGTGGCACTCGCGGCGGACCCGAGCACCCAGTTCGCCGCACCGGCAAGTTGCGGCTGGAGCGTCTCCAGAAACGCTGGAAGATCTGTCGCCGCGGCGGTCCAGGCCTTGTCCAAATCAGCGCCCACCACGGGCCAGTCCGCTACGCCGGGCCATGGCTCGGGAACGGTGATCTCGCCGCGCTGGATGGCGTCGTAAGTCCCAAGAATCTGCCCGGAGAACGCACTTGCGAGGATCACGCAGGGCACCACGATGATCAGGATACCGCCGAGGACCAGCACGGTTGCCGCACGCCCCGGAGAAGCGGTCATCGTGCGTTCGAGCCAGATCTGCACAGGATAGAGCGCAACCGCGAGCACCAGCGCCCAGAGCATGATCGGCCAGAAGGGCAACGACACCCACACCGTTACGATCAGGGCGAAGGCAATCAGCGCGTACCGCACAAGAGCCGTCGTCACCGCGTCGGAATTCCAGTTCGTTACTGTCTGTCGCGATTGAGCCATGGCGTTAACTCGCATTGCTCGGTCAATGATCTTGGGGCCCGTCTTGACCCGCGCGCCTCCTTACATCCAGTTGCCATCGAGAACCATCCCGCTCTGTCCAAGTCTGAAGCTGCACTCGATCTCGAGAGGTCCGCTGGTGTTAGGGTAACCGTCGGTCAATAGAAGGCGGCTTTGTCCGAATAGCGCGCAGCGGGGGCACGCGGGGTTTGGGGCTGTTGGGTCGGGGCGTTAGCGGGGGTGGTGGGTTTTCGGACTTCTGAGCCGAGGATCATCC
>JBCBOR010000187.1:0-2350 GCA_039821125.1 Pseudomonadota bacterium
GGCCTGATAGGCCAAACCCGGCGGCGCTTCAACGGGAGGCGGTGGGATGAAGTTCGCACGCAAGGCAATCGCGGCGGTGACCGTGTCAATGGGATTGATCGGTGGTGCGGCAGGCGCGGCCCCGGCAAGTCCCGCTGTGCTCGACGGGATCGATCATATCTACGACTTCTACCTCGGCGGCGTGAAGGCGGGCGAGCTGACGATGCAGGCCAAGCTCGACGGATCGAAATACCGTGCAACCTCGGTTCTGCGTACCGCAGGGGTTGTCGGGCTTGTCTATCGCGCGGCGTTCGAGGCACGGGCAACCGGCCGTCTGAACGAGGGGCGTCTGGCACCGCGCAAGTTCACCGCGGATTCGCGGATGAAAAAGAAAAAGCAGTATGTCGAGATGACCTATCAGGACGATGCGCCGGGCGCGATCAAGGCGGTGCCGAAGTTCCAGCCCAAGCCCTGGCAGATCGAACCGACGGAACAATCGGGCACGCTCGACCCGATCTCGGCGGCGCTGACGGCGCTGGCGCCGACTCCGGTGGCAAGCATGTGCAACACCTCGGTCGAAGTGTTCGACGGGCGCAAGCGCTATGCGATCGATCTCGGCGCCCCTGTGGCCGATGGCAAACGCATCCGCTGCCCGGCCACCTATCGCCGGATCGCGGGCTTCAAGCCGAAGATGATGCGCAAGGAACGCCGCACCTGGCCGTTCGACATCTGGTACGAGGAACGCAAGGACGGGCTTGCCCAGGTGGTGCGCGCAGGCGGCGAGACACCGTTCGGCTTGGCGGTGATTTTGCTGCGTCAAAACTGAGCAGGCGCTTCAGGTCTGGTGCCGCCGTCAGGCGCGCCGCGCCTTGTAGTATCTGCACCGCCGGATCGTGCAGGGCTCGCGTTCGTGACGGGTCGCAGCAAAGGCGTATGCCCGCAATTCTGCGGGCATTCCGCTTGGCTCGAGAGAACGACGTCTACGCCGCCACGACGGTCTGGCGTTGCCGCCCGAGGCCTGCGATCTCCAGCTCCATCACATCGCCCGCGTTCAGGAAGACGGGCGGCGACATTCCCGCACCAACCCCCGGCGGCGTGCCTGTCGGGATGATGTCCCCCGGCTCGAGCGTCAGGTACTGCGAGATATGGCTGACCACTGTCTGGACCTGGAAGATGAAGGTCTTGGTCGAGCCCTTCTGCATGGTCTGTCCGTTCACGGTCAGTTCCATGGCCAGATCGTTGGGATCGCCGACCTCGTCTTTCGTCACCATCCAGGGGCCCAGCGGGCCGAATGTCTCGTGGCTCTTGCCTTTCAGCCACTGGCCCCCGGGCCGGTTCGTCTGAAACTCGCGCTCGGAGACATCGTTGAAGCAGGCAAAGCCCGCCACATAGTCCATCGCATCCGCCTCGGAGACGTATTTGGCGCGCTTGCCGATGACGACGGCAAGTTCGATCTCCCAGTCCAGCTTGGTTGAACCGCGTGGTTTCTCGACATCGTCATTCGGCCCTGCCAGCGCGGTCACGGCCTTCGAGAAAAGCACCGGTTCGGACGGAATCGGATTGCCCGTCTCGATCGCATGGTCGGTGTAGTTCAGCCCGACACAGATCACGTTGCGCACAGTGCCGACGCAGGCGCCGATCCGCGTGTCCGGCGCAATCTCGGGCAGGGTGGCCGGATCGATCGCGGCGAGCTTTGCCAATTCCGCGTCCGACAGGACCGAGCCGTCGATATCCGAGACATGCCCGGAAAGGCCACGGATCTTGCCCTCTGCGTCCAGCATCGCTGGAACTTCCGAGCCCTTCGGCCCGACGCGCATCAATTTCATTGTGATCTCCCTCCGTCATGATTGCTGCACTCATGCCGACTGTTATGCCCGTTGTCGAGAGAGCTTTGTCGATATCCGCGCCTGCCAGTATTTAACCGATCATTAACCTTTCATTAACCAGTTGAGTCAGATGACTGCCTCGACTTTTCAAGCGCCTGCGATATCCGCATTGCCGAAAGCGATAGCCGTTGCACTATCTCGAGAAAGAGTTGTCAGAGCAGATCAGGACGAATCCTGCGATGTGGGCGTTCTTGCAGCAGTCATCGCTCGATGGTGTCTGGTTCTGGGACCTCGAGAATGTTGACAACGAATGGATGAGCCCGGAGTTCTGGCGCCTTTTCGGCGTTGATCCCGATACAAAACGCCACGATCCGGCGGAGTGGCAGGATATCATCAATCGGGACGATCTGAAGGTGGCACTCGAGAATTTCCACAAGCACTGCGCCGATCCCGATCATCCCTACGATCAGGTCGTCCGCTATCGTCATGCCGATGGATCGACGGTTTGGGTTCGGTGCCGGGGGCTGGCGATCCGGGATGCGGCC
>JBCBOR010000188.1:0-2269 GCA_039821125.1 Pseudomonadota bacterium
CCGAAGAGCCGTTCGACAAGGGTCAGGCCAAGATCGGTCCAGGCCAGTATGCCGCCCGCCGATATGACGTCACCGTCGTCCAGCACCAGATTGCGATCGGCCACCTCGATATCCTCAAAGCGTTCTGCAAGCTGTCTGGCGAAAGCCCAATGCGTCGTCACGCGTCTGCCGTGCAGCAATCCGCTTTCGGCCAGAACGAAGGCACCGGCGCAAATCGAGCAAACGCGGCTGCCGCCCTTGTGTTGCGCGTGCAGCCACGCGGCCTCTTGCGGCATCGGCCGCATCCTGTCGGGCATGACGATGCTGGGCGGGGTGACGACGTAATCCAAGCGATGGGGCGTGCCGGGATCGCTGTCCCAGACGCAGTCAGGCGGTTGACCCGCCGCGGCACGCCAATGCGTCACCCGCACCCTTCGCGCGCGTCCCCCGTCTGCCCACTCACCCGCAATTCGGAACAGATCGGTCAGGCCATAGATCGCGGACAACTGGCAGTCGGGGTAGATCAGCAACCCGATCTCTGCGACCCAGCCCTTCTTTGCGATTGGCACTTTTGAACCTCACTTTGTCATTTGTGACAATCGCCGATCGCCCTTGAGATTGCAACATTGGCGTCATCGAACAGGCAACGAGGGCCCGATGACCATGACCCAAAACGACTTAACCAGACGCACCGTTTTGCAGGCAGGTGCAGCGACCACGTTGCTCGCCGCGATGCCGACCGCGCTTGCGGCTCAAACCCTTGCTCAACCCGAAGGAGACACGATCATGTCCACGATCGAAACACGTGACGGCACCAAGATTTTCTACAAGGACTGGGGTCCCCGCGATGCGCAGCCCATCGTCTTTCACCACGGCTGGCCGCTGAGCAGCGATGACTGGGACAACCAGATGCTGTTCTTCCTCGCCAATGGCTATCGGGTCATCGCCCATGATCGTCGGGGCCACGGGCGGTCGGATCAGACAGACCAGGGCCATGACATGGTGACCTACGCCAACGATGTGGTCGACTTGGCCGCAGCGTTGGATCTGAAGGACGCTGTGCATATCGGTCACTCCACGGGGGGCGGCGAGGTTGCTGCTTACGTCGCCCGGTCCGAACCCGGCCGGGTGGCCAAGGCCGCGCTGCTCGGTGCGATCCCGCCTCTGATGCTGCAGACCGATGCCAATCCGGACGGTGTCCCGAAGGAAGTCTTTGACGGCCTGCGGGCTGGTCTGGCGGCGAACCGGGCGCAGTTCTTCCTCGATGTGCCGTCTGGGCCGTTCTACGGCTTCAACCGAGAGGGTGCGGAGGTCAGCCAGGGCCTGATCAACAATTGGTGGCGCCAGGGGATGATGGGCAGTGCCTCCGCGCATTATCAATGCATCGCCGTGTTCTCCGAGACCGATCAGACCGAGGACCTCAAGGCGATGACCGTGCCGACCCTGGTGATGCACGGCGACGACGACCAGGTCGTCCCGATCGCAAACTCGGCCGAGAAGGCGGTGAAGCTTCTGCCGAACGGAACGCTGAAGGTCTACGATGGCCTGTCGCACGGCTTCTTCGCCACTCACCCTGATCTGGTGAACCCGGACCTGCTCAGCTTTGTTCAGAGCTAGACCGATCAAACTGGATCTCTTGCCGGGGGGGCAACGCTGCCCTCCCAAACGGAAATGGAGGGTAAAGTGTCAAACAGAGCCTGGTGCGATCAACATCCTCACGATTGCGCACACATTCAGAAGCAGAAAGAACGGGAGTGGCTACATACCCATGACATTGCGTTTGTGCCACTCGATATCGTCGCTGTAGCCGCGGTAGTAGGGCTGAGTATCATCGCAGTGTTTTGATGTGTCGGCCACAGCTTCTGTACGAAACTCAGTCAACTCTGGATCGGACGCAGCTCATCGCCCGAACGCTTGTCTTCGACGCGGAAGCAGATCTTTGAGGCGGCTGCAGCATCGGTAAGAAAGGGTTCGGTGCGGAGCTTCAGCGCGCCACCCCCATGTGCGGTATGGTCGGCGAGCCAGCGTCGGGTTGGCGATGTGGTGGGACGCGGCGGGTTGGAGAACCGCCATGCGCATTGTGAACCTACCTACCATACGGCCTCGGCGTCCTGCCTGGAACAAGGGACGGATCGTCGGACAGAAGCGCCCACTGCTGCCGAAGCATGTCTGGGCCATCAGGGTCCGGCTCGAGATCGCTGAGAACGTCCGTGACCTCGCCCTCTTCAACACGGCGATCGACAGCAAGCTCCGTGGCTGCGACCTCGTCCGCCTCAAGGTCGCCGACGTC
>JBCBOR010000189.1:0-2230 GCA_039821125.1 Pseudomonadota bacterium
ATTACGAGCAGGTGGGTGCGGCACTCGACGAGATGCTGTCTATCGTCCTTGCCGACCGCTACGGCGAGGACGACCGCGAGGCGTGGATGACGGCCTATGACGAAATTGCCGGCACCATGATCAGCGCTGCCTATGGCTCTTTCGCCGACCCACCGCGCTAGAGGGTACGCCGAGCCTCCCTTCGCCCACCTGAACCCGTAGCTTCTAAGAGCTTCCATTCCCGCGCCGCCTCGGCCCTCACCACTCATGCCATGTGACGCGGGCCTCGCGGCCTCACAAACAAAACTCTCCGCTCAAGAAATAAATGGAACTTATACTATGCCCCCCGACCGCCGGCTCGGGTGTTGCGTCCGGCGCGATGCCGGGTCGCGACCGATCCCGACTTCACCACCGGCTGAGACGCAGCTGGGCGCCAAGAGAAGCGTGAAGTGCCATGCTCGATGGAGCCAGCCGATGAGGGCGCGGATCAGCGCTAAGAGCCGATCAGCTCCGGCAGCGCGAGCGAGATTGCCGGGATGAAGGTAATCATCATGAGCGCGGTGAAGATCGCGAGGTAGAACGGCCAGATGGTGCGCACCGCCTGCTCGATCGGGAGCTTCCCAACTGCGCAGCCGACGAAGAGGCAGGAGCCCACCGGCGGCGTGCACAGACCGAGCCCGAGATTGACCATCAGCATCATGCCGAACTGGAGCGGATCCATCCCAAGGCTGTTGGCCACGGGAAGGAAGATCGGTGTGCAGATCAGGATCAGCGCGGCCATGTCCATGATCATGCCGAGCACGAGGAGCACGACGTTGATCATGAGCAGGATCAGGATCGGGTTCTCGGTGATCCCGGTCAGCAGCTCCACCATCTGGCTGGGCACCCGATAGAAGGTGAGCATGTAGGCGAAGGCGCCGGCGCAAGCGATCAGGATCATCACCATCGCGGTCGTGCGGACCGACTGGCGCACGGCAACCTTGAAGTTCTCCCAGCTGATGCTGCGATAGACGATCAGGGTCACGAGGAAGGCGTAGATGGTGCCGAAGGCGCCCGACTCGGTAACCGTGAAGACACCGGAGAGGACCCCACCTACGATGATGACAGCGGTCAAGAGGCCGGGGATCGCGCCGATGAAGGCCAACCCCAGCGCCGTCCAGCCCGGGAACCTCTCCGCCCGGTAGCCGCGCCGGACCGCCACGAGGTATGCCGCAACAGCCAGGCAGAGGCACATCAGAATGCCGGGGACGACGCCGGCGAGGAACAGCTTGGAGATGGAGATGCCACCGCCCGCCGCGATGGCGAAGATGATCATGTTGTGGCTCGGCGGGATAATGATGCCAGCGATCGAGGAAGTGACGGTGACGTTCACAGCGTAGTCGGCGTCGTAGCCCTTCTCCTTCATCACCGGGATCAGGATCGAGCCGAGCGCCGAGATATCCGCCACCGCCGAGCCGGAGATGCCGCCGAAGAGCATCGAGGAGAAGACGTTGACGATGCCGAGGCCGCCTCGTACCGCGCCCACTGCCGCGGAGGCGAAGCGCACGAGACGGATCGCGATGCCGCCGTGGAACATCAGCTCTCCCGCAAAGATGAAGAACGGGATCGCCATGAGCGAGAAGATGTTGATGCCGGAAACGATCCGCTGGAAGCCGATCAGCAGTGGCAGCCCCTCGAACCAGAACGCCGCGATGGCGGAGATGCCGAGTGCGAAGGCAACCGGCACACCGATGATCACACAGGCGGCGAAGAGACCGAGGAGGAGGAGGAGACCCATCACATGCCCCGCTAGATCGTGTCCCGGCGGGTGTCGCGCCGCGTCGCAAGGCGGAGAAGGTGGCCTGCCGAGAACAGCAGGATCAGCCCGCCGCACACGGTAAGCGGAAGCGACCGCAGCCCTTCAGGAACGTTCAGGAGCGGGATCATCGAGGCCCATTTGAAGGCCGTCAGGCTCCAGCCATGCCAGAGCATGAGCGCACCGAAGCCCGCGAGGAGCAGATCCGCAAGGATCACCAGCACCGTTCGCACCGGGCCGGGAAAGCGGCTGCGCAGCATGTTGACCGCAAGATGGGTATTCTCATGCACCCCAACGGCCGCGCCCAGAAAGGCGATGGTCATCACGAGCAGCAGCGAGACCTGCTCGACCCAAGTTGGGGTCGCGTTCAGCACGTAGCGCCCGAAGACGAGCCATCCGAAGATCAGAGTGAGAGAGACAAGCGCCAAGCCGGTAACAAGCCGGCACACCCAGGCA
>JBCBOR010000190.1:0-2162 GCA_039821125.1 Pseudomonadota bacterium
GCCACGCCCCTCGTTGGAGGGCAGCACGCCATCCGCGATCAGGAACGAGGTCGAGCGCAGATGGTCCGCGATCACCCGGTGGTGGGTCTTGCCCGGCCCGTCCGGGTCGCTCGAGGTCTGGTGGGCCGAGGCCTCGATCAGCGCGCGCATCAGGTCCGTATCGTAGACATCGTGCTTGCCCTGCAGCACGGCCCCGATGCGCTCGAGGCCCATGCCGGTGTCGATGCTCGGCTTCGGCAGGTCCGCGCGCGGCGCGCTCTCGAACTGCTCGAACTGCATGAAGACAAGGTTCCAGATCTCCAGGAACCGGTCCCCGTCCTCCTCCGGCGTGCCCGGCGGGCCGCCCCAGATATGCTCACCCTGGTCGATGAAAATCTCGGAGCATGGCCCGCACGGACCCGTCGGCCCCATGGTCCAGAAATTGTCGTCCGTCGCGATCCGGATGATCCGGTCGTCCGAGAACCCCGTGATCTTCTTCCAGAGATCCGCGGCCTCGTCATCGTCGTGATAGACGGTGACCAGCAGCTTGTCCTTCGGCAGGCCAAAGCCTTCGGTCACCAGCTCCCAGGCAAACGGAATGGCATCGCTCTTGAAGTAATCGCCGAACGAGAAGTTACCGAGCATCTCGAAGAAGGTGAGATGCCGCGCCGTGTAGCCCACATTGTCGAGGTCGTTGTGCTTGCCGCCCGCGCGTACGCATTTCTGGCTGGTGGCGGCGCGCGTGTAGTCCCGATGCTCGAGCCCGGTGAAGAGGTTCTTGAACTGCACCATGCCGGCCGCTGTGAACATCAGCGTGGGGTCGTTCTTCGGCACGAGGCTTGAGGACGGCACCACCGCATGACCGTTCTTGTCGAAATAGTCGAGAAAAGTGGTGCGGATCTCACTGAGGCTTGGCATGGGCGCGCATCTTTCCGAGCGTTGAAGGCGTTGTCGCTCTAGCCCCTTGGCCCGAGGCTGTCCAGCAGACGGCCCGGTGACCGCCCGAGTGCGCTGTACATCAAAATTTCACGATCGAACCCGCGCAATTCACGTGCGTTGCAACATCACTTTTGGACACTTCTTCGTGTCCACAGCGAGGGAGTAGAATCAGATGCTCAGAGCAGGGCTTTTTGCAGTCATGTTTTGCGTTGTACCGGCCGTGTCGCATGCCGTCATCGTGGCGCCCGGGGCCTCGGGTATTGTCGTGCCACAAGTCAACGGCGGTACCCAACCGGATCTGTTAGGCGGTATCGCCAACGCGGATGCCGACATTCCTTTCGCCATCGAAGTTGGCGGCGTCGAGTATGCAACCGGCACAGTGCGCAATCGAATTGTTCGATCGTTCAACCTCGGTACGTTGATCGTCAGACCGACGATCCGGAACCTCTCCGTGAACCCTGGGGCAACCGTCTTCATCGAAAGCCTGACTTTCGAGGGCTTCAACGGTTTCACGACTGATATCTTTACCAACACCGACGGTCTGGGGACTTTTGCGATCGACACCGCCGACCGTTCCGCGGATGGCGAGAACGTTACGCTCAACTTCAGCGGTTTCGATCTTTCGGATAGTACCCTGCCGCTCGCGATCCTGACCAACGCAACCGATTTCGGCCCCGGCGGTGAGGTTGTCCTTGCCGGCACGGTCACGCCGACAGGGTCGCAGGCTCAAGCCTTCACGACGCGGATCACGGGTTTCGATCAGCCTATCAACCCAGTACCGCTGCCGGCCTCGGCGTTGCTGCTTCTCGGGGGCCTCGCGGCCCTGACGGTCGCGCGAAAGCGCCGCTGAGCGACAACTGGCAAAGCAGCATTCTGTCGCTGAGATAATGAGGGGTGCGGCTTGGGCCGCGCCCTTTTTTGTGTGTCCGGGACAAGCGGCGCTGCGCGTCAGGCGCGTTCCAGCGCGGGAATGCAGCAGGCGCCGGGGAACGGGATCACGTTTCCCTGTCGCGCGGGCCGCGGATGCAGGTTGAGGGGCGGAAGGGCCGGCTGCTTCTCGAGCTTGCCATCCACATAGGCGGGAATCTCGTCGCGGGTGATGCCGAGGTCGCTGAGCTGGGCATGGTCGAAGCTCCGCAGAAGCTCGATCGCATCACGCCGCTCGCGCGCCTCGGCCAGCCGGCCGAAGAGACGGGTCACGAAGGTCAGAGGGGGCCAGGTCATCGGTTCTCTCCTATACAACT
>JBCBOR010000191.1:0-2144 GCA_039821125.1 Pseudomonadota bacterium
CCTTGGTCAAGCCGTAACCTGATGGGTGATCAGCATACGCTTACCACCTTTCTCGTAGCGGGCGTTGACCAATTGGAAGAACAGATTGGCGCCGCCCTGGGTGATCGGCAGGTATCCGATCTCATCGACGATCAGGAGCGATGCTCGGGCATAGAAGCGGATCTTCTCGGACAGTCGGCCTTCGCGTTCGGCTTTGGCCAGAGCGTCGATCAGTTCCGCCAGCGTGGCGCGATAGACCTGCTTTCCGGCTTTGACCGAGGCAACACCAAGTGCGGTGGCAAGGTGCGATTTCCCCGTACCTGGCGGGCCGAGGAAGTGAACCACCTCGGCGCGGCGGATGAAGTCGAGCTGAGCGAGTGCCGCGATCCGTTCCCGATCGAGCGAAGGCTGGAAGCTGAAGTCGAAGCCTTCGAGCGTTTTGATCGGCAAGAGCTTGGCGGTCCTGAGCGCGACCTCGATCCGCCGGGTTTCTCGTGTGCTGTATTCCTCGCTGAGCAGAACGTCGATCGCCTCGAGCCCGGTGATCTCACCTTTCTCCATCCGCTGCATGGTGTGATCCAGGGCTTCCAATGCCCGCGGCATCTTCAGCCCGACCAGCGCACCGCGGACACGGTCCAACAGATCCTCCATCACTGCACTCCCGCAGCCGCAAGGCGATCACCAACGGCACCGTAGAACGTCAAAGGGCGCTGCGGCACGCCAGGGGATGAGAGCAGTTGGCACGCTGGTGGGGCCTTGCGGTGGCCTGGATCGACCCGTCGCCGGTTCTTGCCCTCGAGCACGGGGTGACAGGCAATGAGCTGGCCTTCTTCGAAGATCCGGACCTCGGTTACGTGGTTCTGCACCTCGACCACCCGTTTGCGGGTCGTATCCGGCACCGAGTAGAGATTGCCATCGACCGAGACCATGCCTTCGTGGCTGATCCGGCGTTCGACAGTGAGCACCGCGCTGTAGGGGATCGCGGGTAACGGCTTCAAACTGGGCTGCTCTTCGACAAAGTGCTCGGCGACGACACGATGGGTTGTGGCATGGACCCGCGCATTGGCGACCTCGGCGCGCCAGACATCGAACTGAGCGTTCAGGTCATCCAGGTTCCGGAACGTCCTGCCGAGAAAGAAGTCCTGGCGGAACGAGCCATTGAAGGCGCCATTGGTTCAAGCCCAATGGCGAGTGCGGAATGGCCTCTCGACCTTGCCTTTCGTCTTGGCACGGTACGGACGGCAGGCCTTGGGCAGCGCGCCGTAATGGTTCAACAGCGCGACCAGCGACGTATTATACGTGATGACACCGTCCTCGTCTTCGCCAATGACTGCGGTCTTCATGCGGTCATAGAGCACCTCTTCGGGCACCCCGCCCATGGCACTGAAGGCCGCGATGTGACAGCGCATCACCGACTGGAGGTTCTGGCTCGCGACGAACCGACCCCAGATCCACCGGCTGTGGCCAAGCACGATGCTGAAGAGCCAGACCTTGCGCTTCACGTCGGGCTCGTCGGCGAATTCGACCGAGAACTCGGCGAAGTCCATCTGCGCCTGACGACCTGCAGGCGTCTCGAACCGGCGCTCGAACTGTGTCCGGACCGGCGGGCGCACCTCGCGTAGAAAGGGCTTCAGAGTCGAATAGCTGCCTTCGTAGCCCAGGTCCCGGATCTCGCGGAAAAGCCGGCGCCCCGAAAGCTCGGGAAACTGCGTCACCCGCTCTCGCAAGTAATCTCGGTACGGATCCAGCATGCTATCGCGCGCCGCACGGGGGCCATAGACTGGCGTCTCAAGCCCCTGGTCCAGATATTTCCGTACGGTCTTGCGGTCGCAGCCAACCTTCTCGGCAATCGCCGAGATGCCCAGCCCCTGCTTTTTCAAATCGTGGATCAAAACGATCTCCCTCAATCTCTTCACCTGCCTGCCTCTGCCTTGTTGTTTGAGGCATCAGGCCAGCTTCCCGCGGCGCTGCCAATTTCCCGGCTATTTGGGGGCCGGAAATTGGCTGAGCACCGCTCACGATTGGGGAAATTTCAATTGCCCGTTTTGGGGAGGATACGACTGCCACTTACAGATGATCCACAGTTGGAAGAGAGCCTTGTTGGAAGGCGCATCGGGCGTGTTCGAGCGCGGTGGCAAGAAGCCCCCGGAGTTCGACGAGGAGCA
>JBCBOR010000192.1:0-2041 GCA_039821125.1 Pseudomonadota bacterium
CTCAAACGGCACCGCGACCCTTAATGCCGATGGCACGCTCAGCTACGCGGCCAATGCTGGCTTCACAGGCTCCGACAGTTTCACCTACACGGTCTCTGACGGTAGTGGCGATACAGATATCGCAACCGTCTCCGTCGAGGTCACCGCACCACCAGAAGAAGAACCAACCCCAGAGCCTGACTCCGAGAGTGTGGTCTCTTTGCTTGAAGAGCCTGTAGTGTTCGATGGCAGCACAGTCTCGGTGCTCGGCCATCAGGATGCGTTCGAGTTGGTGGATGGAGCACTCAGTCTCAGATTCCGTGCGGATGGTGTCTCGGGCAGTCAAGGATTGTTCTCGAAGGACTCAAGCGGCTTTGACGATGGCGGCCATCTGACCCTTACGATCGAGAATGGCCAGTTGAAGCTTCGTGCTCAAACCACCACCGAGAGTCTGGTGATCGAGGGCGGTCGGGTCAACGCTGGTGTTGTATACAACGTTCAGGTTACGTGGCAGGCAGGTCAGTTGGCGCTACTCTTGGATGGCGAGGAGATCGGCACGGCGGATGGTTGGCCTGGGCTTGACGCGAACCGAGAACCGATCGTGCTTGGTGGGACACAACCACGCAGCGGCGATGGGGTTGCCGATCGGATCGAGGACCGCTTCTCTGGCGAGATTCTCGAGGTCACCCTATCCAGTGATCCTGCGGTCGACCCAACGGAGCCGACTATAACGAACGTTGATCCTGTTGCGTCTGACGATAGCGGGTTTTCGGTCGAAGCTGGTCAAAGCATTGACATCGCAGTTTCGGATTTGTTGGCGAATGACACAGACGCAGATGGCGATCAGCTTAGCATCACCGCGGTTACGGGCGGTTCGAACAACACGATCGTACTAAACGCAGATGGTAGCATAAACTACTCAGCTGCTTCTGATGCCGAGGGTGCCGACAGTTTTATCTATATCGTCGATGACGGCCAAGGCGGCACTGATACAGCTACCGTGACCATCGAGGTTACGGCCTCATCGCCCCAGCCCGGACCGGACTATTCTACAATCTTGTTATCGGAGGATTTCGATACTGCGCCCACCGATGCAGACACAGTGAGTTCGAGCCTACTGCTTGACGGAGGTGGTGTGGCTTTGGCCCGCGGCGCCGACAGCGGCACGACGGTATTCAATTTGGTTGATGTAGCCGGGCGTACTGGCGTTGTGGCTTCTATCACGATGCGGGCGCCTGCTGAGGGGTCTTTTGACACGAGCGGTACCTATCGCGACTTTATCCGGATCGAGGTGATCTACGATGGCGGCACTGTCACGTTGCTCGACGATTTGCATTTCGATCGCAACTTAGGCGCGTTCGTTAGTCCTACCACTGGTAATCAAATTGGTGATGCATTCGCGGTATTGGAGTATGCGTTTGAGGCCGCACTGACCGCTGAGCTGCACATCACAACCCACGTGACAGGCGATGACGAGACTATCGAAATTGATGCGGTCCAGATCACTGCTGATCCCGTGGATGAATCAACGGATTCACCCCTGCCGTCACCCCCGCTGAACGCGGCTCCTTTTGCATCTGACGATAGCGGGTTTTCGGTTGAAGCTGGTCAAAGCCTTGACATCGCGGTTTCGGATTTGCTGGCGAATGACAGCGATGTCGATGGCGATCGCCTCAGCGTTACAGCGGCCACGGGCGGTGCGAACAATATTGTCACCCTGAACGCTGACGGTACGGTGAGTTATACGCCTGCGGCGGGGTTCTCGGGTTCGGACACGTTCAGCTACACGGTCTCGGACGGCCAAGGCGGGACCGATACCGCAACGGTGACGATTGATGTGACGGCGCCCGCCTCAGATCCAACCCCGGAACCGACCCCTGAGCCTGCGCCCGACACAGTACTGACACTGTCGCTGTTGGATGAGGCCCTGGCCTTCGATGGCAACACTGCCGTAGTGCTCGATCATCAGGATGCCTTCGAATTGGCGGATGGGGCTCTGTCCCTAAGCTTCCGTTCGGACGACGTACAGACCGTCCAGGGGCTCTTCTCGAAGGACTCGAAT
>JBCBOR010000193.1:0-2038 GCA_039821125.1 Pseudomonadota bacterium
GCGCTCGGCTCCTGGGTGATGATGGGCCAGCTCGTGGGCGCGGTCCGCCAATACGAGGCGCTGACCGAGACGCTGCATGCTCAGGTTGCCGCCAAATCGGCCGAGCTCGAGGCGACCTATGCTGAGCTTGCCAAGCGTCGCCGCGTCGAAGCCATCGCCGAGGAGCGTGAGCGGATCATGATGGATCTGCATGACGGGGTGGGCGGTCAGCTCGTCAACGCGCTCACCTACCTGCAGAGCGGGGGCGATGACCGCGCGCTGTTGCGCGCCACGCTCGACGCCTGCCTCGCGGATCTGAGCCTGACGGTCGACAGCCTGGAGGCAGAGGACAGCGTGACGACGCTGCTCGCGATGCTGCGCGCCCGCCTCGCGCCCGTCTTCGATGCGAAGAAGGTAGAGTTGGATTGGACGGTCGAGGCCGAGCCAGTGCTCCCCGAGGCAGGGGCCTCGGCCGGGCTGCATGTGCTGCGCATCGTCCAAGAAGCGCTGACCAACGCCATCAAGCATGCAGGCGCGCGCCGCGTGAGCGTGCAGGTCTCTGCCAATGCGATCGAGATCGTCGATGACGGGCGCGGGCTGATCGGCCCACCGCGAGAGGGGGGGATCGGCCTGCGGGCCATGGCCAAGCGTGCCGATGCCATCGGGGCGCGGATCGCTGTGGAGGACACGGGCGCGGGCACGCGGATCCGCGTGCTCTGGGAGCCTGCACCGACGCCCTCATAGATGGTTCCATGGATGGACGGTGAAAGCGCACAACTTCAAGGTGCTTTCACCCTAATGGAGGCCATCGAACCCTATCAGCACGACGAACTAAGAATAGCCTTTCCAGCTATACTTCGTTGAATGTGGTGTCGAGGTCTGTCTCCGCCAGGTGAGTTGCGCGTTTAGGTCTATCTGTGAGCGCTCGATAAGGCGCGCTTGATTGACATTACTGCTCAACAGCGATGGAGAGGCCGAATGCCGATTGAATTTGCTGGCGTACAACTTGCGCCGGGCCAGAGCGCAGTGCTGACTTTCGGCGGCACCGTCGTGTCGTCGGTGGTTGGCATTCGGATGTTCGAGCTGAGCTTCAAGCATGGCCAGGATCGCCGGATCGAGACGGTGGCCATCCGTCTCTCGAAGCAGCAGGCGGCGAAAGAGGTGACCGTCACGGCGGAGCTCGTGATGGTCGACGAGCATAGCCACGGGCTCGATCCCGACGCGTCTTACGTGGTGGTGGCGGTCGTCGCCGTGACGGACACGAATGTGGGTCTCATCGCCCTCGGGAACGAGCGAAACATGAAGTCTGGCGGCGAGAGCATGCAGTTCGCGCTGCCAAACCAGAGCCTCGATATCTTCCAGGGCGTCCTCTCGGGCTTCGACCTGTCCTACGGTAGCCGCGACCACTCGGTTCAGACGATTGCGGCGACGGTTGGGGAGAGCCAGAACGGGACCGAGGGCGTGTTGACGGCGACTGCGCAGCTGCATGACCAGTTCGGCAGCGAAGCGACGGAGCTCAGCGTTGATGGCGGCTTCATCGCCCAGACGGCGGGCGGCACTCTGTTGCGGGCGATCCCGATCCCGAACGTGCAGACCTCTCTGACCGGCAGCATCACCCATGATATCTCGCCGGCGCTCTCGAAGAAGGAGGGCGTGGCGCTGATCACCGGGTTCAGGGCGAGCTACGGGTCGGGCGGCAGGTTCGTCCACCGGATCCGCGTGGGCACGCTAGAGCCCGATATCAATCTCGACTCGGTCGTGCTCACCGGGACAGGCGCCTATGTCGATGATCATGACAACGTCAATCAGGACAACGCCGTGAGCCACGTTGACCTTCTTCTGGTCACGCTCGGGACCTGAGGAGACGCGTCGCCATTCATCATGCCCCTCCGGCGCAGGTGCCTGTGGCCCCCGCGGGCGGGCTCCGTTGACCCATCGAACTGCAGGTGATGCGCCATGAAGGACACGGCCAACAAGGACGCCCCCGCGATCCGGACCTTCCAATTCGCCGGCGTGCCCAAGGGCGTCGTCGGCTCGGACGTCAATCAGTTCCGTGGTG
>JBCBOR010000194.1:0-1918 GCA_039821125.1 Pseudomonadota bacterium
CTTGGTGGAGAACCCGCCCCAGACCGTCACCAGCTTGGATTCGTTGAAGCTGAAGATCACAAGCGAGACGATGGGCGCATAGAGAAACAGGAACCCCAGGCAGGCCGTCACTGTCAGAAATGTGGATCGCTTTTTCATCACTTGTCTCCTTCGGCTGCTTGGGCGCGTCTCAGCAGCATGATCGGGATCACCAGGACAAACAGCATCACGATCGCGACCGCACTTGCGATGGGCCAGTCACGGTTCGAGAAGAACTCGTTCCACAGGATGCGCCCGATCATCAGCGTGTCGGGGCCACCCAGCAGCGCCGGGATCACGAATTCCCCCACCGCAGGGATGAACACCAGCATCGAACCCGCGATGAGGCCGGGGATCGAGAGCGGCAACGTCACCGTGAAGAAGGTGACCGCAGGCTTTGCGCCGAGGTCGGCAGAGGCCTCCAGGTAGCTTTCGTCAAGCTTCACCAGGTTGGCGTAGAGCGGCAGGATCATGAACGGCAGATAGGTGTAGACGATACCCACATAGACCGCGAAATCGGTCTGGATCATCTGAATCGGCTCGCTGATGACGCCGATGGACATCAGGAAGTTGTTGATGACGCCGTTGCCTTTCAGGAAGCCGATCCATGCATAGACACGCAGCAGGAACGACGTCCAGAATGGCAGCACCACGAGCATCAGCAGCAGGTATCTGCGGCCTTCAGGCGCACGCGCGATCATGTAGGCCATCGGATAGCCCACAAGCGCTGTGAAGACCGTGGAGATCGCCGCGATCTTCATCGATTCCAGATAGGCGTTCAGATAGAGTGGGTCTTCCGCCAGGAAGAGATAGTTGTTGAAGTTCAGGTTCAGCGTAAGAATGCCGTCCACCCAGTCCCAGATCGGCAGGTATGGCGGCCGCGCGATGGCGGCCTCGGACAGCGAAATCTTGGCCACCACCAGAAACGGGATCAGAAAGAAGATCGTCAGCCAGAACAGCGGCACCGCGATCACAAGCGCCCGGCCTTCCAGGCCAAGGCGCGCAAAGGCCCGCGCGACCAGCCCTGCGGGCTGCGGGGTCTCGTCGGTCACGCTCATGCTTGCACCACGACGCCGGCGGCGCCGTCCCAGGAGATGTGGACGGTTTCGTCCCAGCCAATCGAGCCTTCGTCGGATCGGGTCAGGTTCGACTGGGTGACACGCACGCGTTTGCCGCTCTCAAGAACGACGTGGAACACCGACAGGTTGCCCATGTAGGCGATCTCATCGACCTTGCCTGCCACATGGTTCAGGGCATCGGTGGGCGCATCGCGGCTGATCTGGATTTTCTCGGGACGCACGGCGACTGCGACCTTCTGGCCTTCGACCCCGCTGACACCATGGGTGATCCGAATGTCGGATTTGGTGTCGGGTGAGGCGATAACCACGTGGTCGTCGGCATCTTCGGTGATCCACCCGTCAAAGATGTTCACCGATCCGATGAAGTCCGCGACAAAGCGCGATTGTGGGTATTCATAGATTTCATGCGGCGTGCCGACCTGCATGATTTCTCCGGCGGTCATCACGCCCAGTCGGGTGGACAGCGTCATCGCCTCTTCCTGGTCGTGGGTCACGACGACGAAGGTGACGCCGAGGCTTTCCTGGATCTTGATCAGCTCAAACTGGGTTTCTTCGCGCAGCTTCTTGTCGAGCGCGCCCAAGGGTTCGTCGAGCATCAGCAGTTTTGGCTTCTTGATCAGGGCGCGGGCCAGGGCGACACGCTGCTTCTGACCGCCGGACAGTTGATGCGGTTTGCGGGTGGCGAACTGGTCAAGCTGCACGAGCGAGATCATGTCGGTGACCCTGGTCGCAATCTCGGCCCTTGCGACGCCTTCACGCTTTAGCCCGTAGGCGATGTTCTTCTCGACCGTCATATGCGGGAACAGCGCATAGGACTGGAA
>JBCBOR010000195.1:0-1749 GCA_039821125.1 Pseudomonadota bacterium
CAGATCGAGACCTATGAGGACGAGATCGTTACCATCAAGGCGATCACGGCCAATGCGGACGGGACCTACACCGTCGCGCTCGACCAGGTCCTGCAATACGATCACGTCCCACCCGAACATCAGTCGGATGCTGTACTTCAAATTCCGGTGGCGAATTACACACGCAATGTCTTCATCGGCAGCGAAACCGAAGACGATGCCTATCTCGGGGATGGCAATTCCGTGCCGACCGACGAGCGCGGCCACGTCATGTTCATGCACAATGATGATGTCGAGGTCCTCAACGCCGAGTTCTTTGAACTGGGCCGTACGGACAAGTCGATTCTGATCTCCAAAGCCGTTGATACGCTGCGCGAGAAGCTTGCAGCTGGCGAGATCAGAGACGGATCGGTTAGCGCAGTCGAAAATTTTCTGGCGACCGAAGCTGCAGCCAGCGAACACAATGAGGCTGGGCGCTACGCACTACATTTCCACCGCACGGGTGTCGATGACCTGGACAATCCTGCCGTCGCCGAGGGTAACGCTATCTGGGGCTCGCCCGGCTGGGGCATGGTTCATCACGACGCCAATGTGAACATGATCTCGAATGCCGTCTTCGGCGTGGTCGGAGGCGGCATTGTGGCCGAGGCCGGCAACGAAACTGGTATCTGGGCGGATAACATCGTCATCCAGACCACCGGCGAGATGGTCACCTTCAATGCCGAATCCAGCGGTGATCCATTCCATCCCGATTATGTCTCGGACACGTTGGATGATACTTTCCGGCAAGGCGAAGCCTATGCGATGAAGTCGCGTCTTCTGGAGATCAGCGACAACGTTGCCGTCAGTGCTAACGGCGCTGGGTTCTCGTTCTGGCCCCACGGAGTCGATGGTTCGTCGCATATCCATTCAGGTGGGGATGCTTTTGAGCAGGTGCAGGGCTTCGACCCGTTCTATGGCCAGACGGACGTGCACCCGGGCATCGTACCCACCCGCGATTTTGCTGGCAATGAAGTGCTCAGTTCACGCCATGCGCTCAACACCTCCTCGAACAAGATTGACCATCGCCATGACATGGATGTGCAGATCGAAGATCTGCTGGCCTGGAATGTTGATCAGGCGATCATGTCATTCTACCAGCAGAACTATATCATCAAAGATAGTATCTTCATCAAGGGTGTGGGCAATGGCGACCGCCTCGATTTTGGTGGATCCGTCGGTGAGAACGGTGCGGCAACTCATATCCACGATCCGGTCGACTTCAAGCTGATCAATAACCACTGGGAAGGCTGGGATGTCGTCTTGCGTGAGCCGGCCGAGATTATCGTCGGCAACACAGTGGTCGGCTCTACGATCTCCGAGGAAACCGGACCGGGCGGCGTTTTCCGCGAAGGCTTCACAGCCGATAATGACACGATCGACTATCTCGACAACGCACCTGGCTGGGAAGACCGACTGCCGAACCCGCTCGGCACGATCGAGGCCTCGCTGGACCCCGCTCTTTCCGACCTGGTGATGACTGAGACCTATGATCGCTTTTCGCTCTACGTCATCAAGACCGATACGATCGGAACCGAGACCCAGGAGATGGGCAGCCAGCGGGCCAAGGAATTCCGGGGCGCAACTCAGAAGACTTGGTGGCAGGAGAATGCTGTCAACAAGGGCTACTACGAGCGTGATGGCAAGATCTTCCTGATCGTTGAGGCGGTTGTGGGCGATCGGGTAACGGGATCGATTGGTGCCATAGATGCGGCGGTCGAACTGCAGTTT
>JBCBOR010000196.1:0-1687 GCA_039821125.1 Pseudomonadota bacterium
CACGGTGAGGATGGCGCCGACGTCATCAACGGCCGCTTCGGCAACGACCTGATCTTTGGCGGCAACCAGTTCGACACGATCACGGCCGGTGAAGGCAACGACACCGTGGCCGGTGGCAACGGGCGGGACCTCGTGTTCCTGAACCAGGGCAATGACCTCTACAATGACAACACCCAAGGTGGTGAGTTGGGCCGCGACACGGTGTTCGCGGGCCTGGGCAATGATACGATCGAGGGCGGCAATGGCGACGACCAGTTCTTTGGCGAGGACGGTGCGGACGTCATCAACGGCCGGTTCGGCAACGACCTGATCAACGGCGGAGCGGGCAGCGATACGCTGACCGGGGGCGAAGGCGGCGACACGTTTGTGTTTGCCGGATCGGTGCTGTTGTCGGGGGTCGATGTGATCACCGATTTCGACCAGAGCCTGGATACGCTGCGGATCAACGGGGTGGCGGACCAGAACGACGTGCAGGTGTTCGTGAACTCGGCGACGGAGGCGCTGGTGTTCTTCAACGGGTTCGAGGCGATCACGGTGCAAAGCACCGGCTCCAGCCTCGCAGGCTTCGGCCTCGACGACATCGTATTCGGGTAGGGTGGGCGTCCGAAGATCAGGCTCGTATCCTCGAGCCAGGTTGCCTGGCAGAGGGCATAGCCCGCGGCGCTATCCTAGAAGACAACGAATGCGAGAGAGGCTGCACAGCTGCCAAGGCAGACCACGTGATGGCCACACGCCTCGAGCCGCGCCTCCAGTTGCTGTCGATCGGAGGATCGCCAACGCGGGTTGCGACCCAAACCGGACGCGATGCCAGACTCTTCGATCCTTCCCTTTGAGCCCTCTACCCTGATCGGCACGTCTGGGCCGCCGAGAAAGATCAGCCCCAGAGCGGGCAGCGCGACGGCGCCAAGGGCCGGTTCACCATGCCCTCAACATGCGCCCGCCTGTCCCGAAACCTTATAAGAGAATTCCCAAATTAATGGTACGGAAACTGGGGGCTAGAGACCACCGGATCCGGCGCCACATGGTCTGCATGCAGCGCTCGCCTGACGATCCGGGACCGCCACAGCCGGGCTCTCGGCACAATTGACTGTTTCTGCCGTCGCAGCCCGATACGCAATCGTTCGCTGCATCTGGGAAATCAACTACGTTCCGGTCAACAGATGTTGACTTACTGACTGTTGTATCCGATGTTTCTGTCATGGCAGAAACAAAAGACATAAACGATTCTCCGGCGCAGTCTCAGTTCATCCTGTATTGGGGTGACATGGGCAGCCAGTGGGGCGTGAACCGATCGGTGGCGCAAATCCAGGCGCTTTTGTACCTCAGTGCATCACCGCTCAACGCCGAACAGATTTCCGAACGGCTCGGAATTGCGCGTTCAAACGTGTCCAACTCGCTCAAGGAGCTGGTCGGTTGGAAACTGATCCGTCGTGTTCCAATTCCCGGCGATCGGCGTGAACATTTCGAGGCTGAATGCGATGTCTGGGAGATTGCGACCCGCGTCGCCCAGGGCCGCAAGGAGCGTGAGATTGATCCCGCGATGCGGGTCTTGTCCGACTGCGTTGCTGCAGCGGAAGCGGAAGCAAACCCGGATCCCGTCGCTCTCGCGCGTATGAAGGATATGCAGGAATTTCTGAATGTTGTGGACACCTGGTATGGTCAGATGCTGGGTGTCCCGAAATCCAAG
>JBCBOR010000197.1:0-1649 GCA_039821125.1 Pseudomonadota bacterium
CCCGCGACATAGAGATCGCCGGCCCCGCCGCGCACCTGGTTGGCGGCCATGTTCACCGCCTCCATGCCACTCGCGCAGAACCGGTTGATCTGCAAGCCCGGCACGTTCTCGGCATACTCGGCGGCGAAGACCGCGTTGCGCCCGATATTGCCGCCATTCTCGCCCACGGCGGTGACGCAGCCCATGATGACATCCTCGACCAGCGAGGTGTCCAGGTTGTTGCGGTCCCGGATCTCCTTCAGCGTGGTGGCGGCCAGGGCGACCGAGGTGACCTCGTGCAGCGAGCCATCCTTGCGGCCCTTGCCGCGCGGGGTGCGCACGGCGTCATAGATATAGGCGTCTGTCATCGTCTCTCTCCTGTCAAAGGGTCACGATATGGCCGTCCGCGGGCGCCGCGCGCCCCTGGGCCAGGTCTCGATAGATCTCGGCCGCGGCGGGCAGGCCGCTGTGCTCACGCAGGGTCAGCCAGCCGGTATGGTCGCGGGCCAGGCGGCGCCAGGCCTCCATGATCCGGCCCTCGACCACGCCCGGCCCCCAATCCTCGCGGCGCTTTTTCACCTGGGCGGGGGCAAAGAAGAATTGCGCTTGTGGGCCGGGCATCTCGGCACCCTGCTCGAACTTGTCCCAATGGCTGAGGCCGACGGCGCAGGAATGCGCCAGGCTCTCGTCCAGGGTGGTATGCACCGCCCGGCGGACCTGCGTGTTGCCGGACATGTCGACATAGACCGAAGCGCGGGCGCTGAGCCCCTCGGCCACTGCGTCATATGTCAAGACGTCAGCGCAGACCCCGAGAGCCTCGACAAAATCACGATTGCCAGGCGAGGTCAGTCCGATCAGCGCCGGGGCATTCTCGTATTCTGCCACCAGTTGCATAAAGCCGATGGCGGTCTTCGAGGAGGCCGACCCTACCACGATCTGCTCCGCCCCGTACCAGGCATGGTCGAACAGAAAATCGGCCAAAACGTAGGAGGTGGCATAGAGCGGATAGAGCAGGCCCATCCGATCCTCCAGCGCCGGCTCATGGCCCGGGATCCCGGCGAGGCGGAAATACTCGTTATAGACCGGCGGCAGCCCCTTTCGGTGCGGGGCGGTGTCAGTCCACGCAGTGTCGCGGATGCGGCCCGGCATGGCGACCAACTCCTCTGCCATCGGAAAAAAGCCGAAGACGCGTTCGCCGACGGGGATCTCTCCCACGCTCTCGATCACTTCGGCGATGCCCCAGACCGGCAGGCGGCCCTGCGCGTCCTCGCTGCCCGGGAAAAAATCCCAATAGCCGATCACACCCCCGGTGGCCGCATAGGTCACGTTGTTCGCTGTCAGCGCGAAATGCTGCAAGTGTAGCCGCACCTCACCCGCCGCCAGCGGAGCCGGGGCGACATCGATCAGTTGGGCGCTGGTGATATCGCCCTTGCTGATCTCGAAGACCTGCATCAGAGGGTCGCCGCCAGCCGGGCGCCCTGGTCGATCGCACGTTTGGCGTCGAGCTCGGCGGCTTCGTCGGCACCGCCGATCACATGGGTCTTGATGCCCTTCGCCTCCAGCGGCTCGGCGAGTTCACGCAGCGGGATCTGGCCCGAGCAATGCACGAACCCGCCGGCCTCGATGGCGACGGAATACGGCCCAACCGCCTTCAGCGGCGGCGCTTCAAT
>JBCBOR010000198.1:0-1645 GCA_039821125.1 Pseudomonadota bacterium
ACGCGGAACTCGCCAATGCCATCCGCATCGAAGCGGTCCGGAAGTGCACCGTTGCTGGCGGCCCCGGCCGGCAGGCGTTCGGGCTCGGTTTCCAGAAAGCGCAGCTCGATGGCGACTTCTGTCGTACCGACAGACCCGGTGACCCGGTCGCCAACGGCCAGTTCAACAATCAGGTAGATCTTACCGTCACGTTCGTAATAGCCGTTATTGGCAGCGTTCTCTTCCCACCATATCTTCTGTGAGGCGCCTCTGAAATCGGCATCGCGATCCGATCCAAAGGTAAGGGTCTGAGTGCCGATCGTGTCTGTCTTCTCGACATGAACGAGAAAGGAATCGAACCACTGGCCCATGACGAGATCGGATTTTGCGATGTCGATCCGGGCTTCGATAGTGCCGATCGGGTTGGGCAGGGTCTCGGCCCAGTCTGCTGAATTGTCGAGATAGTCGATCGTATCGTTATCGGCGGTGAAGCCTTCGCGGAAGATACCGCCCGGACCGGTCTCCTCGGTGATGGTCGAGCCGACCACCGTATTGCCGACGACGATTTCGACCGGCTCGCGCAGGACGACGTCCCAGCCTTCCCAGTAGTTGTTGATCAGCTTGAAGTCGATTGCGTCGTGGATATGGGTCGCGGCCCCGTTCTCGCCGATGAACCCGCCGAACTCAAAGCGATCAGCGTTGCCCTCGCCCTTGATGAAGATGCTGTCCTTGATGATGTAGTTCTGCTGGTAGAACGACATGATCGCCTGGTCGACATTCCACGCCAGCAGATCCTCGATCAGCACGTCCATGTCGTGCTCGTGATTGGTCTTGTTCGAGGAGGTGTTGAGCGCATGGCGCGAGCCGATCACCTCATTGCCCGCGAAGTCCCGCGTGGGGATCTTGGCAGGATCGACATCGGTCTGACCGTAGAACGGATCGAAGCCCTGCACCTGCTCAAAAGCATCGACACCTGAATCGATATGTGAGGTGCCGTCGACACCGTGCGGCCAGAACGAGAACCCGGCACCGTTCGCGCTGGCAGCAACATTATCGTTGACCTCCAGCAGGCGCGACTTCATCGCGTAAGCCTCGCCCTGGCGGAACGTGTCGTCCAGCGTGTCCGCGATGTAATCCGGATGCAGCGGATATCCGCTCGACTCGGCGTTGAATGTGTTCACCTCGCCGGTGGTCTGGATGACGATGTTGTCCGCCCAGATGCCAGTCTCGTTGCCGGCCTCGGCCACCATGCCCCCGCCGACCGTGCCAAAGACGGCATTCGAGATCATGTTCACATTGGCATCGTGGTGGACCATGCCCCAGCCAGGCGAGCCCCAGATCGCGTTGCCCTCGGCAATGGCGGGGTTGTCCAGATCGTCGGTACCGGTGCGATGAAAGTGCAGCGCATAGCGCCCGGCGACATTGTGTTCGCTGGCTGCGCCTTCAGTGGCCAGGAACTCTTGGACATCGTCGACAAAGTTGGACTTGATCTCACCAGCGGCGAGCTGATCACGCAGGGTGTCGACCGCCTTCTCGATCAGGATGGACTTGTCGGTGCGGCCAAGTTCGAAGAACTCGGCATTGAGGACCTCGACATCGTCATTGTGCATGAACATGACATGGCCGCGTTCCTCGACAGGCACCGAGAGACCGTTGCCGAGATAGG
>JBCBOR010000199.1:0-1558 GCA_039821125.1 Pseudomonadota bacterium
AGGTGCCGCGGCCCTGATCCTCGGTATGCCAGCGTGCGCGACGAATCGGCCGAGGATATCCGCCTGGTTCTGGAACCGCGCGCGCGCACGGTCGATCCCGCGCTGCTGATGGAGACGCTGTTCAAGCACTCGGATCTCGAGGTGCGCGTGCCCCTGAACATGAACGTGCTGATCGACGGGCGCACGCCGAAGGTCTGTGGTCTGCGCGAGGTGCTGCGAGCGTTCCTGGATCATCGGCGCGAAGTGCTGCTGCGCCGGGCACAACACCGGCTGGAGAAGATCGCCGACCGGGTCGAAGTGCTCGACGGCTACATCATCGCCTTCCTCAACCTCGACCGGGTGATCGAGATCATCCGCAACGAGGATGAGCCCAAACAGGCGCTGATTGCTGAGGACTGGGGCGGCGGCGTCACGCTCACCGAACGCCAGGCCGAGGCGATCCTCAACATGCGCCTGCGCTCGCTCCGCCGCCTTGAAGAGATGGAACTGCGCGCCGAACGCGAACGCCTTCTGGAAGAGCAGGCAGGATTGTTCGAGTTGGTGAAAGACGAAACGCTGCAATGGGGCCGGATCTCGGACCAGATCCGCGAGATCCGCGACCAGTTTGGTGCCCCGCGCGCCTTGCGCGGCATGAAGCTGATCGAGGAGGTCGACGAGGCCAAGGCCAGGCACGACCCCTACCCGCCCGGCGCACGGCGCACCGGGCTGACCGAGGCGCCGACGGTCGAGGAGGTACCGATCGAAGCGATGATCGAGCGCGAGCCGATCACGGTCGTCTGCTCGGCCCAAGGCTGGATCCGCGCCATGAAGGGGCACATCGCGCTCGACAGCGAGCTGAAGTACAAGGACGGCGACGAAGGCCGCTTTACCTTCCACGCGGAGACGACGGACAAACTGCTCGCCTTTGCGTCGAACGGGCGGTTCTACACGCTCGGCGCCGACAAGCTGCCCGGTGGGCGCGGCATGGGCGAGCCGGTGCGTCTGATGGTCGACATGCCGAACGAGGCGGATCTGGTCGCGCTCTTCATCCATCGCCCGGGCGAGCGGATGCTGGTCGCGTCCTCGGCGGGCGATGGCTTCATCGTGCCTGAGGCGGATGTCATCGCCCAGACTCGTTCAGGCAAACAGGTGCTGAACGTGAAAGACGGCGTGACCGCGACGGTCTGCCGTCCGGTCAGCGGTGACCACGTGGCGGTTGTCGGAGACAATCGCAAGCTGCTGGTCTTTCCCCTTGCCGACCTGCCCGAGATGACACGTGGCAAGGGCGTGCGCCTGCAGAAGTACAAGGATGGCGGCCTCTCAGACGCTCTTTGCTTCGCCATCGAGCTTGGGCTGAGTTGGAAGGACCCGGCGGGCCGAACGCGGACCGAGACCGAGTTGACAGACTGGTTGGGCAAACGTGCGAGCGCCGGGCGGATGGCGCCGCGCGGATTTCCGCGCGACAACCGGTTTACCTGAAGTCGCGGGTGTTTCGTCCGGTTGACCGCGCCTTTCAGGCGCGTTCACCCTGTACGACCAGGCCCCACCCCCACCCCCCACGAACCGCCATACGGGTCCG
>JBCBOR010000200.1:0-1520 GCA_039821125.1 Pseudomonadota bacterium
AACGGTTATCGATCAGGCGCGAGCCCAAAACTGAGGGATCAGAGCGGCCAATTGCGAACCTTTGTCGCCGGTTCAGTCTTCACAGCTGCGGGACGCCGAATCTGCCATTCATTGCGTTCGCGAAACCGGGCCCGGATCCAGGATCACTCAGCCGGGACAAAGCCGACATTTGAGCGAAACTCCCAGATTTTCGCGTGCCAGATGCCTCTTGCACAAAGCGGACTTGGCAAGAGTTTTAATTCCCAAGTGGCTTTGGCACACCTGTAGCTCGCTGCATTTGCGCCGGTTCTATCACATCTGTCGCCAACCCTGGGCGGCCCCATCCGATTGGTCCAGTTTGATTGTTAGTGCATGACCGGCGTCTGGTCCATCTGGACGACGGTTTCTGGTGCCGGTGGGCGGTAGCCCAATGCGCTGTGCGGTCTCTTGGTGTTGTAGTGGCGCCTCCATTCTTCGATGATGATCTGTGCTTCTCGCAGGCTGTAGAAAATCTCGCCGTTCAGCAGTTCGTCGCGCATTCTGCCGTTGAAGCTTTCGCAGTATCCGTTTTCCCAGGGACTACCCGGCTCAATGAACGCAGTTTTCGCTCCGACCGCGGCGATCCATTTCCTGACGTCTTCAGCGATGAACTCGGGCCCGTTGTCGGATCTGATGAACCGAGGCACCCCGCGCAGGATGAACAGATCCGACAGGGCATCGATCACCTCGACCGAGTTGAGCCTGCGCTTGACCCGGACCGTCAGGCATTCGCGTGTGAACTCGTCGAGGATGTTCAACGTCCTGAACGCCTTGCCGTCATCGGTGCGACAATGCACGAAGTCATAGCTCCAGACATGATTGCGGTGCTCCGGCTTGAGCCGGACGCATGATCCGTCGTTCAGCCAAAGCCGTCCCTTCTTTGGTTGTTTCTGTGGCACTTTCAGCCCCTCTCGTCGCCATAGGCGTTCAACGCGCTTATCGTTAATCTGCCACCCGGCCTCGCGCAGTAGAGCAGCGATCCGACGATAGCCGTACCGACCATACTGCCGGGTCAGTTCGATCATGTCGGCCACCAGGCGCTTTTCATCGGCACGGCCACGCGGACGTCGTCGTTGTGTCGAGCGATGCTGACCGAGCGTCCGGCAAGCGCGGCGCTCCGACACGCCAAGCGTTTGCCGGACGCGATCGATGCAGGCACGGCGACGAGCGGGGCTTAGAAGTTTCCCTTCGCGGCTTCCGTCAGGATGAGTTTGTCGAGGGTGAGATCCGAAACTGCACGGCGCAGGCGCTCATTCTCTTTCTGCAACTTCTTCAACTCCTTAAGCTGTTCAGTGCCCATGCCGCCATACTTTTTGCGCCAACGATAGTACGTCTGGTCGGTCACGCCGATCTGACGTATCGCGTCTGCTCTTGGCATTCCCTGGCCGACGAGCACCTCGACCTGACGTAGTTTCGTGACAATTTCTTCGGGCTTGGCTCGCTTGTTCGCCATCTCTGATCCTCCGTTTTCCTAAACATAACGGTGGACCAACTCAGTGGGG
>JBCBOR010000201.1:0-1408 GCA_039821125.1 Pseudomonadota bacterium
CGCGATAGGGGATAACGCGGGACGCAAAGAGCAGTTTGCCCGAAGCGTGGGTCTTGCCCTTGTCGTGATCAAAGAACACACCGGGCGAGCGGTGCATCTGGCTGACGATCACCCGCTCGGTGCCGTTCACGATGAACGTGCCGTTCGGCGTCATTAGGGGCATGTCGCCCATGTAGACGTCCTGCTCCTTGATGTCCTTGACCGAGCGCGCGCCGGTGTCCTCGTCCACCTCGAACACGATCAGACGCAGCGTCACCTTCAGCGGCGCCGAGTAGGTCATGTCGCGCTGCTGGCACTCCTCGACATCGTATTTCGGTGGCTCGAGCTCATAGCGCACGAACTCCAGCACCGCCGTCTCGTTGAAATCCTTGATCGGGAACACCGACTGGAAGACGCCCTGAATGCCCTCGCCATCGGTGGGGACTTCCAGATCGCCGCTCTCCAGGAACAGATCGTAGGAGCTTTTCTGAACCTCAATCAGGTTGGGCATTTCCGCGACTTCGCGGATCTTGCCAAAGTACTTCCGAATACGTTTGCGGCCGGAAAACATCTCGCCCATGCAGGTCCTCAATTCTCTCTCGCTGGACCGCACCCGCCGGGTTCGCGGATGCGTTCACGTCCAGCTCATTTCAACTCGGCCGGTCCTATGCGTTCACCTGCGGCCCCCCGCCGGTGCTTCCCGGACCTGATCCGTGCCGTCTGAGAGGCCCCTTGTCGATCAAGGCCCCTGAGACGACACGGGCTGGACCCGGCAAACTGCCGGATCCAGCCTTGTTGTTCACACCATCTGCGCCCAGCGGCGCATGACGGATTACTTGAGCTCGACCTTGGCGCCTGCCTCTTCGAGCTTCTTCTTGATCTCCTCGGCCTCGTCCTTGGTCGCAGCTTCCTTGACGGCCTTGCCGCCGGCTTCGACCAGATCCTTCGCCTCTTTCAGGCCAAGACCCGTGATCGCGCGAACTTCCTTGATCACGTTGATCTTCTTGTCGCCAGCTTCCATGAGGATGACGTCGAATTCGTCTTTCTCCTCAGCGGCTGCGCCGCCAGCGTCGCCGCCGCCAGCCGGGCCAGCCATCATCACTGCGCCGCCAGCTGCGGGCTCGATGCCGTACTTGTCTTTCAGAAGGTCCTTCAGCTGAGCTGCTTCCAGCAGCGTCAGGCCCACGATCTCTTCGGCGAGTTTTTCGATATCAGCCATTTTCAGGTTCCATTTCGTCTGTCTGTGTGGGGTCCGGCCTGGTCATGTTCCAAGCGCCGGCCCTAACGTTCGCTGTTCAGTCTCAGGCCGCCTCTTCCTTCTCTGCGATCGTTGCCAGGCACCCGGCAATGTTCGCAGCAGGAGAGGTGATCGCACCGGTCAGATTGCTTGCAGGCGAACCGATCATGCCGACAACCGTCGCAATCAGTT
>JBCBOR010000202.1:0-1301 GCA_039821125.1 Pseudomonadota bacterium
ATGCCGCCCGTCGCCAACGATGACACAGGCTTCTCGGTCGAGGTCGGGCAGAGCATCGACATCACAATCGCCGACCTTTTGGCCAATGACACCGACCCCGAGGGCGATGCTCTGAGCCTCGTGCTCGACAGCGTTACCGGCGGGACCGGCGAGCGGCTGAGCGTCAACGGTGTCGACACAATCCGCTTCACCGCCGATGCCGCCGGCACCGCCCAGTTCACCTACACCGCATCCGATGGCAATGGCGGCTCCGACACCGCGATAGTCAGCGTCGAGATCACTGAACCTCCGGCGCTAGAACCCGAGCCAGACCCAGAGCCTGTTCCGGGCGAACCCATCGTCCTGATGTCGGAAGACTTCGGCACAGCGCCGACCGATGCGGACACCGTGGCGTCGAGCCTGCTGCTCGATGGCGGCGGCGTGGCCCTGGCCCGCGGCGCCGACAGCGGCACGACTGTCTTCAATCCTGTCGACTTGTCCGGGCACAGCGGCGTTGTCGCCGAGATCACCATGCGCGCACCAGTCGAAGGTTCGTTCGATGCGGGCGGCAGCTATCGTGACTTCATCCGAATCGAGGTCGTCTACGATGGCGGCGCTCCGGTGCTGCTCGACGATTTCCCGTTCGACCGGGGCGCAGGCGCTTTTGTAAGCCTGACCACCGGCTACAGAATCGGCGATGCCTTCGCCACGCTCAGCTACACACTCGATGGGACCGGGGCCGCTGAATTGCGCATCACCACCCATGTGACCGCATCGATCTCGATGGTCTCGTCATCGCCGGTCACATGGGTGGTGATCCGCAACTCGGCGCTCCCGGTCCCATCGAGCGCGTAGCTGAGCGTGGCGAAGGCATCGCCGACGCTGTTGCCGGTGGTCGGGCTGACAAAGGCGCCCGCGTCCTGGTTGAACGGCAGGTCATCCAGCAGCACCGGCGCGCCGCCATCATAGACGACCTCGACGCGGATGAAGTCGCGATAGCTGCCGCCTGCGTCGAACGAGCCTTCGGCTGGCGCGCGCAGGGTGATCTCTGCCACGACACCGCTGTGCCCGGTCAGATCAACCGCGTTGAAGACGGTCGTGCCGCTGTCGGCGCCGCGGGCGAGCGCCACGCCGCCGCCATCGAGCAGCAGGCTCGAGGCCACGGTATCCGCATCGCCAGGGGCGGTGTCGAAGTCCTCTGCCATCAAGACGACGGGTTCGCCAGGTGTGGGCTCCGGGTCTGGCGCCGAGGGTTCGGTGACCTGGATGGTGACGGTTGCGGTGTCTGTGCCGCCCTGGCCATCGGATGCGGTGTAGGTGAA
>JBCBOR010000203.1:0-1262 GCA_039821125.1 Pseudomonadota bacterium
GCGACCGAACGCACGGTCATGGCGGCCTACAATCTGCCCGTTCTGCCAGCATTCCAGGCGGTCGGCGTACGCGCGGATCTCAACAGGCCGACCCACAGCGCGGGCATCGACCGAGTACCGGTTCTTGTCGAAGCGCACCAGGCAGGTCTTGGAGACCGAGGCCGGTACGGCGTGGAAGCCATCGAATGGGCCGACATAGGGAACCAGGCTTGGTTGTTCTTCCTGGAATACGTCCCAGACCGTCTTATCCGGTATGTCAGGGTGCTTGTTCGCCTTGGCGTAGGCAATGCACCGATCCTCGAGCCAGGCGTTCAACTCGGCGTAGGATTTGAACTTCGGGCGGGGGACGAAGAACCGGCGCCTGAGAACGCCGACCTGGTTCTCGACCTGCCCCTTCTCCCAACCGGATGCTGGAGTGCAGGCGACCGGGTCGACCAGATAGTGTCCGCACATCTGTTGGAACCGACGATTGTAGGCGCGATCCTTGCCGACGAAGATCGTGTCCACTGCCGTCTTCGCTCGGCCTGGCCTCGGACCCATGGCGGCCAAACCTCGCTGTCGTAGATGCCCCTGGCGCAAGCACCGCCGAAAAACGCGAAGGCCTTGTCGTGCGCATCGAACACCATCTCTTGCGTCTCGCGCGGGTAGGCTCGCACGAACGGCATCCGGCTGTAACTCAGCCGGACATGGGCGACTTTGACTGTCGTCGTCACTCCATCGATCAGGACAACCTCATGGCTCCAGTCGAACTGATAGGCCTCGCCAGGATCGAAGCTCAGCGGAACATAGGCGCTGGCAGATGCTTCCTGCGTCGCCTTCGACCAGTTGGCCGCATAGCGCCGGACGGCATCATAACCACCGGCATAGCCGCGGTTGCGCAACTCTTCATAAATCCGGATCAGTGTCAGGCGCTCGCGCTTCGGGCGTTTAGCGTTGTCAGCCAACATCTCGTCAAGGGTCGAGCGCCAGGGGTCAATCTGTGGTCGTGGCTGGACCGTCCGATCGTAAGAGAACTCAGTCGCGTCCGATCGGATGACCTTGCGCACAGTGTTCCGCGAAACGCGCAGTTCCCTGCAGATCTGCTTGATCGACTTGTCTTGAACGAAATACGCGCGCCTGATCTTCGCGATCGTCTCCACAATCAACATCCCCTGACTGCTCCCTCATTCTTTTGAGGAAGCTTCTGAACTGAATTGTCAGGGGGGTCACTTTTGCGCGCCGATTACCCCAACAAGGGGGTCAATCTTGCATGCCGATCCACA
>JBCBOR010000204.1:0-885 GCA_039821125.1 Pseudomonadota bacterium
CGTTGTGTAGTGGTAAGACCTCAGCCTTCCAAGCTGATGACGCGGGTTCGATTCCCGCCGCCCGCTCCAAACTGTATCTCTGATCGGTCGAAATCGGCAAAGATGCTCAGAGATCGGTTCTGAGCATCTGGACAATTATCCAGACGACCCAATGGCTTTTGAGTGCGGTGCACTATCGGCTGCACTATGATGGTTCTGCGTAAGCGTTGTGCCGACCCCACGTTTCTCGTGAGGTCTTAATCCGGGAGTCCCTTTGCAAGATAGTTTTGCAGGGAGTTTCTCCATGGAGCGCTTAACGGAGTTTCTCACAGACATCGGATCGATTGTTGGGCCTCGTGGCCAGCGTCAATGGCCAGACGAGCTGAAGGCCCGGATTGTGGCTGAGACGCTTGAACCTGGTGTGACGGTGAACGAAGTCGCGCGGCGCTACGACATGCGGCCCAATCATCTGTCGTCCTGGCGGCGGCTTGCGAAAGAAGGCAAGCTTGTTCTGCCCGCCGTGTCGGCACCAGAGCCAACGTTCGCGCCACTGTTGATTGAAGAGCGCCCCGATCATCCGTCGGAACCCGTGTGTTCCAAGCTTGAGATCGTCTGCGGTGATGTGGTGCTCCGGCTGGATGCCGAGACGCCTGCGGCGCGGGTCGCGGAGATTGTGCGGGTGTTGCGCGCATGATCTTTCCGTCGAACCGGGTCCGGATTGTGGTGGCGACTAAAGCCGTGGACTTCCGCAAAGGTCATGACGGTCTTGCTGCCCTGGTGCAGAACGAGCTCAGGAAGGAACCGTTCACCGGGACGGTGTTTGTGTTCCGCGCCAAGCGGGCCGATCGTCCACGCCTCGTTGGCTGCGATGATCGTGTGTTCGTCGCCGGACATGTTGATGAACTT
>JBCBOR010000205.1:0-824 GCA_039821125.1 Pseudomonadota bacterium
ATGGTGACCATCAGCCGCCGGACCATCTGCGCGAGCGGTTGAAGACGACCATGGATCCTCTGCTGCCAGTTGGAAGGTCCGGATCGGCTCGACATAGAGTTGAAACACGTAAGGCATCGGCTTGTCGTAAAAGCCGAGATCAACCGCCCAGTCCTGATAGGCCGCGTTGAAGGGCTTCATGAAGCGGGCCTCGTCCGGGATATGTTCGAGCCAGAAGCCGCCGTTCTCGATGTATTTTTCAATTTGCTGCGGGTTGGGTGCTCCGCGACCATTGCTCTCGCCGCCCTGGCCGCGCCATCCGGCAAGCGGCCCGACACCCGGACGGCGTTGGTGATTGACGATATAGTCGGCATAGTCCGCATAAAGCGCGTCGCCATCGTCATCGACCAGACCGGGCAAGCCAAGCTTTGCCCCCAACTGTATCAGCGCTGACTGGAAACAGCGTACATCACGGTTGTCCGCCTGCGTCTCCGGCTCCACAACCGGCCAGCGAATTGCATCGGCGGCAGCATCAAGCTCGCCGATCGGACGGTCGAGCAGGCTGATGCAGTCGTGCCGCTCCAGATATGTCGTGTCCGGCAGGATCAGGTCGGCATAGGCGACCATCTCGGACGAGTAGGCGTCGGAGTAGATGATGTGCGGGATCTTGTACGCACCATCCTCACCTTTGTCGGTCAGCATCTCCATCACACTGGCCGTGTTCATGGACGAGTTCCACGCCATGTTCGCCATGTACATGAACAGCGTGTCGATCGGGTACGGATCGCCCGCATGGGCGTTCGAGATGACCATGTGCATCATCCCGTGCGCCGACATCGGGTTCT
>JBCBOR010000206.1:0-801 GCA_039821125.1 Pseudomonadota bacterium
CGCCGCTGGCAGCCGCGAGGATCTGAAATCTGCCATCCTGCGCGATCGGTTCCCGGACCTCACTGTTCGCAACGGCCTCTTTGCCGGGCTGCGCTATCCCGGCGCCGCAGCCACTGGCAGCGCGCTGCTACCAAAACTCGCCGGAAGCTATGAGATCGAGATCGAGCCGATGCTCAAGATCGCCGCCGATCGGGGCTATAGCGACATTGTCGATATCGGCTGTGCTGAGGGGTACTATGCGGTCGGTCTGGCACGGCTCTATCCGGATGCCGCAATCCATGCCTTTGACGTGGATACCGGGGCCCGCCGGATGTGCCAGGCCATGGCCGAGACGAACGGCGTCTCGGACCGTGTCACCATGGGATCGTTCTGCACGCCCGAATGGATTCAGACCGCCGAGCTCGGTTCCCGCGCGCTGATTTTCTCGGATTGCGAGGGCTATGAAGGCGAGCTGTTCACCGAGGCGACCGCCCCCGCACTTGCCCGGCACGACATCCTGATCGAATGCCATGACAATGACCGTCCCGGCGTCAGCACCCAGATCAAGACTGCCTTCGAGGCCTCGCATGAGATTACAGAGGTTATGAACGTACCCGATTACGAAAAGGCCCGGGTGCTGGAATTGCCGGAGCTCGAGGGATACAACTTCGCCACCCGCCAGTTCATCGTCGAGGAAGCCCGCGGCGCCCAGCAGATCTGGTTGTTCCTGCGTGCGCGGGCTGTATGACAGTCTCCACCAGATTTTGCCAATTGGCAAAATCGATCATTTCCCCCAGGGCATCGGGGTCATGGGCGCGAAGT
>JBCBOR010000207.1:0-776 GCA_039821125.1 Pseudomonadota bacterium
GATGCGGGCACCGAGCTGACCGACCCGGACAACCCGACCACTGCCTCCGAGACCATCGATGTCGTCGAACCCGAGCTGATCATCGAGAAGACATCACCGATCGCCATCGGCCAGGGCGACCAGGTTGCCTACGAGGTGGTGATCCGGCACGATCCGGACAGCTCGGGACCGGCGTTCGATCTGCTGGTCACGGATGCGCTGGACGATCCGTTCCTGGCCTTCGATGCGGGCTCTGTCGCGGTTGCGGGTGTCGCCGGCGCCGTGGTCACCGAGGTTGGCACCGGCTTCGAGGTGACGATCCCGGTTCTGGATGTGGGCGAGAGCGTTACGATCACCTACACGGCGACGCTGGATGCGGCAGCGCCCGAGGCCGAGAGCTTCTTCAACACGGCGGATCTGGTCTATGACAGCGCGCCAGGCGATGGCGGGCGCGCGCAGACCGCCGAGGACACCGCGCGCGTTGCGACGGTGCCGGCGATCGACAAGACGCTGGACAGCACGAGCTTCGACGAGACAGCGGATCCTGAGCTGGGCCTCGGCGAGGTCGCGACCTACCGGATCGAGATCTTCCTGCCGGAGGTGCTGAACGAGGACGTGACGGTCACGGACACGCTGCCTGTGGGCCTGACGCCGCTGGCGGGCGGGGTGCGGATCATCGAGGTCGGCGGCCAGCTGAGCGAGAACGGCGGCGGGGCTGTGACGGATCTCTTCGCGCCCGAGATCGTGATCGCGGGCCAGACGGTGACTGTGGCGTTCGAGGATATCGACAACGCGTT
>JBCBOR010000208.1:0-758 GCA_039821125.1 Pseudomonadota bacterium
CTTGAGGCCAACACCTCGGGCGACCAGATCGACGAAAGCTTCGCCTCGATCGACGGTTCCTTCGGCCGCATCCTGATCGGTTCGGAGAACTCGGCTGGTTCGCTGACCCAGATCGCTGCGCCGAGCGTCGCGCTGAACGGCCACAACTCGGGCACGCTGACCGCCTTCATCCCGTTCTCGGGTACTGCGGCTGGCGCCGAGGTTGGTGATGACACCTTCCGCGGCACGCTGGGCTCGACCTTCCTCGAGAACGCCCGCAACAACGACGTGGGCCGTATCACCTACTTCACCCCGCGTCTGTTCGGCCTGCAGCTGGGCTTCTCCTACGCCCGTGATTTCAACGAAGACAACGACGCTCAGGCGAACCTCGCCGATGCTTACGGCGACATCATCGACCTTGGTGCCAACTACACCAACTCGTTCTCCGGCATCGACATCGCCCTGTCGGGCCGCTGGGGCATCATCGCCACGACGCCGGACGACGACCTCACGACCCTGAACCAGGACGAGAGCGAGAACCCGACCGTCTACGGCTTCGGTGCCAGCGTCAGCGCCTTCGGCTTCACGGTTGGTGGTTCGTTCGCCGAGCAGAACAACTCGCCGGCGGATGACGGTACCGCCTTCGACATCGGTGTGGCCTACGAGACCGGCCCCTGGGGCTTCTCGTTCTCCTACCTCAGCGGTGAGAACGTCGATGACGGTCTTGCTGACGGTGCCGTGGTCCTGGGTGCCGACGAGACCCTGGACGTCTTCGTGGG
>JBCBOR010000209.1:0-752 GCA_039821125.1 Pseudomonadota bacterium
GCCTCTGCTGCTCGAACCCGACAGATCTCTTGAAAAAGGACGCGGAGCTTTCGACAGATCAATGAGCCGGGATTTTCCAGCAGGCCGCCAATCTGGGCGTGTTGCAATTACACCTGCCAGGGGGTGAGCCTGCATCGCGCCCCGATCTACTCGATCTGGTGACGGCCGCGAGCGAGGCAGGGCTTTACCCCAACCTCATCACGTCGGGCATCGGACTGACGGAAAGGCGGCTGGATGCGCTGGATGCGGCGGGGCTGGACCATATCCAGCTTTCTTTGCGTGGCGTCAATGTGGAGATGGCCGACCGGATCGGCGGCTACAAGGGCGGCTTTGATCGCAAGATGTACGTGGCCGACCACATCGCCCGCATCGGCTTTCCCCTGACGCTGAACGCGATGATGCACCGCCCGAATCTGGACGATCTCCCTGCGACGCTCCAGATGGCGGTGCGTCTCGGGGTTCGGCGGACCGAAGTCGCCTGTGTGCAGTTCCAGGGTTGGGCATTGGAAAACCGGCAGCATCGCAACCATTCAGGCATCAGGTGGACGCAGCAAAAAAGGCCATCATCACCGAAGCAATCGAGGCCTATCGCGGCACACTCGTGATCGATTTCGTGCCACCCGACTATTATCCCTATTTTCCACAGGCTTGCATGGGTGGCTGGGGCTTTACGGGGCTGAATGTGACGTTGGACGGAACCGTACTGCCCTGCCACACGGCCGAGACGATCCCGGACATGCATCTCGAGCCCG
>JBCBOR010000210.1:0-719 GCA_039821125.1 Pseudomonadota bacterium
GAAATTTTTCATCGTACAGAGCGACCGGCTTCCGGCAGCAGGGGGTTCGGCCAAATTGGTGTTCCGCCACTCATGCGCCAGCTCTCAGCGCCTGAAGAACGATCTCATTCTAATTCTTGTTTTCATAGGTTTCTGCCAAGAAAATGCGACATTTGAGATTTGGAGTTTTTCAACAATATGGGCGGATTTCGGTCATTCGCCGCATAGCAGCGAGGATCTCCTGAACCGCCAAAGCGGACCTTCGACGCCACGAACCGAGGTCAGTCCTGTTTCAGGACAGTCCTTCAGGAAAGCGGCCGTCCATGAAGGTTGCCGAGGCCGCCATCCGGTGGGATGCTGCGTTCGCCCCGACGGCGGCAGAGAGCCCATAACTCCCGAATGCTGCATAGTGCCCGAATGGCTGCTCAATCGCTCTCAGCCGCTTGCCGTACCGGCAATCATTGCGCCTAGCGCGACAAGGTGGACAAGCATGAGCGCCTTGTCATTCCATAGCGCGCCGACGGCGAACCACCCCACGACACCGACAAGAAACAGGTAGAGGTTCCAAGGTGTCCAGCCAAACCCCGTTGCGGTGTATCCCATGATCTGAACGGCGGATGCGCCCCACTTAACCGCGAAGACAAGGCGCTCGCGCGGTGATGCAAGGGCCAAGGTATCAGACAGCACGGGTCAACCCTCCGTCGATACGCAGGTTTTGTCCCGTCATGTAGCCACCATCT
>JBCBOR010000211.1:0-706 GCA_039821125.1 Pseudomonadota bacterium
ACCGACTTCTTCAACAAAATCGGCCAGAGCGGACGTTCGCGCCCTTGCCGGTGTTCGCGGTCGCGTCCTCGAGAGCCGTCGTTCGTTCAGGGCGCAGCATTGAGCCGCCGGGTGCCGCCGCAATGCGGGCAAACTGAGCATTCGCTGCGGCTGCGCGAGCGGCTTCTTTTCCGTTTCTGATGACTGAGATCAAACAATTCCGACACTGAAGTGTCGGCGATACTCCGAGGCTGAGACTCCTGAGATACGCAGGAAAATTTTGCTGAAGGCAGAAGGATCCTTGTACCCGACCTCCCAGGCGATCTGATCCATGGGGCGGTTGGTCAGTTCCAGAATGCCTCGGGCTTTGGCGACGCGCGCGTGCTGGATGTACTCGGTCGGATTGAGTGAGGTCGCCTTGGCAAAGCGGCGCATGAAGGTGCGCTTTCCCAGGCAGGCGAGATCGGCGAGGTCTGTCAGGTTCAGTGACGCAGTCAGGTCGGCGTGAATGTGGTGCTGGACCCGCAAGATCGCCTCGTCCCCATGATCAAAATCCGGGATGAACTCGGTGAAGGGGAGCTGCGTTGACCGCGGCGGGTGAATGACGAGGAAGCGCGCCGTGGAGAGCATGGTGCTGCGCCCGAAGAGCCGTTCGACAAGGGTCAGGCCAAGATCGGTCCAGGCCAGTATGCCGCCCGCCGATATGACGTCACCGTCGTCCAGCACC
>JBCBOR010000212.1:0-306 GCA_039821125.1 Pseudomonadota bacterium
CATCAATCACGGCCTGGGCCACGAAATCATGACGGTAAATGCCGCCATCAACGACAAAGGCCGCCGTGATCACTGCGTCATACCGTCCGGTCATCGCCAGATCGCGGGCCATCAAGGGCATTTCGAACGCGCCGGGCACGTCGAACACCTCGACTTGCTCGGCCGGGATGATATCGCAAAATCCTTCCAAAGCGCGGGTCACGATTTCAGCGTGCCAGTTGGCTTTGACAAAGGCGTATCGGGTGTGTGTCATGGTCTGTCCTTTCCTCTATCGACACGGTCACCCAAGGCGCAGCACGACAGGAA
>JBCBOR010000212.1:316-703 GCA_039821125.1 Pseudomonadota bacterium
CCGGACTGTCACCGTCGGCCCCGGAATTGCACCGGGTCTGCTGTCCCAAGGGGTGTTCCCACCCCGAGGCGCTCGCGGGCTTCAGGCCCTGGAAAACTCCAAGTCCTGTCACCGCCGGTGGGGAATTTCACCCCGCCCTGAGAACGGTGTCGATTTAGCGCCTGATCGTGACGCAGTACAAGCTTGATTTCGCGTGGCCAGAGCGCGAACGTCAGGTCAAACAGGAGAGCATGCATGAGACTTGAGGGAAAAACTGTCGTCGCCACGGCAGCAGGGGCCGGGATCGGACGCGCGTCTGCCATCGCCATGGCCCGCGAAGGCGCGACGGTCTACGCCACCGACATTGATGAGGCCGCCCTGGAGAGCCTGAATGCGCTGTCCGAGAAC
>JBCBOR010000213.1:0-676 GCA_039821125.1 Pseudomonadota bacterium
GTTACTGAGCAGGGGGTAATAGAACCTGATCAATGACGTGAATGACACCGTTGGATGCTGGAATATCCGCCTGGATGACCGTAGCTTGGTTGATGGCAATTTGGCTTTCGCCGACGCTAACCTGCACTGACTCGCCACCCGCTGTTGCAACCATACCGGACGCCAGCGCGTCAGCGGTGACCCGACCCGGCACCACATGGTAGGTCAAAATCTCTACGAGCAGGCCACGATTTTCAGGCAGCAGCAGTGCGTCGAGGGTGCCCTCGGGCAGGTTAGCAAACGCGGCATCGGTCGGCGCAAACACGGTGAACGGTTCATCACCGTCAAGCAACCCAACAAGGTCAGCCGCCTGCAGTGCGGCTGTCAGGGTCGTAAAGGCATCGTTGGTGGAGGCAATATCAACGATGGACTGCTGGGTGCTGATAGCAAGGCTTTCCGATTTAGTTGTTTCTGTTGTTCGGGCTGAGCAGGCCGCTGCAACCGGCGCTACGGCCAAGCTAGTGAGCAGTATGCCGAGCAAACTCGTGAGCAAAATTGGGGGGTTAACGGGCTTCTTCATTTTCAAAAGGGTTTCATAATAGAGGTATCAATCCCAATAGGCATTGCCTATCTTCGCCGAGTATTACGGCATCCTTACTCAACCGGATTTAAATTTAATGTCCCCAAGAGACAAACC
>JBCBOR010000214.1:0-663 GCA_039821125.1 Pseudomonadota bacterium
CTTTCCGGCGGCAAGCGTCGCGGCAAGGTCGACACCGCCCAGCAACTGGTCATCCGAAATCGAGATGGGCAGCTTGCGCACAGGCGGAGCAAAGGTCTTCAGCACTGTGTCCCGATCCGGCCCGGCGCGCATCCGCACCACTGCACCGCCCAGCCCCTTCGGGTCTACCGCGAGGATATCGAGGGCCGCTGCGGCGAGATGCCAGGAGGGGTCGGACATGGGCGACCCCTACGCCAGCACCGTTTCGACCGTGCGGCTGACCCGCGTGCTGCTGCCCGCCTCGTCCAGCGGGTCGCGGCGCAAACGGTGGCTCAGCGCCAGCGGTGCGATCCGTTTGAGGTGCTTGCGGCTCACCGACTTGGCGCCTTCGAACGCGGCGAGGGCACGTGCTGCGCGTAGCAATGTCAGCTCGCCACGCAGCCCGTCGGAGCCGAGCGCAAGACACAGTTCGGCACAGTCGCCAAGGATCTTGTCGCCCGCCCTGACCTTGTCGAGCCGGGCGCGGGCGTCGAGAATGGCCGCTCTGGTCCCGGCATCCTGCGCGGCAAAGCGCTTGACGAAGGCCTCTGGCTTGCGCTCGTAGGCATCGCGGCGCCGGATCACTTCGATCCGCTCGGCCACGTCCTGGGGTGACCGCACCTCGACCGAGAGGCCAAAACGGTC
>JBCBOR010000215.1:0-634 GCA_039821125.1 Pseudomonadota bacterium
GGCGCGGATACCCATCCTCTCCCGTGGCCACGGCGGCGCAAAGCAGGCCCAGGCACGCCGCCAGCACCCCCTTGGCGGGCGAGGCCCCCACCACCGCGGCGATGAAGCTGAGCGACAGCAGGATCAGCGCCGCCTTTTCGGGAAAGCCCAGGAACGATTCCACCGCGATGGCCAGGAACGGCGCCCCGACGAACAGCACCATGTCCGAGAACGTATCCCCCGCGGCGGAGCTGAAATGCGCCACGCGCAGCGCCTTGCGCGCCTCGCCCCGCCGCGCCATCGGATGCCCGTCGAGCGTGGTCATCAGCGCATCCGGCGTGCCCGGCGTGTTGAAGAGGATCGCGGGCACCGCGCCCCCGACGGTCGCGCCCTTCATCACGCCGACCAGAAATCCCATCACGGGCAGCAGCGCGTCGGGCGAAAACCCGAAGATGGAGATCAGGATCGGCAGCGAGATCGCCATCACGAACGGCCCGGCGAGCCCCGGCGTCGCCCCGGCCAGGATCCCGCCGAAGAAGCCGAAGACCACCATCAGCACCGTCATCGGCACCGGCACGCCGAGCGCCGTGAAGGCCGCCGGCCCCGCGAAGACCGCCATGACGCCGGCCCAGACATACTAGTATGTCTGGGCCGG
>JBCBOR010000216.1:0-316 GCA_039821125.1 Pseudomonadota bacterium
GGGTTCGTTGTTGTGGCTGAGGAGAGTACGGCGAGAGCATACCCAATCACCGAAGAGTAGAAGCCAGCACCGGTTTGCGATTGGCTGCCCACCGGTGCTAGTGCCGGAAGTGCCGCTGGCCGGTAAACACCATCGTCATGTGGCGTGCGTTGGCAGCCTCGATGACCTCGGCGTCGCGTTTGGAGCCGCAAGGTTGTACGGCGGCCACGGCCCCCGCGTCGGCCGCAGCGAGCAGTCCGTCGGCGAACGGGAAGAAGGCGTCGGAGGCCACCACGCAGCCTGCGAAGTCCAGGCTGGACTTCGCACGCGGCGCTAC
>JBCBOR010000216.1:326-604 GCA_039821125.1 Pseudomonadota bacterium
CACCGCGATTTCGCTCGCGTCGATCCGGCTCATCTGCCCTGCGCCGATGCCCAACGTGGCCCCGTCGCGGGCATAGACGATGGCGTTCGACTTGACGTGCTTGCACACCTTCCAGGCGAAGGCGAGGTCGGTCCACTCGCGGTCGCTGGGGGCGCGCTTGGTGGCAACAGTCCAATCGCTGCGGGTGCCAACGGCGGCGTCGCGGCCCTGGACTAGCAGGCCGCCCACCACAGCGCGAATATCAGCGACCTCGTCCTCACTGGCACGGGCACGGCGCT
>JBCBOR010000217.1:0-598 GCA_039821125.1 Pseudomonadota bacterium
GACAGGCGCATACCCCGTCGCCCCGTCCGGCGCCGCCGTGATCCAGGCCCCCGGTGCGAAGGGCGTGGCCGCCACGGCGTCATAGGCCTCGACCCGGGTGAGTGCCAGGGCGGTGATGTCGTTGCCGATCCGGAAGGGCCGCGTGCCCATGCGGTGAAGCCGGCAGTCCTGGAACGCGACTGCGCCGAAATCGGCGTCCATCGCCGCGCCGGTATCCACGATCTCCACCCGCTCGAAGAGGAACGACGCGGCACCCGAGCCCGCCATCTGGCTGCCGCCCGCGCCCAGCACGATCCCGTCCGGATCGCGCGGCCGGCGGAGCCGCTCGGCCATCAGGAACCCGCCGCGCACCCGGCAGTCCCGGAAAGCCACGGTGCGTCCCGCCTCGCCCGGCACCACCAGCGCCCCATCGGCGAAACGCGGGCTGCGCGCCGCAGGGTCCGGCTGCGCTGCATGATCGAGATCGACCTGCCAGTCGAGGTTCCGCAGTTTCGCGAAATGCAGCGGGCCGCTCACCGCCGCTGCGTCGTTCGCATCGTAGGGCAGAACCTGCACGCGACCGGCGCCGCCATCGGCGTCGCTGCCCACAAGCTCCAGG
>JBCBOR010000218.1:0-587 GCA_039821125.1 Pseudomonadota bacterium
ATGAACAGACTGAGCACTGGGGAAACTGGCAGGGCCATCTCGCTGAAGGATGTGCGCAAGCGCTGGGGCGATACGGTCTCTCTGGATGGCATCAACCTCGATATCCCGGCAGGCAAGTTCACCGCGATCCTTGGCCCGTCCGGCTGCGGCAAATCCACGACCCTGCGGATCATCGCAGGGCTTGAGACGGTCAGCGACGGGTCTGTCCGCATTGGCGGAGAGGATGTGACCCATCTGCCGCCAGACAAGCGGCGCCTATCAATGGTGTTCCAGAACTATGCGCTCTTCCCGCATTTGAGCGTGGCAGAGAACATCGTCTTCGGCCTGCGGGTCGAGCGCCTCTCCAAATCCGATCGCGACGCGCGCTTGCGCGAAGTGGCAGACCTTTTGGAGCTGACACCCTATCTCGCGCGTAAACCGGCCGCCCTATCTGGAGGCCAGCAACAGCGCGTGGCGCTGGGCCGCGCCGTCGTATCGCGCCGCCCAGTGTGCCTGATGGATGAGCCGCTGTCCAATCTCGACGCGCGCCTCCGGGACGAAATGCGGCGCGAGATCAGGGCCTTACAGCGCAGCTTGGGCTTTACCAT
>JBCBOR010000219.1:0-583 GCA_039821125.1 Pseudomonadota bacterium
AGGAGAGGTTGTGTTTTGGAAGGACACGGCCGCGAGCCTGAAACGCCTGGCCATGGGCGTCGGCATCGCAGCGGCGCTTGGGCTGTTCATTGGGTTGGCGATCGGGTTGTTGCCCTTGGTAAGTGCAGGCCTCAGCAGCTTTGTTGCGGTCCTATCTATGGTTCCACCACTCGCAATCCTCCCGATTCTTTTCATTGTCTTTGGACTGGGTGAAGTCTCGAAGGTGGCTCTAATCGCGATTGGCATCACGCCGTTCCTGATCCGCGACCTCTCGGCGCGCGTGACCGAGCTGCCCTCGGAACAAATCGTCAAGGCACAGACACTTGGCGCCTCGTCGCTCGCCATTGGCCTACGGATCGCCCTGCCCCAGATCATGCCCCGCCTGATCCAAGCGGTGCGCCTTTCACTTGGGCCCGCTTGGCTGTTTTTGATCGCTGCCGAGGCTATCGCTGCTGATGCTGGACTCGGCTATCGCATCTTTTTGGTGCGGCGCTATCTCGCCATGGACGTAATCCTGACCTACGTCGTTTGGATCACGCTCATCGCGTTTCTACTCGATTGGGGTCTCGCCCAACTTTCACGG
>JBCBOR010000220.1:0-576 GCA_039821125.1 Pseudomonadota bacterium
GCCTCGCGCGGCAGCCACATGCCATCCACCCGCGCCCTGTCATAGACCCTGAGGCCGAGATGGAGCGCGCCATAGGTCGTCGCCGTGCCGGAGACACCGATGATCTGCAGCTTGCCCGCCAGCTTCTCCCGCATCTCCGGCGCCAGGGGGCGGAAGCTCGCCAGCGCCTCGCCGAACGCCCCGGCCATCGCGGCGAAGCGCGCCCGGTCGTCCGCCACGGCCCCGTACCGGTCGCGCAGCGTCGAGACGCCCAGCGGCACCGACACCCAGTCGCACACATGCGCCGCCGCCGCCCGCGCATGCTGGCACTCCTCGCCCGGATGGAGCGGCGCAAGCGCCCGCACCAGGGCCTGCCGCCGCGCGGGCGAGGCGTGGGAGAGATCGACCCAGATCAGCTCCGTCGAGCCCCCGCCGATATCCACCACCAGGAGCTGTTCGGCCTCGGGGTCGACCAGCGGCGCACAGCCCGCCACAGCCAGCCGCGCCTCCTCCTCCGCCGAGATCACGCGGAGCGACAGCCCCGTCTCCTGCAGCACCCGCCGGATGAAGGCCCGGCCGTTCGCCGCCCGCCGGCAG
>JBCBOR010000221.1:0-572 GCA_039821125.1 Pseudomonadota bacterium
CCGCGGCCGCGGCGCCGGCAAGATCGACCACGGGCGGTGGCACGGCCTCGTCCCTCCCCCCGCGGCGGGCGAGCGCCTTCAGCTCGCGGGTGATCGCGGTCATCCGCTCGACGATGCGGTCCACATGCCCGAGCGTCTCCGCCGCCTCGGCCTCGCGCTGCTGGCGGAGGAGAAGGCGCAGGCCCGCGAGATAGGTACGCAGGGCCGCCACGGGCTGGCTGAGCTCGTGGCTGACGGCAGCGGACATCTGGCCGAGGGCCGCGAGCTTCTCCGCCTCCCGCAGCCCGGCCTCTGCGGCACGCAGCTCCGCCTCCACCCGCCGGCGCTCCTCCACCTCCTCGCTGAGCCGCAGGTTGAGGCCGCGCAGCGCCTCGGCATCCCCGGTGAGCGCGGTGTAGATACCGTCCGCGATCTTGTGCGCGATCCGACGCCAGTCCGGCGGGGCCGCCAAGAGCTGCTGGCCCACAAGCTGCTGGCCGCCAAAGACGTCGAACACCCGGTACTGGACGCGGAGCCGCCCGTCGGCGAGCTGGCCGATACGCGCACGCACCAGCGCTTCGGCCCCGATGGCG
>JBCBOR010000222.1:0-572 GCA_039821125.1 Pseudomonadota bacterium
CTCTTTCCATGACCCGGAGACGCCTGATCATCGCCGCCACCGCCCTATGCGCCGGTGTCCTGGCCGTTTTGGCGGGCCTTGCGGCCACGCGCGCGCTGAACATGCCGCCCATCGGGTGGGTGATCGCCGGGCCCGCGCTTCTTGTGGCGCTGGCGGCCGGGCGGATCGCGGTCAGGGTCACGCGGACCAAGTCATGACCGGCCCTTCGGCGACAGAACTGACCGACAAGGGGCGGCCGCCCGAAGGCACCGGGACGATCCTGATCCTAGCCTGTGGTGCCCTTGCCCGCGAGATCCTCGCGCTGCGCGACCTGAACGGATGGCGCCACATGGATCTCGCCTGTCTGCCCGCCATCCTGCACAACACGCCCGACGCGATCCCCGCGGCGGTCGAGACCGCCATCACGCACCACGCGCCCCACTATACCCGCATCTTCGTGGCCTACGCCGATTGCGGCACGGGCGGACAGCTGGCCGAGATCTGCGCCCGTCTCGGCGTTGATATGATCGCCGGGCCCCATTGCTACAGCTTCTTCGAAGGCAACGCGGCCTTTTCTGCCCGGGACGAGATCA
>JBCBOR010000223.1:0-570 GCA_039821125.1 Pseudomonadota bacterium
GCGGCTTTCTCAGGTCTCGGTCCGGGCATCGGTGGCCATGGTGCGGCCCGTATCCTCGGCCAGCAATTGATCGAGCAGGTGCGAGATATCCTCGATCTCTTCGGCAAGCACATGGGTGACATTGTGCGCCCGCTGCATCCGGCCCGTGACGCGCAGCATGCGGCCCGCAATCACCGCCCGGCGGAAGGTCTCGTAGATGTGGCGCCAGACGATGATGTTCACCACGCCGGTCTCATCCTCGAGCGTCAGAAAGATCACGCCCTTGGCCGTGCCGGGCCGCTGGCGCAGGATGACAAGGCCCGCGACGGCCACACGCGCATTCACAGGCGGCAGGTCCAGCTCGGACGCGCGCAGGCAGGCGGGTGGACGGGGCCATGTGGCCTGAGAGTGGGCAGAGACGACGTGCATGAGAACAAAGTTAGAACAAATGTGCCGCAGGGCAAAGTCGAAAACGCCCCTGAAAAAGGGGCTGGCGCGCCCGAATGGGCCCCGTTAGAACTTTGCAGAACCGAAAAAGAAGGGGCTTTTGATGGCCAAGATCACCTATATCGAACATGGCGGCACCGAGCA
>JBCBOR010000224.1:0-569 GCA_039821125.1 Pseudomonadota bacterium
CAAGGAGTACCTGATGGAGGACTTCTTCTATGCGGGGGGCTTCAAGGGGCTGATGAAGCAGCTCGGTCCCACGCTGGATCTCTCCGCCCTCACCGTCTCGGGCCGGAGCTGGGGCGAGGAGCTCGAGGGCGCCGAGGTCTGGAACGACGATGTCATCCGCTCGCTCGACCGGCCGATCTATCGCGAGGGGGCGCTGGCGGTGCTCAAGGGCAACATCGCCCCGGATGGCGCGGTGGTGAAGCCCTCGGCCATGGACCCGAAATTCATGAAGCATGCGGGGCCGGCGGTGGTGTTCGACAGCTATGAGGAGATGAAGGCCTGGGCGGACGATCCCGCGGCCGACGTGACGCCCGACCATGTCATGGTCTTCCGCAATGCGGGCCCCGTCGGCGGGCCGGGCATGCCCGAATGGGGCATGCTGCCGATCCCCCGCAAGCTGCTCGCCCAGGGCATCCGCGACATGGTGCGGATCTCGGATTGTCGGATGTCCGGCACCTCCTATGGCTGCTGCATCCTGCATGCCGCACCCGAAGCCTTCATCTCCTCATAGCTGTCGAACACCACCGCCG
>JBCBOR010000225.1:0-568 GCA_039821125.1 Pseudomonadota bacterium
ATCAGGATGCCGGCCTTGTACGTGTCGAGCGTCTTCTGCATCAGCTCTTGAACGTCGGCTTCCGTCTTTTCACGGGCGGCAGTCAGGATCGGCTGAATTTCACTCTGGCCGACAACCTCGCGCATCGCGCTCTCGGCAACTTCCTTCACAGTGTTTTCGGGGTTCTGGATGTTAAAGAGATACATCTCCACGCCCGTCTGGCCGGTCTGTTCGTCCCGCTTGGTCGGGTCGATTTGCCAGAGAACCTCGAAGTCGATGTCGACGATGTTTTCGTCACCGGTCAGCATCAAGCTTTCGGCCGCCACGTCCTGCGTGCTGGCGACAGTGGTGCCGAACCCGGCGCTCGAGCCGCGGAAGCCGATTTGGATCGTATTACGCGCCGTCACGTCTGGCAGAAGCACGCGCTCGACCGGATAGGGCAACCGGAAGTGCAGGCCGGGCCCAGCCTGACGGTCGAACTCACCAAACCGCAGGACAACGCCAAGTTCGTTCGGGTTTACGCGGAACGTAAACGCGAAGAAGCTCAACACCGCGGCTGCGATCACGAAAATGAGAAACAGCCACGCCT
>JBCBOR010000226.1:0-564 GCA_039821125.1 Pseudomonadota bacterium
GGTTGTGGGCGCGCCAAAGCATCGGGGCGGTACGGGTGGCCCCTGCCGGTTGATTGCTCTGGTGTAACAACTGACCGTAGCAAGAGGCTGCTGGTTTGCGCCCTGATCCCTGATCTGGGCGCGGTCTTTATCGGTTTTCGCGCGCCAAACGTCAGGGACACAAAATGACATCCTTCAGTTTTCAGACAACACCCTCCGTCCTTGTCGAGATCGGTGGCACGGCGAAGATCGGCGCGCATCTGGCGGCGCGACGATGCCGAAAAGTCGCCTTCATCACGGATGCTGGGATCCTTGAGCACGGTCTGGCCGATGCCGCGCTGGCCGGCTTCAAAGCGGCGGGTCTGGATGTCTGGACATTTGCCGATGTGCAGCCTGATCCGCCCGAGGGGATGATCCTGTCAGCGGTCGAGCACGCCCGCGACGCAGGTGTGGATTGCGTCGCCTCGGTCGGAGGGGGATCGTCCCTCGACACCGCGAAGCTGATCGCGCTTCTGCTGAACTCGGATCAGCCCATGGCCGACATGTATGGCGTCAATCTCGCCCGAGGTGAGCGGCTGCCGCTGG
>JBCBOR010000227.1:0-553 GCA_039821125.1 Pseudomonadota bacterium
ACGCGAACGTCGGCATGTCCGCTCCGAGCTCCCGCTGCTCGATCACCGACTTGTCGCTCTCAAAGCGGTATTCGACCGGGTCCTCGAGCGTGATGATGTGCTTGCGGTACCGCTGGTTCATCGCCTGGATCATCGCGGCCAGCGTCGTCGTCTTACCCGAGCCGGTGTCGCCCGTCACGAGAACGAGCCCGCGCGGCAGATAGGTCAGCCGGCTGATCACCTCAGGAAGGTTCAAGCCCGACAACGGCGGCACCTCGGTCTTGATCACACGAAGCGCGAAGCCGAGCGCACCGCTCTGCATGTGCGCGTTCACACGGTACCGACCGATGCCCTCGGCCTCGTACGAGAAGTCGAGGTCCTTGTTCTGCTCGAACATCTTGACCTGCTCGGCCGAGACCATCTGCGAGAGCAGCTTCTTGCCGTCCTCGGAGAGCTGAACGGAAGTCCAAGCCCTCTTCTCTAGGCCTTCGCCGAAAATTTTGGGGTCGTTGGCGGGATCCTCGCCAAGCTTGTGGTGGAAGACGTGGCGGTGATAATCTTCTTCCCCTTCGGG
>JBCBOR010000228.1:0-534 GCA_039821125.1 Pseudomonadota bacterium
AAGATGAAACGCAACTTCCTTTCCATGCTCCACATCTTCGCAATCAGATGCTGGCTGAATTGAGTCCAAACCCTAAAGAATATCTCCTGCGCCATGAGGGTGTGCTTAAATAGACTGCAGCGTCGAAGCGGCCATTCATGCACGGCGCAGCATCGAACGGGTTGGGCTCATTCGATACCTTCGCCGCATGGTGAGCGAACGACCGAGCCCAGAATGAAGCGGCTAAAACGGTCGTTATCGCTGGTGACAGAAACGGTTGAGTTTTGGCATGACTTATCTTGCTCGATCTAGTCGACTGCTCCGGATTTTTGCAGAACGATGAAAGTCATCATGCCAAGCGGAGGAAGGGGCCCTTGTTCTTCGACCGCCAATGATGCTTCTTGCAAAATCGTTTCCAGTTCGAAATCCGAGTGCCACCCAAGAACATTGGCAAAAGGAGCCGAGATGCGTTCCAAGAATGCCAGAAACCCACGTTTCCGCACAAAGTGGTTTGTGATGACCACACGCCCTCCGGGTTTCAGGACGCGCGCAATC
>JBCBOR010000229.1:0-533 GCA_039821125.1 Pseudomonadota bacterium
CTGGAGGCGCGCGGCCAGTCCCCGCAGCTGATCTTCACCGCGCTGCACGAGGCCTTCTTCACCTATCTCAAGCTCGCGATGTTCGGCGGCTTCTGTCTCGCCTTTCCGTTCATCGCGAACCAACTGTGGAAGTTCGTGGCGCCGGGGCTCTACCGCTCCGAACAGCAGGCCTTCCTGCCGTTCCTGGTGGCGACACCGGCGCTCTTCATCCTGGGCGCGAGCTTTGTCTACTTCCTGATCATGCCGCTCGCGATCGACTTCTTCCTGGACTTCCAGATCCAGGGCGGCGGCGCGGACGGGACGGACAACGCGGTCCAGATCGAGTTCCTGGGCAAGGTGAACGAGTATCTCTCGCTCTCGATGACCTTCATTCTTGCCTTCGGCATCTGCTTCCAGCTGCCCGTGCTGCTGACCCTGATGGGGCGCGCGGGGCTGGTTACGGCGGACGGGCTCTCGAACGGGCGCAAATACGCCGTGGTGGGGATTGCCGCGGTGGCGGCGATCCTGACCCCGCCGGATATCATCAGCCAGAT
>JBCBOR010000230.1:0-532 GCA_039821125.1 Pseudomonadota bacterium
GCTTGAGGATCACCTCCTGCCCCGGCGACAGCTGCTCGATGTGGGCCATCAAGGCATCCGCCAACAGGTCTTCACACGCCGCTTTGGTATCGGAGTGGATATTGATCTCGGGCTCGATGATGGGCACGAGCCCTGCCGCCATAACGTCGTGCGCGACAGCGAACTGATCGTCCGCAATTGCCTTGATCCCGTCGGCATTCGCGGACTGGATCACCGACCGCTCCTTGGTGCCGAACACGCCCATGGCCCGCGCTTCGGCGAGACGATCAGCGAGGCCCGGCATTGGCTTGAGCAATTGCACCCCTTGCGCCTCGTCCTCGAGACCTTTGTCGATCTTCAGAAACGGCACAACGCGACGTGCATTCCAGATGTATTCCGCGACAGGGGTGTCGCCAATCGTCTCGTGCAGCGTTTTCTCGAACAGGATTGCGCCGATCACCCGGTCGCCGGTAAAATCAGGGCTTTGGATGATCCTCGCGCGCATCTTCTGCATCTCGGCGAACATCTCCTCATCGCCGGAATAGTCGCTGGC
>JBCBOR010000231.1:0-532 GCA_039821125.1 Pseudomonadota bacterium
ATCCTGGATCCAAACGCCCTGAGCAAGGGCTACGGCACCGAAGCGATGCAGGTGCTGGCCGCCCACGCCTTTGACGACATGGGCCTGCACCGGCTGGGTTGCCGCGTGCTCGACTTCAACGACCGCGCCATCGCGGCCTATGAAAAGGTGGGCTTTGTCGTCGAAGGGCGCGAACGCGAGGCCGCCCTCATCGGCGCCGACTGGCATGACGACCTGATCATGGGCCTCATCGACCGCGATCTGAGGCGACCGGGATGAGCGTTGCTGCCCTCTCCTTTGCCATCTTCGCGGCCAGCCAGGTGGGCACGCCGGGCCCCGCCAACATGGCGCTGCTCGCCACCGGCGCGCGCTTTGGCTTTCGCACCGCGCTGCCTTTTGTCGCGGGCGTCGCCTTGGGCAAGCAGTTCATCATCTGGCCCGTGGGCTTTGGTCTGATGGAGCTTGCCGACCGCGCGCCGTGGATCTTCGAGACACTCAAATGGGTGTCGGCGGCCTATATCATCTGGCTCGCATGGAAGGTCGCCAACCTGCG
>JBCBOR010000232.1:0-525 GCA_039821125.1 Pseudomonadota bacterium
GAAACGGGCAGGGCCATCTCGCTCCACGATGTGCGCAAGCGTTGGGGCGATACGGTCTCTCTGGATGGCATCAACCTCGACATCCCGGCGGGCAAGTTCACTGCAATCCTTGGCCCGTCCGGCTGCGGCAAATCCACGATGCTGCGGATCATCGCGGGGCTAGAGACGGTCAGCGAGGGGTCTGTCCGGATCGCTGGGGAGGATGTCACGCATCTGCCGCCAGACAAACGACGCCTGTCGATGGTGTTCCAGAACTATGCGCTCTTCCCGCATTTGAACGTGGCCGAGAACATCGTCTTTGGCCTTCGGGTGGAACGGCTCTCAAAATCCGGTCGCGACGCGCGCTTGCGTGAGGTGGCTGACCTTTTGGAGCTGACACCCTATCTCGCGCGTAAACCTGCCGCCCTGTCTGGTGGCCAGCAACAGCGCGTGGCGCTGGGTCGCGCCGTCGTATCGCGCCGCCCCGTGTGCCTGATGGATGAACCATTATCCAATCTCGATGCACGCCTCCGGGACGAAATGCGG
>JBCBOR010000233.1:0-525 GCA_039821125.1 Pseudomonadota bacterium
CGCGGGCAAGCTGCAACTAACCGACATCACCTTCAAGGATGAACGCCACCTGCTGCGCATCATCGACAAGATCGTGAGCGCCGTGGGCCGCCGTGTCGACGAATCCAACCCGTATGTGGACGCCCGTCTTCAGGACGGCTCGCGCTTCAACGCGATGGTGCCGCCCATCGCGGTCGACGGCTCGCTCGTTTCGATCCGGAAGTTCAAAAAGGACAAGCTGGGCGTCGATGACCTCGTCCAGTTCGGCGCCTTTACCGAAGAGATGGCGGCATACCTGCAGGCCGCCGTGGCCACCCGGCTCAACGTGATCGTCTCGGGCGGTACGGGTTCGGGTAAGACGACCACGCTCAACGCGCTGTCGTCCTTCATCGACAACGACGAGCGGATCCTGACCATCGAGGATACGGCGGAACTTCAGCTTCAACAGACACACGTGGGACGGATGGAAAGCCGCCCGGCCAACGTGGAAGGACGCATCCGAAGTGCGTTTCGCAGACAGTCACGCTGCGACACCGCACCGCGCCC
>JBCBOR010000234.1:0-519 GCA_039821125.1 Pseudomonadota bacterium
TGATCGCCCAGGCCACCCGGCAGATCGCGGGCCTCGATCTCAGTGCCGAGGGCACGCGATACCTCGCCGCATGGGCCGCCTTCAGCCTGGCGCTGGGGCTGACCCTCTGGCTGGTGACCTCGCCCTTCGGCCATGTGCTGGTGGCGATCCGCGAGAATGAGGACCGCACCCGCATGCTCGGCTATGACACCTGGCGCTACAAATTCGCCGCCTTTGTGATCTCCGGCAGCATGGCCGGGGCGGCGGGGGCGCTTTACGGGTTGCTGTTCGGCTATGTCGGGGCCAGTTTCGCGGCGGTGCAGTACTCGATCCTGCCGCTGCTCTGGGTGCTGTTGGGGGGCGCGGGCACGGTGCTGGGGCCGTTTGTCGGCACGCTCTTCATGTTCTACCTGATCGATCTGTCCAGCGGGGTGACCACGGCCTATCTGATCGTGGTGGGCTTGGCCCTGGTCCTCCTGGTCCTGTTTGCCCGGGCGGGGATCATGGGCGAGCTCCGGCGGAGGGTCGCGCGATGGCTGC
>JBCBOR010000235.1:0-518 GCA_039821125.1 Pseudomonadota bacterium
CGCGCGTTGTCATGATCTTGGTCGCAAGATCATCCGGTGCGGTGCCTGCTGCAATCTCTGCCGCACGCCGGTCGACAAGCTGCGCGATCAGCCGCCGGATCTCGGCGGCCGTGGTGCGCGTGTCGCGCCGAAACCCGCGGGGAAGCCATTTGGGCAGCGGAACGAACGCGGCCAGGTTCAGGATCGGCTGGCTGCGCTGATGCGCCCGGAACGCGCGGAATACTGCGCCGGCCAGTTCATCCTCGATGGGCAGGGAAAACAGGGTGCGAAAGATCACGTCCGCCGCTGCGTGGCTCGTATGTGCCTCGATCTCGGTTTCGCCCTCGGACAGACGTTTGGCGGCGGCTTCGGACGCATCCCACATGGCCGGAAAAGTTTCACGCAGTCTCCCGCCCTCGAATGCCGGGTCGATGATGCGGCGCTGGCGCTCCCACTGCGCCCCATTGGTCAGGAACACCGACTGTCCCAAAAGCGGGCGCAACCCTTCGCCGATGCGATCCGACTTTGGGAAGTCGCGC
>JBCBOR010000236.1:0-518 GCA_039821125.1 Pseudomonadota bacterium
CTGCAGTGCCTCGCGGTCAAGGGCAAAGCTGACCCCATCGGGCAGCGCGCGCCCGGTGTCGGGCGCAGGCAACAGCATGCCCAGCACGCCGCCACCGGTGTCCAGCACCGGCCCGCCGGCATCGCCCGGCAACACGTTGAGCGCCAGCCGCGCCAGATCCGTCTCGCCCTGCAGGCCGCGCACATCGCTGAGCGTGCCAAAGGTCATCGACGGTGCGCCCAGCACCCCCTCAAAGCTGTAGCCCGACGCGGCCACCTCGGACGTCAGCCGCGGCGTTGCCGCGCTGAACCGGGCCACCGCCAGCGGCGCCAGCCCGTTCTCGGGGCGCAGCACCGCCACACCGCGGGTATCATCCTGCGCCAGCACGTCGGCCTCCGTCTCGCCATCGATGGTGATCCGGGCGCAGCTTTGCACGGCTTGCGAGGTGGTCAGCACCGTGCCCTGCCGGTCCACGAAAAAGCCCGAGCGCGACAGGCGCGGCTTACGCACCGCAAGGCCCGCCACCAGGTCCACCGATT
>JBCBOR010000237.1:0-517 GCA_039821125.1 Pseudomonadota bacterium
CGGAGAGAGGATGGCGCGCTTGAAGAGCCAGTTCGCGTCCTGGTAGTGCGCGTCGAGGTCGCCGTAGACTTCTTGGATGAGGCTGTCGGGCGTGTCGACGCAGCGCAGGTGGTCGTCGATCTTGACCCAGTCGATGCCGAGGTCGGGGACGTTGGTGAGGGCGCCGTCGCCGACGCGAAGAAGGAACTCGGCGAATCGGCGGAGCTCGGCTTGGTCCTCGCCGCCGCTGAGTTCGACGCGCATGTTCTTGGTGAGGCGGCGGACCTTGACGTGCGGCCAGATGACACGCGACTTCTTCAACGCAGCGTCGACGACCTGAAAGCGGCGGCCCCTCTTGACGACCGGAAGGCACTGTCGAAAGTCGCCGAGGAAGATGACGACCTTGCCACCGAACGGCGCGTCGACTTCGAGGACGCGCCGAAGGGTGCGGTCGAGCGCTTCGAAGCAGAGCTTGTTCGTCATCGGCACCTCGTCCCACAACAGAAACGCGGCTTCCTCGATGACGGCGCGCGTCTGG
>JBCBOR010000238.1:0-514 GCA_039821125.1 Pseudomonadota bacterium
AAGCTCCCGCCCCCGCGCGACCAGGTCACTACCAAGACCCGCGCACTCATCTTCGACGCCGTCTACGACGACTACCGCGGCGTCGTCCTCTACTGCCGCGTCTTCGACGGCGCCCTCCGCGTCGGCGACAAGATCCGCATGATGCAGATGGAGCGCACCTTCTCCGTCACCGAGCTCGGCAAGTACAACCCCAAGCCCGTCAAGGTCAAACAGGTCGCCGCCGGCGAGACCTGCTACCTCGTCGCCGCCATCAAGAACCTCGGTGAGGTCCGCGTCGGCGACACCATCACCATCGACCACACGCCCGCCGAAGAGCCCCTGCCCGGCTACGAGCCGCCCCGACAGATGGTCTTCTGCGACTTCTACCCCGCGACCACCGGCGACAAGAAGTCCGGAGGCTTCGAGGAGATGCGCGACGCCATCGAACGCCTCGCCCTCAACGACTCCAGCTTCACCTACCAGGCCGTCCACTCCGAGGCCCTCGGCTTCGGCTTCCGCTGCGGCTTCCTCGGCC
>JBCBOR010000239.1:0-509 GCA_039821125.1 Pseudomonadota bacterium
CGTCGAACGCAACCTCGAGCACCAGGGCCGGCTCGACAGATCGCACAGGGCCGTAGCGCTCCACCGTGTTGTTCCTGATCCAGCGATCGAGCTTCTTCAGTTCCTCGTCCGTGTAGCCGGAATAGGCCTTGCCCACGGGCACGAGGCTGAGCGCGTTGTCGCCAGGCTTCGCCAGGGTCCAGGCGGCAAAAGTGTAGTCGGAGTAAAAGCTTGAGCGCTTGCCGTGCCCTCGCTGCGCATAGATCAGAACACAATCTGCCGTGAGCGGCTCGTGCTTCCATTTGAACCACGGGCCGACGGGGCGCCCGCCCTCGTACACGCTGTCGTGCTTCTTCAGCATCAGGCCTTCCTGGCCTTCGGCGCGTGCGCCCTCCCGCAGGTCCTCGAGCGTCGCCCAGGCATCGAACGGGACAAGCTCCGAGAGGTCGGTGCGCTCGGGCGACCAGCGGGCATGCCAGGCTTCGAGGGCCTCGCGCCGCGCATCGAAGGGTAGCGGCCGGGTATCGGCC
>JBCBOR010000240.1:0-507 GCA_039821125.1 Pseudomonadota bacterium
CGCGATGAACAGCGAGAACAGGAAATCCGCGTTGTTTTCAAAGATATCCGGCCCCGGCTTGATCCCTGCATCAAAGAACACGACCATCATCATGGCCGTCAGCGCCTCCCCCGGCACACCCAGCGCCAGCAGGGGCACCATGGCGGCGGCAGGCACGGCGTTGTTGCTGGCCTCGGACGCGATCAGGCCATCTGGCGCGCCGCGCCCGAACTTGCCCGGCTCTTTCGACAGCGCCCGCGCGGTCGCATAGCTGAAGAACTGCGCGACGAACTCACCCACGCCAGGAATGATGCCCATGACGGTGCCATAGCCCGCGCTGATGGTCACAACCGCCGGGTGCTGCTTCAGCTCACCGAAACCGCGCAAGAGGCCGCCGCGCAAGCGCGCCTCGGGCGGGTCGGCATCCTTGCCCGTAAGCAGGAACAGGGCTTGGCTGATCGCGAATATTCCAACGATGACAACGATCAGGTTGAACCCGGGATAGAGGTAGTCGACGCCAAACGTGTA
>JBCBOR010000241.1:0-506 GCA_039821125.1 Pseudomonadota bacterium
GAACCCCACCGCGATCGCCGCACAGACGGTCAGCACCGCCGCCGTCCCGGCCAGCACCAGTGAGTTGCGGATGAACCCGAGGTAACGCGCGCTGAGCAGGTCCTGCTCGGACCCGATCCCGAGGGTCAGCAGGATCACCACCGGCAGCACCGCCCCTAGCAGCACCGGCACTGCGCACAGCGCAAAGGCCCCCGCCGCCATCCAGCCGTGCAGGCGCATCGGCGGCTGCCCTTGCCCGCTGCGGCTTGGGTCATGGTAACGCGCATTGCCACGTTGGGTCCGCTCCAGCACGGCAAAAAGCAGGGCAAAGGCCAACAGGCACAGCGCCAGCTGCGCCGCCCCGGCGCGATCGGCCAGCGAGAACCAGCTGGTGTAGATCCCGGTGGCAAAGGTCTGCACCCCGAAATAGGCAACCGTTCCGAAATCCGCGATGGTCTCCATCACGGCCAGCAGCACACCGGCCGCGATGGCGGGCCGGGCAAGCGGCAGGCTGACGCGCCAGAACG
>JBCBOR010000242.1:0-506 GCA_039821125.1 Pseudomonadota bacterium
GAAACCGCCGATGAAGTTCGGGGAGAACTCGCCGTCGTCGAGATCGCCGGTGAGCCGCAGGAACGGCGAGACCGTGTTCTGGCCGAAAGACTGGGCGGCGACAGCGTCGAGATCGAGCTGTTCAGGCTGCAGTTGGTCGAGGAGGTCGAAACTGAGAGATGTGCTTACCTGAGCCCCGCTCCGCGGCAGGTCCGGGTCGTCCAGCGTGTCGTAGTCGAACAGCAGCGAGAGGGGCACGCTGGTGTCGACAAGACCATCGGGCCCGATTGGTCCGAGCGCCCGCTGGGCTTCGGAGTTTGTCCGAAGATAGGAGACACCAAAGCCGAGAGCACCCCAGTTGCCCGGCGCGTAGAGGGCCTCGATGCCCACCTGCGTCTCCGAAACCTCGATCTCCGAAAAGGGTTCGTCGATATCGGCAAAGAGCGTGCCGGTCTGCCGGAAATACGAGACGGTGGGGCGCAGAAAGAGGGTCTGGGCATAGTCGAGCGGCTGCTCGAAACGGAGAC
>JBCBOR010000243.1:0-506 GCA_039821125.1 Pseudomonadota bacterium
AACCTTCACCCATACACAACCCCGCCGGACAGGTGGCCGAGTGGTTTAAGGCACTGGTCTTGAAAACCAGCGTGCGTGAGAGCGTACCGTGGGTTCGAATCCCACCCTGTCCGCCACTCTCCTCATCTGATGCGTGATTTTGGGTTTTGCACCTTTAAGTTGTGCGTTGCTTTTCCGTATCACTTAACGCGACCTTTAACACGCCTGCATAAGCTCTTCGATAGGAAAGCTTCAACTTTGGGCGGTTGGAGGAGGAGGTCATGGACCTCATTGCAAAACTGATTGTCGCTGGCACGGTTTTTACCGCGACCACGCCAGATGCGCTCGCCCCTCAGCAGCAGGCCGAAATCGATCTGGAGAAGGTCGACACGATGACCACGGGCACGTTGCAGCATACGGATCGAAAGTCCTGGGAAATACGCCGCTCCATTTACGAACGCTGCACCGAATGCGCACAAACACAGCCGTTTCCGGAAGGTGATCTGCTGGACGAGTGACCGGCGCTG
>JBCBOR010000244.1:0-505 GCA_039821125.1 Pseudomonadota bacterium
CCCGCCGGTGATGAGGATCTTCATGTCAGGTCTCCGATGCGCGGGGTCAGTGGCCGCTGCCATGGGTGAAGGGGCTGTCGAACGCGGCGAACAAAGGGGCTGCGGCATCCTTGTCGGACAGGACCGCGGCGGCGGTGTCGATGCCCCAGTCGATGCCCAGATCCGGATCGTCGAAGCGCACCGCGCCGTCCGATTCGGGCGCGTAGAAATCGGTGCACTTGTAGAGCACCTCCGTATCCGGTTCCAGCGTGGCGAACCCGTGCAGGAAGCCCTTGGGCACCAGAAGCTGCTTGCCATTCTCAGCGGTCAGTTCCACCCCCGTCCAGTGGCCATAGGTGGGCGAGCCGCGGCGGATGTCGACGGCCACGTCAAAAAGCGCGCCTTGACCGCAGCGGACCAGTTTGTCCTGGGCGTGAGGCGGGGATTGGTAATGCAGGCCGCGTAGGGTGCCCACTTCGGCGGAGACGGAATGGTTGTCCTGCACGAAATCAAGGTCGATGCCGTG
>JBCBOR010000245.1:0-502 GCA_039821125.1 Pseudomonadota bacterium
TGGATCGTTCATCGCAGACGAGATCCTGGATTTCCTCGGCCGTGAGCTGCCGGGGCCGAACAACTGAGGTCGCCCTGGGGCCGCGCCACATTCAATGGCGCGGCCCGCTCATCATCAGAAGAAACAGAAGTGCTCAAGACATTTCCTAAGACCTGCAGCGGCATCCTCGTGGCGGCACCGGCGATCCTACGAGACCGCCGACTTCGTCTTCGACCCGCTGCACTACCTGCCGCTGCTCGAGCAGAAGGGTGAGCCATTGGAACGCCATTGGTCCGAGGGACAATGGCAAACGCGCTGGACCAGGCGGCGCCTTTGCAGGGCTGGGACCTGCCGCCGGAGTTCGCCACCCTGCGCCGGCTGCTGACAGCGCGGCTCAGCCAGAAGAACCGGTGCGCGGCAGGAATGCGCGAGTTCGTGCAGGTGCTGCGCCTGATGGAGACCTTCCAGATGGCCGCCGTCCACGCCGCGGTGAAGGACGCGCTCCGGATCGGCGCGATCAGCG
>JBCBOR010000246.1:0-501 GCA_039821125.1 Pseudomonadota bacterium
GGCGCGACGCTATCGCTCGCCGCCGACGGCGAAAGCGGGATCGAGGCCATGCGCAATCGCCCCGCCGACATCGTGCTGATGGACATCGCCATGCCCAGGATGGACGGGCTGCAGGCCACCCGGAGGATCAAGGAGATCGCGCCCGAGACGACGATCATCGTGCTGACGTGCAGCGGGCTGGCCTATCTGCCGTTTCTCGCGCTCAACGGGCTGCTGACCAGCGGCAACCTTTTTGTCGGGATGATGCAGTTGCTGCCCTATGGCGCAGGCGCGGTGATCGGTCGACGCTTGTTCCGGCCGGGGCGCGAGGCTACGTACCGCAAGGTGGCCTACTGGATCATTGGCCTGTCCGCGCTGCTGGGCCTGCCGCTATGGGAGTAGATGATGCGCCTGAACGAGATCGAATATACCGACGCCAAACCGGTCGAAGGCTATGGCCCGGGGTTTTTCCGGATCGGGGGAGAGGTGATCGAGGGGCCGATGCTGGCCGGTCCGATGGGC